>NZ_JBQCIF010000086.1:0-125662 GCF_051953955.1 Trinickia sp. | reverse complement strand
ACGCCGCCTGTCCAGGCTCGCATTGCATGCGATTATCTCTGGTCAACGGCATTTCCGAAAAAAACTGAAGCGTTTCCTGCTCGCCGCTGTGTTCGCCGTCACCGCTACTCGCTATGTGACTTCCTTGCACCGCGTTGCCCTGCGTACTCTCGATTAATGGGATTAAGGAACCCCCGCACTGACGGTGTCAATGTCATGGTCAAGAACTGACACGCCAAAAGAAAAAGGCCCCTGGAAGGAGCCTTATTCAAACTACTAATCGGACCTCTTGGTTATCGCCACGCTTGAGTGACGACCCCTTGTGGGGCGGGAATAGCGCACGGCTTTCGCCGTTCCGTTCATACGCTACCAGTTGTGATAGTAGAGGGCTTTCGCGCCGCTTGCAAGCTGCAGACTCAATCCCCCATTGCCCCCGCGTTCTTCACCGCGCATTCGCTCGTCACTTTCTCGCCGTCGTCGAACTTGAACGTCATCGGAATCGACGTGCCGACTTTGAGCGCATGCTTCGGCTTTTCGAGCATCAGGTGATAACCGCCCGGCGCGAATTTCAGCATGCCGTTGGCCGGCACCGCGGCCTTATCGACCATGATCATCGACGACGTGCTGCCGTTGCTTTGCGTCTGGTGGAGCATCGCCATGCCGAATGCGCTCGTTTGCACGCCGACGAGATTCACCGGCTTGTCGCTCATGTTCATCACGCTGAAGTAGCCGCCGGACGGCAGATCACCGGGCAGCGCGCGGATCCAGCAATCCGACACCATGACCGATGCGGGTGCGGCCAGCGCGGGCGCCGCGCACAGGCACAGCGTGAGCGGGAGGAGCGTCGTTTTGATCGAGAGCTTCATGGATTCTCCAGTTCGATAGGGGACGATGGTTCTTTTACTCAAAATTCAAGGTGCAGCGGGCTCGGCACCGCGGCCGAACACCATGCGGTCAACCAACCAGACCGCGATGAGCGTCGTGCCCATCAACGGAAACACGATGCCGAGGGCGACGAGCGCGCCTGTCCATCCGCGCATCGGCGCAGCGGCGCGTTCGCGCGCGGGCGCACCGAGCGTGCCTCGCGGCCGGCGCATCCACCACATCACGCAGCCGGTGACGGCAAGCAGCGCGATGCCGAGCGAAAGCACCGTGCAGACGATCTGATTCGCCAAACCGAAATAGCGGCCCATGTGCAGCGACGTGCCGTAAGAGATCGCCTTGCCTACGGCGCCGTAATCTCGGTAGCGGATGTCTTTCAGCACCGTGCCGCTGTATGGGTCGATGTACACGGTACGCTCGAGTGTCGGGTCGTCCGGGAAGTACGAGACGGTATACACGCCTTCGCGCGACGCCGGCAACGCGACATCATAACCATCGACGAGTCCGTCCGCCCGCATTCGGGCGACGACCTGCGCAAGCGAAAGCGAATGCGAATGCTCGCCGGAAGAACGCGCATTGGGCGAGTGCGGCACGCGCACGGCACCGACCGCCCAGGGCACGCGAGGCAATGGCATGTCGTCCATCGTCATGCCCGGCATCGAGTCCATGTCGGACGAGGCGGCTTTGACTGCTTTGGCCGACGCATCCGTTTCATCGGCGGCGTTGGCGCGCCCGGGCACGCCGGAGTGCAGGTGCAACCCGCCCCATGCACCCACCGGTGCACCGAGCTTCGCACGGGTCGCGAGCGCCTTGAATTGCTTGCCCCATGAGCCTGTCCACGGCAGCCCCGTCGCCACGAATGCGAAGGCGCCGAGCGCGATCCAGATGCCGAGCGTCGCATGGATGCTTTTCCATAGCGGCCGTCCTTTGCGGCGCAAATCGGGCACGAGCGCCGCCCGCGCGGGCGCCGCCCCGCGCGGCCACCACAACGCCACGCCGGTGCCGATCATCACGAGCGTCCAGCACGCGACGAGCTCCATCAGCAACTCGCCCGGCTTGCCGAGCAGCAGCTTGCGATGAATCATTCTATCGATCTGCATGAAGCGGCGATCGACATCGAGTGTGCCGAGCACGGCGCCGTCGTACGGGTTCAGATACACGCTCTCCGTGCGCCCGTTCGGCAGCCGGAAGATGAACTCGGCGCTGCGATCGGCACGCGCCTCGATGCGCGCGGTCGTGGCCACCGCGCCCGGCGGCATCGCCGCGCGAGCGCCGGCGAGCAGCGCATCTTCGTCCAGGCGCGGCGATGCCTGCGGCGTGACGACGAGCCGGTGCCGATACAGCAGCGGCTCCAATTGAGGCTGGAAGCAGTAAATCGTGCCCGTGATCGCCAGCACGACGAGAAACGGCATCACGAATAGGCCGGCATAGAAATGCCAGCGCCAGAGCGTGCGATAGCCGCGGCTGGAACCGGCGTTCGGCGGCGCCGCGCGTTCGCCCGTCGCGGGTGCTCGGGTAGCGGCGGTGGTCGTAGACATCGGCATGCCTCCTTTACATACGCAGCCGGCCTTCGACATAGAAGGTGCGGCCCGGATACGGGTGATAGACGAAGTAGCGCGCGTCGAAGAGGTTATCGACGCCGACGCCGATCTCGCTGAGTTTGGTCGGCCGGAACGTGAGCTTCGCGTCGGCCACCGTATAGGTGCTGGTGCCGCCGAACACGTTGGGGTTCGTATCGGTGTTGGTCAGCGTGTTGTATTGGCGTCCGGAGTAGCGGGCCGCCATCGTCACCGCATAGCGTTCGCCGACGTGATAGGTGGCCGCGAGATCGGCGCGCCATAGCGGAATGCGGTAGAAGTACTTGCCGACGGTCGCGGGATTCTGGGCGTTGGCGAGAATCTTCGATTGCGTATAGGCGACGCTGCCGAGCAGATCGAGCCCGCGCACGAATACGTCCTCTCCCTGATAGCTGAGTTCGACGCCGCGCGAACGCACCTTGCCGATGTTCTGAAAGCTCGTCACGTTCGGAATGACCGTGGTATCCGTCTGGCTGAAGATCGTGTTCTTCACGTCGTCCTGGAACAGCGACAGCCGATAGAGCGCTGTGCCGTGCGCCCATTCGGCGGTCAGCTCTTTCGAAAGATCGTCCTCGGGCTGCAGGTTCGGATTGTTGTTGACGATCGACGAGCCGTTGATCTGGCCTTGGAAGAGCTCGCTGACGGTCGGAAAGCGATATGCTCGCCCGATCGATGCGCGCAGTGTCACTTCATCGGTCACGTCGAAGGAGAGCGACGCCTTCGGCGAAAAGTGATGCTGCCCCGCATTCGGGTAAGGCAGGGTGGCGGCACCGACGGCCTGCCGGCCGTCGTAGGCTTGCCAATCTTCGTAGCGCAGGCCATACACGAATTTCCAGCGCGGCAAGAATCGCCATGCATCTTGCGCGTAGACGGCTTGCGTTTGCGTGCGGCCCTTGAATGCGTTCGCGAAGCCGCCGGCCGCGCCGTCGATCCATGCGGCGGTGTTGTAGGTTTCGTTGTCGAGGAAGTAGTTGTCGTAGTGGTAGCCGAACGTGAGGGCATGATCGACGAGCCCCGCATTCGATGAAGACGGCGTCCACGTCCCCTTCAGATCGAGCGTCTTCCAGCCCGTCCCGTCGCCGAAGGTGGCAACGCCCGGGCCGTTTCCGGGGTTCCCGGAATGGGCGGTGCGCGCGACGTCGTTCGTGACGTCGTAATACGATGCGATCGCCTCGCCGTTCCAGCCCGTTGCGTTGTGAGTCTTCAGCGATAGCCCATATAACCAGTTCTCGCTCCAGCCGATGCTAGGCGCGAGCGCGGAGGAGGGGATGCTGTACTCGTTGCCGCCGATGTTGACGAGCCCGCTATAGACTGGCCTGCCGTTCGCGTCGACGAGAAACGTCGATGTCTGGCTGTTGTACGTGCGGTGCCAGTAACCGAGCGTGAACGCGCCTTGCACCGTCGGCGTGAAGTCGTACTGCATCTTCAGCTTCAGTTGGTCTTGAACGGCGTGTTCGATCCCTTCGCCGTTTACGCCGATGACCGCCGTGGAAGCGTTGGTTTGGTTGTTGTAGAAATAGGCCCCGTTGACGGGGACATCGCCGGGCTTGGCCGGCGTGCTCGATTTTGCGAGCGTGGCGAATTGCAGCGGCTGGCTCGCGTTCTCGAAGTGGTTGGCGCCGATGAAGAACGAGAGTTTGCCGATACGATTGCCGATCGTCGCGCTTTCCTGGCTGCCGTTGAAGCTGCGGTTGACGCCGAACAGATCGAAGTGTTGCGTGAACGCTTTGACGTCGGCGTCGGCTTCGAACTTCGTCGGCATGCGCGTGGAGATCAATACCGTCGCGCCGAGCGAATTGCCAGGATAGAGTGCGGAGAACGGTCCGTAGATCACGTCGATCCGGCGAATCTCGTCCGGGAACACCATCGACCAGCGCGGCGGAAAGCTATAGCTGCTGCCGAGCAGATTCGACAGCAGCAGGCCATCCGCATAGACGAGCCCGCGCGCACTTTGCGTGTTGCTCGTGCCGCGCACCGCGATGATCGAGTTGAGGTCGCCGATGAAGCGCTTGCGCACCGCAAGGTTCGGCATGTATTTCAATGTGTCTTCGGTGTTGACGACGTTCCAGTGCTCGAATTGCTTGCGCGTGACGGTTTCGGTCGAAGCCGGCAGGTTCGGGTCGATGGCAGGGCCGGCGCTCGCACCACCGCCGTTCGCACTGACGGTGATCATGGGCAAGACGACGTTGCTCGGTGGTGCGCCTACGGCCGCTTGCGGCGCTTGCGATGAGCGCGTATCGGCGCTCGTGTTGGGGTGGGCGTCGGGGGCCGCCCATGAGGCAGGCGCGGCGAGCGAGAACGGCACGAGCGCGAGCGTGGTGAGGCGCGCGTGGCGGCGTGCGCGAGCGGACGGCCTTCGCGATGCGAAGTGCAACATGCGGTATTCCTGACATCGTTGAACGAACGGCGATGCGCGCCCTCGATGGGCACGCGCAATCGGCTACGGAAAACGTGGGATCAGGAAAACGCGGGTGGGGCTCTTGGCCGGCCGGACGGGAAGGCGCCGAGCGGCGTGAAGCGGACGCTCAGGGCAGGGACGGCGACCGAGACGAGCAGCATGACGAGCACGAGCGGCACCGGCGGCACCGTCGGCATCGCGACGTGATCGGCGAGCAGATCGCAATAGCCGCAGGCGGCGAGCGGATCGGCATGCGTGGCATGCGCGGAATCGGTTCGAGGCTGAACCGCCGAGCAGAGGGCGGCGAAAGCCGCATCGTCTCGATGCGCCGCGACGACCAACTGGCTGACGATCGGCGCGAGCACGATGAGCCACATGGCGACGAGGCCAAGCCATGCGGTCAGGTGTTTGCGGGATCGGGGCGCCATGGGCGTGCTGCGAATTGACTTGGGCCGAAGTCTATCATCGGAGGCGAGGGCTGCGCGAGTGGGCGCTGTTCATCGCTGGTATCCCCCGTGGCGCGCGCTAGTGCGTGACCGACAAGAACAAATATGCGGCAAACAGCGAAAGATGGACGGCGCCTTGCAGCACGGTGGTTCGCCCCGAGCTGAGCGTGAGGCTGCTGATGAACAGCGTGAGCGCCAGCAGTACCGTTTCCATTCCACCGATGCCGAGATCGAGCCGGCGGCCTGTCCAGATGAACACAGCGGCGACGGTGGGAATCGTGAGTCCGATGCTTGCGAGCGCGGAGCCGAGCGCGAGGTTCATGCTCGTTTGCAGGCGGTTCGCCCGTGCGGCGCCGACCGCGGCGAGGCCCTCGGGCAGCAGCACGAGCGCCGCGATGACGATGCCGACAGTGGCCGGCGGCGCACCGACGCTATGCACGCCACGCTCGACGGCAGGCGAGAGCAGCTTGGCAAGCAGGACCACGGCGACGAGGCTCGCGAGCAGAAAAGCGAGGCTCGTCACGGTGATGCGCCCGCTCGGGCGCGGCGCGGCATGGGCGGTGTCGTCGGAGGCTTCGGAGGATAGAAAGTAGTTGCGATGGCGCACGGTCTGCACGAATACGAAGACGCCATACAGCACGAGCGAGGAGACGCCCGCGAATGCGAGTTGCGAGGTGGACAGTCGCGGCCCCGGCACGGCGCTCAGGTAATTGGGCATCACGAGCGAGAGCACCGAGAGCGCGGCGAGCACCGCAAGGGCTTTGCTCGCGCCGCGCCCTTGAAAGTCCTGCTCGCCGTGGTGCCAGCCGCCCACGAGCAGGCATAGGCCGACGATTCCGTTGCAGACGAGCATGATCGCGGCAAAGACGGTATCGCGCGCGAGCCCGGCCTTTTCCGGGCCGGCCGAGAGCATGACGGATACGATCAGCGCGACTTCGATGATCGTGACGGCAACCGCGAGCACGAGCGTTCCGAGGGGTTCGCCGACGCGATGGGCGACCACTTCGGCATGATGGACGGCAGCGAATACGCTGCCCGCGAGCGCGGCGGCCACGAAGGCGATGGCGAGGCCTTCGGCGGGAAAGAGGCGGGACAGCGCGAGAATCAGCCACGCGGCCAGCGGAGCCCAAAGGGTCCAGTGCGGGAGCGCATGCGATGCGGGTGAGGTCGACATGGGGACGGTTCTCGATCGTAGTCGGCGCAAGCTGGATATTATCAGCCGGCCCGAGATCGTCGCGCGCAGCCTACCCGATCGCAATCGGTGCGGCGCAGAGAGCGTGAAGTCCGAAAAGCGAAAAGCCGCCCGAGGGCGACTTTCAACGCGGTACCGCAGTACAAGGGGGCGTCATTGGCTTGGGGACGTTGGTGAGCCGTCCCCGGTGCGATGAGTTCACCGCCCGCCCGATAGGCGCGGCGGGTTCGGCGCGTTACTCGGCGATGGCGGCACGCATCCGGCGGCGTTCGGCCATGACCGTCGCGCGCTGCAGGCGCGGGCTCGCGCCGCGGATGAACAGGATGGCGCAGGTGGCAACCATAGCCCAGATGGAAAGAATTACCGCCAACATGCCCATGCCAATCTCCTGAAGGTCGAGGATCGCGACCGAGTCTGTCTGGCCCTTGGGCCGACCAACGAGTCCATGGGTGACAGTATGGGGTGAAAACGCCGATTTCAATTAGGCGAAATGAAGGGAAATTGCGCGCCAATCCAGGCAACGGGAAGCGTCCCAAGATCTGATGAATGCCGGTCTTTTCGTCATTGGCGTGGCGCGCGAGGCAAGCCCAGCGTCACGGCAAATCCGCCGCGTGCCGGAAACGAGAACGCGATCCGGCCGCCATGCGCTTTCATGACTTCTTGCACGATGGCGAGGCCGAGGCCGGAGCCCGTGCGGCGCGCCGCGCTGTCCTGGCCCAATTGCTCGAAGGGACGCAGCGCCGCTTCCCAGTGTTCGCGCGCAATGCCGGGGCCGTTGTCGGTCACCGTCAGGCTCACGAGTGGGCCCGACGCGACGATCGATACGACGATGTCGTCGGCTTTTCCGTGCAGCAGCGCATTGTGCAGCACGTTCGACAGCGCTTCTTGCAGGCTGATCGGGTCGCCGTCGATATAGGCATCGGGTGAATCGGTCTCCAACGAGACGCTGACGTCGCGCTCGTCGGCGAGCGGGATCGTGCGGCCGAGCACTTCCTTGGCGAGGCCGACCAAGTCGACCGGCTGCAGCGGCACGGCTTCCGTGCGGTGAATCACCATCGCGTGATTGAGCAACTGCCCCGTCAGCCGGCCGACGTCCGAGCAGGTCGCGCGCAGCGCTTCGAGACGGGCGGCGTAGCGTGCCGGATCGGGCTCGCTGCTCAGCAGCTCGATCTGCGCATCGAGCCGCGCAATCGGCGTGCGCATCTGATGGGCCGCATCGGCGATGAAGCGCTGCATGGCCGTCATCCGTTCCGCGAGGCGGCCGATGAGCCCGTTGATCGCACCGATGATCGCGTTGATTTCGCTCGGCGTATCGGCGGCCACGGGCCGCAGGTCGGCCGGATCGCGCGCGGCGATGATCGTCTCGATTCGCGCCAGCGGACGCAAGCCGCGCCGAATCGCGAGCCCGCTTGCCCCGATCGCGAGGATGCTCATCAGCAAAATGAGCGTCCATACCTTCAGGCTCATGTCGTTCGTCAATTGCTGCCGCGCATGCGTCGTTTGCGCGACGGTGACGACGGCCCATCCGGGCGTGTGCTCTTCGGGAAGATAGCGAGCCAAGGTAGCCGTGCGAATCGGCTGGCCCTGGTAGACGCCGTTCGCGAATTGCGGGCCGGTTCGCGCAGCGACGCTGTTCGCCGGGCTCGGGAGATCGCCATAGCCGGCCACCACGACGCCGCGCGAATCGACGACGCGGTAATAGACGAGGTCATAGCGCGAGAGCGTGGAGAGCGCCGCCACCGGCAGATTGAGCGCGAGCACGCCGCCCTGCACGTAGAGGTCTTCGGCAACCTGAATCGTTGCGCCGGCCAAAAGCTGATCGTAGGCGCGCTCCGATGCGACGCCGGCGTAGTATCGCGCGGTGACGGCGAGGGCGGCGGCGCCCGATGCCACGATCAGCGCGATGAACAGCAGCGTGCGGCCGAACAGCGTCCGCGGAAACCAGTGCAGCGAATCGAACTGGTCAGAGCGTTGCAATCTGATACCCCATGCCGCGTGCCGTTCGTATCTCAACGGAGCTGCCCTGCAGCTTCTTGCGAACCCGCGTGACGTACTGCTCGACGGCGTTGGTCGTCGGCTCGTTGCCGAAGCTGAACAGTTGATTGAGCAGTTCTTCTTTCGAGAAGATGCGCTGCGGCCGGCTCGCCAGAATCTCGAGCAGCGCGAATTCCTGACGCGACAGCGAGAGCGGCTTGCCGTCGAGCTCGGCCAGGCGGCTCGTGCGATCGATCGCGAGGCCGCCCACTTGAACGAGGTTGCTCGCATGGCCCGTGTTGCGGCGCAAAAGGGTTTGGACGCGTGCTTCCAGTTCGCGGTAGTCGAACGGCTTGACGAGGTAGTCGTCGGCGCCGAGCCCGAGACCGCTCACGCGATCGTCGATCGCGGAGCGTGCCGTGACTAGCAGCACGGGCGTGACGCTGCCCGCGGCGCGTAGATTGCGCAAGATGGCGAAACCGTCCATCGAGGGCAGCATGACGTCGAGCACGACGAGATCGAAGCGCTCGACGCGCAATAGCGTGTTGGCCGTTGCGCCGTCGGTTTCGCGGTCCACCGCATGGCCGAGCCGCGTCAAGCGGGCGTGGATCGCCGCGCCGATTTCCGCGTCGTCCTCTACCACCAAGATGCGCATGATGCCTTTCCTGCCGATGTATTCAAGTGTTCGCACGCCATGCGTTGAGGCGTTCCTGCGTTCGATTACGGGTTTTCCCGGGGAGCCGATGTCAGCATTTTCTCAGACTCGGTCGCTAACCTTGGCAAGCATAAAGCGGCAAGAGCCGCGTTGATACAGGAGGAGACGAGACGATGCTGCACGGGGAGCGCAAACGGCGCCATGGCATGACGCCTTCGCTCAAACGCCGCGCGCTGACGGCGGCCGGCCTGTGCGCCGTGTTGTCGCCGGCCTGGGTGCGATCGAAGCCGCGCACCGTGCGGATCTCGAAGGGTTACGGCCTGCTCTATCTGCCGCTGCTCGTGATGGAAAAGCAGCGGCTGTTCGAGCGCCATGCGTCGCGGCACGGCCTTGGCGATGTCAGTGTCGATTGGGTGCTGCTCGACGGCGGCAATTCGGTCGACGACGCGATGATGGCCGGGTCGCTCGACTTCGCGGCGGCCGGTGCGCCCGGGTTCATCGAACTGTGGGCGCGCTCGCGCGGCATTCCGAACGTCGAGGTGATCGGCATCAGCGGCTTGTCCGCAACGTCGCTGTCGCTCAACACCAATCGTCCCGAGATCAAGTCGCTCGCCGATTTCACGCCGTCCGACCGAATTGCGGTGCCGGGCATCCGCACGTCGCTATCGGCCGTGGTGCTGCAGATGGTGGCCGGCAAGCTGCTCGGCGCGCAGCATTTCGCGCGGCTGGACTCGATCACCGTCAACCTGCCGCATCCCCAGGCGATGCAGGCGCTGATTCGCCGGGAGAACGGCGTGACGGCGCATTTCGGATCGCCGCCGTTCTCGATCCTCGAATTGCGCCAGCGAGGCATCCATCGCGTCGTCGATACCGTCGACGTGCTGGGGCCATTGACGCTCGACGTCGTGTTCGCGCCGAAGCGGCTCGTCGATGCGGAGCCTGCGCTCGCACGCGCCTTCCTAGGGGCGCTCGACGAAGCCAACCGCTTCATCGCGCAAGACCCGCGGGAGGCGGCGTCGGTCTATGTGGCCGCCTCCGCTTTCGACATCGGCTTGTCGCGCGACGGCGTGATGCAGATGCTCGCCGCGCCGCAGACACGTTTCTCCATATTGCCCGACCAACTGATGGATTTCGTCGATTTCCTCTACCGCGTCGGCACGATCAAGGCAAAACCAAGCACCTGGAACGAGATGTTCGTGCCCGAACTCAGCGGATTTCGCGCTTCCTAGACCGACGGCTGCGCGCCGCGAGCCGAGCGCATCGCAGTCGTACCGATATCGCGGCAAGCAACCGACGGCAATCTTAGTCAACAATGAGGAGTCCTAATTGAACCCCGACCAAACCCCAGAGCATCACTCGGCGCCCGAGCGCGCCGTCATGTCGAAGATGGCGCGCCGCCTGCTCCCGATTCTTGTCGTCATGTTCCTGATCGCATTCATCGATCGGCAGAACGTCGGATTCGCGAAGCTGCAGATGGTTCATAGCTTGCACATGACCGAGGCCGCCTACGGCCTTGCGTCTTCGTTGTTCTTCATCGGCTATTTGTTGTTCGAAGTGCCGAGCACGCTGGCGCTGCATCGATTCGGCGCACGCGTGTGGCTTGCCCGCATCATGCTGACGTGGGGGGCGATCACGGTCCTGATGGGCTTCACGACTTCGATGCAAGTGTTTTGCGGCCTGCGCTTTGCACTCGGCGTGGCCGAGGCGGGCTTCTATCCGGGCGTCATCTATTATTTGACGCTCTGGTTCCCGCAAAGCTATCGCGCGCGTGTGCTGGGCATCTTCACGCTAGGTAGCGCGCTTGCGAACATGCTCGGCTCGCTCGTGGGCGGATGGCTGCTGAGCCTGAACGGCGTTGGGGGCCTCGCCGGTTGGCAATGGGTATTCATTGCGACGGGGTTGCCCGCCGTGCTGGTCGCGGTGGTCGTCTTCAAGGTGCTGCCGGCCTCCTATCGCGACGCGCGCTTCCTGAGCGAACGGGAAAAGCAGATCGTGGGCGCCGCACTCGAGCGCGAGAAACCCGAGCATGCCGAGCATGCGCAACCGTGGCGGGCCCTGCTCGATCCGCGCGTGATGCTGTTCGCCGCGACCTACATGATGATGTCGACGTCGTTGTACGGCGTGACCTATTGGTTGCCGACGCTCGTCAAATCGTTCGGTGTGTCGAGCAGCACGAACGGCATGTTGAGCATGCTGCCCTGGGCGCTTTCGGTGCTGCTGCTGATCTACCTGCCGGCAAGGCTGCGTCGCGCGAAAAGCATCTTGCGCGCCATCGCGATCGTCGCGGCCTGCGGAGTGGTGGGTTTTCTGTTGAGCCTCCTGCTGCCGTCCACGCCCCTGCGTTTCGTCGCGCTCGTGCTCGGCGGCGCATGCATTCCTCTGCTTTATCCCTGCTTCTGGTCGATGCCGCCGCGCTACTTCACGGGGGCGCGGGCGGCCGCCAGCGTGGCCGCCATCAATTCGATCGGCAATCTGGGCGGCTTCTTCGGCCAGAACCTGATGCCGCTGGCCGGCAAGATGACGGGAACGGCATTCGGCCCGATGATCGTGCCGATCGTTTGCCTGACGGTGCTCGGCTTGGGCGCCAGCGTCGCGTGGCTCCGGTCGGAACGCGCCGTCGCGGCCGTCCCGGTATGATATGTACATCGACCTAATGACGTAGAAAAAATATATTGGACGTCTTACCGATAATCTTTCAGTATTCGGACGTTTAACGATGCAGACCCTGCGGCGGCGGGAGCGAAGCCTGCCGCCCAACGGTTGCCGCCCGGGCCGGCCGTGTCGATCTCGCCGGCCGGGCGCAATTTCAAAGTCGACGACCGCAATACCTGAGGATTCAGATGCCCCATTACCGCTCACGCACTTCGACGCACGGCCGCAACATGGCCGGCGCTCGCGCCTTGTGGCGCGCGACCGGCATGAAGGACGACGATTTCGGCAAGCCGATCATCGCCGTCGTGAACTCGTTCACGCAGTTCGTGCCGGGCCACGTCCACCTGAAAGATCTCGGTGCGCTCGTCGCGAAGGAAATCGAAGCGGCCGGCGGTGTGGCCAAGGAATTCAATACGATCGCCGTCGACGACGGCATTGCGATGGGCCACGGCGGCATGCTCTACTCGCTGCCGTCGCGCGAACTGATCGCGGATTCCGTCGAGTACATGGTCAATGCCCATTGCGCCGACGCGATGGTGTGCATCTCCAACTGCGACAAGATCACCCCGGGCATGCTGATGGCCGCGATGCGCCTGAACATTCCCGTCGTGTTCGTATCGGGCGGCCCGATGGAAGCGGGCAAGGTGAAGTCGCCGGCGGACGGTCAAGTGATCGCCAAGATCGACCTCATCGATGCGATGATCAAGGCCGCCGATCCTAAGGTCAGCGACGCCGAAGTGGCCGAAGTCGAACGCAGCGCCTGCCCGACGTGCGGTTCGTGCTCGGGCATGTTCACCGCGAACTCGATGAATTGCCTGACCGAGGCGATCGGCCTCGCATTGCCGGGCAACGGCACCATCGTCGCGACGCATGCGTGGCGCAAGGGCTTGTTCGAGCAGGCCGGGCGTCTCATCGTCGATCTGTGCCGCCGCTACTATCAAGAAGAGGACGCTTCGGTGCTGCCGCGCAACATTGCCACGAAGCGCGCGTTCGAGAATGCGATGGCGCTCGACGTCGCGATGGGCGGATCGACGAACACCGTGCTGCATTTGCTGGCAGCCGCGCAGGAAGCGGGTGCCGATTTCACGATGGCCGACATCGATCGCATCTCGCGCAAGGTGCCGTGCTTGTGCAAGGTGGCCCCCGCCACGGATAAATTCCATATCGAAGACGTCCACCGTGCCGGCGGCATCATGGGCATCCTTGGCGAGCTCGCGCGCGCGGAGTTGCTCGACCTGTCGTGCGGCAACGTGCATAGCGGCACGCTCGGCAATGCGCTGGCGCAGTGGGACGTCATGGGCGGCGCGGGTGAGGACGCGAAAAAGCTCTACCGTGCGGCGCCCGGCGGGATTCCCACCACGGTTGCCTTCAGTCAAGAGGCGACATATGCCGAGCTCGATAGCGACCGCGCGAAGGGCTGCATCCGCGATAAAGCGCACGCCTATTCGAAGGACGGCGGCCTCGCGGTGCTCTACGGTAATTTGGCCGAGAACGGTTGCATCGTGAAGACGGCGGGTGTCGACGAATCGCAATGGGTGTTCTCCGGCCGTGCGCGCGTGTTCGAAAGCCAGGATGCCGCCGTCGATGCGATCCTGGGCGACCAGGTCGTGGCGGGCGACGTCGTCGTCATTCGCTACGAAGGGCCGAAGGGCGGCCCCGGGATGCAGGAAATGCTGTATCCCACGTCTTATCTGAAGTCGAAGGGCCTCGGCAAGACTTGCGCGTTGTTCACGGACGGCCGCTTCTCGGGCGGCTCCTCGGGACTCGTGATCGGGCATGCTTCTCCGGAAGCGGCGGAGGGCGGCACGATCGGGCTCGTGGAAGAGGGCGATGTCATCGAGATCGACATTCCGCAACGCAAGATGCATTTGGTCGTGCCCGACGAAGCATTGGCGCATCGGCGCGCGGCCATGGAAGCGCGTGGCGATCAGGCTTGGCAGCCCGAGAATCGCGAGCGTGTGGTGTCGCAGGCGTTGCAGGCTTATGCCGCGTTGGCGACGTCGGCCGATCGCGGCGCCGTGCGCGATATTTCGCAGCTGAAGCGGAAGTAAGCGCGCGCCGATCGATCGTTAGCCTTTCCTTTGCTCTCAGACAGACCGCCGCCGGCAACGGCCGGCGGTCTTGTTACCTCTGTTGTTCAATCGCGGTCATCCTCCTTTCCTTTGCTTCGAAGACGTTCATCCCGACCACATAAGCGTAAAGGCTGGCTGGCATGAATCCAATGGCAACGTCTTTATAAATAAATCGATCCATTGTCTTAGTCTTCGTAGTTACCAGAATGGAGGGGACTCCTTGCTCGTCTTCGCTGCGCAAGTCGTTTTGCTTCGCAAAGTAGACACAGTTGTCGAGTTCGCTGGTTTTTTGAAGCGGCTTATCGCTCCATTTAACTTCGATGCACCATCCGGGTTTGGTTTTCTCATCCGCGCGATAGACGATGTCGATCTCGCCGGATTGCCCGCCATTGTTCCATCTGGCGTAATATAGCCGGTCTATCGTATTGCTATGGAGCCACTGACTGTAGATCGCTGTTTCAGTAAGATGGCCCATGGCTTCGCTGTCTTTTGCAAGCTGGCCGAACAGCGCTGCACGCATCGATGGGTTGGTCAGATAAACCTTGAACGTCGTGATCCTTTGAAACCGCTTGGCGGTGTGATCGACGCGCTCCATCCGACGAATCAAGAAGGCTGCCTCGAGATATTCGAGATATTTCTTGATCGTATTTTTTGCTACCCCGGAATTCTTGGTCAGCGACTCTAGGCTGACCTCGTTCCCGGTATTGTACGCGAGCGTGGTGAATAGCCGATTCAGATCCTGGATATCGCTGATCCCATATAGGCTGGGCAGGTCGCGCAGCAGCACCTTGTCAATGATGTCGCTTCTGATGTAGCGGCCGGTATCTCGCTGAATCTCTTCGGAGAGCGCTGCTTCCGGATACCCTCCAAAATTCAGATAGTCGCAAAAACTCGAATTCAGCGATTCGATGTCATGCGTCCTATAAATTTTCTGCCCGTGATCGCTCGGCTGAATTTCGATCAAGTTGTCCTTGCCGACGAATGCGAGATATTCCGCAAACAACAGCGGAGGTAGAACGAAATCGGTAAAACGGCCGGCTCCGGACTCTTGGCTTTTCAGCCGCAACGCAGCCGCGGCGGAGCCGGTGGCGACGAACTTGTATTTGGGATAGGAATCGACCAGAGACTTTAAATGAATCTCCCAGTGAGGAAGGTATTGCACTTCATCAAAGAAAACGTAGACGTCAGCGTTCTTTCCATGTCCTTTCAATTTTCGGAACAGGTTGAGCAACTTTTCGAGATGCAGACCTGTGTAGAGAGGGGTCTCGAGCGACACGTAAAGTATCGAATCGGGAGGGACGCCCGCTTGAAGCAGGCGATGGATTGCCTGAAACACCATCACCGTTTTCCCGACGCGCCGCGGACCCATGAGCACTACCGCGCGCCGGATATCTCGCTTGTTGAGTAGCTCAAAAAACGGATCGAAGTAGAAGCGTTTCGGCATGGAGACGAAGATTTCGTCGACGCTGCCGCCGTCCCACCATTCGTTGTCGAACGCCATCCGTTCGACGACTTCGTTTTCTGAGATTGTCAGCATAACCCACTAAGATCAAACGTTTGATCTTAGTATAGGGTGGTTTTCAGTCGCCGTGCAAGCCGGTGATACAAGCCTTTGCTCGCGGTGGTGCCGTTCGCATGCTCCGAGGCGGCATCGGAGGGCGCTTGCACCGTTGTGCCGGTGCCAGTGCGCACTGCGTCACCGCAGGGAAATGGATCGATGGATGTCGGCTTGGTCGATCTTTAAATCGACGTAGGAAGGGGAGGCCGCCGCATCTCGAATTGGCGGCGAGCGACGCAAGCGCTATCGGTTGGGCCGGGGTAGCTCGGACCGATGCGCTCTCAGCGAGGTAGGGCGACGAATGTGACGTTAGAGAATGCGATTCAACGCGCCGGCAAATCTGGCGACTGCGCCTTCGATATCATGCAGTTTTTCGAGGCCGAACAAGCCGATGCGGAAGGTTTTGAAATCCTCGGGTTCGTCGCACTGCAAGGGCACGCCGGGCGCGATCTGCAAGCCGGCATCGGCGAACTTTTTGCCGGAGCGGATGCCGTCATCGTCCGTGTAGCTGACCACGACGCCGGGCGCTTGATAACCTTCAGCCGCCACACTCTTGAAACCCTTCTCGACCAACAGCGAACGAATGCGCCTGCCGAGTTCGAGCTGCTCCGCTCGCACCTTGTCGAAGCCGTATGCCTCGGTTTCCTTGATCACATCGCGCAGCGTCGCGAGACTGTCCGTCGGCATCGTGGCGTGGTAAGCGAAGCCGCCGTTCTCATAGGCTTCCATGATCTGCAGCCATTTGCGAAGGTCGCAGGCGAAGCTCGTGCTGGTCGTCGCGTCGATTCGTTCTCGCGCAACCGGGCCGAGCATGACAAGCGCGCAGCACGGCGGTGCGCTCCACCCCTTCTGCGGCGCGCTGATCAGGATGTCGACGCCGGATGCCTGCATGTCGACCCAAACAGTGCCGGAGGCGATGCAATCGAGCACGAACAAGCCGCCGACGGCATGCACGGCATCCGCGACCGCGCGCAAATAGGCGTCGGGCAGCATCATCCCCGATGCGGTTTCGACATGCGGCGCGAAGACCAAATCCGGTTTGTTTTGTTTGATTGCAGCGACGACTTCTTCAATCGGAGCCGGCGCGTAGGCGACCTGCCTTCCCTGCTCGACAGGGCGTGCCTTCAGCACGATCGACTCGGACGGAATGCCGCCCATGTCGAATATCTGCGACCAGCGAAAGCTGAACCACCCGTTGCGTATGACGAGACACTTCTTGTTCGTCGCGAACTGTCGGGCGACGGCCTCCATGCCGAAAGTCCCGCTGCCAGGAACGATTACGGCCGACTTCGCGTGGTAGACGTTTTTCAGGGCGCCGGAAATGTCGCGCATAACGCCCTGAAACAAGTGCGACATATGATTGATCGAGCGGTCGGTGTAGACCACCGAGTATTCGAGAAGCCCGTCGCGATCGACATGGGGAAGTAGACCTGGCACGCTCGCCTCCGGTAAAGAATGAACGATCAGCGCAGTATGCGTCAGTCGATACCGCTGCCGGTAGTGCAAAAATGCATTCTACTTCCATCAAAGCAGCGGCTAACGAAAGCCGAGATCCGCAAACGTGGTTGTCTTTGCCCCGCAGGCTCGCACCAGCGCCAGATCGTGGCTTGAAAAAAAGACGGCTGCGCCGGTGGCCAATGTCTTGAACAGGTCGATGAGCACAGCGCGGGCGGGGGCGTCGAGCCCATTGCCCGGCTCGTCTGCGATGACGACGGTGGGCTTTCCGACGGTGGTGGCCGTCAGAAATAGCTTTTTGCGCGTGCCGAGCGACATCTGCTCGAAGCGCTTGTCCATATGCGGTGCAAGTCCGAATCGATCCGCGAGATCGAGCGTGCGGTCATCGACGATCGTCTTCTTGGCGGAGGCCACGAATTCGAGAAATGCACGGCCGGTCTGGAACGGATACGCCATGCAATCATCGGGCACGTAAGCCAAGGACGATTTCGCCTCGAGCGGCGCCGTGCGCAGCGAATGGCCGTCGAGCCATACTTCGCCTTCATCGGCCTCGACGGAGCCAGCGAGAATGCCGAGCAGTGTGGATTTGCCGCTGCCGTTTTCGTCGCAGAGCGCTACGCAGCCGGCGCCCGACGCATAGTTGAGGCCTTGGAAGATGATGCGTGAGTCGTAGCGTTTGCCGAGATTTTCGAACCGGAGCATGGATGTGGTCAATAAACGAAGAATCGCCAGGCGGCTGCGACCCAGGCCACAGCCAAGATGATGCCGAGCAGCGGAGATTGCCGGGACGCATAGCGTTGCGGCAGATACAGCATGGCGAGCAGCGGGGTACCCGAGAGCAAGAGCGCTACGGCTGACCCTATCGACAACACGCCGTGGGCCACGAGCGTTAGCGGCGCGATAGCGGCAAACGGCAGCGCTAGCGCAGCAACGGTCAGGCAGTCAGCCCGTGCCTTCGCAGCGGCGGCAACAGGCAGCGATCGGACGAAGTGGGCGGCGCTCGAATGTGCGGCTTTCAAGTCGCGATAGGTCGTCGCTGCGATCAGCGCTATTGCCGCTTGCGAAATCAGCGTCAGCGGAACGGCGCGTGTATCGAAGCTCCAGAGTGTGAGCAGCAGGCAAGCACAGACCGTAACCGCGCCCATGACGAGGCACCGCGCAAGCGTTGCGGTGGCGCGATCAAGGAGTATGCCGAGTTGTAGTCTGGCGAATGGCGACAGCGGACTCCTGCAACTGATGCGGATAGAGTTTTTGACGCAACGTGAGAAGGCGGATTGACCGTGCCACCGTGAACTCGGTTTGGGTGATGCGGTATGGGCGATCGCCAAACCGGCGAGTAACAATGACGCAATCAGCAAGACCGGACGTATCACGCCCTCTATCTGCATGCCGCCGGCGAGGAAGGCATTGGCAATGCTCAACGCGATCGCGTTGAGCGGGGTGCGCGACAGCGCAGTCAATTGCCATCCCAGCGCGATCGCGAAGAGCGCGAGAACGAATAAATAATTGATCGCTTTGTGCGGTAGAAAGGCTAGAGCGATTGCCGCAGCGACCATAGGCAGCAGCAGCGGCGTGCTGGCGACGAGAACGACGACGGTGTCGACGAACCGGCGGCGACTGTTTGGAACAGGCAGAGACTCGAGGAAGCTGACGAACGGGCCACCGACGATGGCAGTGCGCTGGGCCAAGATCCACAGCACGCCCACGGCTTCGAGCAGATGCACCCAGGCGAACCGCCATTCGACACTATGCGAAGGTGCCAGAGCTTCGAGCACTGGGGCGCCGAGAATGTGCGTCTGCGCCAATACGGGCATCGCGGGGAGCAGAAGTGTGAGCGATAAAAGAAGCGCCTGCCAATGCCTGCGCAGCATGCGAGACGTCGCGAGCGCGTACCACCTCAGTCGGCAAGACAGCATGGTAAGGATTAATGTCGGATAATGTGCGCCGAGCATATCACGACGATCTTCCAATATAGCGGTGCAGATTAGCGTTCTTCGTTTTTCGCGGCGGCCATATTGCTTCCAACTGTGTGCGGCCGCAACGCTCACCGTATAACCGAGGGCATGTGCCGTGGACCAACAGACCATTGAAACCTACTCGGCAAGCGCGGATCGCTTTGCGGCTGAGTGGCGCGATCAACCGCCTCCGACCGACATGTACGCGTTGCTGCAGCGCTATTTCGCGCCTGGGGGCGAAACTGCGGACATTGGTTGCGGCGCTGGCCGCGATGTCGCGTGGCTCAACGAGCATGGTTTTCCTGCAGTGGGTTACGACGCTGCTGCAGGCCTGCTCGCTCAAGCCACGACTGATTATCCGTCGCTCCATTTCCGGCGCGCGGAGCTTCCGTCGCTAGACGCCATTCCAAGCGGCTCCTACGACAACCTGCTGTGCGAAACGGTTGTCATGCACTTGCCGCCCGAGGAGGTCACGCAAGCGTGCGCCCGGCTGTTCGAAATTCTTAGACCGAAGGGCACGCTGTATTTGAGCTGGCGAGTCACAGAATCGGACTCTGCGCGAGATGCATCAGGACGGCTCTACGCCGCGTTCGACGCAGCCCGGGTCAGGGATGGCCTTCGCGATGCGGAATTTTTGCTCGATGTCGAAGCCGTCAACTCGTCTTCGGGGAAAAAGGTGCATCGGCTGATTGCCCGTCGGCGGTGAGAACTTTTGCTTACTTCTAGCTTCGGCCATACCGCCGAGGTTGGCGCCGATGAGCACCACGGCCGCGGCACGTCGCATCACGCGCGGCGATGCAGTAAAGTAGCGCCGCACCTACCCATTATCCCCACCCGCAACCGGCACCACGGCCCCTGTTATATAGCCTGCCTCATCGGATGCAAGAAAAAGAATGGGTGCGATTTGCTCGTCGAGCGTGCCGTAGCGTTTCAAGAAAGTGGATTCGGTGACCTGCTTCACCGTTTCGGCCATCCACGCTTTCTCTTGCACGTTGTCTCCCGCGGCGTTGCGCGGCACACGTCGCGCAGGCGCCTCGGTTCCGCCGGGCGCTGCGGCGACCACGCGGATGTTGTGCTCGCCATACTCCATCGCGAGCGACTGGGTCATGGCGTTGACGCCGCCTTTAGCCGCGGAGTAAGGAACACGGCGAATGCCCCGCGTTGCATTCGATGAAATGTTGACGATGGTTCCATGACCTTGCGCGAGCATGTGCGGAAGCGCCGCGTGACAGGCGTACAAGGTAGGCATGAGGGAGCGGCGAATTTCTGCATCGATCTGAGGCGGCTCGAATTCGGCATACGGCCGCATGCGAATGGCTCCGCCGACTCCGTTGATGAGGATGTCGATTCGCCCGAACGTCTGCACGGCAAATGCCATCGTGGACGCCGCGCCTTCGTAGGTCTCTAGATCGGCCACGAAGCCTGCGGTATCGGCACCCGTCGCCTCGGCAGCAACCTCGGAAACGAAATCCGCGCGGTCGACGAACAGCACTTTCGCGCCCTCCGCGGCAGCGCGCAGCGCAACGCCGCGACAAATGCCTTGCGCCGCACCCGTGACGACCATGACCTTTCCATCGAATCGTTGAGCCTTCATGCGGTCACCGGCGCTGCGTTGGGCGTGAACTTTTCGTAGTGGAAGCTATGAGGCGTCACACCGTTGTCGTCGAAATACTTGCGCACCGCGTCGACCATCGGCGGCGGGCCACACAGGTACACATCGACATCGCCCTCGTTCAAGCATTCAGCCGGCATGTGCTGCGTCACCCAGCCTTTGCGAGGATGGCTCGATGCGGCTTCCGCAACGACCGTGCTGAACGTGAAGTTCGGCAGTTTAGCAGCGTAGGCCTCGATCGCCTCGACTCGCACGAGGTCCAGGTCACGGGTGACACCGTAGATGAGATGGACCTTCTGCCGCGAGTGTGCGAGCACCAGAACTTCCAACATCGACAGGAACGGTGCCAGCCCCGTGCCGCCAGCCAGGAACAACAGCGGACGCTCCACGGCGCGCAGGTAGAAGCTGCCCAGCGGTCCGGTCATCTGCACTTTGTGGCCAGGTCGCGCTGAATCAAGCCAGGTGCTCATCACCCCGCCGGGAATCTTCTTGATCAGAAAGCTGACTTTCGATGCGCCCGGTGCTGACGAGAACGAATAGGAGCGGTGCTGTCCGCTGCCGGGAACATCGATGTTCACGTACTGACCCGCAAGGAAGACCGGAGGGGCGCCACCGTCCATGTCCAACTGAAGGACCACGGCCGCATCGTTGTGGTGTTCGACTTTAATCACCGTCGCGGCGAATTGGCTTTGCCCCGTTTTACACGCCGTGGACGATGCCGGAACCGCAATGACGCAGTCGCTTTTCGGCACCATCTGGCACGTGAGCACGAGTCCGCCTTCCTTTTCATCGTCGCTCAGCGCGTCTTCGATGTAGTCTTCGCCCAAATCATAGTTGCCGCTTTCGGCGCGGCACTTGCAGGTGCCGCAGACGCCGTCGGAGCAGTCCATTGGCAAGTTGATCTTGGCGCGGAAAGCGGCGTCGAGCACCTTTTCTCCGGTCTTGCATTCGACGAAGCGGGTCACGCCGTCTTCAAAGTTCAGAGCGATGTTGTAGCTGCTCATGTTACCTCCTACTTCCTGTCTCACTGCTATCGGCGGCATCAGACGTGATAGACGTCGAGCACCTGGCGGATATAGTCGTTCTTCAACGCGATCTTCTTGCGCGCAATCAGCAAGCGGTCGTCAACCTTTCGGAAGGTGACGTGGATGGTGCCGAAGAACTGGTCGGTGACCTTGTAACGATGATTGAGCGTGTTGAAGTTGTAGCGAACGTCAACCTCGCTATCGCGTTGCGCGAGCACCTCCACATTGGTCACATTGTGGCTAGTGCGCGGCTCGGGCATCGACGCGCCGCTGCGCTCGGTCTTGATACGGAACACGCGGTCTTCGAGGCCGCCCCGGTCCGGGTAGTACATCAGCGAGATCTGACTGTTCGGGTCTTCCGTGAGATCGTCGTCATCGTCCCAAGCCGGCATCCAGTATTCGACGTCTTCCGTGTAGCAGGCCAACCACTCGTCCCATTCACGGTCGTCCAGGAAACGCGCTTCCCGATAAAGCGCGTTGCAGATCTTTTGATAATCGATGCTCATGCGGACACCTCTGCCTGTTCTTTGCGCAACGCTTCGCGCATCGCCCGCGCCCAGTATTCGTGTTGAACCACGAAGAGCCCTTCGTCTTCGCTGCGCTCGCCCGAAATGAGCGGGTTCAAACCCATGCCCTTCGCGTTTGCGTCCGGCCCGTGGATCCACAGCGGCGCCCCCCGGGACATGTCGTTCCACATCGAGGTGGTGCCGGCATAGCCCGCTTGGCACGCACGAAATTCCTCGAGGTCGTCGCTCGTGCCCATGCCCGACACGTTAAAGAAATCCTCGTATTGACGAATGCGGATGGCGCGGCTCTCCGCACTCTCGCCCTTCGGTGCGAAGCAGAAGATGCTGACTTCCGTCTTATCGACGCTAATCGGACGAACCACGCGAATCTGCGTGCTGAATTGATCCATCAGGAAAACGTTGGGATACAAGCAAAGATTGCGCGTCTGGTTGACGATGTATTTGGCCTTGTCTTCTCCGACGCGCGTGGCGATTTCATCGCGATGTCGATAGATCGGGCGCACTTCCGGATTCATCGTGTTGGTCCACAGCAGGATATGGCCGTGCTCGAAGCCGTAGACCCCTGCGATCGACTTGCTCCAGCCGTTGGCATCAACAGCCTTCGTGCCCTCCACCTTGCGGCGGCCCATCGTTGCTGCGTAGTTCCAGTGCACAGTGCTGACGTGATATCCGTCGCAGCCGTTCTCCATCTGCAGCTTCCAATTGCCGTCGTAGACATAGGAAGAGTTGCCGCGCAATACTTCGAGCCCCTCCGGGGCTTGCGAGACGATTTGATCGATGATGACCTTGGTCTCGCCGAGGTAATCCTCGAGCGGCATGACGTCTTCGTTCAGGCTGCCAAAGAGGAAGCCTCGATAGTTCTGGAAGCGCGCGACTTTCTTCAGATCGTGAGAGCCATGCGTATTGAACTGCACCGGATACTCGGTGGTCTTCTCGTCTTTTACCTTCAGAAGCTTGCCGGCATTGGAGAATGTCCAGCCGTGAAACGGACAGGTGAAGCTGCCTTTGTTGCCGTGCTTGCGACGGCAAAGCATCGCGCCTTTGTGCGCGCAAGCGTTGCGGACCGCGTGCAGTTCGCCGGCTTTGTCACGCGTGATGACGATCGGCTGGCGGCCAATCCACGTGGTGTAGTAATCGTTATTGTTCGGAACCTGGCTTTCGTGTGCGAGATACACCCAATTGCCCTCGAAGATGTGCTTCATCTCGAGCATGTACAAATCGGGGTTCGTGAAGATGTCGCGACGACAGCGGAAAACACCGTTTTCCTTGTCATCCTGAACGGCGTTGCTCAATAAGTCGTCCAGTTGCCGTGCGTTATCGATCATTGCGGACATGAGGCGTCTCCCTATGCGGGCTTCGTGACGAAGCCTTCGGCATCGGTTCAGATAGTGCTTGCGGGGGTATCGGCGGCCGAGTGGCAGGCCGCCAGGTGGGTCGTTACGCCGAGACAGCGGCTCGCGGGCGATTCACCAACTGGTTGTCCTGGCCTTGAACCAGCGGGGTCAACCGGATGTTGAATTCGATTTCCTTGTACGCGTCGGCCTTGAGGCCAAGCGCGGTGCCGCCGGTTCTCTCGATCACGTGCGGCACGAGCTCTTCGCGAGTCGCGTAAGCGAAGTCGTCCCAAATCAGCGGGTCGCCTTCGATGTTGATTTGCGTCGTCAGCTTGCGGGTCTTGTTGCTCGTCACGAAAAAGTGCACGTGCGCCGGGCGGTTGCCATGGCGAGCCATCAAGTTCAGCAGTTGCTGCGTGGCGCCGTGCGGCGGGCAGCCGTAACCCACCGGCATGAGGGTGCGAAATTCGTACTTGCCGTCGGCACCGGTCTTCACCGCACCGCGCAAGTTGAAGTCGTCTTGCGCACGCGTCGGGTCGAAATGTGAGTAAAAGCCCTTCGAGTTCGCGTGCCAGCATTCGACAATCGCGTCGGCCACGGGCTTGCCGTCGGGTCCGGTCACCGTGCCACGAATGATGAGCGGACCTGCGTCTTCATCTGGGTTGAGATCGATCTTGGCCACCCCATCGCGGACCGGGGCACCCGCGACATACAGCGGTCCTTCGATGGTTCGCGGCGTGCCACCGTGGATGTCGGCTTGGCGGTCTTGCGCATCCATGCGGATGTCGAGGTATTTCTCGAGACCGAGACCCGCAGCGAGAAGAGCGGCCTCGCCGTCTCGTCCCAGTTTGTTGAAGTAGCTGACGCCGGCCCAAACCTCGTCGGGCGTCATGTCGAGGTCGTCTATCGCCGCAAAGAGGTCGCTGAGCAGACGATGAGTAATCTGCTTGGCGCGTGCATTGCCGTCCGGGCTTCCGAGGTTAGCAGCGGCCCTAAGCAGGTCCTGCACTTCCTTCGAGTCGAAAACTTTGGCGCTCATGTCTGCTCCTAACTCTCTATTTTTTGATGGGGTTAACCCTTGATTCAGACAGACCCGGGTATGCTCGGAAGGTATAATCGGGCGCTGAAATAGGCGTGAGGGCAGAATAATGGACGCAGAAACGCATAGTCCAACACTGTTTTAGTATCGCGCTATATCCAGGAGGTATTATATGGAGCTGCGACATCTGCGCTATTTCGTGGCGGTGGCCGAGGAGCGGAACTTCACGCGCGCAGCAAAGCGGCTCCATATCGCGCAGCCGCCGCTCAGCCGTCAGATTCAGCAGTTGGAAGAGACGTTGGACGTGCAACTGTTCGAACGGAATGCTCGCCCTTTGAAACTCACCGAGACGGGGAAGTTCTTCTACGAGCACGCCGTGCAATTGCTGGCGAAGACGTCCGAACTGGAATCGATGACCCGGCGAGTCGGCAATATCGAGCGCAGCATGTCGGTCGGTTTCGTCGCATCGACGCTCTACGGGCTGTTGCCAAAAATAATCCGGCGCTTCCGGGACGAGAATCCGACCGTCGAACTGAGCCTGCACGAGATGTCGACAATGGACCAGATTCGGGCACTCAAGGACGGCATCATCGACGTAGGGTTTGGGCGCATCCGCATGGAAGACGCAAACATTCGGCGCGTCGTCCTTCGGGAAGAGAAGATGATCGTCGCTTTCCCGCTCGGGCATCCTCTTGCGCTCGCCAAGCCGATCGCGGCCCTTCGGGACCTCATCGACGAAACGCTCATCGTCTATCCGAAGACTCCGCGTCCGAGCTACGCGGACCAGGTCCTCGCGGCCTTCCAAGACCGTGGGCTCAAGCCTCGAAAAATCTATGAGGTTCGGGAAATCCAGATCGCGCTGGGACTCGTCGCTGCCGGCGAGGGGATTTCCATCGTTCCAAGCAGCGTCTATGGCCTGAAGCGAGACGACGTCAGCTATCGGGAGCTCGACGACCCGACCCTTGTTTCGCCCATCATCATGAGCATGCGCGCGATGGACGAGTCGCGCGACATCAAGGAGATGCTCGCGCTGGTCTATCGCCTGTACGAGGATGAGCAAATCCCCCACGTGCCCTCCGCAGACAAGGCGCCGTAGGCACGTCATACCTGGCGGGTATCGCACTAGACGCCAATGGTCTTGGACAGGCGAATGTTGCGCGCGCAATACTGCAGCAACCTATCCATTTCGACCTTCCAGGTATGAACGCCCGAATCACTTCCGTCGAAACCATCCTGGTCGACCTTCCGACCATTCGCGCCCATCAGCTCTCCATGGCGACGATGCAGCAACAAACCATGGTCGTCATCCGCCTGCGATCGAGCGACGGCATCGAGGGCATCGGCGAAGCCACGACCATCGGTGGGCTGTCCTACGGCGAAGAAAGCCCCGAAGGGATCAAGCTGACCATCGACACCTACTTGGCTCCGGCGTTGATCGGGCAGGAAGCGGACAACATCAACGCGATCATGCTGATGCTCGGCAAGGTGGCACGCGGCAATCGGTTCGCGAAGTCAGGCATCGAAACGGCGTTGCTGGATGCGCAGGGCAAGCGCCTCGGCGTCCCCGTCTCCACGTTGCTCGGTGGCGCTGTGCGCAAGACCCTTCCCGTTCTTTGGACCCTCGCCAGCGGCGACACGAATCGCGACATTGAAGAAGCGGAGATGTTGCTCGCCGAACGCCGCCACAACGTGTTCAAGCTGAAGATCGGCCGTCGCAGCGTGCGGGACGACGTGGCACACGTGTCCAAAATCAAAGCGGCACTGGGCGAGCGCGCGAAAGTGACCGTCGACGTCAATCAGGCATGGAACGAAGTCGAGGCTGCCTCCGGTATCGAAGCCCTCGAGGCTGCCGGTATCGACCTCATCGAGCAGCCGACGCCGCGCGAGCAACGCGGAGCGCTGGCTCGGCTCGCGGCGCGTTTCGTCGTGCCGATCATGGCCGATGAAGGTGTCGCGGGTCCGGAAGACGCGCTCGAACTCGTGCGCGATGCCTGCGCGGATGTATTCGCGTTGAAGATCGCGAAGTCCGGGGGTATCCACGGCATGATGCGTACCGCTGCGATCGCCGATGCCGCAGGCGTTTTGCTCTACGGAGGGACGATGCTCGAAGGCAGTATCGGCTCCATCGCGTCGGCCCATGGCTTCAGCGCGCTGCCTCAGCTGGCGTGGGGAACCGAGCTTTTCGGGCCTCTGTTGCTCAAGGATGACATCGTGACGGCCCGCCCGCATTACAGCGACTTCGATCTGCATATTCCGGAAGGTCCAGGGCTCGGGCTGCAAATCGACGAAGAAAAGCTCGCGTTTTACCGTCGCGACAAGAAGGCTTGAACGCTTGAACGCCTGTCAACGAAGTATCGACGTGATGCTCCTTCAGGCACGCAGGAGCGCTATCTCTCTCAGGAGGCAAACATGCTGTATCTGGTAAGAATGGACGTGCGCATGCCGCACGACATGCCGACGGCACCCGCCGATGAAATCAAAGCGCGCGAAAAGGCCTACTCGCAGGAGTTGCAGAGAGTGGGAAAATGGCAACAACTGCACCGCATCGTCGGCGAGTATGCAAATTACAGTGTCTTCGACGTGGACTCGCACGACGAACTGCATACCATCTTGTCGGGCTTGCCCTTGTTCCCGTACATGACGATGCAGGTGACTCCGCTCGCGCGCCATCCGTCGTCGATTCGATGATGACGCGCTCTCGGCTTCGCGCATTAAGCCGCGAGCCGAGAAGCCATTGCGCCTTTACGCCCGATTCGCTCTCCATGGCGCGACGTGCCCGCGCTTCACGCGCTCGGGCAGATCGGCCTGCAGATAGTCGACGAACGATCTCAACCGTACCGAAAGCTGGTGACGTTCGAGGTACACCGCATAAATGTCGGCGTTGGGTAACGACCATGCCGTGAGCAGCGGAACGAGCGCTCCGCTGGCGAGATAAGGCGCAATCTCCCATTCCGAACGCACGACGACGCCCTGGCCGTCGAGCGCCCAGCCCAGGACGATCTCGCCGTCGTTGCTGCTCAGTTGGCCATGGATCTTGACGGTCTCCGCGTTTTTTCCGCGAGTGAAATGCAACGTGCCGTAAGCGGATTCGTTCTCGCGCAGGACGAGGCAATTGTGTTTCGCCAAGTCGTGCGGCGTGCGCGGCAGTCCGTGTTCTTCGATGTAACGCGGTGATGCGCACACGAGCCGCTTGTTCTTCAGCAGCAGGCGGGCGTTGATCCGCGCGTCCGGCACGTCGCCGAAACGAACGCCGACGTCATACGCGTGCTCCTGCAGGCTCAGGGGGCGATCGGTGAGCTGCAACTGAAATTCCATCGCCCGATGGCGGCGTGCGAATGCCGATATCGCGGGCGCCACATAAGCGCGTCCGAACCCGAACGACGCGTTGACGCGCAGTAGGCCGGACGGCTCGACGCTGCTGCTGCTGACCATCTGCTCCAGTTCATGCAGTTCGGCGAGCAACCGCGAGCCGTTCGTCAGATACACCTCGCCTTCGGTCGTGAGGCTGATGCGTCTCGTGGTGCGGTTCAACAGACGCACACCGAGACGGCGTTCGATCTGTTTCAGCCGCTTGCTGACCGACGGCGTCGTGACGCCCAGCTCTCTCGCGGCCGCCGTGAGGTTGCCTTCGCGCACCACCAGTTCAAAAACGGTGAGATCCGAAATGCTGTCCATTGTTTCCTTCAGGGAAAGGGCGGTTTGCTTTCTGCGACACCTTATCGCACAAAGCACAAATTAGACTATCAAAAAACATGAGGAGGCAACGATGTTTGCTGAATTCGAGCCGTTCTCGGCTGTGACCGATGGCATCACGATCCGCGGCGTCAAGGGCGGACGAGGCCCGGCTCTGCTGCTACTGCACGGGCATCCGCAGACCAAGGCGATATGGCACAAGGTCGCCGCAAAGCTCGCGCAGTCGTTCACGGTCATCGCGACCGATCTGCGCGGCTACGGCGACAGCGATAAGCCCGACGGCGCGCCTGACCACACGAACTACTCGAAGCGCCGCATGGCCCGCGATCAGATCGACGTGATGCGCGCGCTCGGCTTCGAACGCTTTGCGGTGCTCGCGCACGATCGCGGCGCGCGCGTGGCGGTGCGCATGGCGCTCGACCATCCGCAGTCGGTCGCGCGCTTGGCGATCTTGGACATCGCGCCGACGCTCGCGATGTACGAGCAGACTTCATTCGAGTTCGCGCGCGCCTACTGGCACTGGTTTTTTCTCGTGCGGCCCGCACCGTTTCCGGAAACGCTGATCCGGAGCGACCCAGACCTCTATCTGCGACAGACGATCGGCGCCCGCAGCGCTGGGCTCGCACCCTTTACGAACGAAGCCTACGCGGAGTATCGGCGTTGCCTGTCGGACCCCGCGACCGCTCACGGCATATGCGAGGACTACCGCGCGTCGATCGGTTGCGATCTCGTCGACGACCGCGCAAGCCTGGCCGCGGGCGACCAGATTGGCTGCCCGGTGCTCGCGCTCTGGGGCGCCGACGGCGTAATCGGGAAATGCTTCGACCCGCTGCACGAATGGCGCAAGTGGGCGAGCGATGTGGAGGGCGGCGCACTGCCATGCGGGCACTACATCGCAGAGGAGGCGCCCGATGCGCTTCTCGAGCGGGTGCTGCCGTTCCTTCGCGCCGGCATGCCGACTTGAATCGTCCTTACTCTCCCGCTCGTCCGACTCCCATGTCCAAAAGCACGCTCTATCAGAAGCTCGTCGATTCTCACACCGTGAGGCGGATCGACGACGACACCGTGTTGCTCTACGTCGATCTTCACGTCATGAACGAATACACGAGTCCGCAGGCGTTCAGCGGGCTCGAAACGCACGGCCGGCCGGTGCGCCGCCCGGCTCAGCAACTCGCGGTGGTGAGTCACATCATTCCGACGCATGCTCATAGCCCTCGCGTCATTCGCGATGCCGCGTCGCTCCGTCAGGCGGAGAACCTCGCAAGAAACTGCGCGCGCAGCGGCATCCGGCTCCTGGGCGTCAATGATCCGCAGCAGGGCATCGAGCACGTCGTCACGCCGGAACTGGGTCTTGTCCGGCCCGGCATGGTGATCCTGTGTGGAGATAGCCACACCACTACCTACGGCGCACTCGGTGCGCTGGGTTTCGGCATCGGCACATCCGAAGTGGAGCACGTGCTCGCTACGCAGACGCTCGTTTACCGCGTCGCCCGCACGATGCGCATCCACGTCGACGGCGTATTGCCCTTCGGCACTTCATCGAAGGATTTGATCGTCTGGATCATCGGCTGCATCGGCGCGCAGGGCGCACGCGGCTACGCCGTGGAATTCACTGGTTCGACGTTCGATAGCCTGTCGGCCGAAGCGCGCATGACGCTTTGCAATATGACCGTCGAAGCGGGTGCCCGCGCGGCATTGATCGCGCCGGACGACATCACGTTCGACTACGTTCGCGCGCACACCGATTTTCCCGATCCGCAGTGGAACGAGGCGTTGCAGGCGTGGCGTGCCTTGAAGAGCGACGACGGTGCGGTCTACGACGCGCAATTCGAGTTCGACGCCAGTCTTCTCGCGCCGTGCGTGACGTGGGGTACGAGCCCCGACCAGGCCATGGAGATCGACGCGCTGGTGCCCTCGCCGGAGGATTTCGACACCGTCGAAGGTGCCGCCTCCGCGAAACGCGCCCTCGACTATATCGGGCTGGCCGCACGTCAGCCGATCGCCGGTACCCCGATCGATCGCGTCTTCATCGGATCGTGCACGAACGGCCGCATCGAGGACCTTCGCATGGTGGCGGGGGTGGTGGCCGGCAAACGTGTCGCCGATGGGGTGCGGGCGATGGTGGTGCCCGGTTCCGGCCGCGTCAAGCGACAGGCCGAGGCAGAGGGCGTGGCCCAAGTGCTCCTCGACGCGGGCTTCGAATGGCGCGAGCCCGGCTGTTCGATGTGCCTTGCGATGAACGACGACGTTTTGGCCGAAGGCGAGCGCTGCGCGTCGACCACCAATCGCAATTTCGAAGGCAGGCAGGGGCGCGGTGGGAGAACGCACCTGATGAGTCCAGCGATGGCCGCCGCGGCCGCCATCGCCGGTTGCATCACCGATGTACGCAAGATGGGAAGCAAGCAATGAGCGTATTCACGCATATCGAGGGCAGCTTGTTGCCGCTGCCCGTCGAGAACCTCGATACCGACCAGATCATGCCCAAGCAGTTTCTGCGCATCGTCGATAAGGCCGGGCTCGCAGACGGTTTGCTGTACGACCTGCGCTATGACGGCGCCGGCACGCCGCGACCTGGCTCGATTCTGAACGACAGCCGCTATCGTCGTGCGAAGGTGCTCGTCGGCGGGGCCAATTTCGGTTGCGGTTCGAGCCGAGAGCATGCGGTGTGGGGACTTCAGCAATACGGTTTCGAGGCGGTCATCGCGCCGAGCTTCGCTGAAATCTTCTACTCGAATGCGATGAACAACCGTCTGCTGCTCGTTCAATTGCCGCGTGCCCTCATCAACGATCTCGTGGCCCGTTCGCTGGCCGATCCCACGACGCGCGTGGACATCGATATCGACACCCTCACGGTCAAGTTGCCCGGAGGCGGACGGAGCGCGTTTCCGCTTGGCGAGCGGCATCGGACCATGATCATGCAGGGTATCGACACGATCGGCTTGACGCTGCAGGACGAAGCCGACATTCGTGCCTTCGAGCAGCGGCATTTCGCGGATCACCCATGGGCGGCCGTGTTCTGAACGCGTCTGACCACGGCAAGCGCGAAGAGTGGCGTGCAAGCCACCGACACATCAGGAAATGGAGCGAGACATGAAACAGCGAACCGGAAGCACCCCAATCTACAAAATTCTCTACGTGCAGGTCATCTGCGCGATCGCGCTCGGCATCGTAGCCGGTCATTTCTGGCCGGCGCTCGCCGAAAGCGCCAAACCGCTCGGCGATATGTTCGTCAAAATGATCAGGATGATCATCGCGCCGGTGATCTTCTGCACGGTGGTCGGCGGCATTGCCAGCATGCGAGACATGAAGGCGGTCGGCCGCGTGGGCGGCAAGGCGATCCTTTATTTCGAGGCCGTTTCGACGTTCGCACTGGCAGCGGGCCTGATCGCCGGCCATCTGATCGAGCCGGGTGCGGGCTTCAACGTATCGATTGCGTCGCTCGATGCGTCGGCCGTCAGCGGGTACGTGTCGAAGGCCGCGCACGGCGAGGGCGTCCTGGGTTTCCTGATGCATGTGATTCCAGAGACGTTTCTCGGTGCGCTCACGCACGGCGACATTCTTCCGGTGCTGTTCGTGGCCATCTTGTTCGGCTCCGCGCTGTCGCTGATCGGCGAGCGGGCGAAGCCGATGAACGATCTGATCGACTCCGCCATGGCGGCGATGTTCAGCGTGGTCGGCATCATCACACGCGTTGCGCCGATTGGCGCGTTCGGGGCGATGGCCTTCACGGTCGGCAAGTACGGCATCGTCTCGCTGCTGCCGATGCTCAAGCTCATCGCGACGTTCTACCTCACGGCCGGCTTTTTCGTGCTGGTGGTGCTCGGCATCGTTGCGCGTCTGACGGGCTTCAGCATCCTCAGGTTTCTCGTTTTCATCAAGGAGGAACTGCTCATCGTCCTCGGTACGTCGACCTCGGAAAGCGCGCTGCCGCAACTGATGAGGAAGCTCGAGACGCTGGGGTGCACGCGCGCGGTCGTGGGCCTGGTGGTGCCGACCGGCTATTCGTTCAATCTCGACGGCACGAATATCTACATGACGCTCGCCGTGCTGTTTCTCGCGCAGGCCACCAACACGCATCTCACGCTCACGCAGGAGCTCACGCTGCTCGCGGTGACGATGCTCACCTCCAAGGGCGCCACGGCCGTGGTGGGCGCCGGTTTCGTCACGCTGGCGGCGAGCCTGTCAGTCGTGCCGACCGTGCCCGTCGCGGCGATGGTCCTCATTCTCGGCATCGATCGCTTCATGGCCGAATGCCGTGCGCTGACCAACATCATCGGCAATGGCGTTGCCGCCATCGTCGTGTGCGCCTGGGAAGGGCAGCTCGATCGCGCGAAGCTGAAGAATGCGCTGGAAAACCGGGGTACGCGTGACCTCGACGAAGCACGGCTGACAGAAACGTCGACAGCGTCGCTGGACTACGACGAACCGGCATCCACGCAGATGCAATAACGCATTCACGCTCACGCATTTCACAAGAGGAGACGACGATGAAGAGAACCACCTGGCCGCTGGGCCTGGCGGCAGGAACGGCGCTCGCGCTTGCGCCCATGGTGCAGGCATACGCGCAGAACAGCGTGGCGTTGTATGGGGTGATCGACGCGGGCATCGGCTATGCGAACAATGTCGCCGCCGCGCTCGGCGGCACCGGCGGCCACAAGTTTCAACTCACGTCCGGCGTGGGCAGCGGCTCGCGTTTCGGATTACGCGGGACCGAAGACCTGGGCGGCGGAAATGCGGCGATCTTCGTGCTTGAAAATGGATTCAGCGTTGCGAACGGATCGATGCTTCAAGGCGGCAGGCTATTCGGACGGCAGGCATACGTCGGCTTATCGAATAAGCGTTTCGGCACGGTCACGTTCGGCCGGCAATACGATACCGTAGTGGATTTCGTCAGTCCCTTTACATCGGCCAAGCAGTGGGGCACGCAATACGGCGCTCACGTTGGCGACGCGGACAATCTGTACAACGCGTTTCGCATCAATAACTCGCTGAAGTACACGAGCCGGACGTGGCGGGGCTTCACGCTGGGCGCGTTGTATGGCTTCAGCAACCAGGCGGGCGGCGGCAGCGGCACCGGCTTTGCCAACGATCGCGCGTGGAGCGTAGGCGCGAGCTATCGCATGGGCGGCTTTTCCGCTGGCGCCGGATATCTGCTCGTGGACAATCCTTCGTCGGGAAATGCGAACGGCACCAACGTCAACGGCGCGGTGGCAGGCGACTACACGAGTGCAACGAATATCTTCTATGTACGACCAGTCGCGCGTCAGGCCGTCGTAGCGGCGGGAGCGGCCTATCAGTTCGGGAAGGCGACCGCAGGGTTGATCTACAGCCATAGCAAGCTCGATTACATGGATCGCTCGTCGTTCGGCATTCACAACATCGAAGCGAATCTATCCTGGCGCCTGCAACCGTCGCTCGTGACGGGCATCGCCGCGATCTACAGCGATGGGTTCGTCGATGGGGCAGGCGGGATAGCGAATGTCGCAACGACGACGCATCCGCGCTGGCTCCAGATCAACGTAGGAACCGACTACTCCGTCAGCAAGCGAACCGACCTATACGCCGCCGTCGTATGGCAGAAGGCGGCGGGCGGTGCCGCGGTCGCCGCGATCGACGCGGTCGGCGGGCCGACCGGCGCGGGTGGCCGTTATCAGATCGCCGCTCAAATGGGCATGCGCACGAAGTTTTGAAAGTCTGTCTGCGCAATGCCTCACGCTCGCCGCATTATGCGGCTTGCTGAGCCAGTTTCGCCTAGACGTATCGTCCAATTTCAGATAATTTGATGGGACTGGTTTTTTCGTCGAGCGGCCAAGCAGACTGGATCGGACACGACATCGATCCTGTCGATAGCTGCGACCTGACCTTCGCGTCCCTTTGCCGAGCTCGTGACGTCATGCGGCAAGATAGGAAGAGCGAAGCTTTCGTCATGTGCTGCGGGACGGACGCGATGGAAGACGTCGCCTATGCCGCCGCTCTGCTTTTCGATCGTGAACGGCCTGTCGTTTTGACCGGCGCTGCGATCCCCGGTGGCAGTGCCAATGCCGATGGTCCGCGCAATCTGGCAGACGCTGCAAATCACCTTCTGACCGCCGATGACCAGATTGCCGGCCTTGTTGATTTGCTGGACGGCGAGCATGCCTACGGGGTCTCCTATCGAAGTTATCGACAATGGCGATGTTGTCGACTGTAAGTATTCAGCGGAGCAGCCCATCGACCGGAGAGGCGGGCAAGCTCAATGGCACTACCTGGCATCCGTATATACCGTTGCTCTCGAAACGCCGAGATGGCGCGCAACGATATCCATTGCGCGCCTTACGTCCATGAAGCCCGATTCTTTTAGCTCACGAAGCAAAGATCGTCTTTCTTCCGGTTTGAGAAGGCGTGGCGTCGTGGCGAGTTTGGCTGCGTACTGATCGATATGAGCTCGAAGCGCTTCGGCACCGATGGGATTCAGTGACTCTCTCTCGGCCGAGGCATCTACGCTAATGAACTGCGCCATGGTGCTCTGCAAGGAGCGGAACAATGTCAAATCGACATTGATGCACAACGCAGCGACATACTTTCCGCGCGAGTCCTTCACGCCGATAGAAGTGCTTTTAGCCTGGCGACCGTCGGAAAAGTGATTCGCGTAGTTCGAGAGGATTTGCGGAAACGCAGGATCCGCGATACGTGCTAGGCCGAGCTCGGTCGCCGGGTCGCCAACCTTCCGGCCGGACAAGTTATTGTGGATCTCGAGAATGGCATGCTTGGGGTCGGTCAAGTCGTGAACCACGACTTCGCAGAATGGCGCAAAGGTATCGCTCAACCCTTTCGCTATTTGCTTGACTTGTTCGAGCAATACTTCATGCTCGGGAGGGGATTTCTTGGTCATTTGTCTGTACTCAACGGTAGGTTCGCTCGAAACCTTGCTTCCCTTCACGCTACGAGGGGCGCTTTGGGATAATCGCCCGGTCTGGGGATCGAGATAGAAAGAGTCTTGCATCGCAAATTCTCAGATCAGGCTACGTATCAGGAATGCCTGTGGCATCCGCCGAATCCAGCCAGGCGGCGTAGCGTGGCGATCGGCAAACCGGCTCGGGGGCGGGGATCGATTCGTTCCGTAGGGGAACCCCTCTTGCTGGAAAGATTATCTAGAGTTAAATGAAATGTATCATAGGTGTAAACACCTAGCGCTGCTCCGGCTCCGAGCCTGGGCTGAGGTACTCATGGATGGGAGGGGCGCAGCGCAACTGGACGTCGCGCTGAGGGTATTGGGCAAGACGGTGGACGGCCTCGGGCAATGGCCGCGCATTCGGTTGGTGACGCGTTGCCATGCGCAGCGTTTCCTCGACGAATGCGGGGGGTACGCTGTTGGTCTCGATCAGGCCGTAAGCGTTTCCTCACCGCCGTATGTTCGTAGGTCGAGGGGGTGCATGGCGAGCCCAAGCAGGTCGCTTTTGTCTAGATCGGGGTCGGCAGCGTCCCACGTTTCGATGCCGCCAATGACGTCATCAACCAGTGTATCCTTAGCCGGCTCTGCGGCTTATCTGTTCATATGCCGCCTCATGCTTGACCTCGTGCGTGCAGACAGCCGATCTTAGGGTGATGCTTACCGTCCAGGGGTGACGTGTAACGTTTGCTGTCAGTCATCGGTGGATTGCTCCGGTAATCCCGCTAAGGCTCCATCCTTCGATGACTTCGGTAGTCATTACGACGTATTACGAGGTTGGCCGGGCATGTGCCGCAGCGGGGCAAATATCGACTGAACAAGAAAGAGAAAGGCTGGGCAATGAGTCCTCCAGAACGGTTGCCGCTAGAGAAGGCGGAGCAGCCAAAGATGCAAATGTCCCGCCGCGTTGCGATCAGATCGATCGTTGCGGCCGCAATGGTAGTCGGCGGTGCGGCTGGCTTCGTTCGGTTCGCGGGCTCGTCAGGTCTGTGGCCGCCGACGCATGGAGATGACGTCAGTGACGCCGAACGGCAGCGGCGCATCGATGCGTTCGCCGGGCTTGGTGCAATGCCGCTTTCCATCGTGGCTGACGATGATCGAGCGCGCGCGGTGCAGAGCATGAACTTGCCGCCGAGTATGCGTGAGTCGTTGCTTGGCGCGGTGAGCGGGCAAGCACTCGCCAGCAATGAGGACGCCGGCGCCGTGACTGCGTCGGCGGCCGTCGCTACTTCCTCAACGGCTCGAGCTCGAACGGCTCGAACTCAACGTGTTGGCGAGACGGCACCAAGCAAATCAAGTAATTCGAACGATCCGAATAATCGTGCTGCCATGCAATCTTTCGCTCAAAGGCAGAAGCTTGCCCGTCTCGCTTGGATAACGTTATGGGATTCCGATATTGAGGACGGCGATGCCGTTCGCGTCGAGTGTGGCGGCTATGCTCGCACGGTCACGCTGACCAAGCGCGGTATCACGTTCGCCGTGCCCGTTCCGCCCGACGGGCAAATACGGCTGGTCGGCGTGCGCGATGGGGATGGCGGCGGCATTACGGTGGGGCTTGCCTCGGGCTCGGCCAAAGTGGTGTTGCCGATCATGAGTGTGGGCGAGGTGCTGAACTTGAACGTGAGGGCATCGTGATGCAAAGGCTCACGGCGCTGGCAACGCGTCTGATGCCAGTGGCAATGGTGGCCATGACACTGGTCGTCGTTGCGCAGTTCTGGCTCGCTCATGGCCCGAGCACAACGTGGCTCGGGCGTCATCGCGATGCGTTCGCCGGCTTCGCGCAGGGGCACGCGTGGATGATTCTGGGATTCGCTGCGTTTTTCTGGCTTGCCACTTTTGCCGGCTATTTTCATGAACGGCAAGCGGCTCATCAACCGGCTGTCGCTAAAAGGAATTGGATCATGGATGCGCTCGATAGATTGACCAACCGGAAAGTGCTCGAGCAAAAGCTCGCCAAGAGCCCCGAGTCGGTCATCATCGATGCCGAGCAGCTTGCCGCGGCGCTCAAGAGCAAGGTCATTGGCCAAGATGCTGTCTGCGACGACATGGCCGCACAAATTCGTCGGCGCCTTGCGCTCAAGCAGCGCGGCAAGCCCGTGGGCGTCTTCATGTTGGCAGGCCCGCCCGGGACCGGAAAAACGTATTTGGCTAAATGTCTTGCGACCGAACTGCAACGCAAGTTGCTGCATTTCGACATGACGCAGTTCTCGAGCGGCGGGCAGGGGGCAACGCAACTCTTCGGCGCTGCGAAGGGTTACGTTGGCTCGGATACCTACGGCAAGCTCACGGCGGCTTTGCGGGATACGCCCAATGCGGTGGTGCTGCTCGACGAAATCGAAAAAGCTCATCCCGAGATCCATAAGAACTTCTTGACGGCGTGGAACGATGGGTTCGTCACCGAGGCGTCCGATGGTCGGCAAATCGCGACGACCGACGCGATCTTCATTCTCACGACGAACGCCGCCACGGATGCGCTGCACGCGTTGAGCGTGACGTTTGCCCACGATCCCGACGAACTGCGGCGAGCATCGACGAATGCGCTCAAGGAGGCCGGCTTTGCTCCCGAGGTGCTGAACCGAATCGATCGGTTTTTCGTTTTCCAGCGATTGTCCGGCCTTGACATCGCTCGCGTGACGGCGCTCGAGATCGAAGCCATGATCAAAAGCTACGGTCTTGACGTCGTGGAAGGCGGGATTGATCCCGATATTCTCGTGGACATGATGGAGCGGCAACAGAAGCTTGGCACGGGCGCGTCCTCGCGTGACCTGGTGCGAGCCGTCGAGGAATCGATCGCCGATACGCTCATCGATGCGAAACGCAATGGCGATCAGCGAGTCGCACTCATCTCCGAGCACGGAAAAATCATCGCTCGTCCGGAACAATGAACGCTCTTCCCAGACCTTCCCCGATCGCTGCGCTAGTGCTGCTATGGCGCCGCGCGTTTTTGTGGCGAATGTGCCTGTTGCTGGCGTTTGGGCTGACGGCGCTATTCGTGCTTTGCCCGCCCGATTTCGGCACTGGCAGCGGCCGTCCCGTATTGCCAGAGCAAGTCGTCTACGTGACGCCGAAGCCCTCGCCTGTCGCCGCGCAGGCAACCCAAGCGATGCCGGCAACCCCGCAAGCCACACCGCCCGTTAGTGCGAAAGAGCCACAGCCGGCTTTGGCCGCGACTGTCCCGTCGGTGCCGCAGCGCAGCGTGTCGCTTCCTTCGGTTCCCGCGGCCAATGCTGCGATCTCCCTCGCGGTGCCCGGACAATCGACGGCACCGGATTCGTCCGGTCTCGATCCGGCTTTACTCGGGCGCACCTATAGTGGCTCGGTCGACGTCAACGGATTTCACATACCGCTGCCGCCGGGCAAGTGGGCGGTGCTCGCGAATATCCGCGTCGGGAAGCCGGAGGCCCCAGGACTGGGCTTGTTCCTTGGGCACATCGAACGTCGGCGCCTGGTTGCCGGATTGCGCGTGTTCGTGCTCAAGAGCGTCGACTTACCGGGGGCGGGGTTTCCGAGTGTGCCGGGATGCGTGCCTGGCAATCCGCGCTACAACGCGATGGACGTTGCCGCGATGACGCCATTTGGGCATCAGGCGTGTTGGTTTATGTTGAATCTGTATACGCCGCCGTTTCTTCAATGGGCGGATCGAGGGGTGCACATTGCGCAGTTGGACCGAATCGCCGCGGGCGACATGGCGGCCAAGGGCGTGACGTACCCGCAGGATTTAATCTCCGTGGAATTCCATCGCGCGGAGAGGTGGGGCTTGCTGCAGGCCAGCTATCTGTTTAGCCCTGACAGCGCAGGCATTCGTTCGAACGAGGTGGTGTCCTATTCGGACTCGGATTGGTATCCGTCCAATATCGGGCGTTTTCCCGAAAAGGTGGCTTACGTCGAGAAGTTGAAGTCCTGGGCTCAAACGTTCTGGCCGAAAGTCGACGCGGCATTCAATGCGGCGCAGCCAAGCGGATACGATGCGGCGGTTGCCGCAAGCCAGCTTGCCGCGGCAAGCGAGCCGGCTGTATCAACGAACCGGCCAGCGTCGTCGACGGACGACATGTTGCAAACGCGTGGCCAGGAATGCCGGACGGCCCCTCGTCATCCCGTGCGGTCGACGGTTGCCGGTGCCACGGAGGCGCAGCCGTCGCGAGGGTTGTCGTGCTTCTTTGACGGCACGGGACAACTTTATGCTGCACGGATGGTGATGCCGTACTCGGGAGAGGTCGATGGCGTGCACCTGGGCGATAGCTTCGACAGCGTGCGGGCGAAGCTCGGTGAACCGACGAAGCAGTTCGCGTTCGCGGGTAAGCAGGCCAATGTCTATGCTCGCCATGCGGGCGCGTTCGAACGGTTTGATGTCGGCGCCGGTACGGTACAGATCATGTATGTCGGAAAAAACATGCAATAGTGGAGGGCGGTGATCTGTGGTGGGTGAGCCTCCCGTCACGCCCTGCCTCCAACGGACGACCATCAGAGTGTGTTCGCCGTGCTGACCACCTGCTCGTCGTCGAGCGAGGCTCAACTCCGTCATATGCAGCGGCGCTGGCATGAAGCGGCGCGAGTACGTTCGGCAAAACTGGTCGGGAGCGGGACTCGCGGCATAGGCTAGTTAAGGTTGGGCCAGTAGAGCCCGCGCAATCTCCCGCGGCGCCGACCCCACCGCGAGTTGCGGCGTGCCATGCCACTCGGCGCAGCGCACGAGCGCCCGGCGCACGTCGGCCAGCATCGTTGCACTGACGCGCAACCCGGGCTCCAAATGAAACGACTTCAACTCGAACACGCCCTGCGCACGATGGGCCTTCGCATCGACGCGCCCGATCAATCGCCCTCGATGCAAGATCGGCAAACAGAAATAGCCATACTTGCGCTTGGCCGCCGGCGTATAACATTCGATCGCATAATCGAAATCGAACAGCATGGCCGCGCGTTTGCGATCCCAAACCACCGGATCGAAGGGGGAAAGCACCGTCGTCACCGTGGAGCGTAAGCGGCCTTCCAAGACATCATCGAGCAGCGGCGCCGATTCGCTCGATACGAACGCGTCCTCTTTCCATCCTTCGACGCGCGCGGGAATCACCTCGCCGCGATCGGCCAGCGCATGGAGCTCGGCCGTGTATTTGCGCCGCTCGATCCGATAGTAATCGGCGATCCAATCGGCACGGGCGACACCGAGCGCCCGGCATGTGCGTGCGACGAGCGTGGGCTGCACCGTCTCGGCTGCCGGCAGGTCACGCGTATCGTTCCAGCGCGGCAGCACACGCTCGGCGATGTCATAGACGCGATGAAAGTTGCGCCGTTCGGCCACCATCAAATGCCCGAGCGTGAAGAGGACTTCGAGGTGCCGCTTTTCGGGTTTCCAATCCCACCAGCCGTTGCCGCGCCCGGCTTCGCGCTCGAAGTCGGCCGCGCGCACGGGGCCGTTTTCGCGCACGTGATCGAGCAGTCGATCGATATCGTCCTTGTAACGCTGGTGCCAATCGGCTGCGTATTTCCATCCCATGTTGCTCGGATCGAGCATGCGATGACGCAGCAGGCCATAGTCCTCGATCGGAACGAAACAGGCCTCGTGCGACCAATATTCGAATAGCCGCCCTTCCGCCAGGTGCTCGTCGAGCCACTGCGGCGGGTACGGGCCGATCCGGCTGAAGAGCACCAAGTACGGGCTGCGTGCGACGACATGGATCGTGTCGATCTGCAATTGCGCCATGCGCCGAATCGCCGCGAGCACGTCGTCCTTGACGGCCTTGCGGCGCGGCGGCGAAAGAAACCCTTGGGCGGCGAGGTGAAGGGTGCGGGCGGCGGCGATCGAAAGCGTCGTCATCGGTTGGGAGGGCTTTATGCGCGTGACGTGATGCGGCAGCGTACACCGCCTTCGTTCGATGTGCATCGAGCGTCGTTATCCAAAATTATCCGGCTTCGGTATAACGCCTAGCGTTTCGAAGCTTCGGTTTGCGATCGACTCCTCCCCCTCCTCGTTCGCTCCTCGGCGGTCAACAAAAGAAAATAATAGTTTCTGTTTTTGCCAAAATATGAAATTATTGTTTTCATGCCGAGACGATCCCCGGCTGTCAGCGCGCCCGCGGAAACAACGGATAAACTCCCAGCGCCACGAAGCCTGCCGCGAACCACACCATCGTCCACGAACTGGCTGCCAGCAGGTGAGGCAGCGACAGCGGCACGAGGAACAGCCCAACATAGACGATCGTGTTCGCCATTCCGAGCGCCGTCCCCGCGCGTGCCGGCCCGGCGAGGCTCGCGAGCTCGGCATAAGCCACCCCGTGCCACGCGGACACGCAAATGCCGGCGAACACGATCAATCCGATGACCGATGCGATCGGCGCCGCGTGCCCAAGCGCCACGGCACCCGCCAGCGCGGCGAACGAGGCGGCCGCAACGACCGTCGAGCCGCGCAGGTAGCCGCGGCGATTGCCGCGACGATCGGTGTGGCGCCCGCTCCATACTCGCATGACCATGGCGCCGAGTTGCACGGCGGCCATCGTCGTGCTGATGCCCGCCGTGCCCAGTCGGCCGAAGTCGTGCAAAAAGACGGTCGCGAACGTGAGAATGGCGAACTGCGGCATGCACAGTACGCCGATGCCGACTGCGACGCGCCAGATTTGCATGTCGCGCAGCGGGCTGCGTTGTGCAGGGGCACCGGTCTTCGTCGCGGGTCCGGAGCCGGCGGAGGTGGTGGGGGAGGTGGTGGCCATATTCGGCGGCTCGTGAAGCCAACGTATGGCGAAGGCCGCCGGCACGGCGCACAGCAACGCAAGCGCGCTATAGACCGCCGCGAAGCCGTGCGTCGAAGCGAGCCACGGCAGCAGCGAAGCACCGATGCCGCCGCCGAGCGGCACGGCTGTTTGCCGGATGCTCATGGCGATGCCGCGCTCGCCTTCTTTGAACCAACTCATGATGGCCCGGCCGCTGGAGCCATTGACGCTCCCGCCGAGCAGCCCGACCAACGCCATCGCGGCTGCGAGCACGGGCAACGCCGGAATCGAGCCGGCCGTCGGCACGACGAACAGTGCCATCGACAGCAGCGCGAGCGCCGTCCCCAGCATCCCGGCGATCAATACCGGCCTGTCGCCGAACCGATCGGTGGCGAGGCCCCACGGCAATTCCGATAGGGCGATGCCGAGGCCCGTGGCGCCCAACGCGACGCCGAGTTGCGCATTGTCGAAGTGGTAACCGGTGCGCATCCAAATAGCCGTCGTCGGGATGCCAGCGGCCGCCGCGGAGAACCCGGCATTCGCCGCGACGCCGACCGTGAGCACTTTCCACCGGTGCGACGCGCCGAGCGTCTTCCCCTGCGTCGTGACGAGATATCGCGTGTCCATGGATTGCTCCGTTTGACTGATGACGTTTGACGGACGCAGTCTCGCATTCTATGATCATCCTGAAAATCAGATAATTTTGATGTTTTCGTTCGAAAATACAGGATGATTGGTGATTCATGAGCCAAACGAACTTCGATGTCGCGGCCTTGCGCAGCTTCGTCATGGGCATGGACCTGGGCAGCTTCGCTAAAGCCGCGGACAAAGTCGGCCGTTCCACCTCTGCGGTCAGTGCGCAAATCAGAAAACTGGAAGAACAGGTGGGTGCGCCGCTGTTCCGCAAAGCGGGCCGCGGGCTCGGGCTCACGGATGCCGGCGAGGTCATGCTTCGCTACGCGCGGCGCTTAGTCGAGCTCAACGATGAAGCGGTCGTCGCCGCACGCGGCACGGATCTCGAGGGCTGGGTCCGTCTCGGGCTGCAGGAGGATTTCGGCGAGTCGTTGCTCCCGGGCGTTCTGGGCCGGTTCGCTCGCGCGCATCCGAAAGTGCGCATCGAAGCACGCGTCGCGCGCAACGCCGACTTGACCGAGCGGCTCGATGCCGGCGAGCTCGATCTCGCGCTAGTGTGGGACGATCTCAACCTTTCGCTTCAAGCGCGGCGCGTGGCCGGCGCCAGCGTCGAAGTGGCGAAACCGCCGTTGCATTGGATTGGATCCGATGCGCTGCAATGGTCGCCCGATGCGGGCGAGCCGCTGCCGCTCGTCCTATTCGATGGGGCGTGCATGCTCTGCTCGCTCGCGACGGATGCGCTCGATCGCGCCGGCATCGCCTGGCGCGTGGCCGTGACGAGCCCGAGCCTCGCGGGCTTATGGGCCGCGGCGGCGGCGGGGCTCGGGATGACCGTGCGCACTTCGTACGGCTTGCCGTCCACCGTCCGCACGCTCGATCCGGCCGGCTACGGTTTGCCGGCGTTGCCTTCGCTCGGTCTATCGCTGTTGCGTGCGTCGAGCGCGGCGGCGGCACCCGTCGAGCAACTGGCGGCGATCGTCGTCGATGCGGTCCGCGGCCATGCCGGGATCGAGGCAAGTGGCATCGCAGCTTGAACGGCGCGCCGCCACGCGCGTCACGTTGCCGCGCTAGGCCGCTGCGTGTATGCGTGGCGGGCTATCCGCGCGAACCACGCGCGATTTCATCGCCGGCGTTGGGTGCCAGCTTGCGCGTGATAGGAATGGAGCCGAGCGAGAACAGGCCGACCACGAGGAACGACGGCCAGAAGTCGGACCACAGGGCGTGCGCGTGGCCGTGCAGATCGCGCGAGATCTGCAGCACGATCCCGCCCACGGTCACGCCTAGCCCAAGCGACATCTGCTGCACCACGCTGCCCAAGCTCGTGGCACGGCCGACGTCCTGGCTGCCGATCTCGGCATAGATCATCGAATTCAAGCTAGTGAACTGCAACGCCGGGAAGAACCCGCCGAGCAGCACGACCACCCACATCACCCATACCGGCGTGCCCGGAAAAAATGCGCCATAGGCGGCGATGGCGATGCCCGAAAACACGGCGTTGTAAATGAGCACCGTGCGAAAGCCGTACTTGCGCAGCACCGACGACGTGAGCGAGCGCATGAACATGCTCCCGAACGCGGAAGCGCAGGTGATGGCGCCCGATTGAAACGCCGACATCCCGAGGCCTTCCTGCAACGCGAGCGGCAGCAAAAACGGCACGGCGCCGAGCCCGATGCGGAACATCGAACCGCCGAGCACGCTCGCCCGGAACGTCGGCACGCTCAGGAGCCGCAGGTCGAGCACGGGCCGCTCGGCGCGCTGCGCATAGAGCACGTACAGCGCGAGCAGCAGCGCACCCGTGACGGACATTTCATAGGCGGTGCGGTCGGAGACGAGTTCGCTGCCGATCAGCGATAGGCCGAGCATGACGAGCGACCCGCCGATGGCCGACAGCAAAAAGCCGAACCAGTCGAGCGGACCGGGATGCGGCTCGTGCGTGTTGACGATATGGCGATTCGTCAGGTAGATGCCGAGGATGCCGACGGGCACGTTGATGAAAAAGATCAGCCGCCAGTGCAAATACGTGGTGATGAAGCCGCCGAGCAGCGGCGCCGCGGCCGGCGCGAACATCGCAGGCAGGCTCAGGTAGTTCATGGCCCGCACGAACTCGGTCTTGGGCACCGCGCGAAAAATGATGATGCGGCCGACGGGCACCATCATCGCGCCGCCGATCCCTTGCAGGAAACGCGCGAGCGTGAAGATGTGCAGCGAGCGCGCGAAGCCGCACATCACGGAACCGACGACGAAGATTCCGATCGCCGTTCGGAAGACCGTGCGGGCGCCGAAGCGATCGGCCAGCCAGCCGCAAATCGGAATGAACACGCCGAGCCCGACGACATAGCTCGTGATCGCCACTTTCAGCGCGACCGGGTCGCTGCCGAAGTCGCGGGCCATCGACGGCAACGCCGTGACGATGATGTTCCCGTCGACGCTTTCCATGAACATGGCGCAGGCCACGATCAGCGGGGCGATGAAGGCTTTGATGGCAAGCGGCATGGACAAGCGGCGCTGCAACGACGAATCGTGGGCAAAGACGCAAAGCAGCGATTATGCGCCGAGTTGCTCGGGCGTGTGCACGAACCGCGCAAAGTTGTTGCGCGTACAACGAAAGAGCCGATCCGGAATAAAGGGCCGGATCGGCTTGGGGCACAAGAGCCCGCCGTCTCGCCGGGCGGTCGGCGAGCGGTCAACCCGCGGTCATTGCGCGAACGGATGGCTATTTACGTAGGACGCCAGATTCGACATGATCAAGCTGCCCCAGCCCGTCGGGTAGTCCCACCCTTTGGCCGCCCGGTAGCCGTAGCCTCGATAGCCGTTGTTGCCCGAGGTGACGTCATGGACGAGCGAAGGCGCCGCTCTCACGGCGCAGTAGATACTCGAGGCGGGGAATCCGAGCGAGTTCGAATGGGCCGATTCGAGCCGCGCCCATAGTCCGACGAAGATCGGCGAAGCCAAGCTCGTGCCACCGATCTGCTCGATCTGGCCGTAGCTGTAGACGAGCGCGCCAGAGCCCTGTGCCGCGTCGAACGAAATGTCGGGAACGGCGCGGCCGGTGGGCTGAGGGCTCATGGAAAGCGCTTTCTGCCACGACGGCAGCGGCTCGACCCGGCTGATGCCGCCCGTCGACGCCCAGAGCTTGCCGCTGTCGTCTAGCCCCTCGTTCCAGACCGTCTCGCTCGCCCACTTGCCGTTCGACGTAAAGAGCGTCGTACCGCCGACGGCGATGACGCTCGGCGACGAAGCCGGCCATGAGATCGAGTAGGTGCTACCGTCCGGATAGCCGCGGTTGTTGCATTCGTAGGCGCCCTCGTCGCCCGACGAAACCGAGAACGTCTGTCCTTGCGCGACGGCCGCGGCAAAGATCTGGTCTTCGGCGGCCACCGTGCCGTCGGCTTGCGCATCGGCTTCGCACCAGCCGAGCGAGACGTTGATGACCTTCGCCGTGTCGTCGCTGACGGCTTGGTTGAACGCCTGCGTCAGCCCCGTGTTGCCGGAGGCAGCCATATCGGCCTCATAGAAAATCAACTGGCCGACGGCGCCGCCCGCCGCACCGACGATATCTTGGCTGTCGAGGTCCCATTCGCCTTGGCCGTTAGGATCATCGCTGTAATCGCCGCTTGGATCGCCCGTTTGCACGGCCGAGACGTTGACTCGAGCGAGATCGTTGGCCTGCGTGAACTGATTCAGATCCTGTGTGGCCTGGTTCGCACCGCCGATCGTGATGATGCCGACCGCCGTGCTCGATGCCGTGGGTAGGGTCGTTGCGCCGTAAATGCGCGGCCATTCGGTCGGGTAGTGGCCCATTTCGGTCCCGATGGCCATCGTCTTCGCTTCCGTGCGCGGGCCTCTCACCGCCATCGTGTGAGCACGCGTCACGTTTTGCAGCCCTAGCACGGACAGGACGGTGCCGCCGAGCGCTTCGGGCACCTCGGCCGGTGCCGCATTCGCGAAGACGGTGCGGTTGCCTTTGCGCAAGTGCACGAGCGGGGTGTTGAATGCGGTCCTCACGGTGCCGGCCGTGCCGTCTGCCGAAATCAGCAGACGATTCTTGGACACGCGGATGTTGACGAAGCCGTTCTTACGCATGTACGCGACGACTTTTTGCACCTGTGCTTCGGTTGGCGCGAATTCGGACAAGAACGCCTCCGGCGTGAGGAAGCGGTGATACTGACTGTTGCCGCGCTCATTGACGGCTTGACCGAGCGCCTCGAGCTTCGCCATGTCGCGCACGCGCAGGCTGACGACCACATGGGCTTTCTCGCCGGGCGTTACGAGAGCTTGCGGCGTTGCTGCCAACGCCCTCATTTGTTGCGGCGTCAAAAACGCCCGTGTTTCGGTGCCGACCCACGCCGTCGGCCCAGCATCCGCATGGCTGGGCGGCGCGGCTGCGACGAGCGGCAATGCCAATGCAGCGGTTCGGAAAATACTTGGTAGGGACCCCTTCGATTCGAATGTCGACTTCAATTTGAGCTCCTAGGATTGCAACGCCAAGAGACGCCGTATCCGCGGGATAGCGGTGAGTCAACGGATTTTAATTTGCTGCCGTCTCGAGCCATCGTTATTGATTAATGGGGTAATAATATCGCTCAACGGTGCATTGAGCATCTTCAACGTAGCAGGTCGAGAATATGGCTGTGTAGCTGTTAATGGTAGTAGTGGAAAAGATGGTCTGTACGGAAAATGCGGGGCGTCGCGACGGATGCAGACTCCAGGACGGACATTTGCTACGGACGGCGCTTGCAGCCCGATCGAAGAATCCTAAACGACTAGGCAACTAGGAACGTCTTATTTACAGACGTTCGGATTAAAAGGGCGAGTGATGAGCGGCCGGAATCTTCGTCGTTCCGTGTATGCGCCGCGCATCACATTCGATGCCAATTGAGAACGCAGATTTTGAATCAGCCAGTTCACTGAGAGGTTGCATCGTCGTAAAAACGATCCAAATCGTTCTTCAATGCGTGCAGCGCGGCGTCGTCGAGGTAGATCATGTGTCCCGTTTCGTAATAGGTCACCCGCAGATTCTTGCGCAGCGATGGTTCTAGCCCCATGTGAGCAAGGTCGTACTCGGTCGCGAAGAATGGCGTCGCAAGATCGAAATAGCCGTTTGCGGATAGCACCTTCAGCCGTGGGTTTTGCCGCATCGCTTCGGCCAGGTCGGCCGCCGCATAGGGCACGTTCAGCGTCTCGCCCCACCAGGCGCGATGCTTCCAGCCCCACGTGTCGAGCACGTGACCATTGAAGACGCGATAGGGTGTTTCGCTCGCGTTCGCATCGTGCAGGTCTTGGGCCAAATGCTGGTGGAATGCGGCATTGAATGCGCTCGAAATGTACTTTTCCGAAGCGTCGAAATCGGGAGAAGAAGAATCGTCGTCATACTCGATGCCCTCGAAGCGGCTATCGTAGCGCCCCACGCTGCGCGCTTGGCCGAGCAGCAGTTGCTTGCGGAAATGAGAGGGCGAGATGCGCAGCCGCGCTCTGACGACGTATTGCGCGTCGAGTCCCGTGTATTGCGCAATGCGCGCGGCGATTGCATCGCGCTCGGCTTCGGGCAAGGCATCGCCTTTTCCGAGCGCGGCCGCATAGGGCCCCGCCGCGAATGCGCGTACTTCGTCCAAAAACGCGGGCAGGTCGGCGGGTTTCGAGGGGCCGAGCTTGTCGTGGTACCAGGCGGTCGCGGCGAACGAGGGCAAGTAGTGCACGTACATCAGGTCGAGCCCCGGCGCACGCGTGCCCGAATTGAGCACCGACGAAAGCAGCACCACGCCGTTCAGCGAGATTTCGTGCTGGCCGAGCCGATAGGCCAGCATGGCCGCCCGTGCGGTGCCATACGATTCGCCGACGAGGAATTTCGGCGAGTTCCAACGATCGTTGACGGTCAGATAGCGATCGATGAACCGGACGAACGCGTCGAGATCGCCATCGACGCTCCAAAATTGCTTGCCGCTGCCGTGGCCCACGACCTTCGAAAAGCCCGTGCCGATGGCGTCGACGAAGACGAGATCGCTCTTGTCGAGCAGCGAATCGGGATTGTCGGTGAGCACGTAGGGTGCGGGCGGCGTGGCCGACGGGCTCGAGGTATGCACGCGTTTCGGGCCGATCGAGCCGATCAGCAAGAACACGCTCGCGGCACCCGGGCCGCCATTGAAAAGGAAGGTAACGGGGCGCGCCGCGCCGCGCTCGGCCTTGCTCGTGTACGCAACGTAGGACATGCTCGCCTCGGGCTCGCCCTTGTCGTCGCGCAGCAATAGGTTGCCCACCGTGGCGTCGTAGTCGAGCCGGCGGCCGTTCAGGCGCAGCGCGTGCTTCGTCATGATCGACGTCTCGCGCGGCACGGGCTCCGCCGCGGCGTTCGTTGCCGCCGAAGCCGAGTGCGGTCCGCTTGCCGCCGGCGCGGCATGGGCGCGTGGATGGACATCGGGCTTTGCGGACGCGGATGCGGGCACGGGTGCGGACAGGGACGTGGGCGCCGATCCGGATACCGCGCCGACCACCGGTTCGGCGGCGTCGCTGCCGTTGTTGCTTTCGTCGTCGGCTAGGGCCAGCCGGCTCGTGCCGACCGTGCAGACCAGTGCGATCGCGAGCGCGGCCATTCGGGCCGTGCGCGTGCCGCGCGGCGAGGGAGGTATAGAGAGACGCAAGCGCATGGCCGCTCCTGAGGTGAGGATCGTTCGTATCCGTCGGCCCCAGATTCTTTACAAAGTCCCGCGCCGCGTCAACGAGGGGCCGCTGCGCACGCAGCGAACTTCGATAAGATGTGGGCGATCGAGACTCTCACCGCAAAGGCGATCGTCATGCCTATTTTTCCGCTTGCCACGAACGATTCCGCCGACGGAAAGCGCAGGCAGCGCGTCGCGACGGTGCTGCTCTACACCGTGCTCGTGGCGCTCGCGCTCTGGATCATTCGATCGTTCATTCCGTCGATCGTCTGGGCGCTCGTCATCGCGATCCTCGTGTGGCCGCTGCTGCAGCGCCTGAGCTCGCCCAAGCAGAGTCCGACGCGCGCGAGCGCCATCGCGTTGGCGATCACCACCGTGGTCGGCTTGTTCATCGTGCTGCCGATCGTGGGTGTTTTCGCCCAAGTGCTGCACGAGACGCATCACCTGATGCACTGGGTCTCCGACCTCGAGGAAAACGGCATCGCCTTGCCGAAGTTCGTGCAGCAGTTGCCTTTCGGCAATCAGATTTCGCAATGGTGGCAAACGAATCTCGCGCGTCCGCTCGAAGGCTCCCCGGCCATGCAGCAGTTGCGCGATAGCCACGTCGCGACGGCCGGCCGCCACTTCGGCTCGCTCGCGGTCCGCGGCGTCGTGCATTTCGGCTTCATGCTGCTGACGCTGTTCGTCGTGCTGCGCTCGGGCCCCCGCGTGTCCGAGCATCTGGCGAAAGCCGTGCGCCGCGTATTCGGTGCGGACGGTACGCACCTTGCGATGCGAATGGCGGCAGCCGTGCGCGGCACGGTGACGGGGCTCGTCGTGGTCGGCATGGGCGAGGGTGCGCTGATCGGCGTGGCCTACTATGCGACGGGCGTGCCTCACTCGGCCGAGCTCGGCCTCGTGACGGCCATCGCCGCGATGGTGCCGTTTTGCGCGCCGGTTGCATTTTGTCTCGTGGCGCTTTGGCTCGTGGTCCACGGCCAGGTGGCCGGCGCCGTGGCCGTGGTGGCGACGGGCAGCGTCGTCGTGTTCTTGGCCGAGCACTTCGTGCGCCCGGGGCTCATCGGCAGCGCGACGCGGCTGCCGTTCTTGCTCGTCTTGTTCGGCATCCTCGGTGGTGCCGAGACATTCGGCCTCGTGGGCCTCTTCATCGGCCCGGCCTTGATGACGGTCTTGACCGTGCTCTGGCACGAGTCCGTGCGGTGAGCCGATCGCGCACCGCGTGCCCGGCCCCGGCGGCAGGGGCCGAGGCCGGCCCTTTCGCTGTCATGCCTTCTCGGGCACCGGAGTCCTGAAGCTCACGTTGAGCAGATTCCATGCGGTGATCGTCACGATGACGAACCCGAGCTCGGCGATCTCCTCTTCGCTGAACCGCGCGCGCAGCCGCGCGAACGCTTCGTCGCTCGGATCGGTGTGAGGCACGCCCGTCACGAGCTCGGCCCATTCGAGCGCCGCGCGCTCGCGCTCATCGAAGAACGGGGCTTCGCGCCATCCGGCCACTGCATTCAGATGCCGAGGATCGGCCTCCATCTTCATCAGATCGCGCCAGTGCATGTCGATGCAAAACGCGCAGCCATTGATTTGCGACACGCGCATCAGAACCAATTCGACGAGACGATGCCCGAGCAGATCGCGGCGCAGCCCCGCCGAAAGCTGCTGCAAGTTGCGAAAAGCCGTTGGCGCGAGCTTGAAGTAATCGATGCGAGCAGTCAGTGACATGGTTTTTCCTCTCCGGTCGTGAGCGGAGCGCCGCCCGGTGCGGCGTCCATGCATTCAAGACGCCGCGTTTCGCGCGCCTGTGACAGATCGCGCGGATTTTTTTGGCCGTCCGGCCGAGGACGAGCCGCCGGGAAAATTTCTTACCATGAGCGACGCAGCTTGTTCTTGTTGTTTACGATAACCGTCGTATAATGGAGGCCTGGTGTCGATACCTCGAGGATTCATCGCGGCGAAGCAGGCCGTGATTGCCGCGCTACAGTCTGGGTTGTTTCAGCATGAAGCGCGTCGCCAGATTGACTTGAAAAATTTGCTTCAGGCCGGTGCGGTGAGTCCCGCCGAAGTCGAAGCCATTGTCCGCCGCGCCAAGGGAAGCGAGCACCAGTGCTCGCCTCATCATCAGGCGCCGTCGGTGGATGTGCACCTGATCGTGTCGCAGGGCTGGTACATCAAGTTTTACTTCATCGACGATCCCGACACGATGTTCATTAGCGTCCACCGGTGATTTTGAAGACTATGAGTACGAGACTTTTTCAGGAAGGCGACAAGAGCCGGGCGATCTGCTCGCACTGCGGCGAACGGGTAAGCACGACTTTCGTGCGCCGGGATGTTCCGTTCAGCGATGGCAAGGGGATCGCGAGGGATATCCTCGTGGCGGTGTGCGACGGTTGCGACGAGGTCGTCGCTACGCCGGCGCAGTCTACTCCGGCTATTCGAGAAGCGCGGCAAAGAGACATCAAATCCGTGGAGGCCCAATTGCCCGCCATCTATATCGATGCACTGGATTTAGCGGCCTACACGCTCGACAGCCAAAGTTCGACCGAATTTCGGAAGGTCTTGATGACCGTCTACCTTCATCGTTTCGCGTCGGGCGAATATCCGATCTCGGGGCTGGTCAAGGGGCTCGCGGCTGCGCAGTCGAGGTACGAGGAAAGCCGAGGCGGTGCTCGCAGGCGCTTGTCGTTGAAAGTCGCGCCGCGCATCGCCGAAGACTTGAACCATCTCGCCAAGGAAACGGCCATGTCCAAGACGGACGTGATCAAGTCCGTGATTTTTCGGATTCAATCGGATGTGTTGGAATCGCGCAAGCCAAGCCTCATGCGAGAGCTCAGCGCGCTCTCGCTGCTCGCGGCATAGTGGGCCGCAGCGGGGCGCTGCAATGCGTGCAACGTCCCCGATTGCGGACTCGGCTTCGCTACCTATCGGTGGCTATCGCTGCCTGCCGCTGCCAAAGCATCCTGTCACTGCGCGAGCGATTGCGGAACATGCGTGAGCTTGTCTGGGTTGCGGACGGAGTAAATCCCGACGACGCGCTCGCCGTCGGTGGCGAATGCCATTGCCGACTCGAGCCTGCCGTCGATGTAGCGCAGCAACCCCGGCTCGCCGTTGATGAGCGCATGGCGGTAAGCCAGCGCCGGGCCGAAGCGCCGCCCGGTGACCCAAAACAGATTGGCGATGCGAAACGCGCCATGTAGCACTTTGGAGACCGCCGGGACTTTGCCGCCGCCGTCGCCCACGAGTTCGACGTCGTCGGACAACAGCGCCTGAATGGCATCCCGCTCGCCCGACTGCGCTGCCCGCATGAATTTCTCGACGACGCGCCGATGCGCGTCGCGCGGCACGGGAAAACGCGTGCGGGTGTGCTGCACTCGCTCGGAGGCGCGATGGACCATTTGCCGGCACGCGGCCTCGCTCTTGCCGAGCAGCGTGGCGATTTCGCCGTAATCGTGATCGAACACCTGGCGCAGCAAGAACGCAGCGCGCTCCTCGGCTGAAAGCCGCTCGAGCACCCAAAGCAGCGCCATGGACAAATCGCTCGCCAGCTCGATGGCGGCTTCCGGCGTGCGCTCGTCGGCCTCCTCGACGAGCGGCTCGGGCAGCCACCAGCCGACATACGCTTCGCGTTCGGCCTTCGCCGCGCGCAAGCGGTCGATCGACAGCCGCGTCACGATCGTGACGAGCCAAGCCTCGGCCGATTGCACCGCCGAGCGATCGGTGTTCTGCTGCCAGCGCAGCCAGGCGTCTTGCACGATGTCTTCCGCGTCGGCGCGGGTGCCGAGCATGCGATACGCCACGGAGAAGAGCCGGGGCCGCAATGCATCGAACGGGTCGGAGGCGGCGAGTGAAGGGGCGGGATCGGTCATCATATCGTCTCGATGAAAAGAGCGTGCACAACGGCGCTCAACCGACCTTAGACGAGTCACGGCGCCGTTTTGTGACAGATCAAGCCCAACGCTCGCTCCCGCGCTCACCCCGGCGCCATCTCTAGCCGCAGGCGGCCATGGTCAATCCGAATTCGCGGGCGAGCAGGCCCGGCAACTCGCTTGGCACCACCGTACGCTTTTCCGTGCGCCCGTGCGAGACGATCTTGAAGCTGTCGCCGCCCAAGATCTTACGGCCGCTCTCGGTCATCAGCACGGCTACGATCATTCGTACGAAAATCGTATCCGGATGCGTCGAATTCAGATAATTCGCCGGAATGAAATCGACCCATTCCTGAGGCGAGAGATCGAATGCATACTGGTTCGCCCATTCTCCGTCGACCTTGGCCCGAAGCAAGTAGAAGCCATCCTCCCCCAAGCTCAGCATGAACGTGTCGTCGTCCTGGGCGATCTGGGCGTCCAACGCGTCGAGGCGCATCGGGGCACGAATGCCATAGCTGCCGAAGCCGAGGTCGCACAGCCAACGTTCGCCTTCGAGCGTGATCACGAGCGCCATATGCGTCCGGGGCCGCCGCGCGGGATAGATCATCGGTCGTGCAGCGACGTATTGATAGCGGATGCCGAGCGATTCCAACGCCATCGCAAACAGGCCGTTCACTTCGTAGCAGTAGCCCCCGCGCTTGCGATTCACGATCTTCTCGACGATGTCCTCCGGCACGAGCGAGACGATCTTGCCGGCCTGTACGTCGAGGTTTTCGAACGGCACCGAGAACAGTTGCCGGCGCATCATGCGCGTAACCGTCTCGATGTCGGCCTTCGGTGTCCCCGTGTAGTCGATGCGATGGAGGTAGTCGGTTAGAGAAAAATTGTCGGCGTGCATAGGCGTGGCCCCTTATCGAATCGATGAAGATAAGTTGTGTGAGCAACGAAAAGCATCGGGGCTCATTGCTGGCGCAGTAAAAATTCCGATGCCACCGAGAGTGCATCGTCGACGGCCTTCGCATCGACGTCCAGATGCGTGACCCAGCGCTGGCGCGTCGCCCCGTAGGTCGATACGACGTTGATCCCGTGCTGTGCCAGGTGCGCCACGAAATCCGGGGCAATCGGCGCCTCTACATCGACGAACACGATGTTCGTCTGCGGTTCGGTCACGGTCAACCCGGGCAGTTGGGCCAGACCTGCGGCAAGGACGCGGGCGTTCGCGTGATCCTCGCTGAGACGCTCGACGTTGTGCTCGAGCGCGTAAAGGCCTGCCGCGGCAAGAATGCCGGCCTGCCGCATCGAGCCGCCGAGCATCTTACGCAGCCGGCGGGCGCGGGCGATCGCCGTTGCAGGGCCGACGAGCACGGAGCCGACGGGCGCGCCCAGGCCCTTCGAGAGGCAGATCGAGACCGTATCGAACGGCTGCGCGAGCGTGGCCGCCGGCACCCCGAGCGCAACGGCCGCGTTGAACAGCCGGGCGCCGTCGAGATGGCAGGACAGGCCGTGCCGCTTGGCTAACGCGGTCGCCGCGAGCACGTAATCGGAGGACAGGATTTTGCCGCCGATCGTGTTTTCGAGCGCGAGCAGGCGTGTACGCGCGAAATGCGGATCGTCAGGCTTGATCGCGGCTTCGATGTCGGCCAGGGCGATCGTGCCATCCGCGGCGTTCTCGAGCGGCTGGGGCTGGATGCTGGCCAGCACGGCGGCCCCACCCGCTTCCCACCGGTAGCAGTGCGCCTGCTGCCCGGCGATGTATTCGTCGCCGCGCTCGCAGTGGATCATCAAGGCGATGAGATTCGACTGCGTGCCCGACGGGACGAACAGGGCCGCTTCCTTGCCGATGATCTCGGCCGCACGCGCTTCGAGCTGCTTGACGGTCGGATCGTCGCCGAGCACGTCGTCGCCGACCACAGCCGAAGCCATGGCCGCACGCATTGCGGCCCCCGGGCGCGTGACGGTATCGCTGCGAAAGTCGTATTTCAGGGCGTGCATCTTGGAGTTCTCCTATCCGGGGTGCCATCAGTGCGCTCATGATGGCATGACCTGCCCGTCGTCCCTATACACAACAGGGCCGAATCTGTTACATAACAGATTTGGCGGATTTTTCTGACGGCCATGGACTCCGGCGAGCACGACACCCCCCTTTACCTTCGGTTGGCGCAACGGCTTCAGAGCGGCATCGAGCAGGCGGCGATGGAGGAGGGCGCACGCTTGCCGTCGGTGCGTACGCTTGCGACGCAGTATGGCGTGAGCATGGCGACGGCGCTGCAAGCCCTGCGCTGGCTCGAGACCCGCGGGCAGATCGAAGCGCGGCCGCGCTCGGGCTACTTCGTCGCACAGCGTCCGCGGCGGGGCAAGCGCGCGGGCGCCGCTGCCGCCGTGAAAGGCGGGGCCGGCCGATGGGCCAAGCCCGCGCCCGAGCTCGACGCGCAGGCGCGCGATCATCTGGCGATCGCGGGCGAGGCGGCGGCCGTGCGGCTCGATCTTGCATCGGCGGAGACATCGCTTTACCCGGTCGAGCGTTTCGGCGTGCTGTTGCGCCGGCTCGCCTATCAGCACCGCGACTTGGTCGGCTCGCACGTGCGCGGTACCGGGTATCCGGCGTTGCGCGCGCAAATCGCGCGGCAGGCGATGCGCTACGCTTGCGAACTCGATCCCGATGAAATCGTCGTGACGAACGGTTGCGTCGAAGCATTGAATCTGGCGTTGCGGGCCGTGGCTCGCCCCGGCGACGTCGTCGCCGTCGAATCGCCGACTTACTTCGTTCTCCTACAGATGCTGCGGGCGCTCGAGATGCACGTTCATCCGATCCCGAGCAAGCCGCGGACGGGCATGGATGTCGATGCATTGAGGCAAGCGCTCGATCGCGGCGTGCCGATCAAAGCCGTGGTGACGGTCGCGAACGGCAACAATCCGCTCGGCAGCGTGCCCGGCGATGCGGCGAAGCGCTCGCTCGTCAAGCTGCTTCGCGAGCGCGACGTACCGCTGATCGAAGACGACATCTTCGGCGATTTGTGCTTCGGCGAAACGCGGCCGCGGCCCGTGCGCGCGTTCGACGATGCGCACGGCAACGTGTTGCTTTGCGGCGGATTCTCGAAGAGCTTATGTCCTGGCTTGCGCGTGGGCTGGATCGCGGGCGGACGGTTCACGGAGCGCGTCAAGGCGCTCAAGTACACGACGAGCATGGCTACGGCCGAGTTGCAGCAGGCGGCCGTGGCCGAGCTATTGGCCACGGGCGGCTACGCGCTGCATCTGCGGCGGCTGAAGGCCGCGCTGCACGGTCAGCAGCGTGCGTTGCGCGAAGCCGTGCTGCGCTATTTTCCAGAGGGCACGCGGGTGACCGATCCCCTAGGCGGGATGGTGCTATGGGCGAAACTGCCCGAGGTCGAGGGGCGCTCGCGCAGCACGCGGGTGCTGTTCGAGCAGGCGCGGACGGAAGGGATCAGTTTCACGCCGGGGCATTTGTTCGGTGAAGGCGATGCGTTCGACGATTGCCTGCGCTTGAATGCCGGCAATCGTTGGACGAGCGAACTCCAGGCCGCCGTGCGGCGCTTGGGCGAGCTTGCGGCGCGCGGAGAGTAAGCAAGGCGCCGGGATCTTCGGGATACCGATCGCGCCGGCCGTCGAGATATCACGGCATCGCGGCCTCAGCGCATCAACTCGTCGAACGCGAGCAGAAGCCGGTCGATGTCGGGCGCGTGGATATCGCCCATCGTCGAAATACGGAACAACTGTTTCGACAAATCCCCTTGGCCTGCATAGATCACGAACCCGCGCGCCTTGAGCGCATCGTGCAGCGGCTCGTAAGCGACGCCGGGCGGCAGGTCGTAAGAGCGCAAGACCACCGACGACTGTTCGGGCGGCAGGACCGACGCGATACCGCGCGAGGCCAGGCCGCTACGCACTTGCTCCGCGAGGGCCGCGTAACGGGCATGCCTCGCCCGCACGCCGCCTTCGTCCTCGAACTCTCGCAACGCTTCGACGAGCGCATAGTACGCGTGCACGGAAGGCGTGAAAGGTGTATTGCGCGCCGCTTGCATGCGCGCGAGGCGCGCAAGATCGAAGTAGTACGCGCGGCTCGTGCCGCGCTCGATCGCCTCGCGTGCGGCGATGACGAACGAGGCGCCCGGCACGCCGTGCAGGCACTTGTTCGCCGTCGCGGCGACGGCGTCGATGTGGGCTTCGTCGAAATCGATGGCCTCCGCGCCAAAGCTGCTGACGGCATCGATCAGCAAACGCACGCCGCGGCTGCCGCAAAGCGCGCCGATCTCGCGCAAGCCGTTGAGCCGGCCCGTCGTCGTTTCGTGATGAACGATCGCAACGTGCGTAAAAGGACCGTCGGTATCGAGGCAGCGGGCGATGGCCGCGGGATCGGGAGCGGCCATCCAATCATGAACGAGCGGGACGTGCTCGATCCCGTACTGTTTCGCCATGGCGGCGATCCGCTCGCCGTACACCCCGTTTTGCACGATCAGCAGCCGGCCTTGCCGCGGCACGAGCGAGGCGATCATGCTTTCGACTGCGCCGGTGCCCGAGGCGGTCATGAGAACGGCCGACCACCTTCGCGGGTCGAGCCGATAGACATTCAGCAAACGGCCGCGTGCTTCGTCCTGCAAGTCGTAGAACTCGCTCTCTCGATGGCACAGATCGGGTTGCAGCAGGCTTTGGCGCACACGCGCCGTCAACGTGACGGGGCCGGGGTTGAGCAGCAGCGTTTTCATTTCGGGGAGTTTCCTCTTGCATGTCTCATGCGGCGCCGATATGGCGCATCAATCGTGCTTTGACGTCGGCGGGAGAGATCGTTGGACGGGGCAGGCCGTCGGGCGTGCCGCGCTTGATCGTCACGCGTGCGAAACGGGGGCCGCTGCGCGTGCCGTCGAGCGGCGGGGCGAGCAGCATGTCGACGAGCGAAAGATCGTCGCCCTCGATCGCCGCGGTGTAACCGCATGCTGCCGCCACGCCGGCGAACGAGACGTGAGCCGAAACGGTCGCTTGCCCTCCTGTGGAGTCGTGTGAGCCGTTATCGAGCAGCAGATGGGTGAGGTTTGCCCCTCCATATGTGCCGAGCGTGGCGAATGCGCCCATGCGCATGAGCGCCGCGCCGTCGCCGTCGAGCGCGACGACGTGCAGGTCGGGCCGCGCGAGGGCGAGGCCGAGCGCGAGCGGCATGACGCAGCCCATCGATCCCACCATATAGAGTTGATTGGGACGATCATCGAGCGCATAGAGCTCGCGTCCGCAAAAACCTGTCGATGCGAGCACGACGGTCGAGTCGATCGGTGTGTGCGCGATCACGCGCTCCAACGCCTCGCGGCGAGACGGCAGCGCGTCGTGGGGTGTGCCATGCCACCGCGATTGCGGCACGCGTGCCGCCGTGCGTGCCGGAACCCTTTCCTCCAGCGGATACGGCGCGACGCTGCCTTTGCGCATGACGAGCGCATAGGGGCGCCCGGTTGCGTCCATGTGCGCGACCGCGCGCGAAAGAGCCGCTTCGATCGCCTGGGCATCGCGAGGAAACGGCTCCCACGGGATTTCCATCGTTTCGAGCAGCGATGGCGTGATCGGCCCCATCAGCGCATGCTGCGGCTCGTCGGCTACGCCGGGCTCGCCGCGCCAGGTCACGATGAGCAGTTGCGGCAGGCGAAACGTCCATGTGAGCGACGTCAACGGGCTGACGGCGTTGCCGAGCCCCGAGTTCTGCATCATCGTGATGCCGCGCTCGCCGTTGCGTGCGCCGAGCGCCACACCTGCGATCAAGGCGACGGCATCGCCCTCGTTCGCGGCGCTCACGTAGCGCAGCGTCGGGTTTTGGAGGACGTAGTTGATGAAAGGCGTGAGAAACGAGCAGGGCACGCCCGCGTACCAGGTGAATCCGCGGCGCCGGGCCGCTTCGACGAATTGTTCCGCTTCGATCATGGCGTCCCACCGTGCCCGTTGCGCGCCATGGCGAACGGCGTTTGAGCATGCGCGAAATCACCCGCGCGCCGGAAGTCTTCGAGGTCGTTCACGCCGCACCAATGTCCGTGGACGTACTGCACTTCGACGGCCTCGCCCACGTCGATCAACGCGTTGATGAGCGCGGGGACGTCGAGGGTATCGAAGTCGGGCTGGCGGCGCAGTTCCGCGAGCATCTCGCGCAGGCGCTCGATGCCGCGCCCGCGAATGCTCAGCAGTCCTATCCATCGTCCGTCGGGCGGCGCCGCGCCGGGCTTGCCGCTGTCGATGCGCTCGAGCAGTGTCTTATGGCCGAACAAGGCCCGGTCGTCGGGCGCCGAGCAATAGGCGAAATCGCGCACGCTCTGATTCGACGTATGCGGCTGCGACGAATCGACGACGACGGTGAACGGTGCATCGCTTTCGACGAGATCGCGCAGGATGTACCCTCGAAAGAGCAAGTCCCCGTAGGAGAGCAGCGTATCGGTCGCGAGATTGCCCGCGTCGACGGCGCAGGCGAGCGAGGCCAGCTCGCCCGTTTGCGCATGACGGTCGTTGACGACGAGCTTGATGCCGGCCGAATCGATCGCATCGGCCCGATATCCGCCGACGACCGTGATGTCGTTGACGCCATGCTTCTTGAACGCGTCGACGAGCCAGCGCAGCAGCGGCTTGCCCGCCACGGGCAGCATGACCTTGGGCCGCTCGGCGGTGACGGCTTCGAGCCCGCGCCCGCGGCTCGCCGCGAGTACGACGGCGGCGCCGTCCTTACGCGATGCCGATAGGTAGAGCCGCTCGGCAGCCGAGTACTCGTCGGCATCCTGCAGCCGGAAAATTTCGTTGACGCTGGCGATCCGCTCCTCGACGTTCACGAGTGTCTCGCTGTCGTGAATTTCCTTGGCGACGGCCTGCATCGACGATGCCGCGGCCCGGATCAGATGATTGGCCCAGATGACCGTGCTGATGCCGGCTTTGCGAAACACTTCCGTGGGCGTGCTGTAGTACTTGGTCGGCACGATGACGAGCGGCGCGCGGCCGGCCCATTCGCGTGCGAACGCGAGGATTTCGTCCGGGCGCGAGAGCTTGCTGTGGATCAGGATGGCATCGGCGCCGGCAAGGCGATAGGCTTCCGCGCGCTCGAGCGCTTCTTGCAGGCCCCAGCCTGCAATCAGCGCTTCGACGCGCGCGACGATCGAGAAGCTGGCTTCGGATTGGGAATCTTTTCCGGCCTTGATCTTGCCGCAAAATTCCTCGACGTCGGCGAGCGGCTGGCGCTCGCTGCCGATGAAGCTATTCGTCTTGGGAAACTGCTTGTCTTCGATGCATACGCCCGCGATGCCCCGTTGCTCTAGCTTGCGCACGAGGCGGCGGACGTTGTTGAAATTGCCGTACCCCGTATCGCCGTCGAGCAGGATCGGCAGGTCACTGGCGTCGGCCATGAATTCCAGCGTGTCGACCACTTGTGTCCAGCTGGCCTCGTTGTTGTCGCGCACGCCGAACTGCGCCGAAATGGCCAGGCCCGACGCCCAGATGCCTTTGAATCCGGCCTCGCGCACGATGCGCGCGGACAGCCCGTTGTGCGCCTCCATGAGGAACTCCAACTCGTCGCTGACGAGCATTTCGCGCAGCCGCTCGAAGCGCGAATGCTTGCTCACTGCTTGTTCGCGTGCGTTCATCGTGCAACTCCCGCCGGTTGTTGCGCAAGGCGGGGCAGTATCGCCGTCTCGGCTCGCGCCACGTCGCCCGGAAAATCGATCTCGATCCACGCAAGGCCCGTCACGTCCGCCACGTCGTAGGAGCGTCCGCCTTCCAGCAGCAGATCGCGCACGGCTTCCTCGTGCGGCAGGTTGTCCCGGCCGGACCGAACGTAGCCGGCCACGATCTCGGCCAGCCGGCGCGCCGTGCTTTCGCAAAAACGGAAGAACCCGATCGATTCGCCGATCGTGTCGTATTGCAGCCCCACGGCAACCTGCTTGCGCAGCTCCACGGGCACGCCTTCCTTCAGGCACAGCTTGACGGGCTCATCGCCCGTTTCGAAGTCTCGATCGATCAGCAGCCGATCGACGCTCGGCCCGGCCACGAGCGCTTGCAAGATGGCGTCGTCGTAGAGAACGTCGGCGTCCATCAGCAACACGTCGCCGCCGCGTGTGAGCGCGTCGGCCATCGTGTGCACGGTCAGCACGCTGCCGAGGTCGTAGCGGTCGTTCAACACGATACGCGGCCGCGGTTGCCATCCGAGGCGATCGAGCTCGGCTTCGACCATCTCGGGCCGGAAACCGAGCGCCAGCTCGATTTCTTCGACGCCGTGCGCGCGCAATGCGCGCAAGTGGCGCTCGAGCAACGTCGTGCCTTGAAAGCGCAGCAAGCACTTCGGAAATTGCTGCTCCGGCGGTTGCTGCAAGCGGAGCCCGAGGCCCGCGGCAAGAATGACTGCTCTCATGTTCTTCTTCTCCTGGCAAATGCCGAGAGGCGACGGAAGACGACGCTGCGTCAATCCGCGTCGATCCGCGTCAATCGGCGACCGGCAAGCCGGACCGATGCCGGCGCCGCCAAACCCGTTCACTCCAGTGCAAGTAGACAATGCCCGGCAGCCCCAGTGCGAGCTCGCGCGTCCGTTTGGCCAGCGAGAGCGCGAGCGCGGCGTCGGGCGATAGCCCGACGACGTGCGCGAGCAGCAAATAGCCGCCTTCCTGCGCGCCGAGCGATCCTGGGATCGCAAAGGCCGCGCCGCGTATCGCTTGTCCCACGCTTTCGAGCAGCAATGCGTCGAGCCAGTTCACGGGATGCCCGATGAAAAGCAGCGCGAGCCACACCTCGCCGATGCCGACTCCCCATCCGATGAAACTGAGGACGAAGGTAGCGGCGATGCGCCCGCGCGCGCGATACGACGCGCGCACGGCCTCATCGATCGCATCGGCGCGGGCGGCCGAAGCCAGGGCGCCGTGCGGGCCGAACACCTTGCCGATCCAGCGCGACGAACGGCCGAATAGGCCACGCTGCTGGGCGTAGTAGAACGCGGCGACCGCCACGGCGAGCACGGCGCTCGCGGCCAGTGCGGCGACGTGCAGGGCATTCGCCGCGCCTGCGCTGCTCACGGTGGAGAAGGCGGCGAACGCCGTCAACCCCACGAGCGCAAAGGCGATTTGCGCGACCGATTGCATCGTCATCGATACTGTGATGCACGCCGCCGCCTCGCGCATCGGTGCGCCACGCTGCGCGAGATGGCGCGCCATGACGACGGGGCCGCCGATCTGGCCGGCCGGCAGCAAGCTGTTGACCGATTCGCCGGCCCATCGGGCTCTGAGCGTATCGATGAACGTGACGCCTGGCGCCGCGAGCACCGAGATCGCAGCCGCGTCGACGGCAAGCGGCAGCAGATGAAAGGCGGCCACGAGCACGAGGCCCCACCCGGCCGTTGCTAGCGTGGCGGCGACGGCACCGGCGCCTTGCCATGCAAGCAAGGCGATGAAGGCCGCCCCTCCCAGCGAGAGGAGAATCGCAGCGGTGCGGGTCATGCCGTCTCTCGGCCGGCCGTCGACGTATCGCTCGGCCGACGCGAGCGAAAGACTTGGCGAAAGCCGAAGTAGGCGATCGCATCTTTCATGTTCGAGATGAACCGGCGCCACGGACGCATGCGTGCATCGGTGACGTATTCGAAAGTCAGCGACACGCGCATCTCGCCCGCTCTCGATGGCGTGATGCGATGGCGCAGCTTGTCGCCGTCGAACAGCACGATGGCACCGGGCGGATACTGAATCGATCCGGCCACCGGTTGCGCACCCGGCGTGCGCGTATGCAGTTCGTAATCGAGGCGGCAGGACGAATCGTCGATGACGCCGATCAGCAGCGTATAGCGGCGGCCCTCGTAATAGGAGGTGTCGTAGTGCCAGCCGATGTGATCGCCTTCGCGCGTGTAGTAATAGAGCGCATAGGCATGCGGATCGTCGTCGGGCGAGGGCTGCAGCGTATCGCCCGTGATGCCCTCGAGCCAGTCGATCAAGGCGCGCGAACGATAAAGCTCCGCAATGTGCGGAGCGAGCCGATCGATCGTATGACGGCTGACGCTGCCGCCCTGCTTGTGCCCGGGCAGGTAATTGCGGTTGACGGCCGGCACGAGCGAGCGTGCGCTCTCGGCCAATCGAGCCGTCAGACTGCCGGGCAGGAAGTCGTTCAAATATAGAAAAGCGCCTTGAGCCGCGAACTGCTCGCGCAGCCGATGCCGGTCGAGTCCGCGCATCGTTGCGGACAAGGCGCGATCGATCGGCGACGTACCGGCTTGCCGCGCCGATGCGGCCGCAGGTGCCTCGTCCAACCGCGCGTTCATCGCGACCCCCACGCTTCGTTGGTCTGGTGCGGCCGGCGCACGACACGTCGATAGTCGAACGCCACCCAGAGCGCGAACAGGGGAGCGCCGATCGATGCCGCGATGAGGAACGGTTCGATTTGGCCGGAGAGCGTCACGAGCGGCAGCAAATAGAGCACGTCCTCGGTCTCGAAGCCCGCGGCGGAGGCCTGCCGCGTGCCGGCTTTGCCGGCCATCGATTCGATGCGCATGCGCAAATAGAAAATGAGCGCGACCGCAACGCCGGCGACCGCCCCGAGCCAAGTCGGTTGCGAGAGTGCTTGATCGCCGCGCGCTTGCGCGACGCCGACGCCCATGCACACGAATAAGGCAACCGTGACGAGCGCGTCGCTCGCGAGATCGTAGAAGTGGCCGAACCGGCTCGATTTGCCGCTGATGCGTGCGAGTTCTCCATCCGTATGATCGAGGAAGTTCGACAACACGATCAGCAATGCGCCGGCATTGACCCACGCGAATCCGCCGCGCGCGAGCGCTGCGGCACCGGCGATGCCGACGGCGAGGCGTAAGGTCGTGAGGTGATTCGGCGTGACGCGCGATGCTTCGAGCGGAGTGACGAGACGGCGCGCGAGCCTAGCGTCCCACGTGCGCGGCATGGGAGCGATGGCGCGATGAGGAGAGTCGACGCGGTGGTCCATCAGCAGGAATATATACGGTTTTTCGGAGTGGCGCCGCTAAGCCGGCATGCGCTTGCATGCGCCTGAGCGCATCGCACTCGAGCAAGCTGGGCGGGCCTCGCCAAACACGGTAAAGTTCCGCTCTTACGCGTTGAGCGGCGTTTCGGCCGAAGTTTTGATCGGGCCCGGCACGCCGCGTGCGAAGCGCCAATCCCAACCGTGACCCCGCTCGGTCGTTACCCGAGCGCAATCGCCATCATGAAACGTTTCACCTCCGCCATCGTCCTTGCGCTCGCTGTTGGTTATGCCGCTGCGTCGTCTACACCTGCGTTCGCCGAAGCGCTCGACGAACCGTTGCATTGCGATCGTTCCGCCCATGACTTCATCGGTGCATTGGAGTCGCAAGGCTTGATCGACCCGCATCCGTCGCACGTCGAACCGAATTCCATCAATGCGTTCAATCCAGCCCACGCCGTCGATCTGACCGCATTCGGATTCCGCGTTTTCGCGATCGTCGGTTATCAAAAGGACGATCCGATGTTCGAAAAGGGCGACGGCAAGCCGCTGGCCGATTCCGCTTACGGCGCCGTCGTGCTCGGCTCGACCGCCAGTGTCGCCACGGCCGCGAAAGCCGCTGGGAGCTCGGCGATCATTCATCACGTCGGGCCCTTCATTACCGCCATTTTTTGTCAAATCGACACTGCCACGCCAACGGACCACCGGTAGCTTACATTTTTACTTTCGACCGCCCCGAAAGGGGCCGCAGACGGTCGTTTCAAGTAGTTCTTTCTCGGGGTTAATGCGGGGTGCACGCACTTTTTTGCCGACGGCTATCGGCGCATGAAAATCATTGCCGTCCCACCAGTTGGCAATACGCAACGGCTATGCGCGATGCTGCGTCGGGCGATGGACTTGCCGATGCGGTCGTGCAAACATCGTCACCATTCCGTCATCGGGACGGACAGCACGAGACAGACCACGAGCGATCCGACCGCCCAAACGAGAAGAGGCGGGCGTCGCCCGGATAGCGGCATCTTTCCGATCAATTCGCCGGCTTGGAGCATTCGATGAAAAAGCATCTCTTTTGCCTCGCTGCGTTGTCGGCTTTCGCTGTGCCCGCATTCGCGCAAAGCAGCGTTACGCTGTACGGCATCATCGACGAAGGTTTCAATTACACGAACAATGTGCAAGGCAGCCACGTGTACGAGTTGGCCAGCGGCTATGCCCAGGGCAGCCGTTGGGGCTTGAAGGGCTCGGAGGATCTGGGCGGCGGGCTGAAAGCCGTCTTTCAATTGGAGAATGGGTTCAACGTGAACAACGGCCGTCTGGGCCAAGGCGGCCGGATGTTCGGCCGGCAAGCCTACGTGGGCTTGTCGAGCGACTTCGGCACGGTCACGCTCGGTCGTCAGTACGACTCGCTCGTCGACTATCTGGCACCGACCACGGCCAACGGCAACTGGGGCGGCTACCTGCTCTCGCACCCGTGGGACAACGACAACACGGACAATTCGTTCCGCGTCAACAATACGATTAAATACGCGAGCCCTGACTACGCGGGCTTCCAGTTCGGCGGCACCTACAGCTTCAGCAACGGCACGGGCTTTTCGAACAACCGTCAATACAGCCTCGGCGGTCAATATCAGAACGGCGGGTTGCTGGTCGCGGCGGCCTACCTGCAGGCGAACAACCCGGGCGTGGGTGCGGCCGGCGCGATCGCGGCCGACGACGCGAACTTCGTCTCTTCGCGCCTGCGGATTTTCGGCGGCGGCATTAATTACACGTTCGGGCCTGCAACGGCCGGTTTCGTCTATACGAATACGAACATCAGCAATCCGACGGGCAATGCCGGCTATTTCACGAGCGCGGATTCGCTGATCGCGACCACGGGCCCGCTCACGGGCGCGCCGGTGAATGCGCTGAAGTTCCAGAACTTCGAGGTGAACGGCAAATATCAGCTCACGCCTGCGCTGTTCGTCGGCGCACAGTACATCTACACGATGGAAAACTACGAGACGACGCTCGGCGGCGTGAAACCGAAGGTCCATACGTTCGGGCTCATGGTCGATTACAGCTTGTCGAAGCGGACCGACGTCTACATCCAAGGCGCGTTCCAGAAAGTGGCCGGCGACAGCACGGGCTCGACGCTCGACCATGCGTTCATTCCGGGCGCGGACGATGTTTCGAGCACCTCGAAGCAAGCCGTGGCGCGCGTGGGCATTCGTCACAAGTTCTGATCCAATAAGAAAAACGGCGCGCTTCGCGCCGCGACTTCTGCCTAGACCCATCCGGCGCGTGAGCACGGATGGGTTTTTATTTCAAGGACATCATGACTCATCCCCAAGACCTCGCTGCGAAACTGCTGCAAGCGCGTCGTACCCATACGCTGCTCGATCCGGCGTCGCTTACCTCTTGCACACCGGCCAACGCCGACGAAGCCTATCTCGTGCAGCAGCTCGTGCTCGACGAACTAGGCGGTTGCGCCGGGTACAAGATCGGCGCGAAATCGCCGACGGCCGAGCCGCAATGCTCGCCGCTGCCGACGACCAAGGTATTCGGTGCGGCGACGGGCATTCGTCGTGGCGACTATGCGTTCATCGGGCTCGAGCTCGAGATCGCGTTCAGTTTCTCCGAGGACGTCGATCATCGGCTGTCGGAACGGCCCGACGAGGTGATCGACGCCATCGATGCGATGTCGGTGGTCGTCGAAGTGGTGGACAGCCGATTCGAAAACTGGCGCAAAGCCGATCCGCTGCTGCAATTGGCCGATTTGCAAAACAACGGGGCGCTCGTGATCGGCGATACGCGTCCGTACGATCGCAATTTCGATTTCAGCACGCCGACGGTCAGTTTCTTCTATGGCGATCAGCCAATTTTTCAAGGCGCCGCACGCCATCCGGCGGGTGATCCGAGGCGCTTGATCGCATGGCTCGTCGCACGCACGCTCGAGACCGGACATTCGATTCCGGCGCGCACGGTGCTCACGACGGGCTCCTACACGCCGTTTTATCTAGCGACCGGCCCCGGGATCGTGCGCGGCACGATCGAGGGATTCGGCAAGATCGAGTTCGAAATCAAGTAAGGGCATCGCCGGTGTCGCACCGGACATGAGCGTTGCCGGTTGCCGGTCTACGGTTGCCCGGCCACGCGTCGTCTCACGACGTCGACCAGCCGATCGTCGGCGAACGACGCCGCCGCCAGCGCGGTCAAGTTGGGGTAAGCCAGGCGCGCGATGTCGGTCAGCACTTGGCCCGGCGGCGCCTCGACGACCACGGTCGCGCCGCGCTCCACGATCGTCGTCAGCGCGTCGAACCAGCGCACCGTATAGCGCATGTTGGTCGCTAGATCGGCGCGTATGTCTTCGCCTCGATGCAGCGCACGGGCTCGCCGATTGCCGATGTAGACCGTTTTCGGGTGGCTGAACGCGATGTTCGCCGCATAGGCGAGCAGCGTGTCGGAGGCTTCCTGCAGCAATTCGCAGTGCGAAGGAACGCTGACGGCGAGCCGCTTCGCGCGATGCGCGCCCGCGGCGCCCGCGCGTTCATTGAACGCGGCGAGTGCCGCGTCGGAGCCGGCGACGACGATCTGGCGCGGGGCATTGACGTTGGCCACGTAGACGCGCTCACCCTGCGCGCTCATCGTCGCATCGATCAGCGCCTCCACTTGCGCCTCGCTCAACCCCTCGATGGCCGACAGGCCGTATCCGCTCGGGTAGGCGCGCTCCATCAGCTCGGCGCGCGTTTTGACCATTCGCACCGCGTCGCCGAACGCGATCGATCCGCATCCGACGGCTGCCGCATAGGCGCCGACCGATAGCCCGGCGTGCAAGTGCGCCTCGATCCCCGCTTCGATCAGACGCCGCGCGAGCGCCACGCCCGCGACGACGAGCGTGATTTGAACGGCCACGCTGGATCGCAGCGCTTCGCTCGTATCGAGCGTCCCGACGTCGAGCGATAAAGCGTCCGAGGCTTCTTCGATCGTCGATGCGATGGTTGGGTGATCGGGCAGTCGATGCAGAAAGCCAGGGCTCTGTGCGCCTTGGCCGGGATAGAGGAGGGCAAGCATCGGCGTGATCGTCTCCTAGGAGAAAACGGCGTTCGCCCACGGATCGTCGACGAGGGTCGGCCCGCTTGCCGATCGTGCCAGCACACGCGGTTTGCCTTCGATCCATTCGTTCAGCGCGATGCCGCCGGCCGGTGTTTCGAGCTGTGCATCGATGCGCAAGCCCAGCTCGCGCTCGACGTGGGCCAGCCGCCCGCGCAGCGCGTGCGCATGCGCTCGAATCAACGGCAGCGGTGCGCGGATCAATACGTCGAGATCGCTCGTCTCGGTGACGGCCGGATGCGCCGTCGCCAGCTCGAAGCCGACGCTGCCGGTCGGCCCCCATACGAGCGATTCGAGGCCCCCTTGCTCGACGATTCGCCGAAGCGCGGCGAACGCCTTGAGCACCGCTCGCCCGGGGCTCGGGCAGCGGTGGATCAAGGCTTCGGGCGGCGTAACGGATACGACCGAATCGCGTGCGACGAGCGCCCCATATCGGTCCGACCGCGACGGCCCGCGAAAACCGACCGCGACGAAGCCCTGCGGCGCCACGGCTCGCCGCACGACGGCAAACGGCGCATCGGCGAATGCCGCGGCGAGCCATGCGGGGCGATCTTGCGCAGACGGCAACGCGCTCAAACGAAGCAGATCATGTGCTTCGCATTCCTGAACGACGCTGGCGTTCTCCGCATTCATGTCGTGCTGCCCGCATTCGTCGTGCCCCGGCGCGCGCCCGGGATTTCTCAAACCGTATCCCATTGCATGGCGAGACGGCGGCGCACTTCGATGGATGCGGCCCGCGTCGTACGCGCCGTGTCGGAATCGAGCCGCCGAGACAGCGCACGCGAACCGGTGCGTGCCGACACCGCGGCTTCGGCGAGCGCCGCCTGCACCTTCGCTACCTGCGCGCCGGTCGGCATATCGGCATCGACGTCTTCGATGAGGCGATCGAGCAAGCCGAGCTTGGCGAACCCGCCCGTGAGCGAATACGACATCGGCGTGATCGTTTCGCCGAGGGCATCGAGCGCTTCCACGCATCGCCGTGTCACGCGTGCCGCCGCTTCCTTGCCCATCGCGTGCACCATCGTGCCGGGCGCGTCGAGCGCGAGAATGCGGTCGGCTTGATAGCCGTGCGCGAGAAACGCGCCCGACATGGCCGGACCGACGATCAGCGCGATGACAGGATGCCCTGCGAGCCGGGCCGATGCATAGGCATCCACGGCCGCCGCGCAGGCGAGATGGATGCCGAGCATTTCTTCTCGATAACCGTAAGCCTGGCTCTTGACGTCGACGATCGCGACGATGGGCCGCCGCTTCGAGGTGGGCGCATCGGCAACGATGACTTCGCGCACCGCCTGCGCCACGCGCCATCCTTGCTCGAGCCCAATGACGTTTTCGCGCGCGCGGGGAAAGCGATTGTCGGCGTCGGGCACGACTGCGATGAAGCGAGCCGTCTCCTGGCCGAGCGGCGCATCCGCATGCCGTACCGGCGCAGCGCTTGCCGGCTCGCCCGCCAGCACTCGCAGCCACCGTTCACCGCGGGAGGGGGAAATCGTGTCGTTCATGAGCAGTCCTCAGCGTTCGTCGCGTGCTTGGCGTTCGGCCGCCGATGCGTCGCCGAACAGCGCGCGCATCTCGCTGGGCGAAATCGTTCGGGGATCGACACGCGCGAGCAGCGACACATATCGATTGACGGCCTCGGTGCGATGGACGGCCGGCACGCCTGCCGCGAACGCCGCGCGCACGGCGGAGCCGATCTCGTCGACGTCGTCGGCGACCAAGTGATCGGCGAGCCCCGACGCCACCCGCTGCTCGCCGCCGATCAATTGCCAGATGCGGCGCCGGTCGCTCGCGTCGAGCTCTTCGATCCCGGCCTCTTGCTCGATCACTTCGGGGCCGTTCATGCCGAGCCGGCCCTGCCGCGTCATAACCAACCGCGTGCAAAGCGCGGCGGCGAGCGACATGCCGCCGAAGCACCCGACCATTCCGGCGATGATGCCGACGACGGGAACATGCCGCCGCAGCGCGACGATGGCCGCTTGAATCTCGGCGATCACGGCCAGGCCGAGGTTCGCTTCCTGCAGCCGCACGCCGCCGGTTTCGAAGACGATGACGGGCCGAACGATCTTGCCGTGCTCGCAGTCTCGCAGCGCGAGCTCGAGCGCACCGGCGATCTTGCTGCCTGATACCTCGCCGATGCTGCCGCCTTGAAAGGCCGATTCGATCGCGCAAACGACGGCCGGTTCGCCGCCGATCGTTCCGCGTGCGATCACGACGCCATCGTCGGCCTGGCAGACGATGCCTTGCAGAGGTAGCCATGGCGACGTCATGCGATCGAACGGGCCGAGCAGCTCACGGAACGTCCCGGCATCGAGCAGTTGCCGCGCGCGCTCGCGCGCCGTGAGTTCGATGAAGCTTTCGTGCGCGATGAAGGGAGGGCGCACGTTCGGGGCGATTTCGCTCATGCGCTTGCTCCTTGCGCGCCGTCCGATAGTTCGGCCGCCTCGACGGCCTCCGCGAGCCGCAACGCGACGACGCCGGGCGTGGCGCCGAAATCGTTGATCTCGATCGACGCGGCGCCATCGTAGCGCGTGAAGAACCGTTCGAGCACGCTTTTCCAAATGTGCGAGTAGCCGTCGACGCTCGTGTTCACGACGACGCGTGCCTGCATCGTTCCGCTGGGAGCGAGCAGCACTTCGAGGTCGCCCGAGCCGACGACGCCCACGTGCGCACGCGCGGCGATCGCGCGGCGCGCAGGGAAGTCGAACGTCAGATGCTCCATGCTTGTAGTCCCCCATCGGCGCCCGGCGGCGCCAGCCTATCGATGAAAAGTGTGGCGGCGAGCAGATCGGCGGCGCCGCCCGGCGATGCATTGAGCGCGAGCAGACGCGCTTCCAGGCGATCGAACGCAGCACGGCCGCTCGGCGTCGAGCTGCCGCCGAGCGACAACACCCGCCGGGCGCCTTGCTGGGCTGCCGCCAGCGCCGGTGGGCCGCCGCGATGCAGCAGGCACGTATCGTCGAGTGTCGCCATGATGGCCAGCAGTGCATCGATGCGGGCCGCGTTTTCCTCGACGCCACGCCGGCGCGCCGCGCGCAATGCTGGCAGACCCACGCGCAGCGCATGCGGAAAACCCTCCTGGGCCTCGAGCCGCGCGCCGCCCACCCCATAGCGTGCTCGCACGCGCGAGCCGTTGCTGTCCGTCACCGGCGCGCCGTGATCGGGAAAGCAGGCGATTTGCGCACCGATCGTGCAGATCGCCCTTGCGTCGTCGATTCGCGGCGCGGCGATCTCGCTGTATATCGTTGCGCCCGCAACGAGCAGGCCGACGATCCAAATCGCGCCGCGATGGGCATTGCTGCCCTGAGTCGCCTTCATCATGTCGGCTTCGCCGGCACGGCCGATCGCACCCAACTCGGCGCGCAAGACCGCCGACGGCGGCTTGCCGCGCGACGCATGCGCGAGGGCCTCGAACGTGGGTTCGAGCGAATGGGCGGATCGCTCCATCAACGCCAAGCTCAGATCGCGATGCGCGCCGCTGCCGCGCCGATCGACGAGTGCGGGCTTCGGCGTGACGTGCGCTTCCTCGATCAGCGCCTCGGTGGCGAGCCGTGCGAGCCGCAGGGCGAGATCACGGCTCCGTGCGGCCGCGTCCGGCTCAGTGCGGTGTATTCGGCGAACCGCGGGGGCGAGCATGATCACCAGCTCCTGAAGCGTGCCGGGGGCACGTAGAGATCGCCCGACCACGCCACGAGATCGTCGATGCTGCGCGCGGCCAGCAGTGCGCGTTTGGCCTGCGCGCGCCGGATGCCGAGATCCTCGGGATAGGCGACGATGCCGCGCCGCCTCAGGTCCTCCGTGCGTTCCGGTTTCGCCCGCAAGCCGATCGGCGTGACGCCGGCCACGGCCGCGAGCGCAGCGCGCCGCTCCTCGATGCCTTCGGCCTTGTGCAAGTAGGCGATGCCTTCCTCGGTCACGACATGGCTCACGTCGTCGCCATAGATCATGACGGGCGCGATGGGCATGGCGCTCTTGTTGCCCACGGCGATCGCATCGAGCTCGTCGACGAACGTGGGCTCTCCGCCCTTCTTGTAGGTCTCGACGAGTTGAACGACGAGCTTGCTGCCGCGTGAGACGGGGCCGTCGGCCGCTTTCATCAATTTGAGCCAGGCTTCGCTCGCATGACGGCGTCCACGCGGATCGTGGCCCATGTTGGGCGCGCCGCCGAAGCCGGCGAGGCGTCCGCGCGTCACGGTGGAAGAGTTCGCATCGGCGTCGATCTGCAGCGTCGAGCCGATGAAGAGATCGACGCCGTATTGGCCGGCGAGTTGGCACAGCACGCGATTCGAGCGCAGGCTGCCGTCGCGGCCCGTGAAAAACACGTCGGGGCGCGCGGCGACATAGGCCTCCATGCCGACCTCGCTGCCGAAGCAATGCACGCTGTCGACCCATCCCGATTCGATTGCGGGAATCAGCGTGGGGTGCGGATTGAGCGTCCAGTTGCGGCAGATCTTTCCTTTCAGGCCAAGCTCGGCGCCGTATGTCGGCAGGATCAGCTCGATCGCGGCCGTGTCGAAGCCGATGCCGTGATTGAGCGACGTGATGCCGTAAGCCTCGTAGATGCCGCGAATGACCATCATCGCCGTCAGGACCTGCAGATCGCCGATGTGGCGCGGATCGCGCGTGAACAGCGGCTCGACGGCGAACGGACGATCGGCCTGCACGACGACGTCGACCCACGAGCCCGGAATGTCCACGCGCGGCAGCGTATCGACGATTTCGTTCACTTGGACGATGACGATGCCGTGCCGGAATGCCGCGGCTTCCGCGATCGTCGGCGTGTCTTCCGTGTTCGCGCCGGTATAGAGATTGCCGTGACGATCGGCCTTCTCCGCGCACAGCAGCGCGACGCGAGGCGTCAAGTCGACGAACATGCGCGCGTAGAGCTCGACGTAGGTATAGATCGATCCTATTTCGAGCAGGCCGTCTTCCAGCAACTGGGCGACGCGCAGGCTTTGCGGGCCCGCGAACGAAAAGTCGACCTTGTGTGCGATGCCGCGCTCGAACAGCGTCAGATGCTCGGGGCGGCTGATGCTCGAGATCAGCAGATGAATGCCGTTGACGATGTCCGGGTCGACTCGAGCGAGCGAACGCGACAAGAAATCGGCTTGCTTTTGATTGTCGCCTTCGAGGGCCACGCGATCGCCTGGGCGGATCAAGGCTTGCAGCGCGTCGACGATGCGTTCCCGCGGCAGGATGCCGTCTTCGAGCCACGGCGCAACGGCTGCGAGCCGTCGCGCTTTCTCGTCGCGCAAGGTGGTCCAGCTGCGCTGGGCCGGCTGTTCTATTGCGGAGATCATCGAGCGAATCGGCTCCTATGCGTTGGGTGGTTGCGGACCGCGGCTATCCGTTGGTGCGCCTGGCGACGCGCTTTTTGGGCACGAGCGTCGAATGTGCGGCCGGCACTGCCTGCGCACTGCCGCTGCCGCGCCTGCGCACGGACGAATCGGGCACCGGCGCGTGCTCGCTCAACAGGCGATAGAGCAGTTCGCCCGTGCCGAGCAAATGATCCGCAATCAGCTTCTGCGCGGCGGCGGTGTCCTTGCGCCGAACCATTCTCATCAGTTGACCATGCTCTTGATCCGAAACGCGCTTGTGCTCGGACAGACCGAATTTCACACGCAGGTAGCGCTCGCCGCGCCGGTGCAGAGCCTCGATCATTTCGAGCAATTGCGGGCGGCCGGCCGGCGCATACAGGCTCATGTGAAACGCCTCGTTGCGCGCTACGTAGAGCGCGGGATCGCGTTCGAGTTCCGCCGCTTCATAGAGCGCCTGGACCTCGCGCAGCGTTTCGTCGGTGTGATGGGGAATCGCCAGCGTGAGCGCGAGGCCCTCGAGCGCCGCACGAATTTCATAGATCTCGCGTGCCTCGTCGGCCGACAGCGGGGCGACGGTCGCGCCCTTGTGCATTTCCACCCTCGTCCATCCCTCGCTTTCGAGCTGCCGGAGCGCTTCGCGCACCGGAATCGCGCTGACCGAGAAATGCTTGGCCACGGCGTCCTGGCGCAACGGGGCGCCGGGCGGCAGCCGGCCGTCGACGATGGCGGCCCGCAGCGCGTCGGCCACCATGCGCGATGCGCTCGTGCGCGGTGCCACGGCCACCGTCGCAAGGGGCAAGCCTTGATCGGACTCCGGCTCTAAGGGAAAACGATTCGTTGCGCTGTCGGTCATCATGATCGATATTATATACAAAATATTCGATATAGAAATCGGGCAAACCCCAGGAATATCGAGGCTCGAAGCAGGCGCGGCAAGCTCCGCGCGCTGATGTTCATGTCAGATCGGCAGTTCCAACCGATTTACCGGAGGAGTGTGAGATGAGTTCGATGACAGAAACCGCGCGCGCCGCGCGACGACGCACGCCGCTCAATCGTTCCCAGATAGCGGGGTTCTGGGGAGCCTGGGCGGGATGGACGCTCGATGGGATGGATTCATTCATTTATGCGCTGGTGCTCACGCCGGCGTTGACCGAGTTGTTGCCGCGCTCGGGCATTCAGGCGAATGCCGCGAACGTCGGCCTTGCCGGGTCGATTTTGTTTGCGTTGTTTCTCGTGGGGTGGGGCTTATCGTTCATTTGGGGGCCGCTCGCGGATCGCTTCGGGCGCACGAAGGTGTTGGCGGCGACGATCTTTACGTTCGCGATCTTTACGGGGCTTTCGGCGACGGCGCACAGTGTCTACGAGTTGGCCATCTATCGTTTCCTCGCCGGTATCGGCATCGGCGGCGAATGGGCGCTGGCCGGGACCTACGTGGCCGAAGCATGGCCCGAGGATCGCCGCAAGATGGGGGCAGGCTATTTGCAGACCGGCTATTACGCGGGCTTCTTCTTGGCTGCGGCGCTGAACTACACGATTGGCGTGCATTTCGGATGGCGGGCGATGTTCCTGACGGGCGCGGTGCCCGTGGTCATTGCGATCATGGTTCTGCTACGCGTGAAGGAGCCCGAGAAGTGGAAGAAGGCCGAGGCGAAGGTCGTTCACGCGAAGCCGCTGGCCGAGATTCTCGGTCCTAGCTATCGCCGCCGCACATGGGTAGCGTGCGTGCTGTTGACGATTGCGATCGTCGGCTTGTGGGCCGGTGCCGTGTACGAGCCGTCGGCAGTGATACAGCTCGCGTTGAAGTCGGGCATGGACAAGGCGGGTGCAATCAAGACGGCCTCGATCGCGACCGGGTTGCTGTCGATCGGCACGATCCTCGGGTGTCTGGCGCTCCCGCCGCTCGCGGAGCGCATCGGGCGTAGAAAGACGCTGGCGCTGTACTTTGCGGGCATGGCCGTGTCGATCGCCGGTAGTTTCGGCTGGGCTTTCTATCTGCCGAACGGGTTGATGCCGTTCATTGCGTGGTTGTTCGCGCTCGGATTCTTCGGGGGGAATTTCGCGCTGTTCAGCTTGTGGTTGCCCGAGCAGTTCGAAACGCGCGTGCGCGCGACGGCGTTCGCGTTTTGCACGTCGTTCGGCCGGTTCATCGGCGCGGGGGTGAACTTCCTGCTCGGCGCCGCCGTGCTGCATACGCATACGCTCGGGCTGCCCGTGGCGTTGACGGCGATCGTATTCGTCGTCGGGCTGTTCGTGATTCCGTTGGCACCGGAGACGCGGGGGGAGGTGTTGCCGCAGTAGGTCGCGGCCTTAGCCGCCGCAGTGCGCGTCATGGTATCGGATGCGGCCGGCACGTCCCGCTCGGCGCATTCCGATGACGACTCCCTGCGGCCGATTTCTTCCTCAGCTCGCCGGATTTTCCGCGGTCGGGGGCGGCGCCGTGCCGCTCCTTCGGGCATCTCTTGCCCTTCCTTTCGTCCGACTGTCTTTGCTAAACAGGGCCGCGTCACGCCTTCCATGGTAGAGGAGTAGCTTTTAAGCTACACATGTGCCATGATAGAACTGGTTCGGTATCGAAGCGGCGACGGGCGAGAGCCGTTTGGCGAATGGCTTCGCTCATTAGGGGACAGGGCTACCGAAGCCCGCATCCGCGTGCGGCTGGGCCGGGTGCAGGCAGGTAACTTTGGCGATTGCGAGCCCGTCGGAGAAGGAGTGATCGAGTTGCGCATTCATGTCGGCGCGGGTTACCGAGTTTATTGCGGCCGTTATGGCAATGCCATCGTGTTGCTTTTATGCGGGGGCAGCAAGAACAGCCAAGCGGCTGACATTAAACGCGCTAAGGAGCTTTGGTCGGAATGGAAACAGAGGCAGACATGAGTAAGCTAAAAGGCGTAGTGTCGCACCACGATGCAGAGGTCGCTGAATTGCGGGCCGACCACGGACTGGCGGTCGAGTATTTGAAGGCGGCAATGGAGTCGCTCGATAGCCCTGATGATCGAGCCGCGGGTTTGCTGGCTCTGCGCACTTTGGCCGAAGCATACGGCGGATTGGGCGCTGTTGCGGCGGCAGCAGGAATTAGCCGGGAATCGCTGTATCGAGCGCTATCGGCCAAAGGAAACCCTACACTTAGAACGCTTTTAGCGGTTCTTAAGACGATCGGCATGCGGCTCTCCGTCGAGCCAGCGAATCCGGCGCACGCCTGAGCAAACGGCGGGTAGCCGCTCAGCTCGCCGGATTTTCCTCGGTCGGGGGCGGCGCCGTGCCGCTCGGCATGCCAAGCACGCTCATTTGAAAAATCCGGGTCGCGGCGAGCGACCGCAGCGCGGGGTCCTCCGGAATCGTGAGCAGCACAGGAAAGATCACCGAACCGCCGATCACGGCACGCCGGCTGTCATCGGCCGGCGACAGCCCCCAAATGTCCTGATAAACGAGGGGTACCGTGTGCCCGCCGCGCGTCGTATTGCCCAGGTACAGCATCACGTGGCCACCGATGTACACGAGCGTTCTCATCGGCTGGCCGTGCTCGACCAAATAATCGATACGCTGCGCGGGTAGCGACGACGAAAGATCGGTCATCTCTCCGGCCGTCATCTGCGCCGACGAGTGGCGCGGCAACCAGACGCCGAACGCTGCAAAAATACTCTGCAGTTCGGAAGAGCAATCGTTATAGAAATTCATGTTGCCCCATCCATACGGGCGGCCGATCAGCGATTTGATCAAAAGCGCCAAATGATGCGGCGTGGCCGAGATAGGGGCCGGCGCAATGGCCGTATCCGGTAGTCGCCCCCGGCGCACGACCGCACGGCCATCGATATCGCGGGCAGGGACGAGCACCGTGTATCGCGCCGCGGGCTCCGGCGCGCCAACTTGCGCCAGCGGCAGCAGCGTGCCGGCCGTTGCATTGAAACGAAACGTGCCGCTCGCATCGCTCACCGGTGTCGATGCCGTGATGACGACCCCCCAACTGTCGCTCGGGCGATGCGACCACGCCGCGATGAACGCATCGTCGACGAAGCCCACTCCCGTTGCCGAGACCCATCCTTGGACGTCGGGCGTTTGCACGTAATCCCATGCACCGTCGACGCTGTGGCCGATCACATAGAGCGGTGTGCCGGGACGCACCGACGAAATTTGCAGATTGTCGAACGGATAGCCCTCGCCGGCGATCGTGTGCGAATAGAACGACGGGTCCAGCGTCGGCAATTCGCGCACGAGCAGCGCATCGGTGGCGATGGCGCGTGCGCTCGCCACATAGCGGGGCGCCTGGGCGAATTGCTGCAGATTCATGTTCTGCTCGATGTCGTAGATCCACCGAGCCGTATGCGGACGATAGTCCTGCCCATAGCCGATCGCGCGGGCCGGCTTGCCCTCGTTGTCGTAGTTGCCGATTCGCCGCAACTGCAAGTCGACGATGTCCGCGCCGCCCTGTCCGTAGAGTCGATTCGCGATGTACGCCGGATTCCACGGCGACGCGTCGTGCTCACCCGTTCCGAAGTAGCGAGCGAGATAGGCGTTCCAATGGGCGCGCTGCGCTTGCTCGCTCAAAAACGGCGTGTCGTAGTGGCCACTCGCCGGATCGATCCAATGATCGACGTTCTGATCGTAGTCGGCCATCGGAAACACGCCGATCGGATCGACATAGGCGTGTTGCACGACGGGAGGGTTCGTTGCGCAGGCGGCGAGTGCCAGCGCGAGCGAGGCGAGCGCAGCGCGAACGGTAAGCGTGCGCGCATGCATGGGAATACGAGCGGCAATCGAAAAAGTCATTCTTGGCACGAGGCGAGACCGGCGTAAGGCCCTATCATACGGCCATACGCGAACCGATTCGCTACGCCGCGCCACCGAGCGGAAGCCCCGCACGCCGCGGAACGCCTTTCGGTTCGATACGGCGCATCGTGCGCATCGGACGCGCTACTCGCCGAAAAGGCCGCGGATATCCTTGCCTTCGTCGGCGTCGGACAAATTGTATTCCGCCCGCACGGCCGTCAGCACGTCGCCCACGAAGCGCTCGTACCCCACCGCATTGCCGAAGTGCTTCATCGTCCAATTGCAGCCGCTCGCGTCGGGCTCCTGCTTTTGCGGACGTGGCACCCGAATCTTCACGCCTTCTTCGACGATTTCATGAATGCGATGGATGCGGCGGCTCACTTCCTCTTGCAGTTGCGAAGCGTTGCGCGTCTTGCGGATCATGTCGGGCTCCTCGTCGGGGTTGCACGACAGTTTACGATACGCTGCCACGCCCGCGACGACGGACGCGGCTATAGCGCGCCGCGCCCCCGGAACCTGCTCAAATGCCCCCGCCGTTCAGGATCGGCAAGAGAACCCGGTACACTTGAATGACCGCGGGCCCGAGCAACACGATGAACATAGCGGGAAAGATGCAGAAGCAGAGCGGCAGCAGCAGTTTCAAAGCGATCTTCGCCGCCTGCTCCTCGGCGCGCATCTGGCGGCGCGTGCGCAGCGTATCGGACAGCACGCGCAGCGAGTCGCCGATGCTCGTGCCGAAGCGTTCGGCCTGAATCAGCATCGTGCTGAACGATTCGATGTCGTCGACGCCCGTGCGCAACGAGAGATTGCGGAGCGCCTGCTCCTTCGAGAAACCGGAGCGCAATTCCAGCAGCATCAATTGGAGTTCGCTGGCTACCACGGGGCTGCGCAGTTTGATTTCGTCGGCCACCTTCACCATGGCGGCATCGAGCCCCAAGCCGGCTTCGACGCAAACGGTCAGCAGATCGATCGCATCCGGAAAATCCTCGAAGATCGCACGCTTGCGCGTGGTCACGTGGTGTTTCAGGACGCCGTTCGGCAGGTAGTTGCCGATTGCGCCGAGCAGCAGCAAGATACCGCTCATCTCCATCGGGTTGGTCGAGATGGAACTGGTGGCCAGCCACGGCAGCGCGAGCAGCGGCAGTGCCAGGGCCAGCGCGGTTTTGGCCGCGAAATACACTGCGGCAGCGTGAGGCGAGCGCCAGCCGGCGTTCATCAGTTGCAGCCGCAACGCCGACTTGTCCCAGTTCTCCTTGGGGATCGACAGCTTTGCAATGGGCTCCGAAATATCCGCGATCTTTTCGAGCCATGCTGCGCCTGTCGATTCGGCTTCGGACGGCAGCGAGACTTGTGGTCCTCCGGCCTGCTGAATGCGCCGCCGCATGTCGCGCGGTGCGAAGATGAGCATCGCGCCGAACGCGCCGGCGAACACGATGACGAAGAGGCCAACCAGCAAAACGATGTTCGTCGTATTGGGCGAATCCATGACACCCCCTTATAACAGCGTCGCGGCGAGTGCACGCGCACTCACACGCGGATCTTGATAATCTTGCGCATCCACATCACGCCCGTCACCATGATGACCGCCATGCCGGCAAGCATTTTCTGGCCGACCGGGTCCTCCCACAGCACGGGAAGAAACCTTGGGTTGATGAGCATGACGGCTCCGCCGGTCACGAACGGAAGCAGAGCAAGCACCCATGCGGACAATTTGCCTTCGGCCGCCAACACCCGAACCTTGTCGAAGAGCTTGAACCGCTCGCGGATCAGAAAGCCGATGCCGTCGAGTACCTCGGCGAGGTTGCCCCCCGTTTCGCGCTGAACCAGCACGGCAATGACGAAATACCGCAAGTCGCGAATCGGCACGCGGTTTGCGAGGTTCAGCAAGGCCTCGTTCAGCGGTACGCCGTAGTTGATTTCGTCGAAGGTGATGCGAAATTCCCCACCCATCGGCTCGGCGAATTCGGTGCTCACCATGCCGATGGCGCTCGCGAACGAGTGCCCCGCACGCAGCGCACGGCTCAACGTATCCGCAACGTCGGGCAATTGCTTTTCGAGCTTGTGCAGCCGCTTGTTGCGCAGGCGGACGATACGAAGGTACGGAAAGGCGCCCGCGATTACCGCGGCCACCGGATCGAGCGCCACCGGCACCGGCAAGAAGGCGGTGACTGTCAGCGCGCACAACGCCATGAGCAGGCTCGTGATGCCCAATCGCGCGACGCTCGTACGGGCTCCCGATTGCTGCAGCAGAAGATCGAGCGACTTCGCCCGCGGCATCTGCATCATCAGCTTGTCGAAAAAGCTCGCCTCCTTGAGCAAATTGTCTTTGAGGATCGACAAGCGCTCCTTGTTCACGTGCCCGCCCGCGGACAGCGCACGAATGCGCGAGTCGATGCGCCTAGCCGCGGCGCCGTGACGGCTGTTCCACCAGAGGTAGGCGGCTTCGACCGCCAGCACGACGGCAACGAACATCAGGACGATAAATGCGTAGAAGATCGAATCCATGCGAGTCTCCTAGGTTCCGGTAGGTGGGGCAGTGCAACTCGCCGGTTCGCTACGCGGTTTCGAATCGCCGCGCGGGATCGTAGAGCTGATCGGGAAGATTGATCCCGAATGCCTGCAATCGCTCGACGAACTTCGGGCGCACGCCGGTCGCGCAGAAATAGCCGCGCACGTTGCCGTTCGGATCGACGCCCGTACGTTTGAAGGCGAAAATTTCCTGCATGTTGATGACTTCGCCTTCCATGCCCGTCAGCTCTTGAATGCTGACGATCTTGCGCCGTCCATCGTTGAGCCGGGTGGCTTGAATGACGACGTGGATCGCCGACGCGATTTGCTGGCGCATCGTCTTCGGCGGGAGCGACATGCCCGCCATGTTGATCATGTTCTCGAGGCGCGTGAGCGCATCGCGCGGGGTATTCGCGTGAATCGTCGCGAGCGATCCTTCATGCCCCGTGTTCATGGCGGCGAGCATGTCGAGTGCTTCGGCGCCGCGCACTTCGCCGAGGATGATTCGATCCGGCCGCATCCGCAGGGCGTTGCGCACGAGCGTGCGCTGCGTGATCTCGCCGCGTCCCTCGATATTCGGAGGCCGTGTCTCGAGCCTTGCAACATGTGGCTGACGAAGCTGGAGCTCGGCGGCATCCTCGATCGTGATGATGCGCTCATCGGCCGGGATGAAGCCCGAGAGGATGTTCAGAAGCGTCGTCTTGCCGCTGCCGGTGCCGCCCGAGATCAGGATGTTGACCTTCGCGCGCGCCAGCGCATCGAGAAGATCGGCCATGGGCGGGGTGAGGGTCTGTAATTGGATGAGATCCGGCACCTGCAGCGGGTTGACGGCGAAGCGCCTGATCGATACGAGCGGCCCGTCCACGGCGGAGGGCGGGATGATCGCATTGACGCGCGATCCGTCCGGCAAACGTGCGTCGACCATCGGGCTCGATTCGTCGATGCGCCGTCCGACGCGCGACACGATCTTCTCGATCACTTTCATCAAGTGTGCATCGTCGTAGAACGTGACGTCGGTGAGTTCCAAGCGTCCCTTGCGCTCGACGTAGGTTTGTTGATAGGTATTGACGAGAATGTCGGATACGCCCGGATCGCGCAGCAGCGTCTCGAGCGGACCGAAGCCGAACATCTCGTCATAGACGTCGACGACGAGTTGCTTGCGCTCGAAATCGTTGGCGGGCGCCCGTTCCTCCTCGAGAATGCGCATGATGAGCGCAGTGAGCTCCTGACGCACGACATCGGGCGATAGGCGTGAAATGCGTTCGAGCTCGACGCGCTCGAGCACCAGGTGATGGACCTCTCGCTTCAGACTCTGATATGCACCTCGGGCCATGCCATTGTGCGAGCTGCCGGCGGCGTTGCGTTCATTGAGCGGCTGCACGAATTGACTCGAAATCTGCTCACGTAGCGACATGGTTTTCTCCTAGATATCTGTCTATATGTCTATCTATATTTCTATCCGTGTCCGCTACACGGAGGTCTTGAGCTTGGGAGCCGCGAGCCGGTTGAACAAGCCCGTCCGCCGCGGCTCGGTACCCTTGTGCCCCGGCGAGGCCGTCGGCGTCCCCTTGGCGATGTCCTCCGCGAATTGCTGCAGACCGCGCGCGATGCCGCTCTTGCGGCTGACCTCGAAGACAGGCAGGCCGTGGTTCACGGCCTCCGTGACGACTTCGTTGTCTTCGGGCAGCACGAGGTGAGGCGCGACGTCGAGAACCTCCTCGAGCGCCGCCTTTTCACGTTCCGCGTGGCGCGTATACCGGTTGACCAGCAGTTTCAGGTTCGGATGCGGGTATCCGAGCGACGTCAGAATCTCCTGGAGACGACGCCCCGCGCGGGCGTAGAGCATGCCGGGTTGCAGCACCACATGAATCTCGTCGCTGCGATCGAGCGCGACGATCGAAAGCTGATTGATCGATTGCCCGAGGTCGAAGATGACGAAGTCATAGCGCGGCGCCGCAACGCCGAGCATCCATTCGAGCCTGTCGCTTTGAACTTCGGCCGCCTTGACCGGATCGCCCGCGCCCGCGAGCAGGTGAAACGTGTCGCTGACGTGCATGAGGCTCGCATCGAGGAATGCCGAATCCATGCGCTCGATGTTTCCGCATACTTGCGGCAGCGTCGAAGGAGCCGTCTCGCTCGTGAGAAGAAACGACGCATCGCCGTACAGTTGATTGAGGTCGACGAGCAATACGCGCTTCTTCTGGAATGCCGACAGCGCATATGCGACGTTGCAGGCGATGAACGTGGTGCCCACGCCGCCTTTGCATGACATGAAGGACAAGACGCGCGTGACGTGACCGCCCTGCAGCACGCGATTTTGCTCGACGCGGTGCAGTGCCTCGCACAGCGCGCGCTTGTCGAGCGGCCAGGCGAGGATGTCGCGAACGCCCGCGCGCATCGCTTCGATCAGCATCTGCTGCGAGGTGTCGGGCGTCAGCAAGATGCAGGTCAGCCGTGTCAGGCGCTGGCACAGATGTGCGATGACGGGCAATTGCGCGTCATGCAGCGTAGCGGCATCGACGATCAGCACGTCGAACGACTCGAGGCTGTCGCCGCGCTCGGCGAGTTGTGCCGGCGTCCCCACGATGCGTGTCGTCCGGTAGCTGCCGCACTCGCCGATGTGGCGCGCGATCTGGGCAAGACGCGAGGCGTCGCTTGAGATGCTGAGGATATCGATCATGATTTTTCTGCCCGATCTATCAAGGTTATTGACATACGGTGCCGCCCGTCGACGTCGCGAGACTTTCGCGCGGCAACGTGGTGGTGAGCGGCGGCATGGTGAGCGTGACCGGAACGAACGGAATCATCGTCTTCACGCTGACGTTGGTGACGCTGACCGTCACGAACGTGCAGGTGTTGCGTGCCGTGGTCGGATCCGAGTCGCAGCCGGACGGGGTGTAAGTGAGATTCACGTTCGACGAGGCAAGCAAGGGCAGCAACCCGGTGATCCTGGACTTGATGACCGTTGCGTCGGCATCGCACACCGCGGCGGTGCGCGCGCCAAGTCGCACGGCCTCGCTGGCGGTATTCCAGTAGAACAGCACGCGACCGAACTCGAGAATACCGACCAGCACGGTGCAAAACAGTGCGGCAACGATCGCAAACTCCACGAGCGCCGCGCCGTGTTGCTTGCGCCGCCTGGAGACGAAGGAGTGCGGGCGTGCCTTCATGATGCTTGCCTCATCACGGTGAAGATGTTGCCGAAGATGAGCCCTTGCAGATTGAAGAACGTCTCGATCGGCGTGTACTGGTAGCCTTTGATCTTGACCTCGACGAGATTGACGCTGCCCGTCGGTGCTCCGTTCGACGCGCCGTTGTTCGTGTCGTAAGTCGCGACGCTCGCGAATTGCGTCGGGTCGGAGGCATCCTGGCAATCGGTGGTGTGCGAGGCGTCGCAGACGACGATCATCGATGTCGTCAAGCCGTTGACGAGCGGGGTGCCGGAGCCGCTTGGACAGGCTGCGTCTCCGTATACGGCGAGGCATTGGGCGCTGGCGATCGGGTAGGCAGGATCGGTCGACAGGTACGTCGACAGAAAGCGCGCCGCATCTCGCGTCGACTTGGTGAGCGCTTCATACTGGTAGAGCGCCCGGCCGAATTCGGCCACGCCCAAAGCGAGCAGCAGGAGCGGGGCCACGACGATGGCGAATTCCACCATCGCTGCGCCGCGCATGCGTTTGGGAGAGGGGCGGTGGTTTTTCATGGTCGCCTCCATTACTGCACGAGAACGGGAACGAGCGGCCCGAGCGTTGCACTGTCGCCGGGAATCCCGAACGCCGCGCAAGGAACGCCGGTCGAGTTCGCCTTGCCTTCGAATTCCAGGTAGACGGGCAGATCCTGGCTCGGGTTCGCCGGGTCCTTGCCCATCGGATTGAGCATCAGCACGCAATCCCAGCGCAGAACGGGGGCCTGTTTTGCCCCGCTGAGCAATACCGAGCAATCCACTTCCGGCGTAATGGCAAGCCGGCGATCGGCGCCCGCCGAGTAGCTGGTCGAGCTATAAGAACCTTTTGTATTGACGCCCGCGGCGGTGTCCCCCTGATACGAGCTGAATTTCGAGCGTTGCGAGACGAAATCGCTGTATGCGTTACCGAAGGTGTTACCGTACGCGTCGGTCGTCGTCGTCCATTTCGACGGAGTGTACGAATACCCGGTGAAATCAGGGGTGGCGGCCTGGTTTCCCGACTGGGAGTATGGGTTGGCGTAGATGCCGAAACGCGTGTTCCATGCCGTGCTGTCCGACCATTTGTTGCCCGGTGAGCCGACGTTAGAGTTCTGGCTTGGGATCGTGCATTGATTGCTCGTCAATTCGTTGCTGATCGTGTTGGCGTTGTAAGCGCCGTTCAGGGCGCTCCATCCGAAGTTGCCGGCGCCGAAATTCGGCGTTGGGCCGGACTTGGACTGGATCCACTGTCCTGAGGCGTAATCGGGTTCCCCTGCGGGCGCGCTCGGCTCCGTGCCGGCTTTGCATACGTAGACGGGAATGGCACAGGTGGTTTGCGCGGGGCTGGTCGTGGCGACGGCCATCGTCGATACCGAAGCATTGGCCACCGAATTGCCCGGCAGCACACTGAGCACCTGAACGAACCAATTGGAGATGTTCGCCAGCGACGTCGTGCATTTCACGTACTTCATGGCCGAGGGGTTGGCCACCGAGCCCTTGGGCAGGAAGGGGTTGCTCAGCGAATCGCTGAACGTCACGTTGCTGTCCGTCGCCAACTGCACCGGGGTGCTCTGAAAGAACACGCGGTTGAGGCTGCCGGCCGTGATACCGGCAGCCTCCGATACCGAGAGGTTGATCGTCGCTCCGGTGAGATCGCGAACCGCGGCCAGCGCGCAAGCATCGGCGCTGTTTTGCAATTCGCTTCGCACGACGTAGAGCTTGCCGAGATCGAGCGCGAGCCCCACGACCCCGATCAGCACCGCAAGGGACAGCGCGACGATGACCGCCACGGCGCCGCCTTGCGTACGTCGAGTCCTGCTTGGTATGCCTGATTGCCATTGGCGACGCATGATGACTTCCCCCGGTACGTTGGTTCACTGACCTCCGCCTTCACCGCCAGTGCCGACGCCTAGCACGAGCGGCGTGAAGGTTTTAGGCGGTGCCTCGAACGACTTCTGGTACTGGCCCATCGCCGAGTTCGCGGCTCGACCGTCGATGCCCGGTGCCGACGGGTTGCGTGCTCCTGCTCCTGCATCGATGACTTGCGCTTGCGTCACGGTTCTGACCGCTTCGCCGAAATGCGCGTCCCAGATCGGCGAGCTCGACATGCAGCCGCCGAGCGCGGCGCAGGCCTGGGCTGCGGCGATGACGAGCGCCCGGCGCACGAAAAGATAGTGATTGACGTTCATGAGATTCCCCTTGAGCCAAGCGTCATTGCTTCGCTGAACCGTTCGATTCCTTCGACATTGCGAGCTCGCTACGCTTTTGAGCTGCATCCAAGCGCGCCGCGGTCCGTTCGATGCGAGCGATGCGCGCCGCGTTGGCATCGATGGCCGCCACATCCTTGCTCGAAGACGGGGTCACGGGTGCCGATGGCGATGCGGAAGGCGTGCTGGGTCCACGCGGATCCGCGCTAGGCAGCACGGAGGCAGTGACGCGGACGGTCGGCACCGGTTGTGGCACAGCGGGCGACGGAGACTGCAGCGATGAGATCGCCTCCGTTCGGGCAGGCATTGCCGCATCGGGCGGTTGCGTCGTCGAGCTCGATGGCGGCGTGCTCAGAGGGGTCGACGTGCCCGCCGAAGGTGCCTTGGATGCGCTCGGCACGCTAGCGGGTGAGGGCATCTTCCGCTCGGCACCTCGGCCCTCCATATTGCCGGTGGCGTAGATGTCGGCCTCGTTCGGTTGCGTGAAGCTGTCGGTCGGCAACGGCAGGTTCGGATTCGCGAGCGGCTTGACGAGATGCGGCGTGATGATGAACACGAGCTCGGTACGGTCCTGTTGGAAGTTCGTGCTGCGCAACAACGCGCCGATGACCGGCACCTCGCCCAAGCCCGGGAACGCTTTCAACGTGCCGGTGATGTTGTTCCCGATGAGCCCGCCGATGGCGAACGACTCCCCGTCGTTCATCTGTACCGTTGTGGCGGCGCGGCGCGTGGTGATGAGCGGAAGGATCGCCGACGCATTCACGCCGGTCGCCGTGACTGCCACGCCGGTGGGCGACAGCTCCGACACCTCCGGGGCCACCTTCAGGTTGATGCGGCCGTTGGCGAGAACGGTCGGCGTAAACTTCAGGCCCACCCCGAACTCCTCTTCTTGAAGCGTGATCGTGCTGCCGTTGCCCGAATTGCTTTGCGGCACAGGAATGAACACGCGGCCGCCGGCGAGGAACGAGGCTTCTTGGCCGCTGACGGTCACGAGGTTGGGCTCGGCGAGGATCTTCGTGAGCTCATCGTTCTTTTGCGCATCGATCGCCGCGGCGAACGGCAGTTTGTTCGCTTTGCTGCCCACGAGGGCCGTCTGCGCGCCGCTCAGCAAGTTGCTGACCAATGCGCCGGTCCAGCTTCCAAAGCCGCCTTGAAGATTGAGCGACGAACCCATCTGATTGACGAGCGTTTTCGCGACTTCGGCGACCTTGACCTCGAGCATGACCTGCTGCGGGGCAGCGACGTTCATCATGTTGAGCACGCCCGTCGATCCGCCCGAACTCGAAGTCTGCTGAGTCGAACTGGCTCCCGCGGCGCTCGACGTGCTCGATTGCGATTGCTGGGTGGGCTGCGACGCAGCGTAGGCGGAGGCGATTTGCATGGCTTCCTGGGCGGCCGGTGAGCTCGATACGTCCCCCGAGAGCACGAGGTTGCCCGCCGCGGTCGTGACGTGAATGCCGCGTTCGTTCGGCATCAATTCCCTCAGCGTGTGCTGCAATCCGTCGGCATCGACGCCGACCATGACGTCGATCATCTGGCAGGCACCGCTGCGTCCCTGAATGATCATGTTGGTGGTACCGACCGACATGCCGACGATATAGAGCGTGCGCGGCGATACGAGCGTCGCCTGTGCAACGACGGGATTGCCGATCGTGCGCGCGAGCGTCGCTTCGTCGAGCGGAACGAGTATCGACTTGCCGACCGCCACGGCGACGTTCGCGCCTTCGCGGACTTGGCCAGTGCAATTGGGGCCGCGCAGCGGTTGCGCGGCGGCCGGTGCTGCTGCCTTCGGGTCCGCGCGGCCCTTGGGGGCCTCTTTGGCGATGACGGGCTGCATGCTTATCACGCCCGCCGCGACGAGCGCCGCGAATACTGCGCTGCCGGCCTTGCCGCGTCGCGGGCTTTGCCCCATGAACGACTCCGTTCTCTTATCCATTTGATGATGCCCCCCGGGTTACTGATATCCGTGATACCTGTGCTTCGTTCATTGATGCTGTAGTGGTTTTTTTGCTTTGCGCGCTCACGCGAATCGGTCCTCGCGTACCCGCGGCGGCCCCGCTAAAAGCATTCCTCGCTGCCTGTGACACCGGAAAGCACACCGATGCAGTCGCGCTTCGGATGCGGGGCCGGGCGCGCTTCGACATAGCGAACGCGCGTCGTCTTGACGGGCGCGGCAGCCGGCGCAGGTGCGGACGCGGCGGCGGGAAGTCCGAGCAGCGTGAGCTTGGTTGCGCCCGTCGTTGCGAGCTGGTCTTTGTCGACCTGGTTGCGCAGCACGAGCGACAACGTGCCGACGCTGCGTGCGAGGTCGAGTTTCTCTGCTTGATCGGGCGACACTTGAAGCGTCACCGCGTTGACGACCTTCGGCTGCGTGTCGTCCCGGCTTACCTGCTGCGCGACCGCCAACACCAGAATCTTTTCGAGAACGATTTTCGAAATGCTCTGCTGGTCGCCTTTCCCGGGCTCTTGCGTGTTCACGATGACGTCGACGTAGTTGCCCGGCAGTGCGAAACCTGCCACGCCGACCACGTCGTTCACGCGCACCGTGATGGCCCGATCGCCCTTGTCGATAACCGCGGAAAGGCCGCCTTTCGTGCCGATCGGCGCGAGCTTCGATTCGAGCACCGGTTCGCCGCGAGCGAGGCTCGTGCGAAGCACGCGTCCGTCGAGCGTTTTCGTATCCATGAATGAGCCTGGAGGCACGCTGCCGCTCGGCCAGTTGACGATGCGGATCATGTTGACGTTCAGGGGCTGGCCGAGATTGATGTCATCGCGTGCAACGGCAACCGGTGTGAGGGCGCTCGATGAGGTATGGATCAGCCATCGGGACGCGAAAATGACCGACGCAACGCCGGCGATCATGGCTATCGCCAGCATGAATAGAGCGCGACTGTTTTTCATGACAAGACTCCTGGTGGATCAAGGAAGGAGCGCGCTTCAACGCGCCGCCAATCGTTTATCGGGCTGCTTCGAGGCGGGCGGATGAGGCCCGATGCGACTTCCGACCTCACCGAAATAGCTCTGCCATGCTTCGAGGAGCCCGTCCTCGGTGACTTCGCGCGCAGCCCCGCGGTATTCCGCGGAAGCGGCAAGCAGGTGGAGCAGGTCACGCGGGTAGCACGCTAGAAATGGCTTGTTCGTCGCCATATGCAGGTCGTGCAACAAATAGTCGAATGCCGATTGCGGCAACTTGAAACCGATCGATGCGCAACATGCATCGAACACGGCGCGATAGTCGTCGAGTGAAAGCGGGCCGATTTGCAGTTTCGAGCCGAGGCGGCGCAAGAATGCCTCGTCGCCGATCTGCGCAGGGTCGAGGTTGCTCGAGAACACCGGCCAAACGTCGAACGGTGCCGTGAAGCGCGTTCCGGACTGCAGCGTGAAGAGGTCGATGCCGCGATCGAGCGGCATGATCCAACGATTGAGCAGTTCGTGAGCTGCCACGCGCTGACGCCCGAGATCGTCGACGATGTACAGGCCCATGTTCGCCTTCAGGTGCGGCGGTGCTTGATAAAAGCCCGCGTTGACGTCGTAGCGAAGATCGAGGCCCTCGAGCGTCAGTTCGCCGCCGGAGATGATGACCGGCCGGCGACACAGCCGCCAACGCTTGTCGCCGACAGCCGCTTGGGCCGCCGCGGGTGCGTCGCGATGAACGAGCGGGTCGTAGAGCTGGATGAGCTCGCCGCCGACGAAAAGCGCATAGGGAATCGGCACGTCACCGTACAGAAGCTTGCCGAGCCGTTCGGCGATGAAGGTTTTGCCGCTGCCGGCCGGGCCATACATCAATAGGGGCCGCCCTGCATTCAATGACGCCGCGGCACTATCGAGCAATGCGTGGTTGACGCGCACGTCGCCGAATGCAGCTTCCACATCGGCATGCGTGATGCGCTGCTTGCGCACCGAATGCTCGCGCACGACTTGCGCGTAGTGCTCGAATGCGATGGGAGCGGGCCCGCAATAGCTACAGCGTGCCAACTCGTCTGCTGCGAGCGTGCGGCCGGCGTCGGTCAGGCGCAGCGTCACGTCGATATCGGTCGCGCCGCGGTGCGTGATTTCCGCGAGATGCTCGCGCACGAGAAACGACAGCACGTCTTCGAGGACGGCGATAGGCAGCCGATGGCGCTCGGACAAATCGGAGAACGTCGACTTGCCGTTCAGCAGCGTGGACTTCAGCACGAGACGGCCGACGAACGTGGGCGGCAATCCGGTGTCTGCCAATGTGCGCGGTGCGCGCAGGGCGACGGCCGGTGCATCGGCGTTACGCGCGCGCAAGGCCGGCGGCTCCGGCAGGCGCGTGATTTGCGCCGAGCTGCCCTGTTCGATGTTGTGTCCGTCCATGTGCAAACCCCGAATAGTTCATCACTGTCATGCGGCCGTCAGAAACGCGGGCGCGCCCGATCCCTGGTCTGAAACGTGTTTTGCGTTCGATCCCTACGCCGCGGACATGAAGAGCGTGACCAATGTCCCGGCGGCGATGGCAACGCCGTAAGGCAATGTCCCGACCGATTTGATGCCTGACGTATCGCTCGGCCCCTCGTGCCGCAGGCGCCAGCCTCCGTGTGTGATCGACCAAAGGTTCAGGAGAAGCTGCTGCATGCGGCCGCGAAAGAGCGTCCAGGCGATCGACCACGCGCCGCCGATGATGAAGGCCGCGAGCGCGACGTAAAGGATCGTGGTCGGCCCGACCCACGCGCCGATCATGGCGAGCAGCTTGACGTCGCCGGCTCCGGTTGCGTGCAGCAGATACAGCGGAATCAGCAACGCGAAGCCGGCAAGCGTGCCAGCGAGCGCGTCGCCGAGACCTGTCACAGGGCCGAGCAGAAACGCCTGAACCACGAATGCGGCTACAAGGCCCATCGCGATCACGCGATTCGGGACGCGGCGGCAGACGATATCCGTGCTCGCGGTCAGCACGACGAGTCCGACCACGAGAGCCGGGATCGGTTGGGGCGGAAGGGCTGCGGTCAGCATCAGGAGCCTCGATCAAGTTGTTTGGTTGGCAGCGAAGCGCTGCCGTGGCGCGCATGAGCCGCGCAAAAACGTTTGCTCAAAAATCATCGGCGACGGTGTTGTAGAAGGTGTCCAGCTTCGAGCCGATCGTCGAAATCGCCGCGACGCATACGATCGCGATCAGCATGACCATGAACGCGTACTCGACCATCGTTGCGCCGCCGTCATCGTGAAGAAAGGCGTTCAGCTCTCGGGCGGCGCGCGAGCGTCGCTGAAGGCTCACGAAATCCCGAACGACGAGGCGTACGAATAGGGCACTTGCGTTCACGATCTCCTCCTTTGGCACGTCGCCTTCTAGTTCATCAAAGATCGTCTGCGATCGAGTTGAACATGTTGTTCGCATCGGTGCCGATCAAACCAACGGCCGTAATGCAGACGACGGCAATGAGTGCGAGCATGAGCGCATACTCGACCATCGTGGCGCCGTCTTCGTTACGAAGAAAACCTGTCGCTTGGGTAAGAATGTTTTGCATTTTTGTTCTCCCTCCGAGGAGACTCGCGAGTCGCATTTGATTGAGAAAAAGACGCTGGGCTTGAGAGAGCTGCGGGCACCCCCGGTGAGGCGGTTCGGCCCGCCCGAGCTCGTCAAAGATCGTCTGCGATTTTGTTGAACATCGTATTCGCGTTGGTGCCGATCAAACCAACAGCCGTGATGCAGACGACGGCAATGAGGGCGAGCATGAGCGCGTACTCGACCATCGTTGCACCGTCTTCGTCGCGAAGGAAACGCTTTGCTTGGTTGATGATGGTTTGCATTTTTTGAGTCTCCATGAGATGCAGAGTGACAAGGCCCTTGCCGGGATTGGCTTCGGGAACGTACTGCTACGGGTGCTGCGGGAATAAACCGGTTCGATTTGCCTGCCGATGCAGGCGCGCGTATATCGGAATTGCAACGCGTGCGTGACCAGGAGGAAAGTTCGCCATCGCGAATAGGCAGTCGTGGCGCGCGATGCTCTGTGCGAGGCGGGGAAGCGAGAGGCGCGGCGCCCATTGGCGGGCTGCCGCAACGACATTGCCTAGGTGGCGGACAATGCGCTTGATGCATGCTTCGCCTGTCGTCGTTGCGACAAGCGATGCACCGCGTCGATTCGTCGTGCTCATGCTGATCCCCCCCGGGCATTCAGCGCCTTTCTCCGGCATCGGCTTGCGCTCGACGCCAACTTGTCAGCCGGCGACTCACCGGGATCCCGCCTTGTTCCCGTCATCCCAATGGATGACGGGAACAGGAAGGAGCCTCCCCGTGATTGACGTCCGTTTGCGGTGCTTCTGCTCGATCTTTCGTCGAGTGATCCGAATTGCGCCGGCCGTCATATCGTCGACTGCGCGGCTACCTAGGCAAGGTCCGGACCAGTGGCGCGAACCCTTTGATTTTCAAGGCTTCCTGCAAAGCCGGCTGCCCGGCCGCCCGCGATTTATGGATTGACTGTCTCAGGCGTGCGACAGCCGCGAGGCCATTTCGGCACTACCGCTATTTCACTGCGCGGCCCGCGGATCCTTAATTGCCATAGCGCCGGCTCCAACAAGCACATGGCAATTTGCCCACGAGACACGATTGGCAGAAGTGTTTCGAGGCTGAAACGTGTACGCGCAATTCATCAATTTCGGCGCAGACGTGCCTGTGTTCGTTACCGCACCTAATGGGAGCATGCGTTACCTGCCCCGCGGGAAGACTCTCTTGAAAGCGCCGTTTTTTTCTGCCAACAATGAGTCAGGTGATTCGTGTACGGATGTCCCGACCGAAATCACTCGATACGACGAAGAGAAAAAATCATCGCGGACCAGTTCATCGCATTTCGAGCGATGGCCACATAAGGCGAAAGATATGTACGGTTTGAGTCGGGGGAAGCGCGGCACCGATCGGCGCGTGAGCGGCTGGTTGACGCCGAGCAGGTTGCTGCTCTATTGCAGCACCATGATCGTGATCTACGCGGTCGTGCTGTGCGCTTGGGCCTGGGCCACAGGCGGATTCAGCCGGCCAGATGTGTCGCGTCCCGGCATCGACTTCTCGGTTTTCTGGGCAGCTTCGCACGTGCTGCTTCATGGGTCGCCTTGGCAAGTGTATAACCACCTCGCGTTTGCCAAGGCTGAGGCGATGCTACTGCCCACGTTCAAGGTCGGCAGCTTCCTGCCTTGGTTGTATCCGCCTGCATTTCTGTTCGCGATTGCACCGCTTTCGCTGCTTCCTCTAGCAGTCTCATACCTTTTGTTCGTGGGTGTCGGTGCGCTGTTGTTCACGAGGGTAACGCTACGCGTTTCGGAGCTCGGGCAGGCGATCGGAAAACCGCGCGTGGCCGCGCTGTTCGTGGCCGGTTCCCCGTGCGTGTTCGTGGCCGCGGCGGTGGGACAGAACTCGTTGCTGACGGCGGCGTGCGCAGCGCTTGCCGTGCGCTGGGTCGATCGCAGACCGATCCTCGCCGGCTTTTGCATTGGCTTGCTGGCAATCAAGCCTCAGATGGGGATCGTGTTTCCTTTTGTTTTGATTGCAGCCGGGGCGTGGCGCACCTTTGTCGTGGCCGGAATCAGCGCGTTGTCGATTACTGCGTTCGGCGTGATCGCCGGCGGCATGGAAACGCTGCACCTGTTCCTTGCCAATGCCGACTTTGCGCGCAGCATCATCATCGATCATTTTTTTCATTTCTGGCGCGGCTCGCCAACTGCCTTCGCCGCGCTGCGTATGAGTGGTGCAGGGCTCGCGCTCGCGAGGTTCGGTCAGGCGTGGGTGGCGATCGCCGCGATAGCGGCTGCGTGTCACGTTTGGCGGAGCACGAGTGACACCCGGCTGCGTTGCTCCGTGCTGGTCGTCTCCACCTTGGTCGCGAATCCCTACGTCTGGCATTACGAACTCACCTGGCTCGGCATTGCGTTGGCATGCATCGCCTCGTTGGGCTTCGAGCAGGGGTGGCTGAGAGGCGAGCAAGAAGTCCTTGGCTTCGCGTGGTTGTTGCCCCTCTACGAGTATTTCAATCCGTACTGGGATCTACCGCAGATCGGCCCAATCATCTTGCTGGCCGTGTTGTTGGTCATATTGCGGCGTATGCGTGCAACCGCTGAAGGCACGCTCTCACGAGCCGCAAATGGGATTGCTGAAAAAACGGCGACTCGCGATTGTCCGTGTGGTCTCGATGTCGCGTGCAGTGGAACGAACGGGGGGTGACATGGACCGACAGATCGGCAAGCCATTGATTTCGCTAGTGGTGCCGTTTTACAACGAGACCGAAGCGGTTGACGGCTTCTTTGCCACGATCGTGCCGTTTCTCGAGTCGATCGAATCGATACGGTTCGAGATCGTCTGCATCAATGACGGCAGCACCGACGGCACGCTCGATAAGCTCGTGCGCGTTGCGACGGCCGACCGGCGCGTGCGCGTGCTCGATTTCTCGCGCAATTTCGGCAAGGAAGCCGCGGTGACGGCGGGTATCGAGGAAGCTTCGGGCGATGCGGTGATTCCCATCGATGCCGACCTTCAGGATCCGCCCAGTTTGATCCCGGTCATGATCGAGCATTGGATGAACGGTGCGGAAGTCGTTGCCGCTAAAAGAAGCAACCGCGATTGCGATGCGTTTCTGAAACGCACGACCGCTGCGCTCTACTATCGCGTCCATAACGCGCTTTCCGAAATCAAGCTGCCCGAAAACGTCGGCGACTTCCGCCTGATGGATCGGGCGGTCGTCAATGCTTTGCGAAACTTGCCCGAACGTCACCGGTTCATGAAGGGGCTGTTCGCCTGGGTCGGCTTCCGTACCGTCATCGTCGAATATCAACGCGAGCCGCGCACAGCGGGGAAGTCCAAGTTCTCGGGGTGGCGTCTCTGGAATTTCGCCCTCGAAGGCATCACGAGTTTCAGCACGGTGCCGCTGCGCAGTTGGACCTACATAGGGCTCGCGATGGCGGCGCTCGCCTTTTGCTACGGCGGGGCGATCGTCGGACGCACGATTCTGTTCGGAAACCCCGTGCCGGGCTACGCGTCGCTGCTCTCGATCATCCTTTTCCTCGGCGGGATCGAGCTGATCGGAATCGGCATGGTCGGCGAATATGTCGGCCGCATCTACGACGAGACCAAGCAACGCCCGATCTACATCTTGCGGCGACGCTATCCAATGGACGACAACGTGAGCGCCTTGCCCCTGCGGCGCGACGAAGCCGGCGTGCGCAACGTCACGGCGTTGCAAGTTCCGCGCGGGCGGGCGATGGCCGATGCACGGATGGGCCGCTAATCGAGTGAAGGAGACGATCATGTCACCGGAAGCCTATTTGGAAATGGCGGAGACCGAGCTTGAACACTGGTGGTTTCGGGGCCGTCGAGAGGTCCTTTCCTCGATACTTCGAGGACTCGCGCTGACGCCTCGATCGCGTGTCCTCGAAGTAGGCTCCGGCACCGGCGGAAATCTCGATCTTCTGGCGCAATTCGGCAATGTGAGCGGTTTAGAGATGGATGCCAGTGCCCTTGCAATGAGCATCGAGCGGAGCCACGGCCGCTTCGATATCCGTCGCGGATACTGCCCGGACGATATTCCGTTTCGCGACGCGTTCGATCTGATTTGCTTCTTGGATTGCCTGGAACACATTTCCGACGACGTCGGCACGCTCAGGCACATGCATGCGCTGCTGGCACCGGGCGGATCGATCGTCGTGACGGTACCGGCTTATCAATGGCTGTGGAGTGCGCACGACGAGTTTCTTCATCATCGCCGCCGCTACGATCGCGCGTCGTTGACGCGTTGCGCGCAAGCGGCAGGTTACCGCGTCGAGCGCGTTACTTACTTCAATACGCTGCTGTTTCCCCTCGCGGTGGCGGCCCGGTTGTGCGATCGGCTGCTTCGACGCGGAAGATCGAGCGGCGATGCAGTGCCGGCTGAGCCGTTGAACGCGGCGCTCTACGGGATTTTCAAAAGCGAAGCCTCATGGCTCGCGCATCATGGACTGCCGTTTGGCGTCTCGCTGCTGGCTGTATTGAAGGCGGACTCGTGACGGCCGGTGGACCGTCGCAAGCAGGGTTCGGAATCGACTTTTCCGTCTACTGGAGCGCGGCATCGGTGGCGCTCGCGCACGGCCCGGCGGCTGTCTTCGATCGAGACCTCATGATGGCCGTCGAGCGAACGGTCCGTTCGGGCGGGCTGTTCGAGGGGACCAGCGGGCCGTGGCTCTCGCGCATACCTAGTTCGTACCAACGCCGGCGCGGTTCCGTACGCGCGCAGACACTTTTCTAGCGCCCTCGGCACATCGCTGCCGTCGCTGGATGCGAACGGCAGCGATGCCGAAAGCGCCCCGCGGCCGGCGCTGTTCGCCATTTGATGTCGGCCCTCGCGTGTGATTCTGAATGGCGATTCCTGCGCGGCCTGCGGGCATATAACTTAAGCAAACGTCATGCCAAACACCGGGGAAGGCCTTCATGTCGAGCGCCGACGGTCGCGTTGGGGCCGGCGGCCCACGCCCGACGCCCAAGTTGTTGCAACTGCGGGACGAGCCTAGCGGCTAACCACGCAGGACGGCAAAGCCGTCGAGCAGCGCGCCGCGACCTTTGCCCCACCGACCGCGACGCCTAAAAGGCAAGGCCGCCGATGTTTCGAAACCCGATAGTAGACGAGTGGCTTTCCGTCCGGAAAAGCAATTGCTTTGGTTTCGATTCGGCGAAATGCTGCGTTTATGAAACGCTCTTGCCGGCAATCAGAAGATCAGTGGTCGTTATATCAAAAATAGAACGAGCGTTTATTTTCGTGCGTCCGGCTATGCCGCAGCGCAGCGACGGCTACCCCGCAGGGTGATTCGATTGTTCAGGCGATACCAGAAAGTTGAAAAGATTCCATCACTTCAGTCATGTAAAACGTTTGCGCCCGGTCTGTCGCATTCCTGAGACCGCGTTCGGCTGCAAGCGGGGACGATGCGCAGGCTCTAATCTGCAAAAGAAGTGGGCGGAACCCCACACAAGACGGTAAAAACTACTGCGACTCGGTATTCGGCCCGATGGCGTTTTTTCCTATAGTATTTCGTAAGGTTCGAGTCTATGTTGCATTGCATAACGAAATTAAGCGCAGCTGAATCACGCATGACGCTTTAGGAGAGATTCCGAGGTGGGGATGTGCATTTCGGTGCGGCAACTCGGCCGGAGACAGCCGAGTGTCGTAGCGAATGCATGTCGATGCGTGGTGGCTGGCAACGTCGCGGGAGACGACGTGCCTACGCGGTTTCGATGGTGATGTCCGATGCGAGACGCCATGTCGCACCGATACTGATCGAAATCAAAAATGGCTTCGATTCGACGAGATAGCCTGCATGAGGCAACTCGCGTATCGATACGGGGGCAACACAACATGAGCACTGTTTTTGATTCGTCGCACGCGGAACGGACCGTTCTTCTCGTTTCGCTGAACCCGGACACCGAGAGCGTCGACCGGCTCGTGGCCGCGGGTTGGCATGTCGTCCATGCGAAGACGCAGCAACAGGTGCAGCGGACCGTCGAGCGCGGCGTCATTCACGTCGGCCTCGTGCAATTGCCGGTCGACTGCAGCGTGCAGCAATTGGCCGAACTGGAGTCGTGCATTTCGCAGAGCGACGTCGCCTGGATTGCGGAAGTGCGGCCGGGGCAGGCGGAAAATCCGAACGTGCGCCGCTTCATTCTCGACTTCTGTTTCGATTTCGTGACGCTGCCGTGCAACGACGAGCGTCTGACGATCCTGATGGGGCATGCCGACGGACTCTGGGCACTGCGCGATACGGCAAGCCACGAAAAGCCGGTGGTCGCGAAAAGCACGAGCACGATGATCGGGCAATGCGAGGCCATGCAGCAGCTCAATCGGGGCGTCGATAAGTGCGCGCGCAACGAAGCGCCAGTATTCATCGCGGGCGAATCGGGCACGGGCAAGGAATTGACGGCGCGAGCCATCCACGACCGCTCGGCGCGCGCGAAGGAACCCTTCGTCGCAATCAATTGCGCGGCGATTCCCCCGTCCTTGCTGCAATCGGAACTGTTCGGCCATGAACGCGGTGCATTCACAGGGGCGCTGCAAAGGAAAATCGGCCGCATCGAAGCTGCGGCTGGCGGTACGCTGTTTCTCGACGAAATCGGCGACATGCCGCACGAATGCCAGGCAGTGCTGCTGCGCTTTCTGCAGGAAGGCACGATCGAACGGCTCGGCGGAACGGGGCCGATCAAGGTCGACGCTCGCATCGTATCGGCTACCCACGTCGATCTCATGGCAGCGATCGCGGAGGGCCGCTTCCGGATGGACCTTTACCACCGGCTGTGCGTGCTGCGACTCGACGAGCCGCCGCTGCGCGAGCGCGGCGGCGACATCAAGCTGCTCGCCCAGCACGCGCTGGAACTCTATCGCCGCGACGGCGCGCGCAAGATCCGCGGGTTCTCGAGCGATGCGGTTTCGGCAATGTTCAACTACAGCTGGCCCGGCAACGTGCGCGAGTTGATCAATTGCGTGCGCCGTGCAGTCGTCATGGCCGAGGGGCGGTTCATCACCGCGCAGGACCTGGGGTTGCCGGGCATGGCAAGCAAGGCCGGCCGCACGCTCGCGGAAATCCGCTGCGAAGCCGAGCGCGCCGCCGTGCGCGAGGCGCTCGTGCGCCATGCCTACAGCCTATCGAATGCCGCGATCGAACTCGGCATTTCGCGCGCGACGTTGTATCGGCTCCTCAATTCGAGCGGGCTGCGTGACGAATCGCCCTCGCAGCGCCATTCGCGCGGCGGCGCCGAATGCGGCGGGAGCGGCGATTCGAGGGCCCGGCACGGCATCGAGCAAATCGCGCCGTAGCGCTAGCGGCAGGTGGCCGCTCGTCGCGACTTGGCCCGACCGCTTGGAAAACCGGGCCGTAGCGCATATCCTGACCTTCGACGTCCGTGCGCCGGCGAGGCGCGCGATTCCTTTCGCGGACTAGGAGGATCAGCTACATGACGCGTGCCGCCGATTCGGTCATCATTCTCGTTGCACGTTTAGCGCTGTCGGTGTTGTTTCTGTGGTCGGGCGTCATGAAGCTGCTCGGCTATGGCGCCTTTGTCGGGTACCTACAGGCAAAGGGCGTGCCGTTCGTGCCTATCGCGGCACCGATCGCCACCGCCATCGAAGTGATCGGCGGCATTTTCCTCGTCATCGGTTTTCTGATTCGGCCGCTCGGGCTCGTCATGGCCGTCTATACAGTCGCCACGGCCGTGTTGGGTCACGACTTCTGGAATGTCACGAATGCCGCGCTTCAGCACGACATGGTGATTCATTTTTGGAAAAACGTGGGATTGGCGGGCGGCTTCCTGCTGCTCATGGTGACGGGCGCGGGCGGCGCCAGCGTCGATGCGGCGCGGGCGCCGCGGCGGCCTTCGCTCTAGGGTCTGCGAAGGCCGATGGCGGGGGTGCGAACCGGCTCTGGCGGGGCCGGTTCGCAGCGGGCCTCGGCTGGCACGCACGGTCCTTGCTTACAACATGGGACTAGGATGCACGTGCGCGAGAAGGAGGGCCTGCGGATGATTCAAAGCTTCGATCAGCAAATAAACGGACGCACCATGCGCTTTTGCGCCAGCCTCGGCGAAGGCGAGTCAAAGCAGCGCGTCATCATCAGCCGTGACGATTCCGCCGAAACGCTAGTCGTATTCGAAACGACGGGATTGATCGGATCCCTGAAGGCAGAGATGGTTCCCCCGGAGCAACTGATCTCCGACGCCATCAAAAAGGCGCTCGACGAAGGACTGATCGAGCGCGCACTCGATACGGGCGCCATTCAGAACGCGACGCTGTAGCGCCCGCCGATGCATCTCCCGATACGTTCTTCGATCCATTTCCTGAGCCGCGGCTGCGCGAGTTGATCTCTGCGACAGCCGCGCGTCGTGCTTACCCCGCGTTTTCGCGCGCCGCTTCGTTGCCGTTGCCGACACGCTGCCGAACGTGCGCCGCCGGATGAACGAGGCCGGCGAGCAACAGCCCCGCCACGAGCAGCGCCGCTGCGATTGCGGCCGATATCCGCATGCCCGAGACGACGGAGGCCGCGTCGGCACCGCTCGCGAGCGCGCCGAACGCGGCGACCCCGACCGCACCGCCCGCTTGCCGCGCGGTATTGAGCAGCGCCGATGCCGTGCCGGCCCGCTTGTGCTCGACGGACGCCAGCACGGCCGTCGTCATGGCGGGGACGGCGAGCCCCATGCCGGCCGGAATCAGAAGGAACGGAAGGAGCATGGCGGCGAGCGGGGTATCGGCCTGCGTGAAATGCAGTAGCGCATAGCCGAGCGCGCCGACGCCGGCGCCGATCATCATCGGGCGGCGCGGGCCGTAGCGTGCGACGACCCAGCCGCTCGCGACGTTCGACACGAGGAAGCCTCCGGTGAGCGGAAGGAAGGCGAGGCCCGCCTGCAGCGCTGTCTCGCCGCGCACGCGCTGCATGAACAGGCTCAGGACGAAAACGGTGCCGTAATAGGCCATGTTCACGCAGATGCCGAAGACCACCGCCGCGCTGAACGTCCTGTCGCGCCACAGCGCAAGCGGCACCATCGGCGAGCGGCTGCGTGCTTCCACGGCTAGGAAGGCTACCGCCGCAAGCACCGAGGCGGCGAGCGCGCCGACGATCAGCGGATGGCCGACCCCGAGCGGGCGCATCTCGATGACGGCGCCCGTGAACGCGGTCAGTGCCACGATCGCGATGCACTGGCCTGGCAAATCGATGCCCGCGGGCCGCTCACAACGCTGCGCCGCATGAGCCGCGTCGTCATCGCGATGCGGTATCCATGCGAACGTTGCCGCCAGGCCCAGCAAGCAGAGCGGCACGTTGACGAGAAAGATGCTGCGCCAACCCCACGCCGCGATGAGCATGCCGCCGAGCACGGGCCCCGCCGCAATCGAGACCGCTCCAGAGGCGGTCCATAGGCCCACGGCACGCGCGCGTAAGTTCGGGTCGTGACTGCAAGCGCGATTGAGCAACGCGAGGGAATTGGGCAGCATCGCGCTGGCGCTGATGCCTTGCGCGGCGCGAGCCGCAACGAGCGCCGCGGGATTCGGCGCGAGGCCGCAGGCGAGCGAGGACACGGCGAACAGGACGAGGCCCACGGCGAACAGGCGGCGCGCTCCGAAGCGATCGCCGAGCACGCCTGCCGACAACATCAAGACGGCGAATGCGAGCGTGTATGCATCGACGATCCACTGCAGAACCGAGACGGGCGCATGCAATTGCGAGCCGACGTTCGGCAACGCGATGTTGACGATCGTCACGTCGAGTTGAGTGACGACGAATGCCACGCTGACGGTGGCGAGCACGCGCGCGACAGCGGGCGTGAAAGTGGGGGAGTGGCGGTTCGAGTTCATGCAGGTGATGCTAGCAATGTGCGCGCGTCGATGTTTCGTGCTGCGACGAAATGTCGATTCCGGTGCAGTCCGCAACGACCGTGCCGCGCCGAATTCGAAATAAGAAATTATCAACATATCAACTGCGCTATCACTCCGCGGCCGAAACCAGTGTGCGCCTCCTTACACTTTCCTTCGATTTGATAGCGCGGGAACCCGCTTAAGCGTGCATGCTGGCAACGCAAGGAAACGGATCGAGTGCGGCCCCCATCGCCTTATCCGTCCCGTGCTGATCAAACCTGAGAATGCCTCCCGAGATGTTCGCCCCGGACATCCCGGCGGGCGGCTGCACGTCCAAAACCTTCGCTCAGACCGAAAGTCGATGAGCACAAGGAGCCGGCTATGCCTCGTCGCGATACTTCCCCTCGCCGTCGCCAATTCGTCCCATTGGTGATTGCAGCCTTGCTTACCGTTGCGCTTTCGAGCAGTTTCGCGCCAAGCAAAGCCAACGCGCAAAGCGCGAATGCAAACGGTGGCAAGGCGGTCAATCCCGCCAAGAGTTTCAAGGTTCCGGCCCTGCCGTCCGGCTCAGGAAACGTTCAAATCCAACCCGGCATGTCGAAAAAGGATTGGCAAGACGCCTATAAGGAAACCGGCCGGCCCAAGTTCAAGCAGAACACCGTCAAGCGCGTAGGCGGCACGGTCGAACGCGACTAGGGAGACCCGACATGAAAAAGCTCATCCTCATCTTGGCCATGCTGGCCGGCTTCGCACAACTGATGGTGCCCGCGACGGCGCGTGCGCAAGCGACCACGGCGAGCACGCTGATTCTCTACGACAACCCGCAGAATGATCCGTTTTCGAAACTAGGATTGATGTACGCGATCATGCTGCGTAACTTGCTCGGGCATTTCAACACGACCGTCACGATCGAGCCCGTGCAGAACTATACGGCGGGACAGATCAACAACACGACGGCGACGTTCTATATCGGCGACTACTACAACAACCCGCTGCCCACGGCGTTCATGAGCGACGTGATGACCGCGAAAAACACCGTGGTCTGGTTCAAGTACAACCTGTGGGAAATCGCGTGGAATACGGCTTATACGTTCACGCAGACCTACGGCATCAATTTTCTCGGGTTGGCGGGAATGAACGCGGCGCCTTCGTCCAGCAATCCGAATCCCGGCTTCTACGACACGGTCACCTACAAGAATATGTCGATGGTGAAGTACTACGCGTACGATGCTTCGTCGGGTACCGTGAGCGCCGATCCGGACGTCGGCTTGACTTCGGTTGCCAACGCAGCGCTGGCCCAATCGCTCGTCACGATCAAGAACAGCAAGACGGGAGCGACGGCGCCTTACGTGATTCGCTCGGGCAACCTGTGGTATTTCGCCGACATGCCGTTTTCGTACATCGGGCCGACGGATCGCTATCTCGTGATCTGCGACATGCTGCACGACATCCTCAAAACCGGCGCACCGGTCAACCATCGTGCGCTCGTGCGGCTGGAAGACCTCGATGCCTACACGACGACGAGCTCGGTCAAGACGCTGGCCAACTACCTCTACGGTCTGCATATTCCGTTCACGATGGCCACGATCCCGCTCTATACGGATCCGAACGGCTACTACAACGGCGGCGTACCCGAGACGATTCACCTGTCGGCCGCAACGGGTTTGAAGTCGGCGCTCACCTATGGGGTCGCGCACGGCGGCTCGATCGTCGTGCACGGCTACACGCACCAGTACGATTCGACGCCGAACGTACAGAACGCCGTATCGGGCAACGACTACGAGTTCTGGTATGCGGTGCAGAACCGGCCGGTCGACGAGGACTCCGAGCAGTGGGCTCAAGGGCGGATGCAGGAGGGCGTGCAGGAGTTCACGAGCAACGGATTCAAGGTGGCGGGCTGGGGTGCTCCGCAATATCAGATGTCACCGCTCGCCTCGCAAGCGGCGGCGGCCCAGTTCACGACGTCGTACCAACGAGCCGTCTACTACACGGCCACGAACCCGCAGATCGGCACCGGTGCGGCCAACCAGGATTTTTCGGCCGGCCAATTCTTCCCGTACATCATCAATAAGGACTACTACGGGGAGCGCATCGTTCCCGAGAACCTCGGCAGCATTCAATACAACATCTGCAATATCGATCCGTTCTCGTGTGTCGCCTATACGTGGCAGCAGATGGTGACGAATGCGCAGTACGCGCTCGTCGTGCGGGACGGTTTCGCATCGCTCTTCTTCCACCCGTATTGGCTCGAGCCCGATCTGAACGTGCCCGCGATGAGCGACTTCAAGAGCCTCGTTTCGGGGATCACGAACCTCGGCTATACGTGGGTCGATGCCACGACGGCCAAGTGAAGGAGGATTGAAGGAGGACTCGACATCGATGGTGCGTGCGTGACGCGAGCACGCTCGCACCGCACTTTCGGCCGCTCGTCGAGCGGCAGCAAGTGAGGTGACTCCCACAGACACTCCAAGTGCCGTTCTTTTACTGTCGGAGCGTTGCAAGTATTTTGCAAGCGAGCGGCAAGCAACCGGTCAACCTGCGGGTTACCCGTTAGCGAACGGCATTTTCCCAATCCACGGGGAACACAATGAAGAAGGTTTTAACCGTATTCGGTACGCGGCCCGAGGCGATCAAGATGGCACCGCTCGTCAAGGCGCTGGCCGACGAAGAAGACGTCGAGGCGCGTGTATGCGTGACCGCGCAGCATCGTCAAATGCTCGATCAGGTGCTGCAACTGTTCGACATCGTTCCCGACTACGATCTCGATCTTATGCGCGAAGGGCAGACGCTCGGCGATCTGACCTCGGGCATTTTGCAGTCGATCGGGACGGTCTATGACGATTGGCAGCCCGACGCGGTGCTCGTGCACGGCGATACGACGACGACGCTTGCCGCTAGCCTCGCGGCGTTCTATCGCTACATTCCGGTCGGGCACGTCGAGGCCGGGCTGCGCACGGGCAACGTTTGGTCGCCTTGGCCGGAGGAGCTGAACCGGCGCGTCACCGACGCCGTTTCGTCTTGGCTCTTTGCTCCCACGGAGCAAGCGAAGCACAATCTGTTCAGCGAGGGCGCGCCGGGCTCGCAGGTGGTGCTGACCGGAAATACCGTGATCGATGCGCTGCTGCAGGTCAAACGCAAGCTCGATCACGATGCGTCGCTCGCCGGTTCGATCGCCGCGCGCTATCCGTTTCTCGATCCTTCTCGCCGTTTGATCCTCGTCACCGGGCATCGGCGCGAGAGCTTCGGCGAGCCGTTCAAGCATTTTTGCGAAGCCTTGCGGCAAATCGCGCTCAGCCACGACGACGTGCAGCTCGTCTACCCGGTTCACCTGAACCCGAATGTCCGGACGCCCGTCAACGCGATTCTGAGCGATCAGCCCAACGTCCACTTGATCGATCCTCAGGACTACCTGCCGTTCGTCTATCTGATGTCGAAGGCCTACCTGATCATCACCGATTCGGGCGGCATTCAAGAGGAGGCGCCTGCGCTCGGCAAGCCGGTGCTCGTCACGCGCGAGACGACGGAGCGGCCCGAAGCCGTGCGGGCCGGCACCGCCCGGCTCGTCGGCACCGATACGGATCGCATCGTGTCGGAAGTGCGAGGCTTGCTCGACGACCGCAGTCAATACGTTGCAATGGCACATGCGAACAACCCCTATGGCGATGGCCATGCGAGCGAGCGAATCGTCGATGCGCTGCTGACGGTGCCGGCAACGTTCTCGTCGATGAGCGCAACGGCACCGGCAGCGGTGCCGTTGCACAACGCGATCGCTTCGGGGCTGCAAGCACTACGTTCGGCATGAGCGACGCGATCACCATCAGTGTGGGACGACGAACGGTGATCGGCCGATCTTCATCGCACGATGTCAGCGCGATGATCACACAATCGGCCGATCGAAATGCACGACATATCTGTTTGGGGTTCGTATCTGAACGGTCTTGACGCCGTCGCCGTGGCGACGGCGTTCATCATCTTCGTCAGCACGTTGGACGATCTTTTCCTCGACGCGTATTACTGGTTGCACCAACTGAAGCGTTTGTTGCTTGGCAAATCGAACGAGAGCGTCGATGCGCAGGCGCTGCGCGACCTCGACGAGCAATATCTCGCGATCATGGTGCCCGCGTGGAAGGAGTACGACGTCATCGCCAAGATGATCGACAACACGCTGGCGACGATGGAGTACACGCGCTACATCATCTTTGCGGGCACTTACCACAACGACGCGGAAACCACGGCTGAAGTCGAGCGGATGGTGCGGCGCCACCCGGGCCGCGTCGTGCGCGCAACGGTGCTCAACGACGGGCCGACCTGCAAGGCCGATTGTCTGAACTGGATCATCGGCGCCATACGCCGATACGAATCGATACATCACATCGAATTCGCCGGCGTGATCATGCACGATTGCGAGGACGTGATTCATCCCATCGAGTTGAAGTATTTCAACTATGCGATCGCAGACCACGATCTCGTGCAACTGCCGGTGCTCTCGTTGCCGCGAAAATGGAACGAGTTCGTGGCCGGCACGTACATGGATGACTTCAGCGAGACTCACCAAAAGGATATTCCGTCGCGCCAGATGCTGACGGGCATCGTGCCGGGCGCCGGAGTAGCGTCGTGCTACAGCCGCCGTGCGATCGAGGCCGTATCCGAGGAACGGGGCGGCAAGCCATTCAATACGTCGACGCTGACGGAGGACTACGACTTCAGCTTTCGTCTGCGCGAGCTCGGCATGAAAGAGATGTTCGCGCGATTTCCGATTGCCGATGCCGTGCGCGAGCAAGTGCGTCGGCATCGACAGCGCGTGAAGAATGCCCGCAACTTGCTGGCCACGCGCGAGTACTTTCCGAGCACGCTGCGCACGGCCTATCGGCAACGCGCACGTTGGATCCTCGGCATTTCGTTCCAGGGCTGGCAGCAACTCGGCTGGCGCGGGAGTTGGCGCGACCGGTACATGTTCTTTCGCGATCGCAAAGGGATGGTCACGTCGATCGTCTCGATCGTAGCGTACGCGGTATTGATCAACTACTTGACGGTAGTGGCGCTGCGTGCGGCCGGAATCGCGCCCCCCGGTGCAACGCATGCGGGGCTCGTGAGCGGAACGCTTGCGCCGTTGCTTGCGGTCAATACGGTGATGCTCGCGCTTCGGCTCGGCGAGCGCTTCTACTTCGTCGCGAAGCTGAACGGTGTACTGCAAGGCGCGATGTCGCTGCCGCGCATGTTCGTCAACAACCTCATCAATTTCTTGGCGGTTTGCCGGGCGTGGCGCATCTTCGTCAACCACCTGATCACGGGCAAGCCGATCGCGTGGGACAAGACGAGCCATACCTACTTATCGAACGACCAACTCGGCAAAACGCGGAGCAAGCTCGGAGAAATTCTGGTCGAGTGGGGCGTGGCCACCGTCGCGCAAATCGAAGCATGCCTCACGCGACAAGCAGAATGCGGCAAGCGGCTTGGGGAGTTGCTGCTCGAATGCGATGCGGTCAGTCACGAGACGCTTGCCGATGCGCTCGCGGAGCAAGCCGAGTTGCCGCGCGTGAGTCTAGCCAACCTCGCGGTAGGACATTTCAATGCGGCGTTCACGCAGGAATTGCAGCGTGCCTATCGAGCCGTTCCGTTTTCGCTGGCGGACGACGGAACGTTGAACGTCGCCGTCGGCAGTCCCCTCACCGAAGACGAGAGGGAGACGATCAAGCGTGCGACGGGGTGCAACGTTGCGTACTTCGTCGCGAGCGACGCCGAAATCGCGGCGTCGCTCGCGCGTCAGACGCGGCGTTCCGATTTCGATCGCGGCAACGATGAGGCATTGCCGACGCGCCGTGGTGCGCCGCCGGCTCACTCGGGGGAGTCTTGATGAAACGCGCACGATCCAAGCGATCGGGGCGCCTGCCGTTGATCGTGCGTAGAAGCGGGCTCGCAGCTGTCGCGGTGCTGGCACTGCACGTGACGATGGCCTGGGCGCAACCGGAAAAGTTGACGCCGCGCGCCTATCGGCTGGCCGATGCGGCGTACAAGGCCATTGCCGCTGGCGATTTGCCGGGCGCGGAGGATTATGCTTCGCGGGCAGTGAAAGTGCAGCCGTCGAGCTTGCGGTTGGGGTTGCTGCTGTTGGACGTCTATTTGCGCGAGGGCAAGATAGACGAGGCCGACAAACAGGCGAACATGTTGCTCGCGCGTCATCCCGACGACGGCAACGTCCTTGCGCAACACGGCTTCCTCGAGCAAAGGCAGCAGCGCTACGGCGAGGCCGCGACCGACTTTTCGGCGGCGCTCGATAAGGGAAGCTGGGATGAGGCACAGCAGCGCAATTTGCGGCTCGCATGGGCCGACAGCGCGTTGATGGCGCATGAGCCGGATGAAGCGGCCAAGGCGCTGGCGCCGATCGAGAACGAGCCCGACGTCGCCGTGCAACTTCGTGTTGCGCAATGGCGGTTGCGCAACGGCGATCGCCTTGGAGCGCTGGCGGCGGCGCAACTGGCGCAAGAGCACGCGGTGAGCGACGACGATAAGAAGAGCGCGGCGGCGTTGATCGAGTACGCCAAGCAGACACCGCCCGATCCGCGCGACGAGCAAGCCCAGAAGACGCTGCAGCAGGCCTACGATCTGCTGCGCGAAAATAAGGACGATCAAGCGCTCGCTCAATTTCAGAAGGGCTTCGCATTGGGCGGCGGCAAAGCGGGCAACTATGCCGACGCAGGCTATGCGGCGAAGCGTATCGGCGATAACGAGCAGGCCGTGCAGCTCTTCAAAACGAGCCTCGATGCCGACGACCATGAACATGCATTCGACGAGCAACGGCGCTTCGGTTATCGCCGAGAGGTCGAGCAGCTCGAGCGGACGTGGGGCTTCGTCGTCAGCTTGCCGTATCAGGTGTCGGCGTTCTCGTATCAAGGCACGGTGGACGTCCTGCAGCCCGGTATCGAAGCGTATTGGCAGCCGCCGAAGATCGGCTATCGCAACGGCCGCATTCTGCAATTCTTCGTGCGCGGCTATGGGACGGCCTATGACGGATCGGGCAACGTAACGGGTCTGCCGACGTTGCAAGGTTCGGTCGGCGCGCGCTATAAGCCGCTCGTGGATCAAAACCTCGTGCTGAGCGCCGAGCGTCTCGTGCGCTTGGGAAGCCGATCCCAAAACGATTGGCTCGCACGTCTCGGCTATTCCTCGGAGGCGGGCACCGACATGCGCGTGACCGAGCCGAGCTGGCGCAGCTGGCAACTGTACGCGGAGGCCGACTATTTCGTTCACCAAGGCCGTTACATTTTGTATTCAGAGTTTCGATACGGACACACTTGGTCCCTGCCTTCGATCAGCGATCACCTAACGGTTTACCCGCACGTCGCCGTGGTGTTCGACCGCGACAGCAAGGAGACGAAGCAGACGGCGATCGGTATCGGGCCTGGCGTACAGTTCCGATTCTGGTTCCGCGAAAGCCGTTACGCCGCACCGGCGAGCTGGGCCGATCTGACGGTCCAGTACCGGTTCCCGCTGACGTCGGCCGCGCGAGCACGCGGCGTCGTCGCGCAATTGACGCTGTGGTACTGACGGGAAGGGACCGTATCGGAGGAGGGAATGTCGCTGCGCGTGCGATGGTGGCCGACGCTACGGAGGCGCGCAGCGCTCCTCGCCGTCACGTCGGGTTCGCTTGTCATGATGGCCGCGTGTGCCGACATGCCGCGCGATAGCCGTGCGCAAGGCGTCGTCTGGCAGGTCGACAACGCCACGACCAATCCGGTCGGCGATTGGCACGCGCTGGGCGTGAATCAGCTGCTCGTGCAATGGACCGTCGTGGACGATACGGCATTCGTGCCGAACACCGGGTTGCCCACCGCGGCGAACATGCCTGACTGGGCTCGGATCGGCCGCGAGCCGTGGGCGCGCGACGTCGTCCTCGGCCTAGCGGGCTATGCGGACGAAAAGCGCGCGCGAGCCGATGTCGCGAAGCTGATACGCCAATCGGAGCGCGTTGCAGGCGTGTCGTTGCCGCTGCATGTAACGGGATACTACTTTCCCGTGGAAGTCGATCCGACGTGGGGCGATGCGCCCAAGTTGGCGGCGTTGTTGAGCACGCTGCCGCGGCCTTTGTGGATTTCGGTGTACGACCGCTCGAACATCGGCGGCAAAACGCTGGCCGATTGGCTCGCGTCCTGGCTACCGGACGACGTCGGCGTGTTCTTCCAAGACGGCTGCGGCGTCTATGCGCGCGGGCCGGAGGTCGCGCGCCAATACCTCGATGCGCTGGCGCAGCGGTTCGGCCGCGACCGTGTCCGCGTCATCGCCGAAGCGTTTCGCCCGAGCGAGCACGGAGGCTTTCGTGCCGCGACCGCCGGAGAGTTGCGTGAGCAACTCTCGGCGTATCACGGGTATTTCACGTACCTGTTCGATGGGCCGCATTACGTGTCCGATGAACTGGTGAGAACGTTGGCTCCCCGCGCGGGACGGCACGCGACGAGCCCTTGACGACGATGGCGCATCACGACGGGGCTTTCAGATTGATGATCGTGTTGCGCAGCAGTTGGAAGTACTGGCTCGTCGAGTACGGGAGCATTTGTTCGACGTAGTTCCACCAGAAGAAGCCGCCGATGAATTTCGGATCGTTCATCGTATTCACCATCGGGTAATACGACTTGATCAGATTCGACTGCACCGACCACGGGGCGGCCGTGTCCGAGGTGCCGATCTCGCCGAAGCCGACCTTCGCATTCGGGAACAGGCTTTCGAGCTTCGCAAAATCGTTCTTCCACGACGGGTTCAGCCCCGGGCAATCCTGGTACGGGTAGTAGCTGAACAGCGCGTAGTCGGCGCCGTTGCGCACGGTCGACGAGAGGAACTGCGTCGGCCAGGTCCGCCAGTTGTCCATCGGCAGCTCCCAGCAGTTGTTGCCCGACGGATCTTGGTTGTAGTACATCGTTACGGCCACCTTGCCGCCTGCACCCTTCACGACGTTGTAGGCCGATTGCACCATCTGACCGATCTGTTGCTCCTCGGTCGTGGCGGTCGAAGTCGGGCCGCTATAGTCTGCGCGCAGCCATTCGCCATTGATTTCATTGGCGATTTCCCAGACGTCGACGTTCGAGCCCAGCGTGGAGACGAGCTCCTTCGTGCGGGCCGTATAGCTCGTCAAATCGGTCGGAAAGTAATACGAGTCGTAGATCTCCCCCATTACGTAGGCGTATTGATGCAGCTTGACGATGTACGGGTAGTAGTCGGCCGCGGACGTACCCGGATCGAACACGACTCGAACCGTCGGACGGTAGGGCAAGTTTTGCAGCGAGGCGACGATCGCGTTGAACTTCGAAAGATCGTCGAGCGTCACGCCGTAAATGGGGGCCTTCGGTGTTTCGGCCTGCGCGTGCGCGGATTGTGCGAAAGGCAGGTAGATCGCGCAGCTAAGGAGCGCGAATACGGCGAGTTTGGAGAATGTTTTGAATCGTCTGAACGTCACGGGGCTTCCTTGAAGTAGGTTGAAGGAAGCGCGATGTTACATGGAAATAAATGCCAATTATCCGAGGATAACGGCACATTCGTGTGAAGAAGGGAGAGGTGAAAACGTTGTCGACGCAACGATCCGCCGCTCGAAATCGGCGGCGGACGTGTCGTTAAACGACGAGAGTTTGGCGCTCGATGAGCGCCTGACAGGCGTAGGAAAGTGGCCGTGAAAGCCACTCGGTAGGGAGAGGGTCAGAGTTTCGGCAATGGGGGCCGAGACTCAATAGCATGGCTAATCAACTGCTCCACGGCATGGCGCTCTTCGCCGGCAAGCGGCATCCGCGGCGGACGCACGGGCTCGGTGCCGAGCCCGACGATCGCTTCGGCGAGCTTGATGTTCTGGACGAGCTTGTGCGAGACGTCGAGCGCGAGCAACGGTGCGAACCAGCGATAGAGCGTGCGTGCTTCCTCGATGCGCCCGGCTTGCAGTAGTCGGTAAATCGCGACCGTTTCGTGCGGGAACGCACAGACGAGGCCGGCGACCCAACCATGCGCGCCCATCAGCATCGCTTCCATGGCGAGATTGTCGACCCCGCAGAAAATCGCATAGCGCTCGCCCACCGCGTTGAACAAATCGGTCACGCGGCGAACGTCGCCGCACGACTCCTTGATGGCGACGAGCTTCGGTTCGTCGGCGACTTCCGCGAACATGTCGGGCGTCATGTCGACCCCGTAAGCGAGCGGATTGTTGTAGACCATGATCGGCAGCGGGCTCGCTTTGGCGACCATGCGGAAGTGATTGATCGTTTCGCGCCGATCCGACAAGTAGCGCAGCCCCGGCAGCACCATATAGCCCGCGGCGCCGTGCTTCGCCGCGCGCTCGGCTTGGCGGCAGCCTTCGAGCGTGCTGTCTTCGGCGATCGTCAGCAGCACGGGCACGCGGCCGCGGGCGGCGTCCACCGCGATGTCGAGCACGTCGAGCTTTTCATCGAGCGAAAGCGTCGACGCTTCGCCGAGCGAGCCGCAGACGATGATGCCGTCCACGCCTGCATCGATTTGCGCTTCGATGTTCTTCTTCGTCCAAGCGCGGTCTATGCTGAAATCTTCGTGAAACTTCGTCGTGACGGCGGGCATGACGCCTTGCCAGACTGGTGCCATTTCGGTATCTCCGGAAGCGGTCGATGAGAACAATGCCAGCGCAGTGTAGGCTGGCGGATCGATGAAGTCTTGCGCCGTTCGCGCATTCGCGATGCCGATTTCGGCATAACCCCGGCGTTGCGCCGGAGTATGCCGAAATCGGCATGTGCGGCGCGCACCGGCGCCAAGACGCGGCGCACCCGCGTTCCTACCATTGGCGGCATGAACACCCTTCACATCATCGATTCCCATACAGGCGGCGAACCGACGCGTCTCGTGATCGCGGGCGGCCCCGACCTCGGGAGCGGCCCGCTTGCCGAGCGGCTCGAAATCTTGCGCACGCGCCACGACGATTGGCGTGCGAGCGTCGTGACCGAGCCGCGCGGCTCGGACGTCATCGTCGGCGCATTGCTGTGCGAACCGTTCGATCCGAGCTGTGCCGCGGGCGTCATCTTCTTCAACAACGTCGGCTATCTGGGGATGTGCGGTCACGGCACGATCGGGCTCATTGCCTCGCTCGCCTATCTGGGGAGGCTGGCGCCCGGGCGCCATCGCATCGAGACGCCGGTCGGCGTCGTCGACGCCACGCTCAATGACGACGGCAGCGTATCGGTGCGCAACGTGCCGGCCTACCGCTATCGGCATGACGTTGCCGTCGAGGTGCCCGGCGCCGGCACGGTGACTGGCGATATCGCTTGGGGCGGCAATTGGTTCTTCCTCGTCGCCGATCACGGCCGCTTGCTCGAGCCGTCGCACATCGGCGAGTTGACCGCGTTCACGCATGCGATTCGAGCGGCATTGATCGCGCAAGGGATCACCGGCGCTGACGGCGCGCTCATCGATCACATCGAGCTGTTTGCGCCGGGCGACGAGGCCGGCATCGACAGCCGCAATTTCGTGCTGTGCCCCGGCGACGCGTACGACCGCTCGCCCTGCGGCACGGGTACGAGCGCAAAGCTTGCGTGCCTCGCCGCCGACGGCAAGCTCGCGCCCGGTGCTTCGTGGCGCCAGCAGAGCATCGTCGGCAGTATGTTCGACGCGCGTTACGCGCTGCTCGATTCGGCAGAGGGCGTACCGACCGATGCGCGGGCGATCGTGCCGACGATTACGGGCCGCGCCTATGTCATGGCCGAGGGCAAGCTGCTCTTTCAGGCGGACGATCCGTTCGCCGCCGGCATTCCGAGCACGCGTCCTGCATGACCACCGATGCCGTCGTGATCGGCGCGGGCATCGTTGGCGCCGCCTGCGCCGCCGAACTGGCTGCGCAAGGCATGACCGTCGAGGTGCTCGACGCGGCGGGCATCGGCGGCGGGGCGACCGCGGCGGGCATGGGCCACATCGTCGTCATGAACGATTCGCCGGCCGAGCTCGCACTGAGCCGTTACTCGCGCGAGCTGTGGCTGGCGCTCGCACCGTCGTTGCGCCCGGCCGATGCGTTCTCGCGCTGCGGCACGCTTTGGGTTGCCGCCGACGCTGAAGAGATGGAAGCGGCTTGCTCGCTGCAGCGCGCTTTCGCCGGCGAGGGTATCGAAACCGAGCGCCTCGATAGCGCTGCGCTGCACGAGTGCGAGCCCTCGCTTGCGGTCCCGTTGGCCGGTGCGTTGCTCGTGCCGGACGATTCCATCGTCTACGCACCGCGCGCCGCGCAATGGCTGCTCGAGCATTCGCCGGGGGCGCGCAACATTCGCGTCCGTCTCGGTTGCGAAGTGGTGGCGTTGACGCACGGCGGGGCGCGGCTCGCGAGTGGGGAGTGCATCGAAGGCGGCCTGGTCGTCGTTGCCAACGGCCTGTCCGCGCAACGTCTCGTGCCGTCTTTGCCGATCGTGGCGAAGAAAGGACATCTGCTGATCACGGACCGTTATCCCGGCTATCTCAGGCATCAAGTGCTCGAACTCGGGTATATCAAGAGCGCGCATCAGAGCGCGGGGGCATCCGTTGCCTTCAATGCGCAGCCGCGGCCGACAGGCCAAGTGCTGCTCGGCTCGTCCCGCCAGTTCGATACGCTCGATCCGGCCGCGGAATGGCCGGTATTGGCCCGCATGCTCGCGCGGGCCGCGCGCTATCTGCCGTCGCTGCCGTCGCTCCATGCGGTGCGCGCATGGACGGGTTTCCGCGCGGCGACGCCGGACGGCCTGCCGATCGTCGGGCCTGCCGGCGATGCGCTGCCGGGCGTGTGGCTCGCGGCCGGGCACGAAGGTCTCGGCGTCACCACTTCGCTCGCGACGGCCAAGCTGCTGGCGGCGCAGATCATGGACAGCCGAGCGGCGATCGACACCGCGCCGTATCGAGCCGATCGATTTGCCGTGGAGGCAGACCATGGCGCGTGAGCGAGTAGAAGCAATAGATCGCGAAACCAGTCCCGTCGTCGTGTCGATCGACGGCGTGCCGCTCGAGGTGCCGGCCTGCACGACGGTGGTGGCGGCCGTCATGCGACGGTATGGCGTGAGAGGCACGCGCGTTTCGGTGACGGGACAGCCGCGCGCCGCGCTCTGCGCGATGGGCGTGTGCCAAGAATGCCGGATGACGATCGACGGACGCGCGCAGGTGCTGGCCTGTCAGGTGATCTGCCGCGACGGCATGACGATCGACACCGAAAGCATGGATAGCACGCGCTCATGAAAGCCGAATTCGATCTCGTCATCGTCGGTGCGGGGCCGGCCGGATTGGCCGCCGCATCGGCTGCCGCCGCAGGCGGAATGACGATCGCGCTCATCGATGACAATCCGCGAGCCGGTGGCCAGATCTGGCGCCAGGGCCCGGGGCATTCGATGCCGGGCGCCTTGCGCGGCCTGCTTGCCGAGCTGAGCGACAGGCGCAATGTGACGATCCATAGCGGTGCGAAAGTCGTGGCACTGACTGGTTCGCGCGAAATGGCCGTCGAATCGTCGGCCCGCGGCGGCCTCTCGATTTCGTTCGGACAACTGATCATCGCTTCGGGCGCGCGCGAGCGATTGCTGCCGTTCGACGGCTGGACGTTGCCGGGCGTGACGGGGGCGGGTGCTCTGCAAGCGCTGATCAAAGGCGGGATGCCGGTGCGGGGCGAGCGCGTCGTGCTGGCCGGCAGCGGCCCGCTGCTCATCGCAGCGCTGGCGACGGCGCGCGCCGCCGGGGCGCGCGTGGTCGCCGTCGTCGAGCAAGCGCCGTGGCGTGCGGTGCTGCCGTTCGGTCTCTCGCTCGGCGCAGCCCCTTCGAAAGCTTGGCAAGCGATTCGATTGACACGCGGGTTCGCAGGCACGCGCTACTGGGCCGATAGCATCGTCGCGCAGGCGCTCGGAGACGAACGCGTGCAAGCGGCCGTCATCAGCCGCGGCGGCCGTGACGTCACGCTCGAATGCGAGCGAATCGCATGCGGTTACGGGCTCGTGCCGAACGTGGCGCTCGCGCAGATGGCCGAATGCAGGCTCACGCAAGGGGCGATCACCGTCGACGATCTGCAGCGCACGTCGGTGCCCGGCATTTGGGCGGCGGGCGAGTGCACGGGAATCGGCGGAATGGAACTGGCGCGAGTCGAAGGCGAGATCGCGGGGCTGGCCGCCGCCGGCCAGCCGGTCCCGGCCCGGTTGCTGCGCGAGCGGGAGCGGTGGCGGCGTTTCGCGCGGCGAGTCGCAAGCTCTTTCTCGCTCGGCGAGCGAGCGTGCGCGCCGCCTGGTGCCGGCACGATCCTTTGTCGCTGCGAAGACGTGACCTTCGGAGACGTCGCCGAGCATGCGACATGGCGCGATGCGAAGCTGCACACGCGCTGCGGGATGGGCCCGTGCCAGGGACGTATTTGCGGCACGGCCGCGCAGACTTACTTCGGTTGGGACGCCGCGGCGCCTCGGCCTCCGCTTGCGCCCACTCGCATCGGCGCGCTTTTGGAGGCGCAGGAGCAGTCGGACGACGGTGCTCGCCTATAATCGATGCGCTTTGCGTGGCGCATGTCTGCCGCGCCGTTTTCCACGCGCCTCGCGACGATGCCACCTACGATTCCTTTGCCACAGATGCTCGCTGCCGAAACGCTCGCCGACATGCTGCCGTATTACGCGCAGTTGGAGCCGGTGCTCGATGCGTTGCCCGATCTCGTCTTCTTCGTGAAGGATCGGGATGCCCGCTATGCGCTCGTCAATCGCACGTTGGCGACGCGCTGCGGCTACAAGGACAAACGTGGGATCGTCGGCAAGACGACCGAGGAAGTGTTTCCGTCACGTTTCGGTGCGGCTTACATGGAGCAGGATCAATCGATCATCAACGGCGGGGCGTCGATGATCGACCAACTCGAACTTCATCTCTATCCTGGGCGTCAGCCAGGGTGGTGCCTGACGTCGAAGGTGCCGCTCGTCTGCGGCACCGGGCAAGTCGTCGGGATCGCGGGCGCTTCACGCGACCTGAAGGCCAACGAACGGACGCATCCGGCGTACTCGAAGCTCGCCGAGGTGGTTCAGTACATTCAGGAGAACTACGTGCAGCCGCTCAATTTGACGCATTTGGCGCAAATGGCGGGGATGTCGGTTGCACAGCTCGAACGGTATTTTCATAAGGTCTTTCATTTGACGCCACGCCAAGTGCTGTTGAAGACGCGTCTCGATGCGGCCACGGCATTACTTGCATCGAACGACAAAGTCACCGACGTTGCGGCGCTGTGCGGCTATACGGATCACAGCGCCTTCACGCGTCAATTCAAGGCCACCGTCGGCGTGACACCAAGCGAATATCGAACCCTGCTGCACGGCGCTTCGCCGCGCTGAGACCTTGCACGGCATGCGAAGCATGGCGTGCACGCTCCTTGCTCGTCGATAGAGCATCCGGACCCATTGGCACTCAGCGACGAACTTCTGGCCGATTTGGCTGGCGCGAATCCGCCACGTTGCCTTGACGCTCGAGAGCCGCTGACCGATAGTGGGCCACTGATTCGATTCGATCGACGATCATGAACTACCTTTACCATCGAATCGAGCGGTTAATCGCGCTCGCCCCGACGAGCGCTCATCCGAGGCGAGGCGCATTGTCTGCTTCGTCCGCATCGTAGGGAGTGCGGACATGCGCGATTCAACCGCTCGCGAGCAAAAATTTCCGGCGACCTGTGCGCGATGCGGCGGCCGGATCTCCGAACCTGTCGCTTTTTGCCCCCACTGTGGCGCGCATGCGCGCTTTGCGCTGGCGGGCCATGCGGGGCCTGTCAACGGAGTCCATGTCGACAGCAGCCGGCATGCCGGGAACCCCGAACACGCTGGTGCCGCGCGGCGTGAGCCGCGCGGCACGGCGGGTCCGTCGCGCGCCGAGCCCAAGGCGCCGTCCTACGATTTCGAGGGGGATCTCGATCCTCCGTGGCCCGGGCCACCTACCCCTTTGTTCGCCTCGCCCGACGGCGACCCGTATGGCGAGTTGCGCGGCGGCGGGCTGCGCGGCGGGCGCCAATGGGGGATCAAGGGCGGAACGGTGCTCGTCGTGGCTGCCTTCGTCGTGCTCTACGGCGGGGCAGTCGCCGTGCATCGATACGATGGGCTGTTGCCGCTGCCGCATCCGAATGCATCGAAATCCGTCGAAGGCTCCATTGCGTCGAATTCCGGCAATGACTCGAACAGTGCCGCGCCTTCGGACAACAATGCGCCGCCGGCCGGCGGTCATGCGCCTCTCGGTACCAATGTGCTGCAGCCCCCGGCCTCCGTTGCGAACAATAACGCTGCGCCTTCCGGCGAAGCCCGCACGCGCTTGGATGGCGCGCCGTCGACCAGTGTGCCGTCGAACGCCGTAGCGTCCAATGGCGGGCCGGCTGCGCCGAGAGCCGGTGATGCACCGCAGCCCGGTATGTCGACTGCGAGGTTGCCGCCGCCTGCATCGACGATGCAGACCCAGCCGGACTTTGCCATGCCGCAGCAGCAGCCGAGCGTGGCCCCCGCGCCCGCACCGGCACAGGCACAAACTCCGCCGCGGGCCGATGACGGCAGGGCTTACGGCCGCGCACGCGGCGCCGATGCGAGCGTTACAAACGCGGCCGCCCGACAGCCTTATCGGTCCCGCGCTCAACGGGAGCAAGCTCAGGTGCAATCTGGCCGGGCTAGCGCTTATCGCTCGTTGGACGTCGCGCAAGCGGCATTGGCCAAGAGCGATTTGAGGGGCGCGCGAGCGTCGCTCGACCGGGCATTGGCGGCCGATCCCAGCAACAGTTCGGCGCTCACGTTGCGCGATGAGCTTCATTCGCGCGAGCAGGAGCGCGATGCATCGTTGAGCGCAGCGCATGCGTGCGTCGTCCAGTCGCGCTGGAATTGCGTGTGGCACAACGCCGGCAAGGCGTTGTCCGTCGATGCAAGCAGCACCGAGGCGAAGGCGCTCGTGGACCGGGCGATCGTCGAGTCCGGCGCCGCAACGGCGCCGGCGGGACCGGGGCCGGACAACGTTCAAGTGCCGATGGTGCAGTAGCGGCCGCCGGCTACCGGCCTACAGGATGCGTTCTGCTATCGCGTCGGCGGCGATCTTGCTCAGATAGGTGAGTTCGGCTGCTGCCAGCCCAAGCACGCCATGCGTCGGTTGGAGCGTAAAGCGTGCGAAAGGGGCAGGTAGCTGTCGCCCTTCGGCGATGGCTGCGGCGAGCAGTTCGCCCGCGGCCGTCGTCGGTGCGACGCCATGCCCGCCGAAGCCTACCGCATGCCAAATCCCCTCCGCGCATTGTCCGATCTGCGGCATCTTGTGCCGCGCATAGCTCATCAATCCGCCCCACGCGTAGTCGAGTCGGACGCCTTTCAATTGCGGATAGACGCGCAGCAGATCGCGCATCAAAAGGCGGGCGATCGTGCGCGCATCGCGTTCGAAAATCGAGATGCGTCCGCCCCAAAGAATGCGCGTGTCGGGCAGCGCGCGGTAGTAGTCGAACGCAAAGCGCGTGTCGTAGACGGCTGCGTCGCAATCGACGGCATCCTTCAGCCTGTTTCCTAGGGGCTCGGTGGTCACGACGTAGGTGGCGATGGGCAGCACGGCGCGCTCGACGCGTCGATGCACGCCGTGAGCATAGCCACCGCCGGTGAAGACCACGTGGCGAGCCGTGATCGACCCGCCGGCCGTGCTGACGCGATATCGATCGCGCTCGCGAACGATGCCGAGGGCCGCGCTGCGCTCGTAAATGCGCACCTGCGCGCCGGTCAGAACGTGCGCGATACCTAGCGCATATTTAAGCGGATGGAAATGAAAGGCTTGCGGCTCGAGCAGGCCGCCGTGGTAGCGGTCCGTCTTCAAGCGCTCGCGCAGTGCGCGCTTCGAGATCGGCTCCCATTGCGCGCCGAACGACGTCCGCATGAGCTCGCGCTGCGCTGCGAGGGCCTCGGGACGGCCGAACCAATCGGCGAGAATGGCGCCGCCCCTTACGACGTCGCACTGGATGCCGTGGCGTGCGATGCGCGAGGCGATCAATTCGACGGCATCGAGCGTGAGCCGATAGAGCGCACGCGCGTCGTCGGGGCCCAATGCGCGGAGCAGGTCGGCGCATTCGAGGCTGTAACCCGCGAGCACGAACCCGCCGTTGCGCCCCGACGCACCGAAACCCACCTGCTGGGCCTCGAGGATGACGACGTCGCGCACGCCTCGCTCGACGAGCCCGAGTGCCGTGGCCAGCCCCGCGAAGCCGCCCCCTATGATGCAGACGGTCGCTTCCTCCCCCGCTGTCGCAAGCGCTGGATGCGCCGGACGCTCGACCGTTGCTTCGTAAAAGCTTCGTGCTGCCGCTGGCATGAAAAGGCCCCCGTCAAAATAGAAGTGAGTCGGTGTATTGGGTGACGATGCGGGTGATGACGCGGGCGGCTTCCGCGATGGCGCCATCGCGGGCGCGAGCGGGCGCGCTCGTTTCGGTCAGGTAGACGGTCACGAGGACCGGTGCCCGGTCTTGCGGCCACAGTACGCCGATGTCGTTCGTCGATCCGCGCTCGCCCGTTCCGGTTTTGTCGGCCACGCGCCAGCCGTGCGGCACGCCGGCGCGAAGACGCGCATCGCCGGTGCGATTGCCGACGGCCCACGCCAAGAGTTGCGCGCGCGACGCGGCCGACAGGGCATCGCCGAGCAATACCCGACGCATGCTGCCGAGCATCGCAGCCGGTGTCGTCGTATCGCGCGCATCGCCGGGTATGGCGGTATTCAACGAGGGCTCGGTCCGGTCGAGGCGGGTGACAGTATCGCCCAATTGCCGCATGAACGCGGTGAAGCCGGGCGGGCCTCCGATCGTATCGAGCAGCAGGTTCGCCGCCGTGTTGTCGCTCAACGTCACGGCCGCATCGCACAGTTCGCCCACGGTCATCCCTCGACCGCCGACGTGCTTGCTCGTGACCGGCGCGTATTGCTCGATCCGATCCATGCCATAGACGATGCGACGCTCGAGGCCCTCCTGGCGGCGATCGATGCGAGCCAGGACGCACGCGGCAAGCATCAGCTTGAACGTGCTGCACATCGGAAATGGCTCATTCGAGCGGTGGCCCGCTTGCAGGCCGGTTTCGAGATCGTGGATGGCAACGCCGAGGCGGCCGTCGACGCCTTTTTCGATCGAGGCCAGTTGCGATTCGAGGGAGCGTGCGCGGGCAGCGAGGCTCCGGGAGCCGCTAGGCAATGCCGCGCCGCTTCGCTTCGTTCTCGCCTGCATTGCCTCGCCGGCCAACACGGGAGCCGATAGGCCCGCTATCATCGCGCCGAATGTGGTGTCGAGGAATCGTCTTCTTTGCATCGTGTCCGCTCCGTTGGAAGAGGGATGAATATCGCCTTTTCGGCCGGACGGGACAATCGACGATAATTTTTCGGACACAATACCTTTTCTTATGAGTTCTCGAGCATGGCCAGACATCTGCCGCTCAACGCGTTGCGCGCGTTCGAATCGTCTGCGCGCCATTTGAGCTTCACGCGCGCCGCGCGCGAACTGAACGTGACGCAGGCTGCCGTCAGTCAGCAGGTGCGCGCGTTGGAGGAGCGGCTCGGCGCGCAACTGTTCAAACGCCTGCCGCGCGGGCTCGGCATGACGGACGAAGGGCAGGCGCTCTTGCCCGTCGTGTCGGACGCCTTCGGTCGCATCGACGCCGTGCTGAAGCAGTTCGAGGGTGGCCATTTTCACGAGGTGCTGACGGTCGGGGTCGTCGGCACGTTTGCCGTCGGTTGGCTCATGCCGCGCCTGAGCGCGTTTCGCTCGGCGCATCCGTTCGTGGAACTGCGGCTGCTGACGCACAACAACCTCGTCGATTTCGCGGCCGAAGGATTCGACTTCGCGATTCGCTTCGGCGACGGAAACTGGCCTGGGACACAGGCGGCGTCATTGCTCGATGCGCCGCTCACCGCGCTGTGCGCTCCCGATTTGGCCAGGCGCCTGCGCGCGCCGCGCGACCTCGCGTCGGAGACGCTGCTGCGCTCGTATCGCGCCGACGAATGGGCGCTCTGGTTCACGGCGGCGGACGTGCCGTCCGGCGCGATTCGCGGGCCGGTTTTCGATTCGTCGCGCTTGATGGTCGAAGCCGCGATGCTCGGCGCGGGCGTGGCGCTCGCGCCGGCGCGCATGTTCGAGCGCGAGCTGCAATCGGGACGGCTCGTGCGGCCGTTCGACGTCGAGGTCGATACGGGCAGTTATTGGCTTACGTGGATCAAGTCGAAGCGCATGACGCCCGCAATGCAGGCGTTTCGCGATTGGATCGTGACGCAGGCCGCCGCGTAGCGGAGTCGCACCGTTAGCCGGCAGATACGGCATCGTCAGGATTCCTGACCGATTCGGGCACGAGCGACATGAGCCATTGCGAGAGCGCGACGAACGGCTCGTCGTTCGCGACGGCGTCGGGCGCGACCAAGTAGTAGCCCGCATCGCTCGCGAGCGGCATGTCGAGCGCGACGGCCAGCCGTCCCGAGGCCAGTTCGTCGGCGATCAATATCTCCGGCATCAGCGCGACGCCCATGCCCGCCAGCGCCGCGCTGGACAGCATCGTGAACAGTTCGTAGCGCGGGCCGCGCACGGCCCGCGCATCGTCGCCGAAACCATGCGCCCGGAACCACTCGCGCCAGGCGTCGGGCCGCGTGGATAGATGCAAGAGCGGCATGTCGACCAGGCGCTCGCGCGTGAGCGGTGCGCAATCTGCCGTGAGCGCGGGGCTGCAGACGGGCACCGCGTTGCCCTCGCGAAACAGCAGCGTGCCCTGTGTTCCCTGCCAAACCGATCGGCCGAAATAGATGGCCGCATCGAACGGCGAATCGCTGAATAGGAAGGGCTCGGTGCGGATCGAGAGGTTCACCGTGATGTCGGGACGCAGCGCGCGGAACCGAGGCAGGCGCGGAATCAGCCATTGACTCGCGAAGGTGGGGACGACGGCGAGCTCGAGCACCCGGCCGATGCCGCGCTGCGCCATCAATTCGAGCGTGTCGCGCTCGATGCGTTCCAAGCTCTTGCGAATTCGCTGGGCGTAGTGGCGCCCGTGCGGCGTCAGCACGACGCGCTTCTTGATGCGCAGGAACAACGCGACGCCGAGCCGATTTTCCAGGGAAGCGACTTGCCGGCAGACGGCGCTTTGCGTGAGTGCGAGTTCGTCGGCCGCGCGCGTGAAGCTCTCGTGCCGCGCCGCCGCTTCGAAAACCTGCAGTGCAGCCAGATTGGGGATGCCTTTTCTCATCGATTGCACCGCGTTCTTGCGGCTGCGCCAGCGCCCGCAACGGGCTGAGTTAGTGAATTTTAGGAATGAAGTCGTGAGTTTATATCAATTGTGGAGAAGCGGTGCGGCGAAGACAATGCCGTTCGAGCGGCTCCAGCGGTGCATGGAGGATCGACGACGCTGAAGCTTGCCGATGAACGCGCGGCCAAAGCGAAACCCGGGACGTCAGCCCGCGCGGTAAATAGGGGACACACGATGAACAGCAATCTCGACGCTTTGCTCGAGGCCGCTTGCGGAACCGGCAGTGCCCGGCAGTTGGTGACATTGATGAACGTACCGCCTTCGATGAACCGTTGCGAGGCGGGCATCGTGACGCGCGCCGAATTGGCGCAGGCGCTGAACATGGCGCTGTTCGCCGGGCTGCTCGAACGCGTGCCGACGGGGCGCGCCTATACGGAGGACGTCGTTCGCGAGGGCGGGCGCGTCACGTTCGATCACGGTGCGCTGCGCACCGTGCGCTGGCCTCATTGCGGCGCACTGCCTCCCGGGGAGGCAGCATTCACGCGCATTCTGAAGCCGCTCGGCTATCGCTTGAACGGAACGTATCCGCTCGATCGGATCAAGATGACGGGACGCTCGTACGCACACCTGGACGCGCCGGAGCACATCGCGCAGTTCTTCGTCAGCGAACTGCATCCCGAGCGCTTTTCGAAGGCGTTCCAAGCGGCGGTGACGAGTGTCGTCGGCGCGTCGGTGGACCCACTCACGCCGCGAGCCGTCGCGTGGCTGGCCGAGCTCGAGCGTGATGCGGCGTTGCCGTTGGCCGATGCCTGTTCGTTGCTGCCGATTCTCGTTCGCTGCTTCGACCGCCAGCATACGGCGCCTCGCCTTGCCGATTATCAGACGTTGCTGACTGAGTCCGCGGAAATGGCGTGGATCGCGACGGAAGGCAACGCCTTCAACCATGCGACCGATCGAGTGTCCGACGTGTTCGCGGTGGCGGATGCGCAGCGCGCATTGGGCCGTCCGATCAAAGTGAGCGTCGAAGTGTCGAAGTCGGGGCGCGTCAAGCAGACGGCGTTTCCGGCCGATCGCGTCAACCGCGTTTTTCGCGCCGACGATGGTACCGAAGTGCGCCGTGAGGTGCCGGGCTCCTTCTACGAATTCATCGCGCGCGATACCTACACCGATGACGAAGGGCGCACGGTGCTCGATCTAGGTTTCGATGCAGGCAATGCCACGGGCATCTTCAAAATGACGGCGGCCGCGTGAGCGAAGGCGGCGCGCACGCACCGTCGACGGTCTCGAGCCCACCGACCATGCGATCGACCTGAGGAAAGCGCGATGTCATCGAACGATGCGACGTCTTTCGGCACACCTGACGAGGCCTATGCGTTCGCGGCGCCGTTCCGCGCGCCGCGCGGCTCGCCGATCCGCGAACTATTCAAGTATGTCGGCCGCCCCGGCATGATTTCATTCGCGGGCGGCTATCCGTCGAAAGACCTGTTCGATCGTGAAGGCCTCGAAAGGGCGCTCGAAGCGGCGTACCGCAGCGATCCGATCGCGTGCCTGCAATACGGGGATACCGCCGGTGCGTTGCCGCTGCGCCGATCGCTTGCGCGCCTCATGGGCGCCCGCGGCGTGGATCTCGGCCCCGACGACATCGTCGTGACGACGGGCTCGCAACAAGGTTTCGATCTGCTCTTGCGCACGCTGATCGCTCCGGGCGATACGGCACTCATCGAAGAGCCGGCCTATCCCGCGGCAATTTCCGCGTTGCGGCTCGCCGGTGCGAACATCGTGACGGTCCGCACCGATCGGGACGGAATCGACGTCGATGCGCTCGCCGCGCAACTCTACGCGTGGCCCCCGGCAAGCCGGCCGAAGCTGCTCTATACCGTTCCGACGTTTGCGAATCCGACAGGCTCGACGCTGCCCCGCGAGCGGCGCGAGGCGCTCGTGCGGCTTGCGCAAGCGGAGCGGATCGTCCTCGTCGAGGACGATCCGTATGGCGAATTGCGCTTTGCCGGCACGCCCGTGCCGCCGCTGCTCGCATTGGCCGACGGGTGCCCCGGCGCGCGCGACTGGGTCGTCTATTTCGGGAGCTTGTCGAAGATCGTCGCCCCCGGCTTGCGGATCGGCTGGGCGATTGCGCCCGCGCCCATCGCGCGCCGGATGATCGTCGCCAAGCAAACGAGCGACTTATGCACGGCACCGCTCGCGCAGGAGGCGGCGCGCCATTATCTGGACAGCGGCAGCTTGGCGCCGCATTTACGTTCGGTCGTCGGTGCCTATCGCTCGCGCTGCGACGCGATGCTGAAGGCATTGGCGCATTTCGCGCCGAACGACGTCGAATTTTCCGCGCCCGAAGGCGGCATGTTCGTCTGGGCGCGGCTGACCGGCGGGCGCGATGCCGGCGAAGTGCTCAAGCGCGCAATCGAGCGCAACGTGATGTTCGTGCCCGGCACGGCGTTCTTCGTGCATGAGCCGGATCCGAGCAGTTTGCGGCTGTCGTTCGCCGCGCCGGACGAAGCCGAGGCGTTCGAAGGCGCGCGCCGGCTCGCGTCGGCGTTATCATTTTGACGAAGTAACTCCAACAAAAGAGGACGTGATGGTAGTCAACGATATTCTCGCAGCGCTCAACGTCGATCTTTCGGCTTGGAAGGGCGACGCTCTGACGGCTCGCTCGCCGCGCGACGGCGCGACGCTCGCCACGCTGGCCGTCGATTCGGCCGCCAGCGCCGAGCGCAAGATCGATGCCGCCCATGCCGCGTTTTCGAAATGGCGCACGGTGCCGGCGCCGCTGCGCGGCGAGCTCGTGCGCGTCTTCGGCAACGTGCTGCGCGAGCACAAGGACGCGCTCGGCCGGCTCGTGACGCTCGAGGCGGGCAAGATTCGCTCGGAAGGGCTCGGCGAAGTGCAGGAAATGATCGACATTTGCGATTTCGCGGTCGGTCTGTCGCGCCAGCTTTACGGCCTGACGATCGCCTCCGAGCGCCCCGGGCACCGGATGATGGAAACGTGGCATCCGCTTGGCGTGTGCGGCGTGATTTCCGCATTCAACTTCCCCGTGGCCGTGTGGGCGTGGAACGCGGCGCTGGCCTTCGTCTGCGGCGATCCGATCGTCTGGAAGCCCTCGGAAAAGACGCCGCTCACGGCCATCGCTTGCCAAGCGCTCTTCACGCAAGCCCTGCGCGAATTCGAGCAGGCGCACCCCGGTGTGGCGCCTGAAGGGCTGCTGCAATTGATCATCGGCGGCCGTGACGTCGGTGAAGCGCTGACGCGTTCGCACAAAGTGCCGCTCGTTAGCGCGACGGGCAGCGTGCGCATGGGTATGGAAGTCGCGCAAGCGCTGAGCAAGCGGGTCGCGCGCAGCATTCTCGAACTGGGCGGCAACAATGGCATGATCGTCGCGCCGAGCGCCGACCTCGACCTCGTCGTACGCGCAGTGACGTTCGCGGCT
>NZ_JBQCIF010000085.1:0-10531 GCF_051953955.1 Trinickia sp. | reverse complement strand
CAGCGCCTTGCGCCTTGCGCCTTGCGCCTTGCGCCTTGCGCCTTGCGCCTTGCGCCTTGCGCCTTGCGCCTTGCGCCTTGCGCCTTGCGCCTTGCGCCTTGCGCCTTGCGCCTTGCGCCTTGCGCCTTGCGCCTTGCGCCTAGCGCCATCAGACATCAGCGCATCGCCTCAGTTTCCGGCCGTCGCCTCGCCGGGCTCGCCTGCCACGTCGCTCTCGCTCGCGGCGGACTTGGCGTCCTCTCCGTACTCGACGAGCCGGTTATAGAGCGTCTTCAGGCTGATTCCGAGAATTTCGGCCGCGCGCGTCTTGACGCCGCCGCACTGCTCGAGCGTCGCGAGGATCAGTTGGCGATCGGCGCTGGCGAGCGACGTCCCGAACGGAATCGTCACCGCCGTGCCCGTCGACGGCTTCGATAGCGAAATTTGCAGCGGCACGGCCGCCGTGCTGTCGGCGTCCGGCGCGGCCATGATGAAGGCGCGCTGCACGTAGTTCTTCAGTTCGCGCACGTTGCCGGGCCACGGATACGACAGCATCATGTCTTTCACGGCCGGCGGGAATTGCTTGCGCGAGCCATGACGCTCGTTGAGCTCGTCGAGAAATGCCTGCGCGAGCAGCCACGTATCGTTGCCGCGCTCGCGCAGAGGCGGCAGGCTGATCGGGAACACATTGAGGCGGTGATAGAGATCGAGCCGCAGCTTGCCTTCCAGCACCGCCTCTTCCGGGTCGCGGTTCGTCGCCGCGATGACGCGCACGTCCGTTTCGATTTCCTTCGTCGTCCCCACGCGCATGAACATGCCGGTCTCGAGCACGCGCAGAAACTTGACCTGCAGCTCGGCCGGCATCTCGGTGATTTCGTCGAGGAAAATCGTGCCGCCGCTCGCCCGCTCGAAGTAGCCCTTGTGCTGGCGGTCGGCGCCCGTGAACGAGCCGCGCTCATGACCGAACATCTCCGACTCGATCAGATTCGGCGAAATCGCGCCGCAATTGACGGCCAAAAACGCATGCTTGCGGCGCAAGCTCAACTCGTGAATCGTTTGAGCGGCAACCTCCTTGCCCGTCCCGGATTCGCCGACGAGCAGCACCGATGCCGCCGTCGGTGCAACCCGGCCGATCTGATCGTAGACCGATTGCATGGCCGGCGAATTGCCGAGCATCAAGCCGAAGCGGCCCATGCGGCGCAATTCGCCGCGCAGCGTGCCGATCTGAGCCTTCAAATCCCCCGCGCGCGGCAAGCGATCGAGGACCGCCTTCACACGCTGCATGTTGATCGGCTTGACGAGGTAATCGGTGGCGCCCATCTTGAGCGCCGTCACGGCGGATTCGACCGTCGCATGACCGGTGATCACGATAATTTCGACACCCGAGCGAGGATCGAGATCCTCGAACAGGTCGACACCGCTGCCATCGGGCAGTTGCAGATCCGTGAACACGACGTCGGGCGTTTGACGCACGAGTTGGATGCGGGCCTCGCGCAGGTCGCCGGCCGTCGCGGTCGTCAAGCCATCGGCGGCAATGATCGATACGAGCGCTTCGCGGGTTTCGGGGTCGTCGTCGACTATCAACACATGTGGCATCTGGGTTCGCTGGTCAGTGATGAATGAATGGTTGAAAAACAGGGACCCGACTCGAGCGCCGGGGCGAGCGCGGCCCGCCTGTGCGGCACTCGCTGGTCACGCTATTGTGCCCAGACGAGACCTGTCAGGCGAGCGATTCGCCACATCGGGATGAAGCGGGCGCCGCGCGCTGCGGGCGGCGCCGTGGGCTGGCCAGCGCGAGAAGCCGCTCAGCTATGCCCGTGAGGGAAAATCCAAGCGTCCTGCGTACCGCCGATGCGCCCGAAAGCGCCGTGGCCGGTACCGTTCGTCGCGGCACCGTGCGCCGGGCTAGCGTCCGACATCGAAGGTGCCGCGGCGGCACCCGCCACCACTGCGCCTCCTTCGCCTTCCCACCGGCTCAGCTCCCCCGCCAGCCGAGCTTGAGACGCCCGGTGCTTTTGCGCCCAGCGCCACGCGATCACGCCGCCCACTGCGACGAGCGCGCCAAAAATACCGATTTTAGGACGAGCCATGTGATCCCCCTAGCATTACCGAATGCGAGGTGAGGCGGTGCTCGCGCGTCCGCCCGGATATCGATCGGATCGATTCGGGCCCGCGGAGTTCCGCTTACCGTCGAATCAGGGAGGGCCGCACGTTTCATGCCAGTCGCGAACCGAGAGACGAGTGCGTCGAGCCGGCATTGCGTGGTTAAATACTCTTTTGGAACTCGCCACGCGCATTGGCGCCGAAGGAAAGTCATTCACTTTCTCGAGCGGCAACGCTCAATGGATTGCAACCACATGCCCGAGTCTACCGATGTTGAAACGCCAGCCGCGGCACGGGACGATGGCGCGGCGGCACGATTCGCAAAGAACCTTGCGCGCGACGCGACGGGGCTGGAATCGTACGGGATGCTCTATGGCTCGTCGCCGTCGATGCTGGAGTTGTACGAGCAGATCGAACGCGTCGCATCGACCGACGCCACGGTACTCGTCGTCGGCGAATCCGGAACCGGCAAGGAACTCGTCGCCCGCACCATTCACGACCGTAGTTCGCGCAGGGACGGCCCGTTCGTCGCCGTCAATTGCGGCGCCATTCCCGACAGCCTGATCGAGGCGGAACTGTTCGGCCACGAGCGCGGCAGTTTCACGGGTGCCGTTCAAGGTCGCGCCGGCTACTTCGAGCACGCGAACGGCGGCACGCTCTTTCTCGACGAAGTCACCGAGATGATGCCCGTGCGTCAAGTGAAGCTGCTGCGAGCGCTCGAGACCGGCACGTTCTATCGTGTCGGCGGCACCGAACTGCTGCATAGCGACGTGCGCGTCATCGCGGCGACGAACCGCGACCCGCTCGTCGCCGTGAAGGAAAACGGCTTGCGCGAAGACTTGATGTACCGGCTAGCCGTGTTTCCGCTGCGCGCCCCTCCGCTGCGCGAACGCGAAGGCGATCGCGAATTGCTCGCCCAGCACTTCCTGGCCGAACTGAACGCGCAAGAAGGTACGAACAAGACGTTCAGCAAGCGCGCCAAGGAAACGCTGCGCACCTATTCATGGCCCGGCAACGTGCGGGAACTGAAGAACAGCGTCTACCGCGCGTTCATCCTCGCCGAAAAAACGGTCGAAATCGAGCATCCGCGGCTCGCCGCGCGTTCGAAAAAAGCCGTGACGCAGGGCGACGCCATGAGCATTTGGGTCGGCACGCCGCTCGCTGAGGCGCAGCGGCAGATCATCCTCGGCACGCTCAAGCACTGCGGCGGCGACAAGCGGCGCGCGGCGAAAGCGCTCGGCGTGAGCCTCAAGACCCTCTATAACCGCCTCGGCGCATACGAGGACGAGGACGACGGTCCCCCGTCGGAGCCCTGAAAGCGTAGAAGGATGCCCACAAAAACGAACGCGCCGCACGCGGCCGTTGCAACGGGACGCGTGCGGCGTGCGTTGAATTCCGATTCGATGGCAGTCCGCTGCCGGGCTGCGACGCTGAGGCTCAGGACTCGACGTCTTCGAGGCTGAAGATTTCCGTCTGGTCGTTATACGAGAAGATCTCGCCGTAACGGCCCCAGTTGATGACGGCGTCGAGCGTCTCCTCGGCGGCGCTGTCCGAGAGAAAATCCTCCAGTTCCTGTTCGAAGCGCACGCGCGGTGCGCGATGGCCCGGCCGCTCGTTGAGCACCTTCTTGATCCGGGCCGCCAACGGCACGTGCCGCAGCAGATGCTCGGCGAACATCATCTTGCGCTCTTGCGTGCCGAACTCGGCGAACACGCGCGCGGGCGGCGTGAGGAAGATGTCGCCTTCGCGCACGTCGGCAAAACCGAGATGCTGCAGCACTTCGGCGATCGGGAAGAGATCGTCCACTTCGAGATGAAGCGAGCGCGCGATTTCCGGCATGTCGGCGCGGCCGTGATACGGCGGCGCCGCCAGCGTTTCGATCAGGCCGGCCATCAAGTTCGTCGAGACACTCGGCAGCCAACTGCCGAGCTCGAGCCCCTTCTTCGTCGCTTCGTCGGTGCGGCGCGCCGTCATCTTCGCGTAGATCTCGTCGACGAGCCTTCTGAAAGCCGGATCGAGACGGTTGCGCGGGTGCGCGAACGGAACCTTGATCTCGGCCAGGACGCGCCCGGGGTTCGACGCGAGCACGAGAATGCGGTCGCACATGAACACCGCTTCCTCGATGTTGTGCGTGACGATCAGCACCGACTTGATCGGCATGCGCCGCTGCGTCCATAGATCGAGCAAGTCGGTGCGCAACGTCTCCGCCGTCAGCACGTCGAGCGCCGAAAAGGGCTCGTCCATCAGCAGCAGCGTCGGATCGACCACGAGCGCGCGAGCGAAGCCCACGCGCTGTCGCATGCCGCCCGAGAGCTCGCGCGGATAGGCGTTTTCGAAGCCGTCGAGGCCGATCAAGTCGATCGCGGCCAGCGCGCGCTCGCGACGCGCGCGCGCGCCTACGCCGAGTGCCTCGAGCCCGGCTTCCACGTTTTGCAGCACCGTGAGCCACGGAAACAGGGCAAACGTCTGGAACACCATCGCCACCCCTGCGGCTGGGCCGGACAGCGGCTTGCCGAGGTAGCTCACTTCGCCGGCGGTCGGCTCGATGAGGCCAGCGATGATGCGCAGCAGCGTCGATTTGCCGGAGCCCGAACGCCCGAGCAGCCCAACGATCTCCCCTTCGCGCAGCGACAGGTTGACGTCGTCGAGCACGAGCAGCTCGCCCTGCGCTTTCGAGAAGCCGCGGCGGACGCCCTTGACGTTGAGGACTTCCTCGCCCAGACGCGGCGCAGCAGTGGCCGTGGCCGTGCCGGCGAACGGCGCGGCGCCAAGGTCAGCTTTGGGATTTTGCATTGCGCTTCACTCTCAAGAATTGAGCACTCGGTGGGCGCGCCCTCCAATCGCGGCACGCCCGGACGGCACGGTCAGTCGAGCCGCAGCTTCGCTTCGGCATAGGCGTACAGCGGACGCCACAGCAGGCGGTTGAACAACGTCACGAACAGCGACATGACGGTGATGCCGAGAATGATCTTCGGAAAATCGCCGGCGGCCGTGTATCGCGCGATATAGGCGCCAAGCCCGTGCGCGGCGACCCTGGTGTCGCCCCACTGCACGAGCTCCGAGACGATGCTCGCGTTCCACGCGCCGCCCGATGCCGTGATGGCCCCCGTCACGTAGTACGGGAAAATGCCCGGCAGCATGGCCTGGCGCCACCATTGCCAGCCGCGAATGCGAAAGTTCGTCGCCGCTTCGCGGTAATCGTTCGGGTAGGCCGTCGTACCCGCGATGACGTTGAAGAGGATATACCACTGCGTGCCGAGCACGATGAGCGGCGACAGCCAGATATCGGCGTTCAGGTGAAAGCGCACGATGACGATGACGAACACCGGAAACAGCAGGTTCGCGGGGAACGCGGCAAGGAACTGCGCGATCGGCTGCACCTTCTCCGCCAGGGCCGGCTTCAGGCCGATCTTGACGCCGATCGGCACCCAGACCAGCGACGACAGGGCGATCAGCACCACGACGCGCGCCAGCGTGATGAAGCCGAGCAGGAAGACGTGGCCCACGTCGGCGCCGGTGACGCCCGTTCGCACGTACGCCACCACGCGCCACACGACGTAGACGGTGCCGATCAGCAGCAGCACAGCCCAGACGACGTCGCCGGCGAGCGAGCGCTGCTTGCCGCTGCCCGCCAGGCGGGCGAACGAGACGTTGTCGATGCGCGGCAGCCGCAGCGGCAACCGCGCGAGCTTCGAGAACAGCCAGCCGGCCGGCACGAGCAGCCGGTGGATGAGCCTCGTGCGGCGCACGAGGTCGAGCAGCCATGATTCCGGCGCGTCGCCCGAACTCGTCGTCTCCATGCGGAACTTGTCGGCCCAGGCCACGAGCGGCCGGAACATCAGTTGGTCGTAGGCCAGGATCACGATGCTCATCGCGAGGATGACCCAGCCGATCGCCCCGAGGTTCCGCTCCGAAATCGCCTGCGCGAGATAGGCACCGATGCCAGGCAGCGTAATCGTGTTGTTGCCGACGGTGATCGCTTCCGAGGCGACGACGAAGAACCAGCCGCCCGACATCGACATCATCATGTTCCAGACGAGGCCCGGCATCGTGAACGGCACCTCGAGCTTCCAAAAGCGCTGCCAGGCCGTCAGATGAAAGCCGCGCGACACTTCGTCGAGATCGCGCGGCACGGTGCGCAGCGACTGGTAGAAGCTGAACGTCATGTTCCAGGCCTGGCTCGTGAAGATCGCGAAGATCGCCGCGAGTTCGGCGCCCAGCACGCGCGCCGGAAACAGTGCGAGGAAGAACGTGACCGTGAACGAAATGTAGCCGAGCACAGGCACCGACTGCAGGATGTCGAGAATCGGAACGAGCACCATGCCGGCACGGCGGCTCTTCGCGGCCAGTGTCCCGTACCCGAGCGTGAACGCGAGCGAGGCCACCATCGCCGCCAGCATGCGCAGCGTCGTGCGCAGCGCGTACTCGGGCAGCATGGCCGGGCTCAGCGAAATCACCTGCGTTTTGAGCGTCGAGATCGGCGCCATCGTCTGGTGGAAGCCGATCGCGGCCATGGCGATCACGCAGATGATGAGCGGAAACGCGACGAAGTCCCAGCGGTTGGGCGCGAGCCGCCACGCGGATGCGTTGGCGGTGCGATTCAGGTTGAAGCCGAAATCCATTACGAGGCCCCTTTCGCGCCGCGCGGCAAGCGGCGAGCAGACGCGGGCCGGCCGCTTGCACGGCCGGCAACGGCCGGCGAACTCGTGCGAGCGCGCACGCACGGGACGGCGGAACGATCCGAAATGCGGAATTGAGGCATGAGCGTATGGTTGCGGTAATGCGTTTTTGAGCGCGAATCGTCGACTGCCGGGCTGCCGAGTCCTGACTGCCGGGCCTTGCCGCGTTTTAGACGGCACGACACTACTACAACCTATGTTTCAGGCACAACCGCGCCGGCCACAAAATTCGCGCCCGCAGGCTCGAATTTCCCCCTGCAGCGCAAAAACAGACGGCAGCGGCGCGCAAACACGAAATTATGCCGCGAAGCGGCAGCGCGGGGAACCCAGGAGGCGACGACGGGGCACGGCAGGCCACCCGCCGGCGCGAAAACGGCGAACGAACGGTACTTCGGCGAGAGCGGGTATGATCGGCGTTTAGCGGCGAATCCGAACCTACCGATCGACAAGGGAGATGCGCATGAAAGGAAATCTGGTCATCGTCTGTCGCGACCAGGATGCGACCGCCTTCGACGAACTCATGGCCGAGTACGGCGCGTTCCAGACCAGGCTGTCGTCCACCTCATGGTATTTGAAGCTCGATACCGAGCCGGAGGAGATCCAGGAAGAGATCCTTGCGCGGCTCGGCAAGTACACGACGCACTACATCTTCGAGGCCAACAGCGTCACTTACAACACGGTGGACAGCGAGGCCGCCGCCGCACTGGACTCGCTCTTCGCGGAATGACCGCGCCGCCCGCGTAGCCTCGGCGCACGGTTCAGCCGGCTCTCGCCGGCTCGGCGCCGCTCGGACGCTACAGCGCGCTGGCCGAATGCGCCGCGGAAGGCGAGGTGGCCGTCAACGGGAAAATCATCGCCACGCGCAATCCGCCGTCTTGCGCGTTGCCGATCTCGCATACGCCGCCTTGCCGCCGCACGAGCCGCTCGACGATCGCAAGGCCGAGCCCGCTATGGCCGTTGCCGCCGCGCGCGGGGTCGAGCCGCACGAACGGCCGGCTCGCATTGACGAGGTCTTGCGGGGCAATGCCGCGGCCGTGATCGCTGACCGACAGCGCCCAGCCCGCTTGCGTGCGCGCCGTCGCCACGACGACGGGCGGCGCGCCGTAGGCGTGCGCATTGTCCAGCAGGTTCGCGAGCACGCGCTCGAGCGTCGCCGTCGGCAAACGAAAGCCTGGCCCCGCCGTCAACGCGGTGCGCACGGCTGGGCTGCCGGGGGCGACCGCGCGATAGCTGCGCGCTATGCGGGCGCACGCCTCGTCGACCTCCACGGGCTCGCTGCGGTCCGAGCCGTCGTGGGCGAATACGAGGAATTGATCGACGATGTGCGCGAGCGCGTCCACGTCGCGCACCACGCCATCGCGCAGCTTCGCCTCCTCCATCATTTCGGCGCGCAGCCGCAGGCGCGCGAGCGGCGTCTTCAAGTCGTGGGCCACGCCTGCGAGCATCACGGCGCGATCCTGCTCGGTACGCGACACTTCGCGCACCATCTGGTTGAAGCCGCGCGTGAGCTCGCGCAGCTCGCGCGGGCCTCGCTCGGGAAGCGGCGGGACGCTCTGCCCTCGGCCGAACCGCACGACGGCCTGCGCCAGCGCCCGCAGGGGCTGCTGCAGCCGCCAGGCGACGAACAGCGCGCACATGACCGCCAGCGAGAAGATGATGCCGAGCCATTCGAGCATCTGATCGCGCGGGCGCGGCGGATGAAGCGAGGTCATCGGCACGACGATCCACTCCCGATCGGCCGACTCGTGCACCCAGAGGTTCGGGGGACGGGCCGGCGGTCCGATCCGCACGAGCGAGCCCGGCGGCAGACGGTCGCGGATCTCCTGGACGAAACGCCTGAGTGGAGCCGGCAAATCCTGATTGGCCGGCGGCACTTCGGGGCTGGCGGGATCGACGAGCCGCACGCGCGACGGCAGCGGCACCGACGGCGTGCGGGCGACGTGCTGGCGCACCGCATCGATCAGAAAGGCTTCTTCTTCGACCGCGTAGCGCGCCTGCGACTGGCTACGCTCGACGCGTATCAGCACGAACCAGGCGAAGTGCGAAATCAGCAGAACCGTGACGACGAGCAGCGCAAGCCTGCCGAACAGCGAATCAATTGGGCGCCGCATTCGGTTCGCCATTGGGGACGAAAACATAGCCGCGGCCACGCACGGTTTGGATGAAGCGCGGCGTCGACGGATCGGATTCGAGAATGCGCCGCAGCCGCCAGACCTGGACGTCGATCCCGCGGTCGGTGCCGTCGTACTCGGGCCCGTGCAGCAGCTCGAGCAGCCGCTCGCGCGTGAGCGTGCGCATCGGATGGTTCACGAAAATCTTCAGCAACGCGAATTCGCTGCCCGAGAGCGTCAACGGACGTCCCTCGAGATTGAGCGTGCGCGCCTGAAAATCGAGCTGGAACCGGCCGAACGCGAACGGTTCGCGCTGCTCTGGAGCCGCCGATGGAATCGTGCGGCGCCGGCGCAGGACCGCCTGCACGCGCGCCAGCAACTCGCGCGGGTTGAACGGCTTGCCGAGGTAGTCGTCGGCGCCCAGTTCGAGCCCGACGATGCGATCGACGTCGTCCGCGCGCGCCGTCAGCATGATCACGGGAATGTCGTCGCCCGTCGCGCGCAGCTTGCGCAGCGCGGTCAGGCCGTCCACGCCCGGCATCATCAGATCGAGCACGATGAGATCCGGCCGCTCGCGTTCCAGCCGGCGCTCGAGCGAGGCCGCATCGTGCAGCACCGAGACCTCGATGCCTTGGCGGACCAGATAGTCGCGCAGGAGGTCGCGCAGTTCGGCGTCGTCGTCGACGACGAGGATTTGAGTAGCCATGGGCGAAAGTGTAACGCGAGCACGACGCCCGCTGGCGCGGCTCACTGACTAAAGGGTTACGGACCGTTACCGCGAAAGCGGCCCGTAATCGCGCGTAACAGCCCGTCGGCGCCGAGTAACACGCATTCGACGCGGCAAGCCTAGCCTGACGTTACCGAGCTTGCACGTTGCTTGGCGAGCTCGAGAACTTTACGTCTTTACGTCTTTACGTTTCAGGATTGAGGAGCATGACCAAAATGAACTCGATTTTGCGGATGTCGCCGCGCTGGGCGGCCGTCGCCGCCGCGGCGCTTGCACTGGGTTTCGGCACGGCCTACGCCGCCGAGGGGGCCATGGGCGGCGGCTGGCATCATGGATGGCACGGCCGCCATCACGACGAAGGGATGATGCTCATGATGGAGCTCGGCAAGCTGCACAACGAGCTCAAGCTCACGCTCACGCCGCCCCAGGAGCAGGCGTGGCAAAGTGCCCTGCAGACGATGAATGCGGCTCGGGACGCCGCTCGCGCCGATCACGAAGCGGCGCGCAAGCAATTCGAGGCATCGATGGGGCAGCCGGTGATCGATCTGAACGCCCTGCACGACACCCACGAGAAGCTCGAGAGCCGGGAACATGAACGGCGGGAGCAGGTCACGGCGGCATGGCTCAATGTCTACAACAGCTTGAGCGAGCAGCAAAAGAAGGTCGTCAGCGACGACATCAAGGCGCGCTTCGCCCGCATGACGCATCGCCACGAATAGATGCGGCAGCACGGGGCCGACAGCCCGCCGAGCCGGCACCGTCGCAAAACCGCTGACCCCGCCACCCCACCGCCCTTTTCCCTCCGTGCGCGGCCCCGGCCGCGCACCGCTCGACGCCGCGCCGCTTCGACCGGCGCGGCGTTTTTTTTTAGGCGACTAGGCAACGGGGGCCGAGCGACATTAGCCGCATTACCCCTGGGTGTTTTTCCCAAA
>NZ_JBQCIF010000084.1:0-105700 GCF_051953955.1 Trinickia sp. | reverse complement strand
CCAGTTTTGCGTTGCCATGATTGGTCTCCATGCATTGAGTGTTAATCATATTGAGTACATTGCAGCGGGGGAAGCGATCTGAGTATTGGTCAGCGGAATTGAGTTGTCAAATTTTAATTTTGTCGGGAATTGGTAAACTTTGTCTTAATTAAGAACTGAAAAACAAATTCGATGTGATGTCTCGTCGTTTATGCGTTTCGATTAATTGATGAATCGAGGCCGCCGTTTATGCAATTAGCATAATTTAAGGAAAATGCAATTCGGCGGTCCGACGGACAAACGATCTCGTCGGGACGTAGGCCGCGCTGACGAGATCACGGATGCGTATCTGCCTGCTCGTCAGGCATCGCCCACCATCCGGGCAACAGCCGCCTGACTTCGGCGCGCTCGTATCGATCGTCGATGAGGTGCAGTACGCCGGCATCGGCTTCGGTGCGGATGACGCGTCCTGCCGCTTGCACGACCTTCTGCAGGCCGGGATACAAGTAGACATAGTCGTACCCGCTGCCGAATCGCGCGTCCATCTTGCGGCGCATGGCTTCGTTGACGCCGTTCACTTGCGGCAGGCCGAGCGTGGCGACGAAAGCACCGATCAGTTGATCGCCGACGAGGTCGACTCCTTCGGAAAATGCCCCGCCGAGCACCGCCAGCCCGATGCCGCGATCGTCCGTGCGAAACCGCGAGAGGAATCGAGCGCGCGCCGCTTCGTCCATGCCTGGCTCTTGCGCCCAGACCGGCACGTGGGGATGCCGTTCCCGCATCGAAGCCGCGATGCGTTCGAGATATTCGAAGCTGCTCAGGAAACCTAAATAATTACCGGGAAGGTCCGCGTATTGGCGAGCCATCAAATCGACGATCGGGATGAGCGAGCGTTCGCGATCTCGCCATCGCGTGGAGATGTGGGAGGCGACGTGAACCTTCAGTTGCTCTGCGCGGAACGGACCCTCGACGTCGATCGTGGCGGTACCATCGGGCAACCCGAGCATGTCACGGTAGAACCGTTCGGGAGAGAGCGTGCCCGAGAACATGACGGTGGCTCGAGCTGCCGCATGGCGGCCAGCAAGAAAATGCGCGGGCACGACATTGCGCGCGCACAGCGTCGACGAAGACCGCGCACGCCCAGGGCCTGCTGCGCGCAGTTGGACGTCGAACACGGAATGTTCGCCGAATTGCTCGGCCAACGAAACGAAATGCATGGCGTCGAAGAACACGCGTAGCAAGGTATCGCCGAGTGCGAGAGAGAGCGGGGCCTCGGCGAGGTGATCGGAGACGGCACCGATCAAGTTTTGCGCGGCGGACACGATGCGTGCCGGGACTTCCGCGTACACCTCGTACGCATTCGTTTGCTCGCGATTGAGCGCATTCCATTCGCGCTGCAATCGCTGCAACGGCCTTTTCAGTGCCGCAGGCGCCGTTTTGGCCGCCGCCTTGAACTCGGCTTGCTCGATCTGAGCCGTGTACATCTTCCGTCCGCGATCGAGCAGGTTGTGGGCTTCGTCGACGAGCACGGCGATACGCCATTGATTGATGCGCGTCAGCGCGTAGAGCAGGGCGCTGCCGTCGTAGTAATAGTTGTAGTCGCCTACGACGATATCGGACCAGCGCGTGAGTTCCTGGGCGAGGTAGTAGGGGCACACGTCGTGCGCGAGCGCGGCGCGGCGCACCGTGTCGCGATCGAGGCGGCGGTTTTCGAGGGCCGTTTCGCGCGCCGGCGAGAGTCTGTCGTAGAAGCCACGGGCGAGCGGGCACGACTCGCCGTGGCATGCTTTGTCCGGGTGTTCGCAAGCCTTCTCGCGCGCCACGAGCTCGAGCGTGCGCAAAGGCAATGCGGGCTCGGCGCGGTGCAGCGAATCGATCGCATCGAGCGCCAGCGCGCGGCCCGGTGTTTTCGCGGTGAGAAAGAAAATCCGATCGACATGACCTTGTCCGCAGGCCTTGAGTGCGGGGAACAGCGTGGCGAGCGTCTTGCCGATGCCCGTCGGCGCTTGCGCAGTCAACGCGTGCCCGTCGCGGGCCGCGCGGTAGACGGCCACCGCGAGTTCGCGCTGCCCGCGCCGAAACGCACCGTGCGGAAAGGACAACCGTTCGAGCGCTGCATCGCGCCGGCTGCGGTGCTCGGCTTCTCGCATTGCCCATTCGAGGAACCGCTTGCACTGCGCGTCGAACGAGGCGCGCAGCGAGGTTGCGTCGTGCGTCTGCGCGAGCACCGTCTCCTTGCGCGAGCCGATGTCGAAGTAGACGAGGGCGACGTTCAATTCGGTGAGCCCCCGCGCTCGGCACAGCAGATGACCGTAGACGAGCGCTTGCGCCCAATGTAGTGCGCGGTGATTGTCCGGCATCGCATCGAGCCGGCCGCGATACGTCTTGATCTCTTCCAGCCGGTTCAACGCGGGATCGTAGCCGTCGGCCCGGCCGCGGACCGTCAATTCGCCGTACGTGCCGCTCAGCGTCAACTCGGCTTCGTATCCGGCGGGGCGCCGCCCGGCCACCGTCGCATGGCCTTCGATTCCTTCGAGCGCCGTCGGCGAGGGCGTGAAGCGCAGATCGAGGTTCCCCTGCTTGGCCGTGAATTCGCAGAGCGTGCGCACGGCGACGACGTACTTCATGCCGCGGCCTTCTCGTCGTCCTCGCGCGGCGCCCAACGAACGTCGAGGACGCGCACGGGCATGCCGTGGCCGGCGCAGTAGCGCAGCCATCGTGCCTGATTGTCTTGCAGCTTGTCGCCGGGGCCTTTGACTTCGATGAGTTCGTAGCGCCGTTCGAGTGGCCAAAACCGAACGAGATCGGGTAAGCCCGACCGGTTTTCGCGGATATCGGCCAAAAGCCGCGCGAACCATCGCTTAAGGTGTGCCGCCGGCAGGCATTCGAGCGCGAGTTCGACGAGTTCGGGCGTCAGCATGCTCCAAAACACGAACGGCGATTGAAGGCCGGCTTTTCGTTCGAAGTGCCGCCGGATCGTCGAACGATAATCCTCGCTATCGAGCTCGGATAGGCAGCGTGCGAAGATCCGCGCGCGGCGGTCCTGGAAATCGGGCGCGTACAGGTCGGCCGGCCCGCGTTGAAACGGGTGAAAGAATGCGCCCGGGACGGGGGCGAACACGGCCTCCCAGCAGAGCAGCCCGAACAGCGAGTTGATCAACCCGTTTTCGACGTAGAAGACGGGCGCCGTCTCGGTGCCGAGATGGTCTCGCGCGACGCACTCCACGGAGAACGGCTCGGTAGGATAGGGCAAAACGAGCGTTTCCCGTGCAACCGCGCTTTCTTTCTGCGGACGCGTGGCCGTCGATAGCCCGACGGCCTTGCCGAGCCTTACCATCATCCGGCCGACGCGCTGGCTTTCGGCTTCGCTTTCGGGGGCGCGCAGCGCTCGACCCGCTAGTTCGAGCGCATCGGCGAATCGGCCGTCGCGTTCGAGCACGCGAATGCGGCGGTGCCGCGCACCAGGCCATCGGCTCACGGCATAGGCGTTCAGGGCGGCGGGCCAATGAGCGAGGCGCTCGGCATGGTTGCCGACGCGAAACAGCAGCTTCGCGCGGCGAGTTTCGAGCCAGGGGTTGTCGATCTCGATCGCCGTCGCGGCGGTGAGCAACGCTTCGATGTCTTGCGCATCGGCGAGCGAGTCGAGCGCGGCACGGCACGCATGCAGCGAAAGATAGGCATCCACGTCGCCCCGCGTGCGAAACGCGCGCGCCGACGGCGTAAACGGCACGGATTCGTACTGGTAGACACCCAAGTCGGCAAGCACGAACTCGGACCAATCCTGATGGAGATTGCCGAAGAACATGAGCCGCAGCCGGTCGCAGAGCGGCTGGATGACCGTGCGCAGCACGCGGTCGTCGGAATCGTCGGCCCACTCGCCGTAGCGTCGCGGGTGCGGGTAGTCGGCGCGAATCGCCTCGAGCCAGGCCGCTTTACGCGTTTGCTTGCGGCCGGCGCCTACCGCGAACATGCGCGCCAGCTCCGGACGCGTCGCCACCGCGAACAGCTCGTCGATCGTCAACGGTGCATCCGCATCGATCCATCCGACCGCCGCCAGTGGCACGGCGGCTTCGCGAGGGCAACCGATTTCCTCGTATTCGAGCCGGCTCTCGCGAAACAGCGGACCTTGCCGCATCAGCATGCGAACGAGCAGCGCGCGCGACGGCTGCGGCAGGGTGGGGAACGCGTGCAGGAAATCGCGCTCGTTCGGATCGAGCAGGCCGTCGGAACGCTCGCCGATCCACGCTAGCGCGCGCTCGAAGTTCAGCAGGTAGTACGGCGAGGAAGCGGGGGGCGACACGACGGCTCGGTGGGACTGTATAAATATACAGGGATGATAGCAAATCTGCGGGGGCGGAGGCCCGGTTGGAGCGGCCGCCCCCTCCGGCCCGGTTCGAGCGGCGATAATAGCGGCGGACCGCTGCGCAGCCGATGGCGGTCGCCACGCGTTCACTTCCCTTCACGACACACGAATCGAATCGGGATCCCATGGGTGCATCCGCACGTACCGTCCGCATTTTGAGCAACCGTCCGCGAATTTTCGTCGCCATCGCGATCGGCATCGTTGCGTTCTTCATCGCGCCTTGGCATTTGCGGCCGATTCAACGGCCGCTGCTGGCGTGGGATGTCGGCATGTGGGCCTATCTCGTCCTCATTTGGGTTCGGATGGCCAGCGCGAGCTCCGAGGACGTGCAGCGCGTGGCCGAGCGAGAGGACGAAGGGGCCACGGCAGTGCTTGCGATCATCACGTCCGCCGCCATTGCGAGCGTGATGGCCATCGTCGTGGAATTGGCGTCCGCAAAAGGGCTCGGTGCGGCTCAAGCCAGCTTCAACTATGCGTTGACCGGCGCGACGATGATCGGCGCCTGGCTTTTGATTCCGACCATATTCACGCTGGAATACGCGCGGCACTACCATCAGGCCGGCGAGGGTAAACCTTCGTTGAGCTTTCCGAACAACGACGAGCCTCTCGATTATTGGGATTTCATGTATTTCTCATTCACGATCGCGGTGGCATCGCAAACTTCGGACGTATCCGTTTGCTCGCGGCGGGCAAGGCGGATCGTGCTGGCACAATCGATTTTGTCGTTTTTCTTCAATGCCGCGGTGCTCGGGCTATGCGTCAATATCGCGGCGGGTTTGCTGGGATCGTGATCTGAGATCTCAATTGTCGCCTCGATCGAGGGTAAGTTTTTAAAAGCGTCCGCTGGCGTTCGACCGTTGCTGCAGGGGCGTTGGTATGTTCCGGGCTAGGTGTTTTCGGTCATTTTCGTAGCCGGCATTGCTCCGCCGCGGTCAACGCGGCATATTTCGGCAGGCAAAGATGTCGAACTCGACGCCTCTCCCCGTACCTAATATGCGCATTCAATTCGTCATCGGCAGTTCGCGTATCCCAGCCTGCGTCAAAGCGGTTCGTTCCGCGCCATGAAACCGCGCGCGCTGGTGATCGAGCCGGACCTTTCCGGTTATCGTTGGCGATATGTCCAGTGGACGATCGAAGCGCTCGTCGAAGCCGGATACGAGTGCATGCTATGGACCGAAGCGCGATATCGCACCCATGCGCTCGTGCTTGGTTACGAGGTCTCGCGCTCTCCCGTGAAAATCGTCGATCACGGCCACGCCGGCCTCGGCGCGCTCGCTGTCGCGCATGCGGCATTGAAAACCGTCCACGCGGGTGTTGGCCTTTACGCCGCTTTTCGCTCCGTCTATCGCCGCGTCGTTCGTTCCGGGCCTGTCGATCTCGTGGTGGTGCCCTCGGGCGACGCCATGCTCGGTGCCGCCGGAATGTTGGGCTCGCCTTTCGGCGGGACGCGCTGGATCTGCATCGTGACGGAGCAATCGTTCCATCTGCGCGACATGAAAGTCGACGCACCGCGCCGGCCGTTCGCGGCGTTCATGCAAAAGCGGCTTTTTTATCGGGCGCTTTCCGGGGCCAACTTGTCGGCGGTATTGACGATCGATCCGACGCTTCCCGTATGGCATTCGAAGTCGCCGCTGGCGGCTCGTTGCCCGCCGCTCCATTACCTGGCCGGCCCCGCGCCCGACGCCGAGCATGTCCCCGCGCGTGAGGCGAGGGCTCGTTTGGGAATAGGGGGCGAGCGCTGCATCCTCGTGTATGGCGCGATCACCGACCGCAAGGGCATCAAGGAGTTGTTGTACGCATGCATGCGGCGCGACGAGCATCCGTTGGTCGTCATCGCCGGCGAGCAAAGCGAAGACGTACGTGCTTTCCTCGCTTCGATCGGCGGCGGATTGTTCAGCCGAGTGACCGTGTTCGATCAGTTCATTTCGCCGGAAATGGAGGCCGATCTGTTCTGCGCGTGCGACGTCGTGTGGGTCGGGTACAAGCGCCATTACGGCATGAGCGGCGTGCTCGCACAGGCGCGCCGCTATGGAAAAACGGTAATTGCGGCGCAAGCCGGGTTGATCGGATGGTTTGCGCAGCGCGATGGGTTGGGTCCTTTGCTGCCCGATTTATCCGCTTCATCGATCAACGCCGCGATCGATGAGGCGCTCGAACTGTGCGGCAGCGCCCGCGCAGCTTCCCAATTCGAGAGCTGCGAACGTCTGACGACCGACACCGTCGATCATTTCAAGAAAATCGTGCGGACCACTTCGACGAGCGGTTGAGCGGGCTCGTCGCATCGACGCGCCTTCCGCTCGGCCGGCCGTAGGCGGCCACGGCTTGCACTGCCAAGCCGATTCCGGCGCCGGCGAGATCATCGCCGGCACCGGCCTTGACGCATGCGACGGCCTAGATCCTCGGTCGCGTGTGACGCAGCCGATATTCGGTAGGCGACACGGTCAGCCGCTTGCGGAACATCTTCGCCAAATTGTCGCCGTTGCGCATGCCGCTGTGACGCGCGATGACGTCGACAGGCAGTTTCGTCTCGACGAGCAGACGCCGCGTGAGCTCCAGGCGAGCCTGAAGCAGGAATTCCGACGGCGTCGTGCCCATCTCGCGCTTGAAGTGGCGTAGGTAGTTGCGCTGGCTCATCGCCGCCACGCGCGCGGCATCGACGATCGTAATGTCTTGCTCGCAGTTGGCCAGAAGCCAGCGCGCGGATTCTCGGACTTGATCGCTCGTGCTGCGGTGGCTCGTGCGGCTCAGCTTCGGCAGCAACACCCGGCTCGTGCCCGGCATCAGGCGCTCGGCGATCTTCATGGCCAGTTCGAGGCCTAGGTCCCGCTTGACCTGGAACAGCGCGAGGCAGAGCAGGCGATGCTGGTCGTCGTTCGAGCTCGGCACGTACTCGCCGCTCGTGCGCGGCTCGAGCGGCGAGGGCCATGCCCCGGCGCTGCCGAATTTTCTCTGGCGATGTGCGTCGAACGATGCCAGCGCGGCCTGACTGACGAGCGGCTCGATCCGATCCGTTCTTTGGTAGATGACGCGCAGCCAGCGGACGAAGGGATTATCGCGCGCGGCCAGCGCGGCCCCGGCGTCGCCGACGATGATCAGCGTATGCAAGTCGCCCAGATGACGTGCCTCCAACCGATCGGTCGAGACGCGGGCCGAGGACGAGCACACGACGTCGCCGCCATCGATCGACAGCAAGCGGACGCTGTACAGCTTCGTATTCTCCGCGCCTTGCCCACCGAGCTCGTTCGCCAAATCGAACACCTCGGCGACCATGCCCGCCGTCATGAAGGAAAAGCCCTTGAACAGCAGAAGTCCGATTTGCTTGCAGCGCGGGTTCTGCTCCTGCGCTACGGCACGCGGCGGTTCGATGTTTTGGATGATGCTATTTCTTTCAATTTTTTCGACAAGCATAGCTGGCTCCTTGATTTCCATATGCGTGCGCTTTCAAAACGAAATCTCGATCTACATAATTTTCCAGGCATTTTTTTTATTTATTTTTCGTGCATCGGTTTTATTGGTTCGTCGATCAGTCAAAAACGTTGGAACAGCCGCAGGCTTGGGCTTGCGCGGATTGCGTGCAGCAGGAGTCGGCTCGGATGGTTGCGCACGCAGTCAGTGGCGCATGTCGTCTACTTCAGGCGAATATCGGTGCTTCGTGCTCTACCCCCTTTTGACGATGCCGGGCGCGGAAGCGTCCTCGCGATCGATAATAAAAGGACGTGCGTTAAATTTCCACATAAAACAATTTCGTCAAAATGTATTCGTTAAGCATGTTCGCAATGGGTCATTTTAGCTTGCTGATGATTGGGCGGTGCGTATGCAGGCTATTTAATAGAATTAAGCAACTACTTAATTGTGCTGACTGAGATATCTCACGGGTAAACGCCGATCGTCGAGCGCGGGAGCGAGATTCGCGCCGTCCATATCACTGCGCCAAAATATGCCGCGATGGTCAATCCAACGCAACAGCGCCCTTGAAAATGGCTGATAACACCTACTCGGACTCGAAAACCATACTATTGCGCCATGACTAAACTGCCATGCGCGTCGATTCGACTGGGCGGTACGCCGGGGAGGGGGCGCTACGGTATGCGAAAGCCGCGCCATCCGGCATTCGATAGGACAGTGCGGAAAAGCGCGAAACCGGACGCGCGTTTGGGGAAACGTCGCCCGGCTCCTAATGGCTCGGACAGTGAAGTCAGGATTCGCGATTCGTCGAGCAATCGCGACACAATCGCGGCAACCTCATAGTCCAATCATGGCAGCCTCATCGCATGCGTGGTGTTTCTCGCGTGCGCAAATCGAACACCAGTACGTTCGCATCGTCGCCGTCCGTCAACGTCAGGGAAGTCTCCCCGCGCAGCTTCGCACCGTCGCCTGCGCTCAATCGAACGCCGTTGAGCGTGACGCTGCCTTCGGCGACGTGCACATAGGCGAAACGCTCGCTCGCCAGCGTGAGCGATGCCGTTTCGCTGCCGTCCAATCGCGCGGCATACACGCGTGCGTCTTGCCGCAGCGCGAGCGACCCGTCGGCCCCGTCGGGCGAGAGCATGAGGCGCAACGTGCCGCGCTTCTCTTGCTCGCCGACATGCGTTTGCTGATACCGCGGCTGCGCGCCCAGCGAAGATTCCGATGGCAAGATCCAAATTTGGAGGAAATGCACGGGATCGTTCGGCGACGGGTTGTATTCGCTATGGGCGACACCGCTTCCGGCGCTCATCAGTTGCACGTCTCCCGGCACGATCGTCGAGCCGTTGCCCATCGAGTCGCGATGTTCGAGCGAACCCTCGAGCACGTAGGAGAAGATCTCCATGTCGCGATGCGGATGCCGGCCGAAACCGCGTCCGGCCGCAACACGGTCGTCGTTGATGACGAGTAGATCCGAGAAACCGAGGTGCTCCGCATCGAAGTAATCGGCAAACGAGAAAGTGTGACGCGAACTGAGCCAGCCGTGCTCTGCGATGCCGCGATCGGCTGCGCGCCTGATTTCGATCATTATGTTTCTCCGAAACGTTGGACACCGACGAATGCAGTAAAGAGGTGTCGATGGCTACGGAGTCTATGCCAATGGATCGAACGTCAGAAGGCATGCGGCGCGGACTCACCGTCTCACGGATGGGACAATCTCCCGAAGCTAGCTTTCCCGCGCGTCATGGGCGTCATGGGCGTCGGTGCGAACCGGGAGTCACCGGTGCGCAGCGGCAGCCGTCGATCATCGAGGCTTCGCGATCGCCGCGAGCGGCAGGCGCACGACGATCGCGAAGCCCGCGCCCGCGGCGCTGCGAATCGAGAGCGTCCCGTTGAATTGCTCGGCACGGTCCGCCATGCCGGATAAGCCAAAGGATCGCCGCGCTTCCCCGCAGATTGCGGGTGCCTTGCCCACGCCGTCGTCGGCGATCCGGAGCATGCAGACTTCGCCGTCGCGAAAACAATCGATCGTCACGGATTGCGCCGATGCATGGCGCGCGACGTTCGCTAGCGCTTCCTGAACGATGCGGTAGATGGCGATGGCCGCGCCCTCCGAGACGTCGAGCCCCTCCACTCTGAAGCGGCAGGCAAGCCGTACGTTCGAACGATTCGCGAATTCGGCGGCCAGCGATTCGATCGCCGCGGGAAAGCCCAGCGTTTCCAGTGCGAGGGGCTGCAACTGCCGTGTCATTCGCTTGACCGAAACGAGGGCGGACTCGATTTGCCCTTGCAGATCGCGGATGGCGGCGCCGAGCGGGTCCGGGCCTTTCACCGGTGCGCTAGCGAGCCGCTCGACGCGTCGCGCAGTCAGTTCGAGCGCGCTCAGCTGTTGCCCGATATCGTCGTGCAGTTCTTGCGCGATGCGCTTGCGCTCCTGTTCGCGCACCGAACGTTCGAGCGCGAGGCCGATCGCGCCCGCATCCGCGCTCGCGGGCTCGCCTGGCAGTGTGTCGCTCGGCCGGTGATCGTCGGGAGGTTTCACGCGATGTCGTGATCGTCGATCAATTGATGGCGCACGGCGTAACGGACGAGCGCCGCATCGTTCGGAAACGCCATGGTGTGGCAAATGCGCACCTTGTAATTGCTGACCGTCTTCGCACTCAGGCTCAAGGCGCGCCCGATTTCGCCGGCCGTATCGCCGCGGGCGAGCCGCATGAAGATGTCGAATTCGCGGTCGCTCAGCTGCTGATGCGGTGCCACCTCCGGCGCGGCGGCGAGGTTGCGTGCGACGTAATCGGCCATCCAGGGGCCGACGTAGGTGCCGCCCGCCGCGACTTTTCGCATGGCATACGACAATTCTGGAGCCGCCGCGTGCTTGGTCAAATAGCCGTGCGCGCCCGCGAGAAAAGCACGCAACGCGTAATGACGCTCCTCGTGCATCGTTAAAACGAGCACGCGCAATTGCGGCGCTTCTTCGCGAATGGCTCTAATCAATTCCATGCCGCTGCGTCCGGGCATCGAAAGGTCGAGCAGAACGAGATCGGCTCGCGTACGGCGAACCAGTGCGAGCGTGGACGCCGCATCGGAGGCTTCGCCCTCGATGCGAACACCCGGCATCTCGTCGAGGACTTCGCGCAAGCCCTCGCGAAACACCGCGTGGTCGTCCGCTAGCAATATCCGCGTCGTGCACGTCCGTTGGCCCAAAAGACCACGATCGATCTCAGCGCGCGCCAGGTCAGAAAGGGCGGTGGTCATGCGATAGCGAGAGAAGCAGGCGACGACCCACGATTCGACCCATCATAATTGCCTGCATTCATCTAATTAATTAAGGTTTTCCCTGCGGTAATTCCGACAGTCAATTGCAAGCATCCTACCGCGAGATCGCCGTTAATACCAAGGTGCAATTGCCTGAAAGTACGTTTCGTGTGGCGTCCCGCGGCACGCCCGCATGCTTTGCTCTGCAATTGGTATCTCGATGGTTCTATCCGTCTTCTATCCGTCGTATCGATGCGACGATTGCGATCGTTTCGAGTCGTCGTACGGCGGGGTGTGGCATATCGCGTCCGGCGCATCGGCGCTCGTTTGCTCGATCATCGAGGCCGATTTTGCTCATAATCGGGATGACGCCGAACGGGCGTCGCCGTTCTTGCGGAGAGAGGCATGTCCCATTTATTACGAAATGCTTTCGTTTGCGTTGGCCTCTCGTGCGCGGCGGCGCTCTCGTTTGCCCAAGCGCCGCATACCGTCCAGCTCGAAGATTTGACTTGGACCGAACTGCGCGACGAGATCGCGGCAGGCAAGACCACGATCATCGTACCGATCGGTGGAACGGAGCAGAGCGGTCCGTACGTCGCGCTAGGCAAGCACAACGCGCGCGTGCAAGTGCTCGCCGCGCGGATCGCCGAAGGGCTCGGCAATGCGCTCGTCGCCCCGGTCATCGCTTATGTGCCGGAAGGAAGCTACGCTCCGCCCACCTCGCACATGCGCTTTCCGGGCACGATTACGGTGCCGGACGACGTCTTCGAAAAGACGCTCGAATCAGCGGCAAACAGCTTCGAAGTGCACGGCTTCAAGAATGTGGTGTTTCTCGGCGACCACGGCGGCTACCAAGACGACATCAAGCATGCGGTGGCGCGCTTGAACAAGGCATGGGCCGGCACGAAGGCGCGCGCGTTCTCGCCGCCCGAGTATTACGGCGAAAGCTCGGCCGGCTATGCGCGCATGCTGCGCGAGAAGGGCTTTCGCGACGACGAGATCGGCACGCATGCGGGGCTGGCCGATACTTCGCTGTTGCTGGCGGTCGCGCCGCGGATGGTTCGGCTCGATGCGTTGCGCACGGCGCCGAAGCCGGGACCGGCGGACGGCGTCTATGGCGGTGATCCGCGCCGCGCGAGCGCGGAGCTCGGGCGCTTAGGCATCGATGCGATCGTGACGAGAACGATCGCGGCGATCCGCAAGGACGCGGCGGCCCGCTGAAGTGCGATCGCGGGCCGCGTAGCCGCTAGCGCCGCGCAGGTTTTCGACATGGGGGGAGATCATGGATTCGACGGGACGTCGCAGCACCAGGGTTGCTTCATCGATCGTCGCCGCGCTGGCCGGGGCCGCGATGGTGTCGATCTCGAGCGCGGCGGGGACGGCCGCGGTGCCGAGCGTGCAGACGGTGCCGGGCATGCCGCGCGTCGTCGACGCATCGAATCTGTACAGCGAGGCGGGCGCCCGTCACCTGAGCGCGGCCGTGTCCGGCGCGCTTTCTCGCGTCTACGTGCCGAACCTGCGTTCGGACGACGTCTACGTCATCGATCCCTCGACGCTCAAGGTCGTCGACACATTCCCCGTCGGGCGCAGCCCGCAGCACATCGTGCCCGCGTGGGATCTGAAAACCCTGTGGGTAACGAACAATGCGGAGGGCCGCACGGACGGCAGCCTGACGCCGATCGATCCGACGACGGGCAAGCCCGGCAAGGCGATCGCCGTGGACGATCCGTACAACATGTACTTCACGCCCGACGGCCGGGAAGCCATCGTCGTGGCCGAGGCGCACGCGCGGCTCGATTTTCGCGACCCGCACACGATGCAGTTGAAATCGAGCCTAGAGGTGCCCGAATGCAAGGGGATCAACCACGCCGATTTTTCGATCGACGGAAAGTACGCGATCTTCACCTGCGAGTTCGGTGGCAAGCTCGCCAAGATCGACATGGTGAACCGCAAGGTGCTCGGCTACCTGGAGCTGCAGAAGCACGGAATGCCGCAGGACATCCGGATTTCGCCCGACGGCAAGGTGTTCTACGTCGCGGACATGATGGCGGACGGCGTCTACCTGATCGACGGCGATCGCTTCACCAAGATCGGCTTCATCAAGACGGGCATCGGAACGCATGGGCTTTATCCCAGCCGCGACGGCACTGAGCTCTATATCGCCAATCGCGGATCGAACCGCGTGCATGGCCCGCGTCACGGTCCAGGCAGCGTCTCCGTGCTCGACTTCGCCGCGCGCCGCGTCGTGGCCACTTGGCCGATTCCGGGAGGCGGGAGCCCCGACATGGGCAACGTGAGCGCCGACGGCAAGACGCTCTGGCTCTCGGGGCGATTCGACGACGTGGTTTATGCGATCGATACGGCAACGGGTGCCGTGAAGTCGATACCGGTCGGCATGGAGCCGCACGGGCTTACCGTGTGGCCGCAGCCCGGGCGTTATTCGCTCGGGCATACCGGCAACATGCGTTAGCCGGTTGCCTCATCGCCCGGCGGCCGTGCAACGCCGCCGCCTCGATCAGGCGGTGCGCTTGGCGGGGCGCAGCGCATAGGCGCCGTCGCCGAGCAAGAACAGCACGATGAGCGCAACGGCCCAAAACGCGGGATATTCCCAGCCGCCGCCCTTGTTCGTGAACAACCAACCGTTCGCGCCGTGCACGAGCACGATCGTGCCGAGCATTTCGAGTGCGAGGGGCACCGCTACCCATGACGCGTAGACGCCGAGGATCAAGGCGATCCCGCCGGCGAGTTCGAGTGCGATCGTCAAATAAGCGGCAACGGCCGGCAGACCGAGCGACGCGAAATAGCCGACGAAGCCCGGCACGCCGAAGACGAACAGCTTCAGGCCGACGTGAGCCAGAAAGAGAATGCCGAGACTGACGCGTAGCAGCAGCGCGGCGAGGGGTGCGGTTTTATCGTTGATCATGGTGTTCATCCTCAAAGAATCGCGCCACGATACGTTCGTCGGCGCGCCCGGGCAACTCGGCTATGATTCATCCATCATTTACTCCTGGTTGATGATCGGATGGATACGCTTACGAGCATGCGCGTCTTTCGGCTGGCGGTGGAGGCCAAGAGCTTTGCCGCCGCTGCACGCCGGCTCGACATGTCGCCGGCGATGGCCAGCAAGCACGTCATGCATCTCGAATGGCGGCTGGGCACCTTGCTGCTCAATCGAACGAGCCGCCATTTGAGCCTCACGGAATCGGGCGCGACGTATTTCGAACACGTTCGCCAATTGCTCGATGAGCTCGACGACGTCGAATCGGCCGTCGGGCAATCCACGGCCGCACCGCATGGCACGCTCAAGGTCAGCGCGCCCGTTTGGATGGCCAACCCCGATTTCGTCGCAGTCCTGAACGATTACCGCGCTCGATATCCGGACGTGCGCCTCGACCTCGACCTTTCGGGCCGTTTCGTCAATCTCGTCGAAGAAGGTTTCGACCTCGCGTTGCGCGTGACGAATCCGCTATCGCTTGGACCGGCCTTGATTGCGCGGCCGATCGTCCCCGTGACGTTCCGCCTCGTCGGCTCGCCGAGCTATCTGCGCCGCGCCGGCGTGCCCCCCGATGCGCAGACGCTGTCGAGCCACGCCATGCTCGGCTATTCGATGTTCCCGGCAGGCAATGCGCTCGAAGTCGAAGGGCCGGGCGGTGTCGAGGCGTTCAAGTTCGACTCTGTCTTGCAGACGAACAACGAATCGCTGCTTCGGCTGGCCGCACTCGAAGGGATGGGACTCGCGTTCCTGCCCGAGTGGCTGATCGCGCGCGATTTGGCAGCCGGGGCGCTGCAGCCCGTTCTAACGGACTATCGCTTCTTCGGCACGAAGCTTTACGGCGTTTATCGGCACCGGAAATATTTATCGCCCAAGGTGCGCACCTTCCTGGATTTTCTTTGCGAAGACGCTCGCCTGCGATGACGATGTCCGTCGATGCGGAAAATTTTGCCGTTCCTATCCGTGTCGTCAGTCGTTTCGATATTGCAATGTCGGTCGCGCACCTCTATCGTTTGCTCGTCGGCTGCGCTCTTGTCTGACGAGCGCCCCAATGTGTCGTTTCAGCGGCTACATGCAACGGAGGCGCGGGATGGCGAAGTCCTATCGTTGGAAGGGCCGGCTACGCCGTGCGACGGGCCGCGGTCTTCTCGCCGGCGCGACGTTGCTGTCCGCCGCCGGCACCGTTCGGGCGCAAGGCACGGTTCAGCTCTACGGGATCATCGACGACGCGCTGACGTTCGCCACGAACGAAGGCGGACACCGAGCGTGGGCGCAGACGAGCGGCGTGGGGCAATCCGATCGCTGGGGATTGCGCGGCATCGAGCCGCTCGGTAACGGGTGGCAGGCCGTCTTCAAGCTGGAGAACGGCTTCACGCTCAACGACGGACGGTTTTCGCAAGGTGGACTCGAATTCGGCCGCCAGGCCTTCGTCGGACTCGCCAGCAATCGATTCGGGACGTTGACGCTCGGCCGCCAGTACGATTTCATGTCGACGAACCTCACGCAATTCGCGGCCGGTACGCTGACGCCCTCGGTATTCGGGTTCCATCTCGGCGACCTCGATCGGCTCGGAGCGGAGCGCCTCGATAATTCGGTTCGCTACGTGACACCGAGCTTGGCGGGCTTGCAACTCGGCGCCCTCTATTCGTTCGGCGGGCGTCCCGGCAATTTCGTCGCGAACAGCGCGGTGGCGTTCGGTGCGACTTATTCGCACGGGGCATTCAGCGCGGGCGCGGCTTACGTCGGCATCCATAATTTCACGTCGGCATTCGGCATCGGCGCAACCGTTCTTGGCGCGCCGCTCGTCGGCACCGCTTCCCAAGGGCTGCTCGCGAGGCCCGTCGTCTTCGACAAATTGTCGGTCGCAGGTGCCGGTGCCGGCTACCAATGGGGCCCCGCGTTCCTGCACGGCGTTTTCACGCTCGTCGATTTCCGGCAAGGCAGCGCCAGTGCATCGCTGAGAACGGCGGAGGGGGGCGTGAGGTATTCGATGACTTTCGCGCTTGCGCTGTCCGGCAGCTATGCGTATTCGAAGCTCGGGCAGGCTCACTGGAATCAATTCGTCGCCGGTATCGATTACTCGTTGTCGAAACGCACGGACATTTACTGCAATGGCGTCCTATTGCGCGCGAGCAGTGGCGTGCGTGCGCAATTATTCACGCTTCCCGCTTCCAGCTCCAATTCGCAAACGGTCGTCTCGCTCGGCGTCCGGCATCTTTTTTAACCGTTGGCGGCAACCTCTGCCGATTCGGGCGATTTGGCGTTCCTAGCATTCCGTTATGCCGGATCTCTTTGTCAGCGTTGGCTGACAAGGCCCCTAGAGGGTTAGTGTCGATAGGGTTTCTTTGACTTGAATCAAGATTCTCGACCGTTATCCTTCGTACAAAAGAGCCTATAAGAAACCCGATTCCATTGCGGCGCCCGACGAAAAATTCCGGTAGCCGTTTCATTTAGTCGCTCGCTTAGTCGGGCGCATGTGTGCCGGCAGCGACCGGTCATCGATCAACTAAGGTTTGCGGCGTCCCGTGCCGCCGACTCGAGCCGCGCAGCGCTTGGAGCGCGCGGCGAGGGAGGCGTGCGTGCATCGGTTTCGCATCGGCGGCGTAACGGCCGCGGTGCGCCGTCTTGGGGAAATGAAGTGCGCGAAGTATTTCAACGTATGCGGCGGTACAGCCGCGATTGGTACGCTCCGGGTTTTGCACTCGGCGTGCTGGCGCTCGCGCTGACCATTACGCTGACGGTCTATTCGATTTGCGGGCAATTCGTCGAGCGCGAGGCGAGACTGCGCTTCGATAACGATTCACGCAGCGTCGAACAGCAAATCGCGATGCGCGTGCGGCTTTATACCGACGTGCTCGTGACGATGCGCGCGCTGTTCGGCGAAGACGCGGACGTGACGCGCACCGAATTTCGCGATTTCGTGGCCGGCCTCGATTTGCCGGGGCGCTACCCGGGGTTTCAAACGCTGAACTATGCGCCCTTCGTGCGCGCGGCCGATCTTCCCGCATTCGTCGCCGCGCAGCGCAAGGATCCGATCTTGCAGCAAGCGGGTATCGACTTCTCGGTGCACCCGCCCGGCTTGCGCGACGGCTATGACGTACTCACCTACCTCGAGCCGCTCGAATCCAATCGCGAAGCCGTCGGCCTCGATATGTCAGGGCTTCCGCTGCGGCGCGCGGCGATGGAGCGGCTGCGCGACACGGGCGATGCGCTCAGCAGCGGGCGCTTGATTCTCGACGATCGCGGTGCGCACTTCGTCGGGCTGGCGATGCGCATGCCCGTTTATCGCAAGGGGATGCCGATCGCGAACGTCGAGCAGCGCCGCGACGCCTATGTCGGCACGGTGGGAGCCGGTATCCGCGTCAACGACATGATGGATGGACTGCTCAGCGCCGAGACGTTGCGCGTCATCAAGTTCAAGATTTACGACGCGGGGAGCCTGAGCGGCCCGGCGAGGCCGTCGTCGAGCGCATCGCTGCTTTATGACAGCGTCAACGGCGCCGCCATGGCTCGTCCCGGCTTCGCAATCGGCGTGGCGGCGCATGGCGCTGCGCATCCCGCGGTTGCCGTCGTGCCCGCTTCGCCGCGCGCGGCGCACTCGGCCAAGCCCGTGGTGCTGCAGCGGCGCGCTGAGCAGCCGTTCGCGGGCCGGCGCTGGGTGATTCAATTTTCGGCCGATACGGCTGCGCTCAGCGGCACGCAGCGGGTGTTGCCCGACGTCGCGCTCGCGGCGGGCGTCATGATCAGCATGCTGTTGTCGGGCTTGGCCTATGCGCTGTCGAGTTCGCGTTCGCATGCCATCAAGCTGGCCGACAAAATCACGCATGATCTGCGCAAGAGCGAAGCAGCTCGCGCGGAAGCCCAGCGGATCGCGCATCTCGGCGATTGGCGCGTCGACGTCGAGAACGGCGATGCGCAACTGTCGAAGGAGATGGGGCGCCTCATCGGTTCGCGCCGGCAGGCGCAAACGGTCAAGGCGCTGCTGCGGACGATCGATCCGTCCGATCGCCGCGCGCTGCTCGAGCAGGCAAGGCGGACGATGGCCACGCGCGATGCGTTCGAGCTCGAGTGCCGCTATCGGTCGGGGCGCGGGCGCCGCGGTTGGCTGCGCGTGATCGGTCACGCGTATGGCCCCCCCGGCGCGCGCCTGTTGCGCGGCACGGCGCTGGAAATCACGAAGCAAAAATCGATCGAGCGCGCCCGGGATCTCGAGCATGCGTTCACGCTTTACCTCGCCACCGCCGGCAACGAGTTCGATGTCTGTCGCCACTTGGTCGAGTCGATCGTGCACGGCATGGATTGGGACGGCGGCGCGTTCCGCCCGACGCCGGCCGGGATGAAGCAGTTGCTGTGCTCGACGTCGACGGCGAGCGACAGCGATTTCGACTTCTGGCTGCTCAGCCAGGGACCCAGTGCGATCGTCGAGGAAGATGCGCCGGCGGCGCCGCGCTGGAGCGTGGCGGGCCGCCATGCCGCGCGCGTGGGGTACGAAAGCTGGCTGGCCGATGCCGGTATCGCGACGACGTTCTCGTTTGCATTGCGTCTCGGGTCGGTCATCGTCGGCGTGGCCGAGTTCTACTCGCACGAGCGGCGCCACGCGGAGCCGCAGGCGCTCGTCATGGCGCGCTCGATCGTCAGTCAGATGAGCCACTTCCTGCAGCGTCGCCAGGCCGAGGACAATTTGCATTTCCTCGCGACTCACGATGCGCTGACGGGGCTGCCCAATCGTTTGATGTTCCGTGAGCATCTCGATGAACTGTTGGCCCGCGCGCGCGCCGATGCCACGGCGCTGCACGTTCTCTTCATCGATCTCGACCGGTTCAAGGACGTCAATGATTCGCTCGGGCACAACGTCGGCGATTTGCTGCTGCGTGCCGTCGTGTCGCGCTTGCACGATGCGCTTGGCGAGGCCGATATGATCGCGCGCCTCGGCGGCGACGAGTTCGTCGTCCTCGTCAAGCAGCCGAGCGACCGGGCGGCCGTGGTCATCGACACGATCGATGCGATTCAAGCGGCGCTGGCGCATCCGTTCGCGATCGGCGGATCGCAGTTGCAAGTCAGCGCGAGCATCGGCGTGAGCTCGTTCCCCGGCGACGGCGAGGACGCGCAAACGCTGCTCAAGCATGCCGACATGGCCATGTACGGCGCCAAGCAGCGCGGCAAGAACACCTACCAAATGTACGTGCGGCAGATGAGCATGTCGCTGCATCGGCGCGTCGAGATGGAGACGCAACTGCGGCATGCCGTCGAGAACGGCGAGTTCACGCTCGCCTATCAGCCGCGGATCGATTTGCGCACGAATCATTGCACGGGCGTGGAGGCGCTGCTGCGCTGGAATAATCCTGCGCTCGGCGCCGTGTCGCCCACCGATTTCATTCCCGTTGCCGAGGAAACGGGCGCAATCGTGCCGATCGGCGCGTGGGTGCTGCGCGAGGCATGCCGGCAAGCGGCCGAGTGGCACGAGCGCGGATTGGCGCCGATTCACGTGGCCGTCAATCTATCGGCGCGCCAGTTCGCCGATCCGCACCTGCAAGAGAGCATTTTGGACGCGCTTGCCGATGCGCAACTGTCGGGCGAATACCTCGAGCTCGAACTGACCGAGAGCATGGTGATGCGCCATCCGGAGCAGGCCGCGCGCTGGCTGACGGCCATCAAGTGCACCGGCGTTCGCCTGTCGATCGACGATTTCGGCACGGGCTACTCGTCGCTGGCCTATCTGAACCGCTTCCCGATCGATACGGTCAAGATCGACCGCTCGTTCATTCGCAACGTGCCCGACAGCCACAGCGACACGCAGATCACGAGCGCCGTCATCGCGCTCGGGCACAGCTTAGGGCTGACCGTCATTGCCGAGGGCGCCGAAACACAGCCGCAAATCGATTTTCTTCGCAAGGAAGGCTGCGACGAAGTGCAAGGCTACTTCTTCAGCCGTCCGATTCCCGCCGCCGACGTCGAGGCTTTCCTCGGCAAGGCGACGGACCCTGGTCGAGCGCCCGGCGCGAGATCGTCACTCCATGGCGCCGAAGTCGATCGACCCGCACGCGCTCATTACGTCTTCAAGGAATAGCATCATGCAGACAACACAACGGGATGTTGCCGAGATGTACCAAGCCATTGACGAACTCGATTTCGGCCGTATCAAGGCAAAGCTCATGCGCGGGCGCGACGGAGTGATCGCGTTGCGCGAGGTCGAGCGTGCGGAGGCGGGCTACCGGCAATTCTTGAAGCTCGCGGCGAAGTATCCGGATGCGCCGATCGTGCCGAGCGAGGAGGTCGACGAGTTCTGGCACATGCACATCCTCGACACGCAGCGCTATGGCGCCGACTGTGAGCGTATTTTCGGCTACATGATTCATCACGATCCGTACAGCGGGCTCGACGGAGTGGAGGACGAAGCGCGGCATTTCGCGCTGGCGGCGAAGAGCGATGAATTGGCCGAGCGCGAATTCGGCGTGCGCAATGACGGGACGGCGTATTGCGTCAAGCCCGAGGCGAAGGGCGATGCCATCGTGTACTGCGTGAAAGCGGTGGCCCCGAGCGACACCAAAGCGTACTGCGTGAAGGCAGTCGCCCCGAGCGATGCCAAGGCGTATTGCGTGAAAGCGGTTGCCCCGAGCGATGCCAAAGCGTACTGCGTCAAGCCCGAAACGGAAGGCCAGGCCGCAGCCTACTGCGTTCGTCCCGTCGCCGCACCTATGCCGCAACGCAGCGCGTAGACGCCGCCATCCTATCCCCGATCATCGAATCGAGCGCACGCCGCGAACCGTTACGGTTTCGCGGCCGCGGAGTCGCGTGCGGTTGACCCAAATCAAGCCGGTTTCGGCCGGCTTCGCGAAGATGAGAACGAGGGCGCCCGATACTCGTGCGCACTGCTTTCAGCCAAGCGCGGTCAATCGGGCGGGAGACGGTCAATGGGAATCGGCATGCAGATCGCCTACTTCGGGTTTCCCGGGGCGGCAGCAATCGAAGCCGAGGCAGGCGTGCAGTTGCTGCGGCTCATGCGCTTCGCCCAGTACGTGAGCACCTGCCATCTTGCCGTCGAGGCCGTGCATGGCCCCGGCGGGACGCATTACGACGTCCGCCTCGACGTCGTCACGCCCGAGAAGGAATTCATTGCCCTGCCGCATTGCACGAATGCGGAGCCCGAGGCGGCCGTGAGAGCGGCGTTCGATCATGCCGAGCGTGAACTCGGCCGACGAGGCCGCGAAGCCGTTCGCCGCAACGAGTAACGAATAACGAATAACGGCGATCGATCCCCGCGAGGGAAAGCCCGAGTACGCCGATAGGGGAAAAGAAACGAATAAGCCGTGGGCGGTTACGCGCGATGCATCATGTGCCGGCCGCGCCCTCGGCTTTTTCTCGGGCCAGGCGCGCGATGGTCTCCATGGCCAGATCGAACTCGGTCGTCTTGTCGAAGAAGTAATCGGCGCCGGCCACGACGCTTGCCTCGCGAAACACGTCCGACGCGTAGTTCGTGAGGACGATGGTGACGATCGGGTCCGTCCGGTCGCGCAACGCGTGGAGCAGTTCCATGCCGTTGCTTTCGATCAAGCGCAGGTCGAGCACGACGGCTTCCGGGTCCGTGGCCTCGATGCCCTGCAGGGCCGTCTCGACGTCCTCGGCTTCGCCGACAATGCAAGCCGCGCCGTCCGGCCCGATATGTTGCGATAAACGGTCGCGTACGAGCGTCGATTCATCGACGACGAATACTCTCAGCGGTGACGGGGTGCTCGAGTTCATGAGCACAGTATCGTCAGCGCTTCGCGAAATGAAAATCGGTTCGGTAGGAATGTGTTGTAGGTGGTCCGGAAGGTGATTGTAGGCTTCGGCCTACAGAGAAAAGCGCCCCCCCGAGCGGCGGGCCTTCGCGATGATCTAGGCCGCACAGTCGTTACGAGCGCTTACAAATCTTCGTTGTCTTCGAACAATTTGTGTTGGATGGCGTAGCGCACGAGGGCGGCTTCGTGCTGCATTTGCATCTTTTCGAGGATGCGGGTTTTGTAGGTGCTGACGGTCTTGGCGCTCACGCAAAGCTCATGAGCGATTTCGCTGATCGTCTGGCCGGCCGCGATGCGCCGGAAGACGTCGAATTCGCGATCGGACAGCCGCTGGTGCGGCAGCATGTCGGTCGGCTCGTTCAAGCTTTGCGCAAGCCGCTCGGCCATCGACAAGCTGACGTAGACGCCGCCGGCCGAAATTTTCGTCAGTGCCGATACCAACTCCTTGCTGGCGCTTTCTTTCGTCAGATAGCCCGACGCCCCGGCCTTGAACGCCCGCACCGCGTATTGCTGCTCGGCATGCATCGTGAGCACGAGCACGCGCAGTGCAGGCAGTTCGTCCTTGATCTGCTTGACGAGCTCGATGCCGTTGCGTCCCGGCATCGACAAGTCGAGCACGAGCACGTCGGCCGGCGTGCTCCGTACGAGCGATATCGTGGTGGGGCCGTCGTAGGCTTCCCCGACGACTTCGAATCCGCTGGTGCCCTCGAGAATGTGACGCAGTCCGTCACGGACGAGCGTGTGATCGTCGGCCAGGAGTACTTTTGTCATGGCAGAGCCTCTTCCTCTTGTATGGCGGCGAGCGGAATCCGCACGGTCAGCGTGAACCCTTGCTTTGCCGCGGTATCTATCGAGACAGAACCACCTAGGATGTGCACTCTTTCGCGAATGCCCAGCAGCCCGAAGGATTGCTCTGCTTGTCCTTCGTTGCCCCGTGTGCCGGATGCGCCGCGGCCGTTGTCCGCTACGCGCAGAAGGCATTGATCGTTTTCGATGGCGAGCGCGATCGACACGCGTGTCGCCTCCGCATGCTTCGCCACGTTCGTCAGGGCTTCTTGAACGATGCGAAAGAGCGTCGTCGCGCCGTTGCGCGAGAATTGCGCTTGGCCGGGCTCGATGCGACGCTCGATGTCGATGCCGTAACGCGTCGTGAAATCGGTCAGCAGCCAATCGATCGCCGGCAAAAGGCCGAGATCGTCGAGCATGACGGGCCGCAAATCGGCCGCGATGCGGCGCACGGAACCGACCGTCGAATCGATCAGGCCGCGCATCGTGCGTAGTTGCGCGAGCACGGGCGGCGGCGCGCTCGGCACCTCCGCCAGCGATTGCTCGACGGAGGACAGGTCCATCTTCAGCGCGGTGAGCTGCTGGCCGAGATCGTCGTGCAACTCCCGTGCGATGCGCGTTTTCTCGACTTCGCGGACACTTTGCAGGTTGGCTGACAAGGCGCGCAGTTCCTGGCGCGAGGCTTTGAGCTCGTCCTCGGCGCGCACCCGCTCCGTGACGTCGTGCAGCATGACGGTATAAAGCTTCCCGCGCCCGTCATGGATCTGCGAAATCGAAGCTTCGATCGGAAACTCCTCGCCGTCGGTGCGAAGCCCGACGAGCACGGGTTGCTGCCGTCCCATCTTGCGCTCGGTCACGCCCGTTTCGCCGAACCGCTCGACGTGCTTGCGATGCCCTTGGCGAAAGCGCTCCGGGATGAAACGGTCGATCGACGTGCCGATCGCGTCCATCGCCGAGCAGCGAAAGACTTGCTCGGCGGCCGGATTGAACATCACGATGCGCTGTTGTTCGTCGATGGTGATGATCGCCTCGCCCGACGAGCGGATGATGGCCATCAATCGCGCTTCATCTTGGGACGAACGCGTGCGCGCCATCCCCGCTTCAGCAAGTATCGTGCCGCGTTTGCGGACGAACATGAAAACGGCGGCCGCGGCCACGAGGGCGGCCGCAAACCCTGCCGATAGGATGGCGCTGCTGCTGAAATCGGCCGACGCGGCAAGCGAGGGATCGCTCGTCGCGTAGGTGATCGATAGCGTGTCGCCGCCGAAATGCAGCGTATCGCTTCGTTTGAAGCGCGCCGGCCCGAGGTCCTGCTCCGCGGGTGCGGCGCCCGGTGGGTAGAGCGTGACGCTCGGCTGGCCGCCCGAGACGCGCAGTTCCATGCGCGGCTCGTGCGCGGCAATGCTCGCGAATAAATATTCGGTGTCGAGCCGGCCGAACGCGAATCCGAGCAGCGCGGCGCGGCGCGCCGGAACGGAAGCCGGCGGCGGAGCGGTGCGGTAGACAGGCATGTAAAAATCGACGCGCGCGCGCAGCGGCCCCTCGGCAGCCGACGATTCGTTCGCGCTTTCGCGCGGCAGCGAGCGGATGGTCATGGCCACTTGGCCGCTGTTGGCCGCGCGCATCAGCGCGGCGCGCGTGGCCTCGTTGACGCCGACGTCGCCGCCATCCGACGTCTCGCCGCGCGGCGGCCACATCAGAACCGAGCGCGCGAGCGGCCCGGCCGCGCTCGTGCCGCCCGCGTCGGCGGCAGCGCCGGCATCCTTCGCGGCGGCATAGCCGAGCGTTCGCACGCAAGGCGGCGCATCGTCCAGATCGAGGCGGGACACGTATCGGTCCCAGGCGTCGGCCGAAGGCATGCCGTCCCCCGCGCTCTGAGCCTGAGCGACGACGAACCCGCTCGCGCCGCGCAGCAACTGCGTGCAAAGCAGCAGTTCCCGGCGGATATCGGAATCGACATGGGAGGCACGCATGTCGAAATTCGCTCGCGCGACGTCGAGCAGATGATCGCGAACGACCAGCGCGGACACGGCGGCCGCGATGAAAACGATGATGGCCGTAGCCACTGCCGCCAGAACGGGCGCGCGCAGCGACTCGCGCGGCTTGCCGTTACCGGCGGGCGGCTCGATGGACGGGGACGAATTTCCTGCTGCGGGCATGCGCATCCTGCCGGTAATCGCATTCCCGCGCCGTCCAACGATAGGCGCGGGGCCAAAAAGCCGAGATCGCACCCGCGCTCAGCGTTCCTTGCGCGGATTTCCGGCAAATTGTCCTAGATTAGCGCGCGGCTGCCAATCACGGCGCGCCGAGCAGGCTTATCGGCCGCTCAGCACTAGTGTCCTCCACGCCAGGGGGAGGGCACGACAAAAAGCATAGATCAGAGAAAAAAACACGTGTGGCGCAAGCCAGAATCGGATCTGGGGGCCGGTAGCCGGGATGCGGACGCGCCCCAGCCAAGCGCTCTGCGAGCGCGCGCGAGTCAGGCGGGAACGTCAGCGGTGAGCGTGTCGCGCAGCGCATCGACGAAGCGCATGAGCGACGTGACCGAGCCGAAGACGCTTTGATATTTCTCGCGGCCGATCTGCCCGTCGAGCGTCACGAGCAGCCCTGCGCCGCGCGCGAGCTCGAGGATATCGTCGACGTCGTTCGTCGCGACGGGAGGGAAGGCTTGCTTCGCGGCTTGGGTCGACATGGCAGTGCTCCGTATGGCGCGTCGTCGGTGCCGGGCTGGAGGCTTGCGGCCCGGCTCTGGCGGATTCGGTATCCGTTGTCTGAAGTATCGGCGGTGTCGCGGGCACTGCAAATAAGGCCGCGCTGAAGATCGCGTAGGCGGGGCGGCGGTGCTGTCGGCATTCGCCTACACGGGGCGGCGGCTTGCCTGGCGATCACGCGCTCGGCGGCCGAGGGTGGCCCCACAGCGAAGCGCGCAGCGAGCATCTTTCAGGACAGCGAGGGGGGGGGCGGCAGCCGGCTGGCCAACTCGAGCAAGGCGCCCCGCAGCTGCGCGAACTCGCTGGCCTTGTCGAGAAACATCCGCGCGCCGAGATCCATGCAGACCTTGCGCATTTGCGCGTAGGCCGAATTGCTGAGCACGATCACCGCGGTGGCGGGGCGATGCTCGCGCAGCCACTTCAGGATCGTCAAGCCGCTCGTGCCAGCCTTCAACTGCAGATCGACGATGATGACGTCAGGGTCGCTGGCCTCGATCGCGGCTAGGGCGGCGGACGCTTCGTCGGCTTCCGACACGATTCGTGCGTCGGGGATGGTGCGGACGAGATCGCAAAGGCGCTCGCGAATGGGCGCATAGTCTTCTACGAGTAAAACCTTCATGGCAACGACGAGCTGGTTCGAGTTCACGCCTTCGAGTGTCCGGGAAACGCGAGTGCCTGGAAATCAGCGGCGGACTGAATTCGTGTCCGGCTTTCGGTGAGCCTGTCGGAGAAGGCTTACAGTCCGATGGGGGCAAACGTTTGCGCTGCACGGCGTCCTTTCGTGGCGGTGAACGGCCCGGAGCGCTAGACTGAAGTATTCTCGAGCGGGAGCCGGTCAGTGAGCATTGAGTCGATGTCGTCTAATGGCCATGGCGAAAGCCCCTCGATCGATCGCATCTCGCCCGAGAAGCGTTACCGCATCATGATCGAATCGATCAAGGATTACGCTATCTTCTTGCTCGATGTAAAGGGCCGGATCGCGACATGGAATGCGGGCGCCGAGCGAATCAAGGGCTACCGCGCCGAGGAAATCATCGGACGTCATTTCTCGGTCTTTTATCCCGAGGACATCGCCGCGCGCGGCTATCCGGCCGAAGAGTTGCGCCGCGCCGCCGACCTCGGCCGATGGGAGGACGAGGGCTGGCGCGTACGCAAGGACGGTTCGCGCTTCTGGGCCAACGTGGTCATCACCGCGCTGCGCGACGAGCGCGGCGAGCTCATGGGTTTCGCGAAGATCACGCGCGATTTGACCGAACGGCGGCGCAACGAAGAGCAACTGCGGCAGAACGAGGAGCGCATGCGGCGGCTCATGGACGCCGTCGAGGATGCGATCTTCATGCTCAATCCCCAGGGGCAAGTCACGAGCTGGAACGGGGGCGCCACGCGGGTGCTGGGCTTTCACGCGGCCGAGATCGTCGGGCGGCATTTCTCGCGCTTTTATCCGGTGGAGGCCATCGCCTCGCGCGAGCCCGAGCGCGAACTCGCCGATGCAGCGGCCAACGGCCGCATCGAAATGGAAGGGTGGCGCTTGCGCAAGGACGGCTCTCGCTTTTGCGCGAACGTGGTCGTCACCTCGGTCTACGGCGTGGCCGGCGAGTTGGTCGGCTTCGCCAAAGTCGTGCGTGACATCACCGAGCGCAATCAATTGCGTCAACTCGAGTACGCGAGCGAGTTGGCCGCTCGCATCGAGGCGACGCGCGAAGAAGAAAAGAAACGCATCGCGCGTGAATTGCACGATGACCTCGGGCAGCAGTTGACGGCGCTGAAGATGGATTTGACCGCGTTGACATCCGACGAGGTGCCGCTAGCGCACGACCCGTCCGAGGCGCTCGAGGCGGTACGGCTCCGCGCGACGGCGATGCGCGAGGCCGTCGATCACGCGATCGGATCGGTGCGGCGGCTCGCCGCTGGCCTGCGTCCCGCGGTGCTGGACGACCTCGGATTGCTGCCGGCGCTCGAATGGCTCGTCGACGATTTTCGCCAGCGCTCGCGCCTGCGCATCAGCCTGACGAGCAACGCCGAGCACGTCGTGTTCAACGAGGCGGCCTCGACCGCGCTCTTCCGCATCGTGCAGGAGGCGCTCACGAACGTCGTGCGTCACGCACATCGCGCGACGGCCGTCGACATCGAGCTCATCTGCACGGCCGCAACGTGCGACGTCTCGATCCGCGACAACGGCACGGGCATCGAAAGGCGGCCCAGCCGGCACGAGACGCGGCCCAGTCCCTCGGGGCTCGCCGGCGTTCGCGATCGCGTGCGTCGCCTTGGCGGCTCGGTCGCGATCGGCAGCGAGGCGGGCGGCGGCTTCGCGCTCCGGTTGTCGGTGCCGCGCGACGCGGTCGAGATGTCCGACGCGCATTGACAAGCCGAGCGCACCCGGGTGTCGCACCCGATGCCGCACCGGGCGGATTCGCTCGTTAGAACTCGTAGATCACGGAGACGTCGAACGAGCCCGACGCGCGCGTCTGCGTAATCGGGCTGTGCGCCGCCGAACCGACGAGTTGCTGGAAGGCGCCGTCGGCATTCAAGATCCAATGCTTTCGCACCGTCCACGAAGCCGTGACGCCGAAGCCCACTGAGCGGATGCCGGCCGATGCGTCGTACTGCCGATAGCCCGAGCGCGCCGATTGTCCGGCATTCACGCCGAACCAGCTATTCATATAGCGCGAATCGGCGATCGTCATCGTGGGGCCGGCGAACCAAGAGAACTGCTCCGAACTGCCCGGCATCGGCATATAGGCGCCGAGGTCGCCTATCCACCCGTTGTCGCCCCCGAAATTGCGGCGCAGATCGGCGCTCAAGACGAGCGGAAACGATTTCGAAATTGCATATTCGCCAAGGAGCCTGAGGCTCGGTGCCGGGTTGATGTTGCCCATCCCCTGCAAGTGGCCGAGATCGTCCGCTGCGCGCCGGCCGAGATCGTAGGCGGCCGCGAACCCCACGCGCCAATTCGGCCCCGTGAGGACGTTCATGCCGAGCCCTTCTCCGGTCGACAAGAAGAAGCGGTCCCGATAACGAATGTCGATGCTCGGGCCGGCTACGGCGTGATAGCGGTCCGAGCCGTCATAGCGCGGCTGAAAGCTGACGGAGGGCCCAAGGCGGATGCGCCAGGTCGGCAGCTTCGGCTCGAACATCTGCTCGAGCAGGATGCCCGACGAGTATTGCCACTCGGCGAGCGGAGAAGGCGTTTGCGCATGGGCCGGGGCCGGCGCGAACGTCGCGAGAAGCGCGCCCGCGCAGGCGAGGCGGGATGCCGCGTGAGAGGTCGACATAGCTCTTTTTCCTAATTCGATGTCGCCATCGAGACAGACTGAACGAGAACGTCCTACCAAATCGTGCCAGACCTGAGAGCAACGCGCATGCCATTTTTTTACGACGGTGCGTTCGTCCGGGATCGTTACTTGCGTCGCTTCGCGACTGCGTCGAGATCAACCAGGGAGAGAAGGCCGTGACCGAGCGGGACAATGCCGAGCCGAGCGACGACGTTGTGCTGTGGCGTGCGATCCGGCCAGCCATGGCCGATCATCGCCGCGTGCTCGTCGTGGACGACTACCGCGACGCCGCGGATGCGTTGCAACTATTGCTCGATGCGGACGGCTTCGAATGCCGAGCCACGAGCGACCCGCACGAGGCCTGCGTGATCGCGCGCGACTGGCAGCCGTTCGCCGTGCTGCTGGACATCGCCATGCCGGGGCTCGACGGCCTCGAGGTCGCGCGGCGGCTGCGCGCCGACTCTGCCACGGCGCACATGCTGCTGATCGCGTGCACCGGCTATGCCTCGGCGGGCGACCGCGACCGCGCACGCGCAGCGGGGTTCGACGCGCACTGCGCAAAGCCGTTGACGCCGCAACTGATCCTGCGCGTACTGGAGTTCGCGAGCGAGGGCACGCATCGCGTTGCCGACGACGTCGGCGATTTGCGTGACGGAGCCGCTTGCTCCGGCGGCTAGCCTCGTTGCACGCGCAACCGGCGCCGGTCTCGAAGTCCTCCTTGCCAGCGCGGATAGGGTGTGGTGCAATCGCGCCGGGCCGGTGCCCGACCCGGACACACGGCGCCCCGCATTCGCGTAGGAGGAGACCATGAGGCACTCTCTGAGTGTGCACGCCGTTCGGGCGTTGGCGGCGGCAGGCCTGTTCGCTGCCATGCCGACGCTGTCCGTATCGGCCGGCGCCGCGCGCATCAATCACGGGAACGATCCGTTCTTGCAGGTATCGCATGCCGTCTCCGGCTGCCCCGTGCCGCTCGGGCCGCTTCAAACCGAACAGGAATGGCTGGCCGATTCGCATTATCGGATCGAGCGCGGCAACAGTTGCTGGTGGGAGGGGCGTTGCCGGCTGTCGAACAGCTATCTCTACGACAAGGAGATCCAGGAGGCGGTGAACCGGCGACTGACGAACATCGAGGCCGCGACACACTGGCGGGAGCGGACGACGCTCTGGTTGCTGCTGCAGCGGCGGTTCATCTATGTGCAGGGCTGCGTGGCGCCCGAATTCGATAAACGGGCTTTTCTATCGGAGCTTGCCAAGACGGCCGACGTCGAACGTGTGATCGACGAGACGACGGCTACCCCGAACGCCGAGGCGTTGCCGTACCGGACGCTCGACGATCCGGACAAGCAGGCTTACCCGCACGACGGCGGCTGACTGTTGCTGAAGGCCCCGACGGCCCCACGATGCGCGGCTAACCGTCCTGCGCGGGGCAGGCTCTGGCTCGCTTGCGCCTGTAGTGTCTCATCAACGGCGTGGCCGATACGCCGTGCACGAAGACGGAAGCCGTGACGACGGCTAGGGCGTAGGGCGCGAGCGGCGCGATATCGCTCGCTTTTCCTTTTTCGAGCGCGTAGGCGAGGTAATAGATCGTGCCGATGCCGCGAATGCCGAACCAGCTCATCAAGTGGCGCTCCATCGGCTGCGCGCGCGAACCCAAGAGCGAGAGCTCCACGGCGAACGGCCGCACGACGAAGAACAGCGCGAGCACGAGTGCGATGCTGCGCCACGTCACGAGCGGCGCGTCCAACGTGCCGATCAAATTGCCCACCATGATCATCATTGCCATCTCGGCGATCCGCTCGAGCTCGATCGTGAAACCGAGGACCGACTCGGCCATGTAAGCATGAGCCTTGTCCGGATGTGCAGCCGTTGCGGCGACGTCGGACGAGTCGATCGAGCCGATCGCATCTTGCGGCGATCGTTCGCCCGTCGCGCGATGCTCGGCCCGCCGCATCGCCACGCCCGCGGCGAAGGCGGCGAGAAAGCCGAACGTATGCAGCAATTGCGCCGCGCCGTACGAGAGTTCGATGAGGCCGAACGCGAAGAAGCCCTCGAGACCGAGCGCTTGCGCATACCGCGTGCGCAGCCACGCGATCGCATGAGTCGTCGCAAAGCTGAGCAGCGCGCCGATGCCGATTGCGCCTACGATGCCCCACACCGTTTCGGCGAGGGTCCGGAGCACGGGCACGGCGTGCGCGCTGCCTGGGCCGGCGGTGCAGCACGCCAGCGCGATCAGCGCGAACGGCAGTGCGATGCCGTCGTTGAGCCCACCTTCTCCCGAGAGCGCAAAGCGCACGATATCGAGATCGTTGGCGTCGCGCACTTGGACGTCGTGGGCAAGGACGGGATCGGTCGGGGCCAGCATGGCGGCCAGCAACCATGCGGGCCCCCAGGCGAGCCCCAAGCCCCACGCGCCGAAACAGGCGAGCAGCGGGACGGTCACGAGCATCGCGAGCAAGCCGAGGCGCACGGGCAGCGTCCACAACGATGCGAAGATCGGCGCTCGCAGTCGCAGCCCGATCGCGAACAGCGACGCGAGCAGCGCAACTTCGGTGAGCAGCCGCACGAGCGCGGCGTCCTTCGTGATATCGAGCGCCAACAGTCCACCGCCTTTGGGGCCGAGTGCAAAGCCGGCGGCGAGATAGAGCATGGCGCCGGTCAACGGTAAACGCTTGAACAGCGAACTCGCCACGCCCATCCCGACGAACATGCCGCCGACGATGAGGAACCAAATGGTTTCGCGCATGCCGGGAGAATCGAGCGGGCGCTCAGCGCGGGCGTCCGAACGCCTCGCGCAGTTTGCCCTTCGCCGATTCCAGTACGTGCCGGCGCGATTTCGGCAGATTCTTGCCGGCTCGGTTGATGTAGAAGTTCAGCATCGACATGGCGGATTGGTAGGGGGTGCCGCGCCGCCGCTTGCTGGCCAGCGAGGATTGCTTCAGCGATCGCGCGATGTCCTCGGCGTTGCCGGATGTGAAGATGCCGGCCTCTAGATCGAGCGCGTCGCTCTTTTCCATGACCTCGTGCGACCAACGGCGCGGCGGCTTGCGCGCTCGCGTGTCGGCGCGCGTTTTTTCATGATGGGCTCGGCTTTGCGCGTGGCGTTGCCGGGGCGGGTGGCCGGCGCGGCGCCGCGTCGACGAATGAGGAGTGTGAGCAGCCATCGGTGGGTCCTGTCGTGTCGTCCGGTGTCGTCCGAGTCAGTCGTGCGCGTCGCCGCCGCACAGGCGTGTCGTTGCGTGCGTTGCGTTTCATAGTGTTTCGTCGGTTTGCCGCGCAACGCCCATGCCACACCGTTGAGGGCCGACGAACCTGGCACGGGTTATGCACGTCTGGCCTTCGTATCGCGGGCGGACGGCTAGGCTCCGGCGTTCGCGGGCAATGCCGTGTTTCGTAAATACAATCGATGGAGAAACCCCATGGCGAATCAACCGTTTTTGTCCGACGTCCAGGCCATTCGCAAGCGTGCGCGCGAGCATATCGAGGAAGGGGCCGTGACCGCCGGCTATCAGGCCGATCGCGCGACGGTGTTGAAACTGCTCAACGATGCATTGGCCACGGAGATCGTTTGCACGCTGCGCTACCGCCGGCACTATTTCATGGCGAAGGGCATCCATTCGAAGGCCATCGCCGACGAGTTTCTCGAGCATTCGAACGAGGAGCAGCAGCATGCCGATCAACTGGCCGAGCGCATCGTGCAACTCGGCGGCGAGCCGAACTTCTCGCCCGACGGGCTGCTCGCGCGCAGCCATGCGGAGTACGTCGAGGGCTCCTCGCTCGTCGACATGATCAAGGAAGACCTCGTGGCGGAGCGCGTGGCGATCGATAGCTATCGCGAGATCGTGGCCTTCCTCGGGGAAAAGGACCCTACCTCGCGGCGCGTCATGGAAAGCATTTTGGCCGTAGAGGAAGAGCATGCCGATGACATGGCCGATTTGCTCGCCGGATTGCCGAGCGATCTCAAGAAGTGAAGCGCTCCATGCAGGCCGTAGGCACCGTGTTTGCTGCGGTGCATTGCAGCACTTCATTCGATCTAGAGGAGCTGCGCCGATGAACACGAAGACCAAAACGCTGGAAGGTTGCAAAGTCGCGATGTTGGCGATGGACGGTTTCGAAGAGGCCGAGCTCGTCGAGCCGAAGCGGGCGCTGTCGGAAGCCGGCGCATTGGTGCACGTCATCTCTAAGAAGCACGGGCAAATCCAGGGCTTCCGCCATACGGATCGCGGCGGGATGGTGACGGTCGATGCGACGTTCGACCAAGTGCGGCCGGAGCAGTACGACGCGGTCGTGCTGCCGGGCGGCGTCGTCAACGGCGACGCGATCCGCACGGTGCCCGAAGCGCAGGCGTTCGTGCGCGCGCTCGACGAGGCGCACAAGCCTGTTGCGGTCATTTGCCACGGCGGCTGGCTGCCGATCTCGGCGGGGATCGTCAACGGGCACACGATGACGAGCTGGCCGAGCTTGCAGGACGATTTGCGCAATGCGGGCGCGACGTGGGTGGACGAGGAGGTCGTCGAAGACGGCAATTTGATCTCGAGCCGAAAGCCCGACGACATTCCCGCGTTCAACCGAAAACTCATCGCTCAATTGGAACATCGCGCCGCCGCGCGATGAGCCTCGAACGAGCGGATAATGAACGAAGCAGACGACGGGGGCCAGCCGTGCAAGTAACCTTTCCTGACGACGCGCCCGCGTTCGACGGCGCACAGATGGTCGTGCGCTTCGTCGCCGTGGTCGACGGTGTTTCGCTGTCTTGCGCGATCACCGCGGAGGCGCTCGAAGATCACTTCGGTGCGCCCTCCACGCTCGAGGCCGAGTTGCTGCGCGCTTTCGCCGAAGGCCGCGAGCGTATCCACGAGGTGTGCAAACGCGCGATCGAAGCGAGCGGCGGTGCGGCGGTCGTGCTGCGCAGCGGCTTGTTCCGGATCGAGCCCGCTTGAATCGCTCGATAAGTAACGAACGAAAGTAACGAACGAAATAGGAGGACGCGTCATGTCGTTGATCGTGGCAGGCCGCTTCACGACGTTCGCCGGTGCCGAAGCGGCCGCGAATCGGCTCTTCCAAGCGGGGTTCGTGCAAGAGGACGTCACGCTGTTCTTCGTCAATCCGCGCGGGCAGCATGCGCGCTTTCCGATCGGGGGCGACCGCTATGTGGACCCGCAGGCGGCGCGCACGTCGAAGGGCGCGGGCAAGGGCGGGGCGATCGGCGCCGTCATCGGCGCGGTGATCGGCGTGGCACTGTTCAGCGCGTTTTCGTCGCCGTTCCTCGTGCTCATCGTGGCGGCCGGTGTCGGCGCCTACGTAGGTTCCCTCGCGGGGGCGATGTCGCATACGCGCGGCGGCGGCAAGGTGCCGGACAGCGAGGTCCCGCACGAGGCGCGCGATTCCGGCGTGCTCGTTGCCGTGCACGTCTCGCCCGAGAACCAGCAGGAAGCGGCGCGCGTGCTACGCGAGGCCGGCAGTCTCGAGGTCGAGCGCGCTCACGGGCGTTGGCAGCACGGGCGATGGGCCGATTTCGATCCGACCAAGGACGTCGAGCCGCTCAAGGATTCGGCAGCCGCGGCGGGAGCGGCCCCGCGCGCCGAAGCGCACGCGGAGCGCTAGGCGCTCGGTGTCTCTCAGTGGCACCCGCGGCGCTTCTGCGCGCGTGCTTCTGCCCGTGCGGGTGCCGGGCGTTGGAGACCGATTGGCGGATCGATACGAGGGCCTCGTAACGGAGGGCCGGGGGCGCTCGCTTCGGCGTCACGGCACACGGCTTTCGTAAACGCCTTCAGTGGCTAGCGCCTTCAGCAGTTCTCCGATGGGCATACTCATTGCAGTATGAAAGCCAAGCGTTGCCTAGAACGAACTTCAACGCTTCAGTGCCCGCCGCGGTAAGCCAGTGCAGCGGCGACGCCGAGGCCGGGACTCCGGCATTCATCCAGGAGGACGCCATGCTCAGATACGCCGTTGTTTTCTTCATCATCGCGCTCATCGCGGCCGTCTTCGGTTTCACCGGCATCGCTGCCGGGGCGGCCGAAATCGCGAAGATTCTGTTCTTCATCTTCCTCGTCATCTTCTTGGCCACGTTGTTGATCGGCGTATTCAGGTAACGGCTCGAGGAGAATAGAGTAATCGCCGTTGCAGGGATTACGACCGCTTTGCAAGGAATGCGCAGCGGGCGAATCAGCCCTGAAGATAGCGGGTCCTGCAACGGCGTGCGCGGCCGAGAGAATGGCGCGATGGCTGCGCTAAAGCCGGTGAAAGGAGAACCGCCATGTCACGCGTGATTTGGAAAGGGGCGATCAGTTTCGGTCTCGTCAACGTGCCGGTGCAATTGCATGCGGCCACGCGGCCCGAAAGGACGAGCTTCAATCTGCTCGATAAGGAAACGGCGGATCCGGTCGGCTATAAGCAGATCAATAAGCGAACAGGCAAGGAAGTGCGCCGCGAAAACATCGTGCGCGGCTTCGAATACGAGAAGAACAACTACGTCATTCTCACTGACGACGAAATCCGGTCTGCCAGCCCCGAGTCGACGCAGACGGTCGACATCCTCGCGTTCGTCGAAGCCTACGCCGTATCGTTTCTCTACCTCGATACGCCGTATTACCTCGTGCCCGAGCGGCAGGGCAAGAAAGCCTACGCGTTGCTGCGCGAAGCGTTGGCGAAAACCGGGAAGATCGGAATCGCCAACGTCGTCCTGCACAACAAGCAGCATTTGGCGGCGTTGATCCCGGCCGGGCCGGTGCTAGCGCTCAATACGTTGCGCTGGGGCGGGGAAGTGCTCGATATCGGCGATCTGTCATTGCCGCCGGCCGATGCGAAGGCGGCCGGCGTCAGCCCGCGCGAGGTCGAAATGGCGGAAAAATTGATCGAGGACATGACCGAGCGCTGGGAGCCCGAGCACTATCACGATACGTTTCGCGATGAAATTCTCGCCCTCGTCGATCGCAAGGTGCGCGAGGGCAAGACGCACGAGATCAGCGAAGGTGCGCGAGCGCCGGCGCGCAAGCGCACGACGGCCGACGTCGTCGATCTGTCGGAGTTGCTCAAGCGCAGCCTCGGCCGCGGCAAGGGCAAACACGCCGCTTGACGGTGGCGCGCCGCGGGATGATCGGCACCGGTCCATCCCCGGCTCACCTCCACTGATCCACTGATTCATTGATTCACTCACTCGACATGGCGGATAAGCTCGAAACCTACCGAAAGAAGCGGCGCTTCGACGAGACGCCCGAGCCCGCCGGTGCGGCGCGCGCGCGCGGCGCCGCCAAGCGAGCCCCCGAAGCCGTTGCCGCGCGGCGCGCCGCTCCGGCGCTTTCCTACTTGATTCAAGAGCATCATGCGAGGCGCTTGCATTACGACTTCAGGCTCGAACTGGACGGCACGCTCAAGTCATGGGCGGTGCCGAAGGGGCCTTGCCTCGACCCTTCGGTGAAGCGGCTCGCGGTGCACGTGGAAGATCATCCGCTCGAATACGGTACGTTCGAGGGCGAAATTCCACCCGGCAACTACGGCGCCGGTACGGTGATCGTCTGGGACCGCGGCACCTGGGAGCCCGATGGCGGTGTGGCGCAGGCACGCAAAGCCTATGAATCCGGGCGCCTCAAGTTCCGGCTGCACGGCGCGAAGCTGCACGGCGGGTGGGCGCTCGTGCGTAGTTCGATGCGCGGTAGCGGCGACAAGGAACAGTGGCTGTTGATCAAAGAGCGTGACGAAGAAGCACGGCCCGAAAGCGAGTACGACGTCATCGAGGCTCGGCCTGGCAGCGCGCTGGCCGACGGTGACGCCGCGCAAAAGGCGGCCAAGGCGCGCAAGCGTACGGCGAAAAGCGGCGCCGATGGCGCCGATCCGGCTTCGGCGAGCAGGAGGCGCAAAGGCGAGATCGCGGTTCCCGCGCAGGCACCGCATGCCGGCGAGGCGCGCTCGGGCCGCCCCGACATCGTCGCCACGCGCACGACGCAGTCGCTGCGCGAGTTGGCCCGCTCGCCCATGATCGAAGGCGCCGAGAAGGCCCCGCTGCCGTCATCGTTGAAGCCCCAACTGGCCACGCTCGTCGACGAAGTCCCGCCCGGGGGCGATTGGTTGTACGAGATCAAGTTCGATGGCTATCGGGCATTGACGCGTATCGACCGCAGCGACGCCCACCCCGTGCGGATCTTCACGCGCAGCGGGCTCGATTGGACCGAGAAGTTCAAGCGGCAGGCCAAGGCCTTTGCGGCGCTAGGCGTCGATACCGCGTGGATCGACGGCGAGGCCGTCGTGCTGGACGAACATGGGGTGCCGAGCTTCCAAGCGCTGCAAAACGCGTTCGACGCGAACCGTCCGCAGGATATCGTCATTTTCGCGTTCGATCTGCCGTATCTGAACGGGTACGACTTGCGCAACGTTCCGCTCGTACAGCGGCGGGCGTTGCTGCGTGCGTTGCTCGAGGGGCTCGACGACGACACGCTGCGTTTCTCGGAGGACTTCGCGCTCGACGCGCACGATTTGCTATCGAGTGCTTGCGAGATGGCGCTCGAAGGCATCGTCGGCAAGCGTCGCGACAGCCGCTATACGTCGACGCGCAGCGGCTCGTGGATCAAGCTGCGGTGCCGGCGTCGTCAAGAGTTCGTCATCGGGGGGTATTCGGAACCGAGCGGGAGCCGCACCGGCTTCGGCGCGTTGCTGCTCGGCGTGAACGACGCGCGCGGGAAGCTGCGCTACGCGGGGCGGGTGGGCACCGGCTTCGATGCGGCGACGCTGCGCTCGATCAAGCGTGAGCTCGATATGAGGGAGATCGCCCGTTCGCCTTTTGCGGAAGAGCCGAGCGAGCGCAGCCGCACGAAGGTGCATTGGGTGCGGCCGGAGCTCATCGCCGAATGCAATTTCTCGGAATGGACGAGCGAGGGCATCGTGCGGCAGGCGTCGTTCATTAGCCTGCGCGGCGACAAGCCGGCGAGGGAAATCGTGCATGAGACACCGGCCAAGGCCGGAGGTGATGGCGGCCGAGCCCGAGCAAAGCCGGCCGCGAAAGCAGTGGCCCGCAAGACGACCGACGCGACGAAAGAAAAGAAAGCGACCAACGTAACGAAAGCGACGAAAGCCACCAAAGCCACCAAAGCCACCGAAGCCACCGAAGCCACCGAAGCCACCGAAGCCACCGAAGCCACCGAAGCCACCGAAGCCACCGAAGCCACCGAAGCCACCGAAGCCGAAAAGGCGACGGGCAGCCTCGCTCGCCCATCCGATGAGCCTTTGAAGGAGGGCGACACGGTGGCCGGCGTGCGGATTTCGCATCCGGCACGCATGATCGACAAATCGATCGGATTCGCGAAGCGCGACTTGATCCGCTACTTCGAGCGCATCGCACCCGCGCTGCTGCCTCACGTCAAAGGCCGTCCCGTTGCCCTCGTGCGCGCGCCGGAGGGCATCGAAGGCGAATTGTTCTTTCAGAAACACGCGAACCGGCTATCGATTCCGTTCGTCACCTCGCACGAAGGGCTCGACCCGGATCATCCGCCATTGATCACGCTGGACAGCGAGCAGGCGCTCGTGGGCGCCGCACAAATGGGAACGGTCGAGCTCCATACCTGGAATGCGGTGGCGGCCAATATCGAAAAGCCCGATCGCATCGTGTTCGATCTGGACCCCGACCCCAAGCTTGGTTGGGATCGCATGATCGAGGCGGCGCAGCTCACGCGCGAACTGCTGGCGGAACTCGGCCTGAAGTCGTGGTGCAAGACGAGCGGCGGCAAAGGCTTGCATGTCGTCGTGCCGCTTTCACGCCACGAGGGGTGGGACGAAATCAAAGCGTTCGCCCAGGCGGCCGCGCAGCACATGGCGGCTACGCTGCCTGATCGCTTCAGCGCGAAGATGGGGGCGCAAAACCGCCGCGGACGCATCTTCGTCGATTACTTGCGCAACAACCGTGGGTCGAGCACCGTTGCCGCGTTCTCTCCTCGCGCGAGGCCCGGCATGGGCGTGTCGGTGCCGATCGCCTGGGACGAGCTCGCGGATACGACGGGTGGCGCGCAGTGGACGGTGCAGAACATTCAGGAACGGCTTGAAGCGATGAGCGTCGACCCATGGGCCGACTATGCCGGCACCAAGCAGCGCATCACGCGCGACATGCGCAAGCGCCTCGGTATGAACGGAGGGTGAGCCGCGCGGGGCATTGCGTTCAATGGGCGCGCTTCTTGCGCGACATCGAGTCTCCAAGACCGACTGTATCGGAGGCACAGATGGCGCAAACGGTAGGCGACTTCATCGTCGAAAGATTGCATGAATGGGGGGTGCGGCGGATGTTCGGCTACCCCGGCGACGGTATCAACGGCTTGTTCGGCGCGTTGCGGCGCGCAGGGGGCAAGATCGAATTCATCCAGGCCCGTCATGAGGAAATGGCGGCGTTCATGGCGAGCGCATACGCGAAGTTCACGGGCGAGCTGGGCGTGTGCATCGCCACCTCGGGCCCCGGCGCCGCTCACCTCGTCACCGGCCTCTACGACGCGCGGCTCGACCACATGCCGGTGCTCGCGATATGCGGGCAACAGGCGCGCGCGGCCCTCGGCGCGCACTATCAACAGGAAGTCGACATCGCCTCGATGCTGAAAGACGTGGCCGGCTCCTACGTCCAGCAAGCGAGCGTCCCCGCTCAAGTGCGCCACATGGTGGATCGCGCCGTGCGCATCGCGCTCTCGCAACGGCGCGTGACGGCGATCATATTGCCGAACGATCTGCAGGAGCTCGAATACACCCCGCCGCCGCGCAAGCACGGCACGGCGCATTCGGGTGTCGGATACTCGCGCCCGCGGGTCATGCCCGAGCCGGCAGACCTCGCGCGTGCGGCGGAGGTGCTCAATTCAGGCAGCCGCGTGGCGATGCTCGTCGGCGCGGGGGCGCTGCATGCCACCGACGAAGTGATCGCCGTAGCCGAACGATTGCAGGCTGGCGTTGCGAAGGCGCTGCTCGGCAAAGCCGTGGTGCCCGATGAGTATCCCTGGGTGACGGGCTCCATCGGCTTGCTCGGGACGAAGCCCAGCTGGGAGATGATGACGCATTGCGATACGTTCTTCATGATCGGCTCGGGATTCCCTTATTCGGAATTCTTGCCGAAGGAAGGCGAAGCGCGCGGCGTGCAGATCGACATCGGCGCCGATATGCTGAGCTTGCGGTATCCGATGGAGGTCAACCTCGTCGGCGATAGCGCCGAAACGCTGCGCGCGCTGCTGCCGCTGCTCGATCAGAAAACCAACGACGCGTGGCGCAAGCGAATCGAGGGGTGGACGTCGGAATGGTGGGACACGCTCGATAAGCGCGCGAAGGAGTCCGTCAAACGCGGCGTCAATCCGCAGCGTATCTTTACCGAGCTATCGCCGAAGCTGACGCCGGACGTGATTTTGACGAGCGATTCGGGCTCCTGCGCCAACTGGTATGCGCGCGACCTCAAGATTCGCCGCGGCATGATGTGCTCGCTTTCGGGCGGCCTCGCATCGATGGGCGCGGCGGTGCCCTATGCGATCGCGGCCAAGTTCGCGCATCCTGATCGTCCGGTCATCGCGATGGTGGGCGACGGTGCGATGCAGATGAACAACATGGCCGAGCTCATCACGGTGGCGAAGTACTGGCAGCAGTGGAAGGACGGCCGGTGGATCTGCATGGTCATGAACAACGAAGACCTGAACCAGGTGACGTGGGAGCAGCGCGTCATGGAAGGCGATCCGAAGTTCGAGGCCTCGCAGAACGTGCCGAACGTGCCGTATCACCGATTCGCCGAATTGATCGGGCTCAAGGGAATCTACGTCGATACGCCCGAGGCCATCGGCCCTGCTTGGGACGAGGCGCTGGCCGCCGGGCGGCCCGTCGTGCTCGAGATCAAGACCGATCCCGAGGTCCCGCCGCTGCCGCCGCACATTACGCTCGTGCAGGCGCGCAAGTTCATGCGCACGCTGATGGAGGGCGATCCCGAGGAAGGCAGCGTGCTCGTCAACACGGCGAAGCAAGTGATGGCTTCGGTGCTGCCGGGCAAGAAGGAGTCATAGAACCGAACGAGAAAGAACGAGCGGCGCCGGACGGCAGGGAAGTCGACGGCGCCACCGTGCCCTCTCTGAGCTTGGCGGCGTCGAGCACATTCGCGCGGATGCCGCCCGGCGATCAAGCGCGCACGCCGGGGCGCCGCCGCGCGATCCAAGCGACGAGACCCACGACCAACGCTGCACCGAACGCCGCACCGCGGTGGGTGTCCAGCCACAACGAGGCGGAGTTCGACTTGGCCTCGGCGCTGAAGGAGCCGCGCAACCGGTGTGCGCCGGGCACCGGCTTCCAGAGGTCGACGGCATGGTCGGGCTCGGTCGGGCTCTTGCGTTGCTGCCCGGGAAACGCGCGCTTCGCGAGATACCGATCAAGATAACCCGGCACGAACTTGTTCGCGATGATCGCTTTGATCGACGGCAACCCGACATAGAGCTCGCGGCGTCGATGCGTGGCCGCCCAGACGATCGCGCGCGCGGCGACCTCGGGTTCGTAGACGGGCGCGACCGGCCGCGGTGCGCCGGGCATTCGGCTCTTGGCCCAGTCGAATTGCGGCGTGTTGAGCGAGGGCATCTGCACCATCGTCACATGGATGTTGCTTTTCTCGTGCAGTAGCTCGCAGCGCAGCGCATCGGTAAAACCTCGGATCGCATGCTTGGCGCCGCAGTAAGCCGCCTGCAAGGGGATGGCGCGATAAGCGAGCGCCGAGCCGACTTGCACGATGATGCCTTTATTGCGGCTGCGCATCCGCTGCAGCGCGGCCATCGTGCCCCAGACGTAGCCGAGGTAGGTGACGTCGGTGACGCGCGCGAACTCCTCCGGCTTCATTTGCGCGACGGGAGCGAACACCGTCACCATGGCGTTGTTGACCCAGACGTCGATTGGGCCGAGCTCGACTTCGATACGATCGGCGGCGGCCTCGACTTCGTGCGCGGCAGCCACGTCTAGTGCTATCGGCAACGCGCGCACGCCGTAGTTGCGCGCGATGTCGGCGACTTGGCCCAGCGCCTCGGCGTCGCGCGCGAGCAGAGCGACGTCGGCGCCGAGACGCGCGAACGCGAGCACCGCGGCGCGGCCGACACCTGCACTGGCTCCGGTAACGACAACGAGCTTCGGTAAGCGAGGCGAACGGACCATGGCAGTCTCCGGAAAACGTGATGTTCGTCAGGAATGCGCGGGCCGACGTCCCGCGTGGTGAATGGCCGTTTTCCCGCATATCGCGTGCCGGGCGTTCCTTTATCGATTACTGCATCGCGGCATCGGCTTTGATCGCCTATAAAGGAGAGGGCGTGGCCGCGCCCCGCGCACGCTCGAGCTCTGTCGAGCGCTTTCGAGCGCTGTCTTCCCCCAACTTCGGTACCGCCTTCCATGAGCGCTCTCTTGCTGTCTCGCATGCAGTTCGCCTGGGTCATCGCCTTGCATATCCTACTGCCCGCGTTCACGGTCGGTTTGTCCTGCTACATCGCCACGCTCGAACTGCTCTGGTGGGCAACGGGCCGCGATGTTTACAGGCGGCTGTCGGCGTTTTGGATTCGCATCTTTGCCGTCTCGTTCGGAATGGGTGTCGTGTCGGGCATCGTCATGCCGTTCCAGTTCGGCACGAACTGGAGCCGGTTCATCGCCGCGACGTCGAGCACGATCGGCTCGCTGATGGCTTACGAGGTGTTGACGGCGTTCTTTCTCGAATCGGCGTTTCTCGGCGTGCTGCTGTTCGGCAGAAAGCTCGTCCCGCAGTGGGCGCACGTGCTTTCCGCGATGTTCGTCGCACTCGGTACGCTGATGTCCTCGTTTTGGATTCTCGCCGTCAACAGCTGGATGCAAACGCCGAGCGGCTATCGGATCGTCGATGGGAAGTTCGTGCCTGACAGCATGCTTGCGGTCATTTTCAATCCGTCGTTTCCGTATCGGCTGGCGCATACGGTCACGGCTTTTCTCGTCACGACCGCGTTCGTCGTTCTCGGCGTCGGCGCCCACTATCTGCTGAAACGGCGGGCGCCCGAGGAGGGACGCGTGATGGTGAAGATGGGCCTTTGGTTTCTGATCGTCATGGTGCCCGTGCAAATCGCGATCGGCGACGAACACGGACGCAATACGCTCGAGTATCAGCCCGTCAAGCTCGCCGCGATGGAAGGGCTTTGGGATACGGGCCGGCGCGTGCCCGCGAATCTATTCTCGATTCCCGACGATGCACAAGAGCGCAATCACTTCGAAATCTCGATACCGGTGCTCGGCAGCATTTATTTGACGCACGATCCGAACGGGCTCGTGCACGGCCTGAAGGATTGGCCGCGTGCGGATCGGCCCAACGTGCCGATCGTCTTCTTCGCTTTCCACATCATGGTGGGTATTGCGTTGCTCATGTTGATCCTCGTGATCGCTGGATTGGTGCTCTGGCCGAAGCGAAGGCTCTATGCGAGCCGACGATGGCTCGCGCTGTGCCGGCTGGCGAGCCCGCTCGGCTTCATTGCCGTGCTGGCGGGCTGGACGACGACCGAGGCGGGGCGGCAGCCGTGGACCGTTTATGGCTTGATGCGCACGGCCGATTCGGTGACGCCTTCGCTGACGACCGCCGACGTGTCGATATCGCTTGCGCTCTACGTGCTCAGTTATCTGTTCATTTTCGGTTCGGGCGGCATCCTGATCGCGCGGCTGCTGCGCCTCGGCCCCGATTCGCGGCAGCCGGCGCCGGTAAGGATCGATCGCCGCGCGGCCCGTCCGTTGTCGGCGGTTCGGCAGGCGGACGGGGACGGTGACGAGCCCCGAGCACCGGTGTTCCCAGGCACCCGAGGAGACGATGATGACGCAGCTTGACTTGGTGCCGCTGTGGGCGGCCATTCTGGGGTTCGCGGTGCTGATGTACATCTTGCTCGACGGCTTCGATCTCGGTGTCGGCATCCTCTTTCTGTTGCGCAAGAGCGAAGCGGATCGCGATGTCATGATGGCATCGGTCTCCCCTGTGTGGGATTTCAATGAGACTTGGCTCGTGTTGGGCGGCGCGGGGCTGCTGGCGGTTTTTCCCGGTGCGTTCGCGATCATCATTCCGGCTGTCTACTTTCCTGTGTTGCTGATGTTGCTGGGCCTCATATTCCGCGGTGTGGCGTTCGAGTTCCGCGGCTTGCCGGGCGCGAATCGACGTTTGTGGAACATTGCATTTGCCGGCGGGTCGTTGCTCGCTACGTTCGCTCAGGGCGTGATCCTGGGCATGTTCGTTCAGGGCTTCGACGAAGCGGGCGGGAAGTTCGTCGGCACGAGTTGGGATTGGGTGCGGCCGTTTCCGATTTTCACGGGCTTCGGGCTCATCGCCGGGTATGCATTGCAAGGGGCGACTTGGCTCATCATGAAGACGCAGGGGCCGCTGCAGATTTGGTCGCGGCGCGTGGCGCAACGCGTGATGGTGCTCGTGTTCATTTTCATCGGTGCGGTGAGCATTCTCACGCCGATGTTCAGTCCGCGCATTGCCGCGCGGTGGTTCACTTGGCCGAATCTCGCTTTTTTCGCGCCCGTGCCTTTGGTGACGCTGCTGCTGGCCGGCCTGCTCGTGCGCGGGGCGGACCGGGAGCGCGAGGTGTTGCCTTTCGTTTGTTCGGTCGGGCTATTCTTTCTGTCGTTCTCCGGGCTCGTCATCAGCTTGTGGCCGATGATCGCGCCGCCGTCCGTCACGCTATGGCAGGCTGCGGCGGCCCCGGTGTCGCATGAGTTTTTGATGATCGGGACGGCATTCGTGCTGCCGATCCTGATGATCTACGTGGTGTGGTCGTATTGGGTGTTTCGGGGAAAAGCCAGCGAGCACGGCGGGTATGGGCATGAGTGAAGGCGCGATGCGTCGCAGGCCTCGGGCGTCCCCGAGTTCCGCTTGCACGGCGCGCGGCCTGCGCGAGTGCGTGGGCGCAGGCCGACATCATCCATGGGAATACCCGTTCCCCGTCTGCTCGAGCGTAAACACCTGCTCGGCACGCGTCCCATTGCGTTCCGGCACGTCCACCGTTCCTTTGTAGGACACGCGCCATCCTTCCCGCGTCGCGACGATAGGCAGATTGCCGCCGGGGCGGCTGTCGAGATCGACGAGGCCGTCGGGCGGCACCGGAACGTTGTTCTCGAGTGTCGCATTGGAATGGATGACGTTGTCTTGCCATATCGACGCGTCGCGTCTTGCTTCGAGCCCCTTGCCGTCGGTGTCGACGGTATCGTCCGACGCGGCCATGCCGGCGTTGTCCACGGAAACCGTCCGCGCGTTCGCTCTCGCGACGGGGTCGGGGCTGTCCGCATCTTTCATCCCGTGCTCGATCGCCGGCAGCGGCGCGGGATCTTTTGCCGCTACCGCTTCGGCCGATGTCGCTCGCTTCGTTTTGCCGAACTCGCGTCCTTGCGTCTTCGCGCCCGGCATATCACCAGCCGCGGGCGTCTTCACGGGGCTCTTTGCCGCGATCTCGTTTTGCTGAGCCTGGGTCGGATTGTTTTGCGCGTTCTCTGCCATCGCAGACCTCCGTGGGTTGTACGATTCAGAGTGCTTTCACGCAACGAGCGTGCCGGGAGCCGCCGCGCCGCTGGCACGGCGATTCAGCCATTCGCAGGTTCAACGGTTCAGCGGTTCACCGGATGCAGACTCCTAGAACCCAGGCTCACAACTCGCCCTGCGCGCGCAGCGCCGCGATGCGATCTGCCGTGCGGCATGCGATGGCTTGAATCGTCAACGAGGGATTGACCCCGCCGACAGTCGGAAACACCGAGCCGTCGCAAATCCAAAGATTGGGAATGTCCCAACTACGACAATCGGCATCGACGACGCTCTTGTCCGGATCGTCGCCCATGCGAGCCGTCCCGTTCAGATGACATGTGTCGTCTTCCTGGCGCCAGATCTCTTTCGCGCCCGCGGCGTCCAATGCCGTGCTCATGAAATCGAGCGCATGCTGGACGAGCCGCTTGTCGTTCTCGCAAGGCGAGTGCGTGATGCGCGCGATCGGCAACCCATAGGGATCTTTTTCATCGGCCAGCGTGACGCGGTTCATTTCCTGCGGCAGCGTTTCGCCTACGATCTTCAATCCCGCTTGATGGTTGTATTTCTCCATCTCGCCGTGCAGTGCTTCCCCCCAGAGCCCGCGGCCCGTTTGCACGGCGGCCCAAGCGTTCGGCAGCGGACCTTGGCTCATGTAGCAATAGCCTCCGTGGAAATCCTTGCCTTCGTCCGTATAATTCCAATGCTCCGTCATCGCGAGCGAAGGCGGGCCCTTGTACCAGCGAATCTCTTCATCCATCAAGCCCCATACGGCTTGATTCGCTTGCACCATGAGGTTCTTGCCGACGAGGCCCGATCGGTTCGCGAGGCCTTGCGGAAAGCGGGGCGTCGCGGAGTTGAGCAGCAGCCTCGGCGTCTCGATCGCATAGCCCGCGACGACCACGTTGCGCGCACGCTGGAATTGCCAGCGTCCCTCCCGCAAATACTCGACACCCACGGCGCGATCGTGTTCGTCCACGACGACGCGGCCGACCATCGCCAGATCGCGAATCTCGGCGCCGGCTCTGACCGCGCGCGGGATCCAGGTGACGAGCGCGCTTTGTTTCGCGTTCGTCGCGCACCCCGCGACGCAAAAGCCGCGATAGACGCAGGGATGCGCTTGGCCGCGCGGTGCGGAAATCGTCGCGAGCGGCGTCGGGCACCAGTCGATGCCGAGCGCTTCGCAGCCGCGCGCGAGCACGAGCGCGGCCGCATTCAACTCGTGCGCGCGATAGGGGTAGCGGGGCCGATGCGGACCCCAGGGGTAGTTGACCGGCCCCGAGATTTTCAGCGCATCTTCGACGTAGCCGTAGTAGCGCCACATCTCCCGCCAATCGATGGGCCAATCGGCGCCATAGCCGAGCAGGCTGCGCGATTTGAACCATTCGGGCCTGAAGCGCAGCGATACCATCGCGAAGTGCACGGTGCTGCCGCCCACGGCTTTGCCGCTGTTGTTGCTGCCGAGCTTGAGCGGCTGCTCGCCGTCGCAGAGGCGTTCGTCGGTCCAGTAAAGCTTCGCTTGATGTGTCTCGTCGGATGCGAACTCTTCGAGCGGGCGCCACCACGCGCCGGCATCGAATGCCACGACGCGAAAGCCCTGCTCGGCGAGCCGGCAGGCCAGCGTGCCGCCGCCCGCGCCCGTTCCGACGATCGCGAAGTCGACGGCATCGTCTTGGCGGTATTCGCGCATCGGCATCCAGCCGCCCACGGTGAAGACGTCGGGCGCGCGTCCGTTCTTGCCGCGCGGGGTATGAAGGGCGTCATCGCGCACGGCGGTTCTCCCGATGCGCTTGCGCTTCCTCGCCGGGCTTCGCTTCAGCACTCTCCCACGGATCGCGCCGGTTCGCTTGCATCCGGACATAGCCGCGCGGATTGGCCGGGCCGCCGAACCCGATCTCGTTCCATGCCTGTGGGTGCGAGTAGTAAGCTGCGGCGATGTCGTGCATCGCGCGCAATTCGAAGAAGACATTGGACGGCATGCCTTCCCACGCAGGGTCTTTCAATTCTCCTTTCTGCATGCGTTTGACGAGCTCGCGCTGCTTGGCGCCGTCGAGATCGGCGAACGCGGAATCGTAAGCGCTGCGGCTCTCGGCATCGAGTGCGGCGAGCCCGACGCGCCAGGCGTCGCGAACCGGCGGCAGCCGTGCGTCACGGTAGCCATCGCGCGTATCGTTCGCGAGCTTTTCATCGACGATGGCGGCGACGGGCACGATCGGTTCCAGCCAACGCAAGCCGTCGTCGCCGCGGCCGTCCGCGGTTTCGTTCGAGGTTTGCCTGCACGATCGCGGCACGAGCACCGCGCAGAGCGCACTCAATGCGCGCCACTCGGCGTCGTTGCAGAAGCGAGGCGCATTGCGCGTCGCGAGACGGGCATCGACGACTTCGCGCGTGACGTCGTCCCACGAAGGCGTGTCGCGTTTGAGCAGCACGTCGTAGCCGGGGTAGCGGGATTGATCGGAGCGACTACTCATGTTCGGTCTCTCGAAGACGCAAGGCGGCAAGACCGGCCATCGCCAGTGCGGTGAAGCTCGGCGGTGCCGGTATGGGCGGGCCGTTCAGCACGTTTTGCGACCAATTGCGCCAGCCGCCTCGTTGACGGGCCACGCCGCGAATGTGAAAGGCGACGCCGAGGGCGCCGAGCGCGGCCGTCGCGCGCAACCAGACGCGCGTCCAGAAGTTCGGCCGCGGCGGCGCGAGCGCGGCACAGGCCAGCAATGCCGCCGCAACGGGCGGCACGGTCACGGGCGCATACATGGCCCGATGCTGAAACGCGCCGCGAAAGTGCAGCAGCGCGACTTCGCCGACCGTGCCGATCAGCCCGGCGGCTGCGACGAGTGAGAGCGCTTTGCCGGCCGGCATGCCGAACAGCCGCGGATCGTGTACGGGTTCGTCGCGCAGCCGTTCGCCCACGGCACCGAGTACGCCGGAGAGCAGCAGCGACGCGGGCGCCCCGAGCGGCGCGCCGTAAAAGAGGTTGTGCCAACTGAATCCGCCCGGGCGTTTCGTCACGTTGTACAAGTGAAAGCCCGTGCCCGCGATCCCGACGCCGGCAGCAGCCAGGTAGACCGCGTTGCGCAAAGGGTGACGGCTCCCGACGTCGTCGGCCCCGCCATGGATGCCGGCGAGCAGCGACAGCGTGCCGACGGCGAGCGGCGTGTACATCGCGCGATTCTCGAACGAACCGCGATAGTGCTCGACCGCCGAATCCGTGAGCGCGGACCATGCAAGCAGCGCGGAGCTGCGATTGAAGGCCCGTGCCGCCCGCACGTGCGCATCGATTCGAGCGCCTTTGCCGAGCAGTTGCAATGCGCCCGAGGCGAGCGTGTCGCGCTTCGGGCCGGCCGACGATTCGGACTTGGGTTCGGACTTGAATACGGCGGCCGCGGCCGCGGCGCCCGCGACGACCCCCAAAGCCGTGAAGATGCCGCTGGCCGTGCGATTCATCGGCATTCGTCTCCTTTCATAGTGCGTAGGGCTCGGCGTCGGCGCGTTTGAACTCGAGCCCGCAACCGGGGCGGGCGAGATCGGGCGCGATGGTGCCGTGATCGGGCTTCGGCGCGCCGTCGAACAGCATTGATTCGATGCGGACGTGGTCGTGGAACCATTCGATGTGGCGCAAGCGCGGCGCGGCAGCGGCCAAGTGACGGTGCAGTGCGGGGGCGCAATGCGCGGACAGCGGGACATGCCAGGCATCGCATAGCTGGGCGGCCTGCATGAAGCCCGTCACGCCGCCGCAGCGCGTTGCGTCGGCTTGCAGAACGTCGACGGCTTGCGCTTGCAGCATCCGGCGGAAATCGTCGCTGTTATAGGCGTATTCGCCCGCGGCGACGTCCATGATCGCGGGGGCGCCGTCCCGCACGCGGCGCATGCCGTCGAGATCGTCCGACGAAACGGGCTCCTCGAACCATGCCACGCCGTATTCGGCGAATTGCTCGGCGCATTGCAGTGCGCCGTTGACGGTCAGCGCGCCGTTCGCGTCGACGAATAAGGCGGCGTCGCCGATCGCTCGGCGCGCTGCCTTCACGCGCGCCGGATCGCGCGCAGGATCGGAGCCGACTTTCATTTTGACGGCCACGCAGCCATCGACATGAACCCAATGGGCGAGCTGATCACGCAACTGGCCGTCGTCGTAGCTCGTGAAGCCGCCGCTGCCGTAGATCTGCACGCGCTCGCGCAGCGCACCTCCGAGCAACTGCACGAGCGGCACGCCGAGCAATTTGGCGTTGACGTCCCATAGTGCAAAGTCGAGCGCGGAGATGGCGTTCGCGCACAATCCCGATCGGCCGATGTTGCGCACGCGCCGCCACAGACGTCCCGTGAGCTCCGTCATCCGGTCGACGCTCTCATGCAACAGCACTTGCGAGAGCGTGTCGCGAATCAGCGCCGCGGCGCTGGCATCGGTGTAGGTGTAGCCGAGTCCCGTGCAGCCGCCTGCTTCGATTTCCACGACCACGAGCGTCGTCGACGTCCATTCGAACGTACCGTCGGCTTCGGGCGCATCCGTCGGGATTGTGTAAGCGTGCGCGCGCACGGCTGCGATCGGTGCCATGCCGTGAGCGGCGGCGTAGTGCGAGGGGCGGTCGGTGGCGGACCTCATGGTCATCGGAATCGTGTCGGGCGTTTCTGAGCAAGGGCACGCAATGCGCGTTGTCGCGGCGTTGCATGCATCAGCCAAGCCTCAGCAAACGCTATGCCGCATCCTGCCAGCCACCGCCGAGCGCTTTGTAGAGCGCGACGAGGTCCGTTTCGACTTGCGTTTGCGCTTGTACGAATTGCGCCTGCACTTGCGACAATTGGCGTTGGGCGTCGAGCACGTCGACGAAGCTGACGAAACCTTTCGCATAGCGCTCGCGTGCGAGATCGAAGGCGCTGCGCTGCGTATCGACGGCAGTCGACAACGCGTCGCGATGCGAGAGGTCGGTGCGATAGACGGCCAGGGCGTTGTCGACGTCGCGCAGTGCGACGAGCACCGCCTTGCGATAAGCCAGCGCGGCTTGCGCTTGGCGCGCGTTGGCAAGATGAAGATTGGCGACGAGCTGGCCACCCTCGAATATCGGCAGGGAGATCGCTGGCCCGAACGAATAGAACAAGTGCGACCAGCGCGCCAAATCCGAGGCGTTCGATGCGCGCGTGCCGATCTGTCCTGTCAGCGTGATGTCGGGATAGAACTGCGCGACCGCGACGCCGACGTCGGCTGTCGCCGCATGCAGTTCGGCTTCGGCTTGGCGTATGTCGGGGCGTCGTCGTGCCAGCGCCGACGGCAGCCCGACCGCGATGCGCGCGGGCAGGGCGGGTAGGGGCGCGCGTTGCATGAGCTGTGCGTCGAGCGCGCCGGGCTGCGCTCCGACGAGCAGGGCGAGGCCGTTGGCGGCTTGTGTGATTTGCCCATCGAACGGCGTGACGTTCGCTTGCGCTTGCGCCAAGGCGGCCGTGGCCTGCTTGACGTCGAGTGTGCTGGCGAGCCCGACTTTGGCTTGGCTTTGGGTCAAGGCAAGCGTGTCGCGCGCATCGTCGACGAGATGGGCGGCGATCTCGCGCGACGCTTGTGCGCCGCGCAGTTGCAAGTAAGTCTGTGCGACTTCGGCCTCGAGCGAGAGCAGCGCATCGTTGCGGCTTTCGCGTGCCGCGTCCACGTTGGCGGATGCCGCTTCCACCGAGCGGCGTACGCGGCCGAACAAATCCAATTCCCACGATGCGTCGAAACCGGCCTGCCAGAGATTGACCGGTGAAGTCAGTTCGCCGAGCACGTCGTCGGCTCGCGTTTTCAGCCCCGGGCCGGCGCCCGGTGCGATCGCGTCGATGGGCGAGTTGGGCGCGCCCAGCTGGTCGACTTGGCCGTAGACACCGTTTGATTGCAGGAAGCCTTTGAGACCGAGCTGCTCGCGTTTATAGCTGGCGCTCGCGCGCAGGTTCGGCAAGCCCTGCGCAGCCGCCGATTGCATCTGCATTCGCGCTTCGACGATGCGCAAGACCGCTTGCTGCAGATCGAGGTTGCCGGCGCGCGCTCGTGCGATCAAGGCATCGAGCGTCGCATCGTGAAAGGCGTGCCACCACTGCGGATCGGGATCGCTATCGACGACGATGGCGCTCTTCGAAGCCGCGTGTCCGTCGCTCGCCGCGCTTACGCTCGGCGTCACCTCCGCCTTGGCACGGGACAGCTCTTGCCAAGTATCCGGGGCATCTGTTCGCGGCGAACGAAAGTTCGGACCGACGGTGCAAGCAGTCAGCGCGCAGACGGACAGCAAATAAGCGCATCGCGCGAGCCCGCCGGCGCGTATGGCACGTATGGCGCGCATAGCGCCTATAGCACGTATCGCGCCCCTACGCCGAAGCGACGACCCAGGCGTGCTCATCTCAATGCCCTCCCGCGCCGCCGGCTGCTTTCACGGGCGAAAAGAAGAACATCAGCGGCACGCAGAGCACGCAAAGAATCGCGAGCATTGAGAAGACGTCGACGTAGGCCAGGATCTGGGCTTGCTCGACGAACGTTTGATACATCATGCCGTTCGCGGTCTGCAGCGCCTGCGCGGGCGGCTGTCCCAGCAGCGACGAAATCGTGGCCGCGCGTGCATGCAGCGCGTCGTTGAAGTTCTGAGAAAACGGCGTCATGTGGGTGGATAAGTGGGCCATTCTGGCCTGCGCGCGCTCGCGGATCAGCGCGGTGGAGACGGAGATGCCGATCGATCCCGCGACATTGCGAAACATCGTGAAGAGCGCCGACGCATCGTTGTTCAGGTCGCGCGGCACGCTCAGATAAGCGAGTGCCGTCGTCGGCACGAACAGACATCCGATCGCGAACGACTGCGCGCATCGCATCATGACCAGCGTTTTGTAGTCGATGTCGGGCGTGAGCCAATGCGCGTAGGCCATCGCGCCGGCCAGGAAAGCGAAGCCGAAGCCGATGAAAAAGCGTGTCTCGACGTGCGGCATGAGCTTGCTGACGATCGGAATCTCGAGCGTGATCAGCAATGCGCCCGGCGACAGCACGAGCCCCGCGAGCGTGGCCGTGTAGCCGAGCCGTTGCTGTGCCAGTTGCGGAATGAGCACCGCGCTGCCGTAAAGGATCATCGCGAACGCGGCCATCGCCACGCAGCCGAGTGCGAAGTTGCGGTCGCGCAGCGGCGTGAGCCGAACGACGGGGTTGCGCGCATAGGTGAGCCAAACGGCCGCGCCGACGAGCCCGAGTGCGGCCAGCGCCGCAAACACGCGAATGAACGGCGACCCGAGCCAATCGGCGTCCTCTCCGCGGTCGAGCATGACCTGCAGGCAGCCGAGCCCAATGGCCAGCAGCCCGATCCCGACATAATCGATCGACAGCTTTTCGCGCGTGGTTCGCGCCCACGGCGGATCGTCGACGAGTTGTTGCACGGCCAACGTCGTCAGAATGCCGACCGGCACGTTGAGCAGGAACACCCACCGCCAGGAAAAATGATCGGTGATCCAGCCGCCGAGCGTTGGCCCGAGCACCGGGGCGACGACGATCGCAACGGCCGAAATCGAAAAAGCGCGCGAACGCTGGGCGGGTGGGAACGTGTCGAGAATGATCGATTGCTGGTTCGGTTGCAGGCCGCCGCCGAAGAAGCCTTGCGCGACGCGGAACACGATCAGCTCGCCGAGGTTCGTTGCGATGCCGCACAGAAACGAGCAGACGGTGAATGCGGCGATGCAGAGCAGGAAGTAGCGCTTGCGCCCGAGCAGGCGTGCGAAGAACGCCGAGATCGGCAAGACGATGCCGTTAGCCACGAGATAGGACGTCAGCGTCCACGTCGCCTGATCGTAGCTGGCCGACATCGTCCCCGCGATATGAGGCAGCGCGACGTTGACGATCGTCGTGTCGAGCACTTCCATGAAGGCGGCCAACGTCACCACGACGGCAATGAGCCAAGGATTCGCGGAAGGATGCCAGTTCTCGTTCGGCATGGCTCGATCGATGCAGTCGCGTTATTTGAGATAGACGGTGGGCTCGACCGAGAGGCCGAGCGGCAGCGGATGATCGGTGGGCATGCCGCTGTCGATGACGATCTTGACGGGTACGCGCTGCACGATCTTGACGAAATTACCTGTCGCGTTTTCCGCGGGGAAGGCGGAGAAGCGCGAGCCGCTGCCTTGCGCAATGCTGTCGACGTGGCCATGCAGCGTTAGGTTCGGGTAAGCATCGACGTCGATTTCGACTTTATCGCCGGGGCGCATTTGGTCGAGTTGCGACTCTTTGTAATTCGCGGTGACCCATATTTGGGGCGTGACAATGAAAAACAGCGACGTGCCGGGCTGAAGATAGCTGCCCAATTGCACGTTGCGCTTGGTGATCCAACCGTCGGTAGGTGCACGTACCTCGCACCATGACAGATTCAAATCGGCCTGCTCGAGCTTGGCGCGAGCCGCGTCCACCTGCTCGCGCCGTTCCTCGACGGCGGCAACGGCTTGCCGAATCTGCTGCTCGACGAGCGATGCGGTCGAAAGCTGAGCCTGCGCTTGCTTCACCGAAGCGCGCGCCGATGCTTCCTTCGCATCGGCCGCGTCGATGTTTTGCTGCGACGTCGCGCGCGCATCGACACTGTGCTCGCGGTCGTAGGAAGCCTGTGCTTGCTTCAAATCGGCCCGCGCCGAGGCCGTTTGAGCCTGCGCTTGCCGATATTCGGCCGGGTAGCGTACGCGAGCGATTTCGAGCCCGACCTGCGCCGTATGCAATTGCGCCATGGCAAGACCCAACTGCGCGCGGGCGTCGTCGACTTGCGCGCGATATTCGCGCGGATCGATTTCCACCAGCAAATCGCCTTTGTGAACATAGACATTGTCATTGACGGCGAGCTTGACGACATAACCGGCCACTTTAGGGGCCATTGCAACAGCATTGCCGTCCGTGTACGCGTCGTCGGTGCTGATTTGATTGCGCGTCATGAACCACCAGACGAACGCGACGATGGCGAGCAATACGATCACGACGGCAAGGATGATCAATGGCTTTTTGCTGCGAGGCTTGGCGTCTTTCTTGTCGTCGCCATCGCTGCCGCCGCTACCGGCATCGCGGCCATGGCCGTCGCCGTCGCCGTCGCGTTCGCCGGCATGGGAATCCTGGCTCTGATTGCGCTGCTGATGCGGATCGTCGTCGTGGACGGCGCGGGAATCCTCGCGCGTGGGTTGGTCGGCTTCGGGCATGAGAGGTCGCCATCAAAAACTGTTCGTCGGTTCGCAAGCCGCATACCCGGCAAGGGGTCGGAAAGCGCAAGCACACCTCGCTGGCCGGGCATAGCCTTTGCGCTGCAACGCTCGTTTTCACGCGTTGCGAAAGGGGATGCCATGTCGAGCGGAAGCGGAAAGCCACCTACCGGGCACAACCATGAGGAAGAGCGCATCGACCACGGCGTCGATGAGACGTTTCCGGCCAGCGATCCGCCAGCCGTTGGCGGCGCGACCCGGATCGACCCCGACAAGCGCGCCCCCAAGCCGGGTGAAGGCGGATCGAGCGAGGACGGTGGCGGCAGCGACGATACGCCGAGCGAGCCGTCGAAGCGCAGCGCTGAAAAGCGCCCGAAGAATCCGACAGGAGACAGCGAGAACGGATTGAGCGGAATCGCCGGCTGAGGGTCGGCACGATGAGCGCCGCCCCTCTTCAATACTTGTTGCACGCCGCCGGCCCGGCCTCGGCACCTGCGTTCAAGCTGGGCTGGGCGCTGATCGGGCTCGTGTCCGCGGTGATGATCATCATCGCGGTGCTGCTCGTCGGGGCGCTGGCCAGGCGCCGGCCCAAGCCGCCCGCCGGCGCGGAGGAAAAGCTGCCGCCCGATGCGGGCGGGATGAATTGGATCGTCGTCGGCACGAGCATTTCGTCGATCGCGCTCTTTGCGGCGCTCGTCTACGCGATGACGACGCTCGAGTCCGTGGCGTCGCCGCCCAGCGAGCCGCCGTTGACGATCGCGGTCACGTCCTACGATTGGTGGTGGAAGATCGACTACCCCGACGCCGAAGATCCGTCGCGCGCGTTCGTCACTGCGAACGAGATTCACATTCCGACCGGCGTGCCCGTGCGCGTCGAGCTCAAAAGCGCCGACGTCATTCATACCTTTTGGGCGCCGCAACTAGCCGGCAAGACCGAGATGATCCCGGGGCAAACGAACGTGCAGTGGATCGAAGCCGATACGCCCGGTGTCTATCGCGGGCAATGCTCGCAGTTCTGCGGCGCGCAGCACGCGCATATGGCCTTCGAGGTCATCGCGCAGCCGCAGGCCGAGTTCGATGCATGGCGCGAGGCGCAGCGACGCGGCGCCCCGAGCGCCGCGACGCCCGATGCAAGGGCGGGGCAGCACATTTTCGAAGCGCGCTGCGCAGGATGCCATTCCGTGCGCGGCACGCCGGCCGACGGCATGCAAGCGCCCGACCTCACGCATCTTGCTTCGCGCCGTCTGATCGCGGCGGGCCAAATGACGAATACGCCCGAGCATCGGCTCGATTGGATCGAGCACGCGCAGCGGATCAAGCCCGATTCCTTGATGCCTTCGATGGCGCTATCGGCTTCGGATGCGGCCGCGCTTTCGGCCTACCTCTCTACCTTGCAGTGAGCCACGAACGATGTCAGAGACGCCCATTTCCGCATTGCCAGGCGATCCACCCGGTGCCGTGCGACTGCAGCGCCCGCTGCAGCGCGGCGTGCTCGACGAAAAGGGGAAAGCGCACTTGCTCGAGCTGTGGGAGACGCGCCCCGGCTGGCGCGGATGGCTCTCGACGGTCGATCACAAGACGATCGGCCTGCGCTATCTCGTCACGGCGTTCGTCTTTCTGCTGATCGGCGGCGTCGAGGCGCTGATCATGCGCGTGCAGCTCGCGCGTCCCAACGCCAGCCTGCTGACACCCGAGCAGTACGACCAGTTGTTCACGATGCACGGCGTGACGATGATTTTTCTTTACGCCTTGCCCATCCTATCGGGCTTCTCGAACTATCTGTGGCCGCTCGTGCTCGGCGGGCGAGACATGGCGTTTCCTCGGCTCAACGCATTCTCGTACTGGGTGTTCCTATTCGCCGGCATTTTTCTCTATGCGAGCTTTCCGCTCGGGCAGGGCGCCGATGCGGGCTGGTTCAACTATGTGCCGCTTTCGAGCTTGACCTACGATCCCGGCCCGAACATCGACGTCTACTCGCTCGGGATGATACTGCTCGGCATTTCCACGACGGTGGGCGCCGTCAACTTCGTCGTCACGCTGCTGCGCATGCGCGCGGCCGGGATGTCGATCGACCGCATTCCGGTGCTCGTCTGGGGCACGCTGACGATTTCGGTGGGCAATCTGCTCGCGGTGCCGTCCGTGAGCTTGGCGTTTTTCATGCTGTGGCTCGACCGGCGCATCGGCACGCATTTCTTCGACGTGACGGGCGGCGGCGGGCGTGCGCTGCTTTGGCAGCATCTGTTCTGGGTGTTCGCGCATCCGTGGGTGTACGTCGTCGTACTGCCCGCGATGGGGATCGTCTCCGACGCACTGCCCGTATTTTGCCGGCGCCCGCTCGTCGGCTACGGCCCCGTTGCGATCTCTACCGTCGCGACGATGGTGGTCGGCTTCGTCGTCTGGATCCACCATATGTTCGCGACGGGGATTCCGCCGATGGCGCTGGCATTCTTCGGCTCCGCCAGCATGATCATTTCGATCCCGAGCGCGGTGGCCACGTTCGCGTGGATCGCGACGATCTGGCTCGGGCGGCCCGTGTTCCGAGCGCCGTTCCTGTTCTTCGCCGGCTTCGTCATGCTGTTCGTGATCGGCGGCGTTTCGGGGGTGATGACGGCGGCCGTGCCGCTCGATTGGCAACTGACCGACACGTACTTCGTCGTCGCGCATTTGCACTACGTCCTCATCGGCATCAACGTGTTTCCCGTCGTGGGCGGCACCTATTTCTGGTTCCCGAAATTCACGGGCCGCATGATGAGCGAGCGCCTCGGCAAGATCGCGTTCTGGATCATGTTCGTCGGCTTCAACCTCGGCTTTTTCCCGATGCATATCGCCGGATTGCTGGGCATGCCGCGCAGGATCTACACCTATGCGCCGGACATGGGATGGAACACGGTCAACATGTTGTCTTCGATCGGCTCGTTCATGTTCGCATTGGGCATTCTCGTTTTCCTCGTCGACGTGCTCTACAGCCTGAAGCGCGGCCCGATCGCCGGCAGCAATCCCTGGGATGCGCCGTCTCTCGAATGGTCGGTGCCTTCGCCGCCGCCGCCGTACAACTTCGCAGTACTGCCGATCGTCGCCAGCCGTCACCCGCTCTGGGAAGCGCGCATGGAAGAAGAGGCCGATAAGCCCGTCTCGACGCGATCGCATCTCGACGAGGGCTACATTCTGATGCAAGGGCGCGAGGCGCTCGGCACCACCGCGCTCAGCGGCAGGCCGCACATCATTCTGAAGATGCCGGAGGACTCCTACGCGCCGTTTTGGTTGAGCGTGTTCGCCGCACTCTTTTTCGCGGCACTGGCGATGCGGTGGTGGGGCGCGGCGCTCGTGCTGCTTGCGGCCTGCGGCGTTTCGATCATCGTCTGGCTCTGGCCGCAGCGGGCGCTGATACAGCGCGAGCCGGCGCCGGTAGAGGAGGGCTGAGCCATGTCGCAGCCTCCACGTTCGCCAGGCTCGGTGGGCACGATCGAAACCGGCTCGCCGCGCGCGGTGTCCGACGACGCCCAAGCCGTCCTGCTGCACCCGGCGAACACGTTGCCCGTCGGCAGCGCGGGGGAGCGGGCGAGCGGCTTTCTCGGCTGCTTGATGTTGATCGCCACCGAAGCCTCGCTGTTCGGCTATCTGATCTTCTCGTATCTCTACCTCGCCGTGCAGCAGACCACGCACTGGCCGCCCGAGGGGCTGCCGCGGCTCGGCCTGTCGTCGGTCAACACGGCGATCCTCGTGTCGAGCAGCGTCTTCGCGTGGTTGTGCGAGCGTTTCGTGCGCCGCCGCCGCAAGCGTTGGGCGGTCGCCTCGATGGCCGTTGCCGTCGTGCTCGGCATCGTCTTCGTCGGCATTCAACTGCACGAGTGGCACGACCATCCATACGGGATGACGTCGAACCTGTACGGGTCGCTCTATTTCACGATCACGGGCTTTCACTTGTGCCACGTCCTCGTGGGCATCGTCGTGCTCGTACTGCTCGGTTGGTGGACGGCGCTCGGCTACTTCGACGAAAGGCGCCATGCCGCGCTCACGATCGGCAGTTTGTACTGGCACTTCGTCGACGTCGTGTGGCTGTTCATTTTCACGACGCTTTACTTCACGCCCTATTGGTTCTAACGGTTCTAACGCCATGGAAGCGAATCGTGCGCAGCGCAGCAGTCCCGTTTCGATTCTATTGCTGACGATCGGCGTATTGGCGGCGCCCAGCGCTTGGGTATTGCAGATCTGCGCGGGCGAAACGCTGATTGCCCACACGTGCTTTCCGCACGACCTGCCGCTGCGCGTGCCGCTCGCGCCGGCTGTGGGGTGGGGCGTGGTCGGGCTGAGCGCCCTCACGCTCGTCGTCGGCGTGATCGGCACGGGGATCGCATGGCGCAACTGGCGGCGCTTGATGCGCGCGGAGCGCCGTCAGACGCCCGAGGCGACGGATACGAAGGTGGAGGGCGAGGCGTTCGTCGCCCGCGTGGGATTGATGGCGAGCGGGCTCTTCCTGTTCGCGCTGGTGGCGACGGACGTCGCCACCGGGCTCGTGTCGGCGTGCGTCTAGCGCCGTCTATCGATGACGAGGGGCATATGGTTTTAGGCTTGCGCACCGGGCTGCTTCGAGGGCGCGTACGAGTTAGCGCGCTCGCGATGGCGCTCGTGTTCGCGTCCGCGCTCGGAGCGCCGCCGCTCTGCCTTGCCGGCGAGGCGGCCGATTCGGCGCTGATCGCGAAGGGGGCCTACCTCGCGAAGCTGGCCGATTGCGCGGGGTGTCACACGAATGCGCCGGCGGGGCATCCTCCGAAGCCATCGCCGCCGTTCGCGGGCGGGCTGCCGATGGGCTCGCCGTTCGGCACGATCTGGACGAGCAACATCACGCCCGACCCCGTGTTCGGCATCGGCCGCTATACCTACGACGACTTCGAGCGCGCCGTGCGCGACGGCATCGCGCCGGGTGGCAAATACCTGTATCCGGCCATGCCGTTTCCGTCGTTCTCGAAAATCACCGACGATGACATGCATGCCCTATATGCCTACTTCATGCACGGCGTCAAACCCGTCGCCGCGCCGGTGCCGAAAACGAAGTTGCCGTTCCCGTTCAATATGCGCTGGGGGCTTGCCGTATGGGACGAACTGTTCGCGCCGCACGAGCGCTTCGGCCCGCGCAGCGATCGCAGTGCCCAATGGAATCGCGGCGCGTACATCGTGCAGTCGCTCGGGCATTGCGGCGCATGCCATACGCCCCGGGGGCCGGCCTATGAAGAACGTGGCTTGAACGATGGCGATCGGCTGTATTTGACGGGCGGCACCAACGATCACTGGTTCGCGCCGAACCTCACGGGCGATCCCGACTCGGGGCTCGGGAGCCTTTCGGCCGACGACATCGCCGCATTCCTCGAGCATGGGCACGGTGGAGGATTGTCTGCCTTCGGCAGCATGGTGGAAGTGATCGAGAACAGCGGGCAGTATATGAGCGACGACGACCTGAAAGCGATCTCGACCTACTTGAAGACGCTGCCGCCGCGCAAAAAGAGCGGCCACATCGATACGGACCCATCCCGCAACGCCGCCACGGTTGGCGTGCTGCGCACCGGCTCGATCGAATATCCGGGCGCCGGCATCTACAACGCGTTTTGCGCGCGCTGCCATAAGGTCGACGGCCGGGGCGAACCCGGCAAATATCCGCGCCTGGCCGGCAATCCCACCGTCGTGGCCCCGCACGCCACTTCGTTGATCCGCCTGCTCATCGACGGAGCGCGAGCCCCCGAGACGCTCGGCGGGCCGGAGCCGAAGCGAATGCCTTCGTTCGTCGGCAAGCTGACCGACACCGAGATGGCGCGGGTGCTGACCTTCATCCGCAACGCTTGGGGAAACGAGGCTCAGCCCGTCGCGCCGGCGGAAGTCGAAAAGATGCGGTCCACGTTGCATCGATGAAGCAGGGGAGAAATGGATCAAGGATGAGGGATCGAGGAGCGCGGGCGCCGAGCGGCATGGTCATTGCGGCGATAGGCGACGGCTGCGGAAGGGATGCGGGACGGCCGCATGAAACGGCCGTCCCGCGCCTGGATCGGCCGCGCACCGAGCCCGCGATGGACTTCGTCGTGGGCGGCCGCCCTGGGTGCCATCCTTATAGCTTCACGCCGCCCGCCTCCGGCGCGTCGGGATCGAGGTCGTCGCGCGCGACGTCGTAGTCGCTTTCGTATTCGTCCTCGGCTCCGAGGCTGCGCCAATACGGCTCGCGCCCATAGTACTGGTGCACGGACGTTGCCCAGGTCGCATCCGCCATGGAGGGCCAATGCTGTTTGTCGAAGCCCGGAGCGTTCTTGATCTTTTCCGACGACAGCGCCACCAAGAAGCATTTGCGCGTCGTATCGAGCGTCATCGCGTTCCAGGGAATCGCGAGCAGTTTGTCGCCGATGCCGAGAAAGCCGCCGCACGACATCACGACGTAGGCGATGCGCCCCGCTTGCACGTCGAGCATGATGTCCTTGACCTTGCCGACTTCCTCGCCGTCGGCGCTCAGGATCTTGTCGCCGTCGAGCGTGCTCGCGGCCATCACGTCGGGGCCCGGCCCCGCCGTCGTTTCGTTGCCTTTGCCGACGATCCGTGCCCCTTGCGAGACGTTCGTCGTCGACGATGTGCTATGGGTACGCATGGTATTTCTCCCGTTTCATGTTCCATGTACTTCGGTGCTGACGCGCGCCACGCGCGAATGCAGCCGATAGGGCGCGCAACGACCATTCCTAGGCCACGGCGAGGGTCCCGTGGCTCAGTTGCTCTTGCCGCCGCCGTCCATGCCCGTTCCCGTGCGCCACGCACGCTTGCCGGCCTCGGACAGCTCGCCGCAGCTATGCTGCTCGTCCGCTTCCGTTCCCTCGACCGCCATTTCGCCGCCCGGCTGCTCGAGCGAGCGCTGCTTTTCCTGCTTGCGCGCCGCGACGCGCTCGTCCTGTGATTTGCCGCTATGGATGTTCACGAGTCCTCCTGCGAGATACGTGGGTTCCGCTCTTTCATCCACGCATAACGCGTGCCGGCGTTCGTCGCGACGCAGCGAACGCAGCTCGCAGGCGCGGCCATTGCTCGGCTGATCTTGAGCGTCGACACCGTCGACATGATTTTCGATTTCGATTTCGATTTCGATTTGGATTGCACCGATTTCACCGAAGGAGATCGCCATGAGCAGCACCCTGGATCCCGACAACATCCCGACTTCCGGCAACGGGGAATCGAGCGGCCGCGAGACCGGCGCCCTCGGCCCGAGCGATTCGTCCGATAGCGGCAGCGACATCGCGGGCGCGAAGCGGCACGAATTCGACAAGGACACGGAGCTGGACCAGCACGCGCTCGAGATCGGCGATGCGGAACTCGCGAGCGATACGGACCGGGCCGGCACCGGCGAACGATCGTCGGCCGATGGCGATTCGACGCTGACGGACGATGCCGACATCGAGCCGGACCGTATCGATAGACCGGGCGGGCTCAACGAGCCGTTGGAACCGTAGCAGCCGTGGTAGCGATTGCAGCTTGCGGCGACGACGCGGCCGGTACTGCGCGATCGGCCTCGGCGGCGTGCGGATAAAGCAGCAACAACTGTCGCAAGACGCCGTTGGTCCAGCCGAAGCCGTCCTGCAGCGGATACTCGCCGCCGCCCGCCGCCGCGTGCCCGGCATCTCGTCCCACATCGTATTTCTCGACGAGCTTGCCTGTTCGCACGTAGTAGTCGACGTTCGTTTTGATCCACCGCGTCGCGATCGTCCGCGCCAACGCCGCCTCGCCGTACCGCCGGAGCCCAATCACCGCCAGATACTGCAGCGGCGCCCATCCGTTGGGTTCGTCCCATTGCTGGCCCGTCGTCACTTGCGTCGTCGCCAAGCCCCCCGGCCGCAGCAGCCCGCGCTTGATCGACTGCGCGACGGCACTCGCTTGCTGCCGCGAGGCGACGCCGGCAAAGAGCGGATAGACGGTAGCGGCCGTCAAGCGATCGCGCAATGCGCGGTGAACGAAATCGTAATCGGTGAACGCGCCGAGCCGAGGGTCCCAAAGCCACCGGCGGATCGCTTCGGCCCGCGCCGCCGCACGCGCGTCGAAGTTCTCGGCGCGCGAGGGATCGCCCTGCAGGCGGTACGCCTTCGCGAGCGTGCGCTCGAGCCCGTAAAGCAACGCATTCAAATCGACGGGGACGAGCGACGTGAGGTCGATCGTCGCCAGCGTGCGGTTATCGGCAAACCAGCGCGAGCTGAAGTCCCACCCCGTTTCCCCGCCCGCGCGCAGATTGCGCCAGAGATCTCCGGCGTTGCGTTGCGGCATGGAACGGGCCGTCAGCACGTCTTCGCGATACGATTCGTCGCGCGGCGCGGCGCGTTCGTCCCAGTAGCGATTGAGCAAGGTGCCGTCCGAAAGGCGCACGACGTGCCGCGCGGCGTGACCGGATGGGAGTCCCGCCGCGCCGCTCATCCAATAGTCGTATTCGGCTTTCAACTGCGGCAGGTATTGCAGATAGACGCTGTCGCCGTCGTGTTCGGCGAGCAACCCGACCATCTGCGAAAAGAACGGTGGCTGCGAGCGGCTCAAGTAGTAGGTTCGATTGCCGTTCGGGATGTGCCCATAGCGATCGATCAGCGTCGCGAAGTTCTTCAGTTCATCGTTCGCGAGATCGAACCGGCCGCTCGCGACGAGACCGAGCATGATGAAATACGAATCCCAGTAGTAGACCTCGTCGAAGCGGCCACCCGGCACGACGTACGGCGCCGGCAACGGCAGCAGCGACGACCATGGGCTCGCCACGGGATCAGGGTCGCGGCGAAGGACGTTCCAGAGCGTGTCGATATGCTGGACGACGTTTTGCGTCGGGTCCGATGCATAGGGCTTCGATTCGTGCGCCGACACGTCGAAATGCGCGGCCACGAACTTGCGCAGATCGAAACCGGCCTGCGCACGCGCCGCTTGGTAGGCTGCGACGATGCGCTCGGGCGACTCTTTCGGAATCATGTCGGCGAACGTCTTGCTGTCCGGGAACAGACGAGCGAGTTCGACGTCGCGATAAAGTTCGCCGAGGCTTTCAGACGGAGGAAGCGGGACTGTCGAGGAAGCGAGCGAATCGGACGCGTTTGCTGCCGTGCTGGCGGATGCGGCCTGTTCGCTTGCTGCTGAAGCGGCGGACGGCGCCGCGCGGAGCTCGGATGTGAAGCCGATGGCGGCACAGAGGCAGGCGGCCGCGAGCGCCGGACGCGCGAAGGCGAAGTGCATGAAGCAGGTCCTCTCGTGGTTCGTTCGAGCGCCGATGTGGGCAGCCGATCGCCCGATAGACGACCCGGCATGCAAGGCACGAATGTCGGCCGGCTCGGCTCATGGGCGCCCCGCGAAGCTGCAAGCCCCGTGCCGTTCGACGCACGATGCGCATGACGCGTCGCTCCGCGCGCCTCGCGGACCCGCTGCGCGCGTCCGCGAGGCGCGCGGAATCAGCGCTGGCGATACGAATGAATACGAATGCGCCGCGCTCGGACCGAGTTTCCGAGCGCGGCGCGAGAAAGACAGACCGGCTGCGAAGCGAGAGGCGTACCGGCCGGTGGTGCGGCTAAGTGCTAAGTGCAGCTAGGCATCGCGGCGTGAACCGCCCGCCGCCGTCGTTTGTCGATTCGGCAGGAGCCGGCGCTGCGGCCTACCGGATGTTGCGGTCGTTGCGGTTGTCGAGGCCGCGGTTGTCATTGCAGATGCTGGCCGCCGTTGATCGAGATGTTGGCGCCCGTGACGAAGCCCGCTTCGTTCGAGCACAGGTACGCGACGAGTGCCGCCACTTCTTCCGGCTGACCGAGACGGCCGACGGGAATGTCCGGCAAGATCTTCGTCTGCATGACTTCTTCGGGAACGGCCGTGACCATCCGCGTGGCGATGAAGCCCGGCGATACCGTGTTGACCGTTACGCCCTTGCGCGCGACCTCGAGCGCGAGCGACTTCGTGAAGCCGTGCATGCCCGCTTTGGCGGCGGCATAGTTCGTCTGCCCGAAGCCGCCTTTGCAGCCGATGACCGACGAAATGTTGATGATCCGCCCCCACCCGCGCGAAATCATTCCCTCGTACCACTGCTTCGTCATGTTGAACACGGAATCGAGGTTCGTGCTCAGCACCGCATCCCATCCGCCCTTGTCGAGCTTCTTGAAGCTCGCGTCGCGCGTGATGCCGGCATTGTTGACGAGGATGTCGATCGGCCCGATCTCGGCCTTGATCTGCGCGGCGCAGCGTTCGCACGAGTCGTAATCGGCCACGTCGACAGGGTAGGCGCGGAATTGGCGGCCCGCGGCTTCCATCCGCGCGAGCCAATCGTCGGCGCCCGTGTTGTTCGGCGAATAGGTGACGACGACGGCGTGGCCGACGTCGTGCAGCCTGATGCTGATCGCTTCGCCGATGCCCCCCATGCCGCCCGTGACGAGCGCAATTTTTTTTGTCATCTTCGGTTCTCCTTTATGAGCGTTGACGAAGTTAAACGTGAGGGCGGCACGGCGAACCGCTGTTGCCGGTGCCTTCGCGCCGCCGTTGCTCGACCCGCTCGCGCCGCTACCGCAAGCGCGAACAGGCTTCGAGAATCGAGTTTCCGTTTTCGGTGATGCGCGGGCGCGGCAGGCCGAAGTCCTCGGCCGGCTGCTCCAACGCGATGAGATGGCGCTCGAGCAACGTGCTCAGCTCGGCGCGATCGCCGATCTGATCCGGCGCATCCTTGACCAGCATCAATGTGGCGAGTTCGTGTGGGCTCAGCATGCTTCTCTCCATTCAACAAAGATAGTCGATCGATGGCTTCGATCCGCAATGGGCCGGTGCCGGTTGCACCGGGTTGTCCACGCATCAATTACTTCGTCGGCGAAAAGCGCTAAGTAAAACCGGGAAGAATTCCGGGCTAATACGACAAATCTGCAGGCAATCGGAATGGCTATTCATATGACGCTATAAAACGTTTTCGAAGAATTATTTTTGTGAACTGCGGAACCACGAAAGGTATTAATTACCCGTCGCAGGCACGCATCCTGCGGCGATGTCGGTAATTGTTTCGAATGCCCGGCTGGTTGGGTGAGGCCAGGCTTGATTCGTGGTTGGCGCAATACTAATACCGTCTTCGCGAGTTCGCAATATGGAAGAGCCGTGTTCCTCTACTGCCCCATTTGTTCTGATGGGTAACCGCTGTGACAGCCGTTTTCCATTAACTTTCGGAAATGTTCGGACAGTGCCGCATACCGCCCGGATAGCGCCAATGGGTACCGTTTAATTCGCTCGTCACAATCGGAGGATACTCGTCGGCCGTGCGTCGGTGACGGGCGTTTTTTCGGTTTGCTGAAGGATCGACTCGGCAGCCCGCCGTTCCGAGTTTGGCGGCAGCCCCGAAATTGACGCCAAACGGCGGTACGGCTGACCATCGGGCGATGCGTCGGCCCGGTAATTGCTGCCCCAGCGCGTGACGGTAGCGCGGACGGGCCGCGCCCGCTTACGGAGGATATTGTCCATGCAAGAACCCCAGGAACCGAAGAACCCCGGAGACGAGGCACCGCCGGATGCGCCGGGTGTGGGTGAGAGCCCCTGCCGCGCGTGCCGCGGGACCGGCATGGTGGAAGGGCAGCCTTGCACGATTTGCGGAGGAACGGGGCGAGTACTACAGGGCATCGGCGGCGGTTGAGGCGAACCGCCAACCGGCTCGCAACAGCAAGCCGCGCCGAGACGCGTCGGACGCGTCGCCCCGCAAGCCGAACCGCGAGCGGCGCCAAGCCCCTCGGATGTCGGCCCTAACGGGTGCCGCCCGCGCGTCGAGCCAGCGCGCGCCGGCGGCACCGCTTCGGCTTAGTGGTGGTCCGTGCGGGTCGGGGCCGTGCCCGACGCTACGCCCGTCGTTTCGACGCGCTCCATGTTCGAATCCCAGTAGGGCGAGCTGTGGTAGTACTCGTGCAACTCGCTCGCCCAGGCCACGTCGGCCATCGCTGGCCAGTGGTCCTTGTCGAAGCCTGGTGCGTTCTTGACGGTATCGGCCGAGACCGAAAGCATGAAGCACTTGCGATCGGTATCGAGCGTCAGCGCGTTCCACGGGATGGCGAGCAGTTTGTCGCCGATACCGAGGAAGCCGCCGCTCGACATGACGGCGTAGGCGATGCGCCCGGTATAGACATCGAGCATGATCTCCTTGATCTTGCCGACGTCTTCGCCGTCGGAGCTCATGACCTTGTCGCCGTCGAGCGTGCTGGCTGCCATGACATAGGGGCCGGGACCTTCCGCCGTCGAACTGCCCTTGCCGACGATGCGGGTCTCGCCGCGGCTACCGATGGGATCGGGTGAAATGCTCATGAGGTGCTCCTTTGCTGAAGATCGTATCGTGCCGGCGTTGCATTGCTTCGCGCCGGCGGCCTCTGTTGCGGGATGGACGGCCGCAGCCGCACCGGACGACGCTACTGCACTTGGGCGATCGCCTTCGAGACGGCCGCGGGGCTGTCGTAGTTCTTGTCCGGCAGCTTGTCGAGCAGATCGACGATCTCGCGGTCCGCGTGGTGTGCGCGCGCCGTTTCGGCTAGGTGCTCGCGCGTCGTCGGATAGTCGACGCCTGCCAGGGCCTTTTGGACCGCCACCGGCGACGGTTGTCCGGGATGCCGATGATCCTGCGCGTGGGCCGGATGCTGAGCCATGTATGCCTCCTTGAGCGAGGTTGAACACGCCTTCGATGCAGCAACGAGCGTTCCTCCCGAACCGTTGCATGCGTGTCCGGCGCGCGCGATCATGGGCGCCGTAAAAGCTGCACCGCCGGTGCAGGGTTTGCCGCCCGGTATGGGCGTTGCTCGCCGATAAGATTCGCTGCAACCCTCCAACAGGACCCTTCCTCATGCGCTCAGACCCCGCACTCGATACGCTTTGCATCAATACGATCCGCACCCTGGCCATGGATGCGGTGCAGAAGGCCGATTCAGGGCATGCCGGTGCTCCGATGGGCCTCGCTCCCGTCGCCTATCAGCTTTGGCAACACCACCTGCGCTACGATCCGAACGAGCCGCTGTGGCCCAACCGGGACCGATTCGTGTTGTCGGTCGGCCACGCGTCCATGCTGCTCTATTCGCTCCTGCATCTGGCCGGCGTCAAGGCCGTCGACGAGAACGGCTGCCCGACGCAAGCGGCTGCCGTATCGCTCGACGACATCCGCCGCTTTCGCCAACTCGACAGCAAAACGCCGGGCCACCCCGAGTATCGGATGACGACGGGCGTGGAGACGACGACCGGCCCGCTCGGGCAAGGTCTCGGCAACAGCGTCGGGATGGCGATCGCGTCGCGCTGGTACGCGGCGCGGTACAACCGCGACGACTTCCCGCTGTTCGACTATCGCGTCTATGCGCTTGCCGGAGACGGCGACCTGATGGAAGGGATTTCGCACGAAGCCGCATCGCTGGCGGGACACCTGCGCTTGTCGAACCTCACGTGGATCTATGACAGCAATCGCGTCACGATCGAAGGCCACACGGATCTGGCCTATAGCGACGACGTAGAAGCGCGCTTTCGCGGTTATGGATGGCATACGTTGGCGGTCGAGGATGCCAACGATACGGCGGCCGTGGAAGCGGCGCTGACCGATGCCGAGCACATGACCAACGCGCCGACGCTGATCGTCGTCAAGAGCGTCATCGGCTGGGGCGCGCCTCACAAGCAGGGCACCTCGGCCGCGCACAGCGATGCGCTCGGTGAAGAAGAGGTGGCGTTGGCGAAGCGGGCCTATGGATGGCCCGAGGAACGGCAGTTCTACGTCCCGCCGCACGTGCAAGAGCGATTCGCGCAGGGCGTGGGCGCGCGCGGCGCGCAAACGCGCGAGGCGTGGAAGGGATGCTTCGAAGCGTACAAGCAGCGCTATCCGGAACTCGCGCGCGAGCTCGAGCTGATCGAGCAGCATCGGCTGCCCGACGGCTGGGACGCCGCATTGCCTTCATTCGAGCCCGATCCGAAGGGGGAGGCGACGCGCGCTTCGTCGGGCGAGATCCTCAACGCGATCGCGCCTCGCGTGCCCTGGATTCTCGGTGGCGCCGCCGATCTCGCGCCTTCCACGAAAACCCTGTTGAAGTTCGACGATGCGGGCAGCTTTTCAGCGCAGAACCCCTCGGGCCGCAACCTGCACTTCGGGGTGAGAGAGCATGCGATGGGCGCGGTGGCCAATGGACTGGCGCTGTGCAACCTGCGTCCCTACACGGGGACCTTCCTGATTTTCAGCGACTACATGAAGCCGCCGATTCGGCTCGCGGCGCTGATGGAGATCCCGGTCGTCTTCGTGTTCACGCACGATTCGATCGGCCTCGGCGAAGACGGCCCGACGCATCAGCCCGTCGAGCAGTTGGCCTCGCTGCGCGCCGTGCCTGGTTTGACCGTCTTGCGTCCGGCCGACGCGAACGAGGTTCGCGAAGCATGGTGCATCGCGCTTGCGGCTGCGCGGCGCCCGACCGCCCTGGTGCTGTCGAGACAACCGCTGCCGACGCTCGATCGCACTCGGTACGCCGATGCGCACGGCGTGCGCCGCGGCGCTTACGTCCTCGCCGATCCACCGGACGGAGCAGCACCCAAGGTGCTGCTGCTCGCGACGGGCAGCGAGGTGCACGTTTGCATGCAGGCGTATGAGCGATTGACGGGGGAGGGCGTGGCAGCGCGCGTCGTGTCGATGCCGTCCTGGGACATCTTCGAATTGCAGGACGACGCGTATAAAGACGCCGTGCTGCCTCCCGAGATCGACGCGCGAGTCGCGGTCGAGCAGGCGGCCACGCTAGGGTGGGACCGGTATGTCGGGCGCAGCGGCGAAACGATCGCCATGCATACCTTCGGCGCTTCGGCACCGATGCGCGATCTGCAAGGCAAGTTCGGCTTCACGCCCGATCGCGTCTATGAGGCCGCTAAACGCCAGCTCGCACGCACCGTGGCGGCCTCCGGGCTACAAGGCGGCGAATGAGGATTCACCGCCGCACTTGCCGTCATCGATCGGGAGACCAGGGGGACGAAACGGCACCCCACTCGACGAGACGGAGGCCGTTTCTCCATCGCGAATGACTTCGCAAATGACGAGCCGGTTCTCGCCGGCCCGTCCGTTCATGGGCGCGGGTCCGCCCTCATCCTCTCAGGCTATTGCTGTCCCTGCCCGTGATAAGTCCCTTGCGGGTCCGTCGAATTGCCGCCAGTCGTATCAGAGGGGTTCTGGTTGCGCATCCGCGGCGACTTGGTATAGCGGCCGGAATGCGTGCGCGTCGAACCGGGGCTGCCGTAGCCGCCCGTGTTGTTGCTGTTGCCCATACCCGGTTGGATGCCCGGTTGTTCGAGCGAATTGCCGCTTGGCGCAGCACCGCCTCGCGTCCCCCCACCGGTTCCGCCGGCACCGCCGGCCGAGCCGGCCGCACCGCCGCCGCCGGCTGAACCCCCGGCTCCACCGCCGGCCTGGGCATAGGCTCCCCCTGCACATGCGAGCGCGATAGCCGAAATCGCGGAAGCGAGCAGTGTCTTCGTCGAAGTTTTCATCATGATCCTCCGTTCAAAAAGGGTGTGATGCGCGTCCAATTTCATCTTCACACGGACACCTTTCGACGCTGCAAGGGACATGCCGCGTACGGCGCGCGGCGAGATGACGGGGCTGGAACGTGCATTGCGAACCAGGGGGAAGCGGGCGCGCGTTCGTGCGCGCCCGCATGTCGGTGAGCCCGCCCGCGGGCCGTTGAAAAGGAGTGGCGATGACCGTCTCGATCGATGCGCAGCAAAGCCTCGGTGAAATCGAACATGCCTTGTTCAAGAGCTTCCCGTCGTCATCCACGTCGATTACCCACGTCACGAATGAATCGATCGTTGCCGAGGCTGAACGAGGGCAAGCGTGAAGCCACTCGGCAGCCGCAGCCGAGCAAGGGTAAAAGGGCGCATCGCGGCCGACGTCTGGCAAGCGATGTGGCGTTATCGCAGGCAGACGTTCGGGGCCTGCGCGCTGATGATTGCGGCCAAGCTGGCCGGCGTGTCCGTGCCGCTCGTGCTGCGGGAAATCATCGACGATCTCGGGCATCGCACGGCCCTGGCACTGTTCCCCGTCTTCCTGGTGTTGGCTTACGCGCTGTTGCGTTTCATCGGCGATGCGCTCGGCGAGGCGCGCGACGTCGTCTTCAGCACCGTCACCCAGCACACGGTAGCGGGCCTCGCCGAGCGCACGTTTGCGCGCTTGCATCGGCTCGGCGCGCGTTACCACTCCCAGCGCGAAACAGGCTCGATCGTGCGCGACGTGCAGAAGGGCACGGATGGCGTCGGCTACCTGCTCGGCGTCGGCCTCTTCACGATCTTGCCTGCGTTCATCGAGATCGGGACCGTCATCGGCATCATCGCCGGTAATTACAACGTGACGTTCAGTTGGATCATCGCGGCAACGCTCGTGGGCTATGCGGCCTATACCGTGATCTTCACGCGGCGGCGCATGCGCGTGCAGCGCGAGGTCAATCGCTTGGAGGCCGCATCCGACAGCCGGCTCGTCGACAGCATGCTCAACTACGACACGGTGAAATACTTTGCCGCCGAGGAATTGGAAACCGCGCGCTATCGCACCGTGCTGTCGAAATGGATCGTCGCGCGGCTCGCCAATCAGCGCGCGCTCACGGCGCTGCATCTGGGGCAAAGCGCCATCGTGTGCGCGGGCATCGCCGTGATGATGCTGCTTGCCGTGCAGTACGTAGCCGCCGGCCGCATGACGCTTGGCGACCTCGTGCTCGTGAACGCGTACATCGTTCAGGTGTGCATGCCGCTCAATACGCTCGGATTCGTGTTTCGCGAAACGAACGACGCGCTCGTGAACGTCGAGCGGATGTTCGTCGTGCTGGCGGCGGACAGCCTGGAAGGCAGCGACGCCGCCGCCGACGAAGATCGCGACGAGCCGGGTGCGAGGCCGCTCATCGTGACGGCGGGGGAAATCGCCTTCGAGCTGGTCGATTTCGGCTACGACCCGGCGCGTCAAATCTTGCACGGCGTCGACTTTCGGGCGAGCGCGGGCGGCACGCTGGCCGTCGTCGGCGGCAGCGGCTCCGGCAAGTCGACGCTCGTGCGGCTCCTGTTTCGTCTCTACGCGCCGACACGCGGCAAGGTGACGATCGACGGGCAAGATTTGCAGCGGATCACTCGTCATTCCCTGCGCCGAGCGATCGGCATCGTGCCGCAAGATACGGTGCTCTTCAACGATACGATTGCCTACAACATCGGCTATGGGCACCCGAACGCGACGCGCGCCGATATCGTGCGCGCCGCGCAGCTCGACGAGTTCATCGAGCGTCTACCCGATCATTACGACACGCGCGTAGGCGAGCGCGGCGTGCGCCTGTCGGGAGGGGAGCGGCAGCGGATCGCCATTGCGCGCGCCTTTTTGAAAGATCCTCCGATCATCGTGTTCGATGAGGCGACGTCCGCGCTCGACACGCGCTCCGAGCGGGCGATCCAGAACGAGTTTCGGCGCTTGGCGCAGGGGCGCACATCGGTCGTGATCGCGCATCGATTGTCCACGATCGTCGACGCCGATCGCATTCTAGTCATGGAGCACGGGCGCATCGTCGAGCAAGGCCGGCACGACGAGCTGCTGGCGCGTCACGGCGGGGTCTACGCGCGCATGTGGGCGTTGCAACTCGAGCAGGGCGAGCTCGAGCACACGCAGCGCAAGCTGGCGGCGCAGCCGATGCGCGTGGGCGACCTCGCGGCGGAGATCGCGGCGCGCGTGACCACCGAAGCGACGCAGCAAGGCGTCGATTTCGGATTGCGCGTCATGGACCCCGACCTGCCCGTGACGGGCGAGACCGAGCAGATTCAGCGCGTCGTCGCCATGCTGTGCGCCAACGAGATCGCGCATGCGTCGCCGGGCGAGCGCGTCGAGTTGCATGCGCAGCGCGAGACCAACACGGCCCGGCTCGCCGTGGTCGGTGCTCATGCCCAGCCCGCTCCGCTGTCCGACGAGCAAGCGGCCGAGGCGGAGCGGATCTTGGGCGAGGCGGGCGGGATGTTCCGGCCGATGGCGATCGACGGGCATGTGGCTTACGTCGCCTGTCTGCCGTTGCTGCCTGTCGTCGGCGCGGATGGGGTGGTGGCGCCGATCGGCCACGGCGCGTCGAGGCTCGATGGCATCAACGTGCTGGCGATCGACGACGACGAGGAGGCTCGCGACGCCCTCGAAGCCGCGCTGGCCGCGAACGGTGCTCACGTTGCGCTGGCCGGCTCGGGCGACGACGCATTGAGGCGGCTGCGGGAGGCCACGCCGTCGAACTGGCCGGCAATCGTGGTGTGCGACGTTTCGCTCGGCGACGAGGACGGGTGCGAGGTACTGGCGAAAATTCGCGAGATGGCGCGCAAAAAGGCAGGCGTCTCGCCGCCGGCGATCGCCTTGACCGGCCACAGCGATCCGGCCGTGCGCGAGCGGACCGCCAGCGCGGGCTTCGTCGCCCATTTCGTCAAACCGGTGCCGATCGACGCGCTGGCCGGTGAGATACGGCGGCTCGCCGTCCATGCATAGCGAGCGCCCGGGGCCGTTGCGTCTTCGTTCTTCAGCGGCGGGAAACGCCCGCCGCTGAAGCTCGGCCCGCCTCGGGCCGGGCGGCGAGCAGCGCGCGAAAGTGCTCGGCGGTCGCGCGCAAGCCTTCATCGAGTGCCGTCGAGGGCGTCCAATCGAGCAGCGACCGCGCTGTCGAAATATCGGGCTGGCGATGCCAAGGATCGTCGATCGGCAACGGACGAAAGACGATCTCGCTGTCGGATCGGGCTGCATGCCGCACGTGCTCGGCCAGCTCGAGCATCGTGATTTCGTGCGGATTGCCGAGATTGACGGGGTCGCAGCTACCGTCTGGCGCGTCCATCAAGCGAATGAAGGCATCGATCATGTCATCGACATAGCAGAGCGAGCGCGTTTGCGTGCCGTCGCCATAAACGGTCAACGGTTCTCCCGCGAGAGCCTGCACCATGAAGTTCGACACGACGCGGCCGTCGGCCGGGTGCATGCGCGGCCCGTAAGTGTTGAAGATGCGTGCGATGCGCACCTCCATGCCGTACTGGCGCCGATAATCGACGAACAGCGTTTCGGCGCAGCGTTTGCCTTCGTCGTAGCACGAGCGCGGGCCGATCGGATTGACGTGCCCCCAGTAATCCTCCTTTTGCGGATGAACGCGCGCATCGCCATAGACTTCGCTCGTCGACGCCTGGAATATCTTTGCGCGCACACGCTTGGCCAGCCCGAGCATGTTGATGGCGCCGTGCACGCTCGTCTTCGTCGTGCGCACCGGGTCATATTGATAGTGGATCGGGGAGGCAGGGCAGGCCAGGTTGTAGATTTCGTCCACTTCGACGTAGAGCGGAAACGTGACGTCGTGCCGCATCAACTCGAAATTGCTGCGGCCGAGCAGATGCGCGACGTTCTCGCGCGTGCCCGTGAAGAAATTATCGACGCACAAGACGTCGTGGCCCGCATCGACGAGCCGCTCGCACAGATGCGAGCCTAGAAAGCCCGCACCGCCTGTTACGAGTATCCGCTTTCGATCGAGTTCTTTCATCGTCGGGGGCTCCTATTTTCGTCAGAGATAAGCGAATCGCCGCACGCACTTGCCGTCACGACGCGACCTCGCTCAGCAGGTTGTCCCAGTCGCGCTTGAAGCGCTCGATGCCGAACCGTTCGAGCGCCGTGCGGCGTGCACCCTCGCCGAGCTGGCGCGCATGCGCGGGATCGGCCAGCAGTGAGCGCATCTGCTCGATCAACATGTCGACGTCGGTGGCGACGTAGCCGTTTTCGCCATTGACGATGACCGTGGGAAGCTCGGTGGTGGCCAGGCCCACGATCGGCATGCCGATCGTCATTGCCTCGACGATGGCGAGACCAAGGCTCGTCCAGCGGATGGGATTGAAGAAGAACCGATAACGCGCCGAGAACGCAGCGAGATCGAGATTGCCGATCTCCCCGAACCCCCCGGCTTGCTGCGCATTCATGCCGACGAGATCGAGCGGGATGCGCCCCGATACCGACGCGTAGATGTCCGAGCCGAGCCGGCGGCCGCGCGTCGCGAGGTTGTTGATGACGACGATGCCTCGTTCGAATTCGCCCGTGTAGCGCACGCCGTCGGGCACGAGCACGCCGTGCTCGATCACGCGCGTCGGCACGGCGCCGTTGTCCCACATCAAGCGATTGAAATGCGTGACGTGCACGAGCAGCGTGGCCGGATCTTGCACCCAATGCCGCTCCGCGAACGGGTTGTTCTGGGGCGGGTCGTGTTCCAGATAGATCGCCGGCAACTTCCGCTGCGCTTCCGACAGCACCATCAATCGATCGTTTTCCCACTGCTCGCGGTGCTGATAGAGAACGACGTCGAACTCGCGCTGGGCCACGACGGCCGCGTCGACTTCATGGACGTTGTCGCCCCACGGCAGCACCCCGCTGCGGCCCGCGTATCCGGGCGGATGCCCCGGGCGCGTCACGAGCCAAAAGTCATGGTGAGCCTGCGTGAGGTAGTACAGATAGTTGCCGTGCACGTGCCAGGTCAGCACACGCAGACGCTTGTTATGTCGCATGACGAGGCTCCTCGCGTTCACGGTGATGGGCGCGCGCGTGCAGCACGCCGGCGCCCGCGGGATGGGCGCGCGCCCGATGCGAGAGCTGCTCGAGCGCTGCTTCGACGACGTTCTCGACGCTCACGTTGAGCGCGCAAGGATGACCGAACGGGCAATCGCGGTACGCGCAGGGGCGGCAGGGCGGATAGTCGGCCAGCACGCGATGGCGGGAGCGATCGAGCGGGGCCCAGCGGCGCGTATCGCTGCCGGACGCGATGACGGTGCTGGGCGTGCGCATCGCCGCGGCGACGTGAGAGATGCCCGTGTCGTTGCAGACGACGAGCCGCGCGCGTGCCACGAGTGCCGCCAGCCCACCGAGCGTCGTTGTGCCTGTCAGATGCAGTGCGGGCGCGGTCATCGCCCCGAGCACAGAGGCCGTGATCGCCGCCTCGTTCGCGGTGCCGGTGATGGCGATTTGCCAGCCGCGCGCGGAAAGATCGTCGGCCACTTCCGCGAAGCGGGCGGGCGGCCAGCGCCGGGACGGCAATTGCGCGCCCGGATGCAGCAGGATCAACCGTTCGGGCTCGATGCCATGTCGCGCTTCGAGCGCTTCGTACTCGCAACGATCGTGCAGCGAAAGCGGGAACCATAGGGAGTCGTCGCGCGCGTCGATACCGAGCGCGCAAACGAGCGCGAGATAGCGGCGCGGCTCCGGAAGCTCGTCGGGCCACGCGATGAAGCCCGGCTCGGGAGCCTCCTGCGGCTGATGGAATCCCGCGTAGGATCGTGCGCCGAATTGCTTGACGATCTCGTTGGCCGGGCCGCCGCTGCCATGCATCTGCAAAACTAGATCGAAGCGGCGAGCGCGCATGGCGGCGTAGAACTGCGGCAGGCCGGCGTCGGTTTCCTCTTGCTCGGGAAAGCCTTTCGCGCCGGGGAAAACGACGAGTTCGTCGATCAGCGATGAGAACCGCTCGACGAAACGCGTCGCCCATGGCAGTCCGATCAAAGTGATGTGCGCATCGGGCCACGCCTCGCGCAACGCGCGCAGTGCCGGCACGGAGCAGAGCATGTCGCCGAGTTGCAGCGCGCGAAAGATCGCGACGCGCCGAGGCGGCGAGAAGTTGGGCGTGGCGGGAGAAAATCGCATCAGAGGAACCATGTTCGATAACGGCAGGCGCCTCGAAGGCGCCAATAGACCGAGAGGAATGGAATCAATGCGGACGTCACTGCCATTTCGGCGACGTGCCCCCATGCTCGGCTGCGCCCGCGCATGCGCAATGCGAAGAACCGCAGCGTCAGCGCGAGCCAAACCAATGCGGCGATGCCCGCGATCGGCCACGCCTGACAGGCCGCGGCGACGAGGCCCGTCAATGCGGCGATGATGGTTGCGTAGTAGCCGAGCGGGGGAGTCGGCGCGATGCGTTGGCGATAGAACTCGCGATGCTTGCGATAAAGCAGGGCCTCGAAAGCGCTCTTGCGCTGCTGCGACAGGCTCACGCCCCAGCGTGCCGGTCTCACCGGATGCACGACGATCGCCTCCGATGCCTTGACGATGCGTCCGCCCGCGGCCAGCAACGAAAACTGCAAGTCGGAATCTTCGCGCCAAGCCGATGTGAACCGCTCGTCGAAGCCATCGACGGTGATCAGGGCGCTGCGGTCGACGAACACGTTCGCCGTGGCGAATTCCGCGCGAGCAAGACCGCTCGCATCGGCCTCATAGTCGGTCGGACGCTCGGGCAGCGGGACGACGATGGAGCCGGCGGCGGCGCAGGCACCGCCGGCCATTGCCGAGAGGCCCGCTTCGAGCCAGTGCGGATCGGGGATCGTGTCGTCGTCGGTGAACGCGATGATTTCGCCGCGCGCGTCGCGCCAACCGGCGTTGCGCGCTCCCGCGGGCCCCTGCGTAGCCGTGATCGGCAGATAGCGAACGCACAATCCGCGCGCGCGGTGCGCGTCGGCGATGCGTTCGACGAGCGTGCGCGTCGTCTCGTCGGGGCCATCGTCGCATACGACGATTTCGTATTTCGAAGGCGACAGCGTCTGGCGCACGAGCGCTTCGAGGCACCGCTCGAGCAGCGCGGGCCGGCGCCACGTCGGCACGACCACCGAAACGCTTGGGCGCAGGCCGATTCGAGCACCATGCTCGGAGGCCCGTTCCCGCAGACGTTGCGTTTGCGCGAGCGCGGGGTCGTTCACGCTGCGGCTCCTTGCTTGGTGATCAGGAATGGGCCGATCACGAGTGCGTCGAGCGGGGAGGTCCAGAACGATTCGAGCGCATCGCGCGGCGAGTTGACCATCGGCTCTCCGCGCGTGTTGAACGACGTATTCACGAGGATCGGCACGCCCGTGCGCGCATAGAAGGCGGCGAGCAGGTCGTAATAGAGCGCGTGCTGCGAGCGGTTGATCGTTTGCACGCGCGCGGTGCCGTCCACGTGGCGGACGGCCGGAATGCGGTCCGCCAATTCGGGACGGATATCGAAGATGAACAGCATGAAGGGCGCCGTGCGGCCGTTCACGAACCAAGCGTCCGCGTACTCTTCCATCACGACAGGCGCCACAGGCCGAAAATCTTCGCGATCCTTGATCTCGTTGAGCTTCGCTTGCATCCCGGGATCGATCGGCGAGGCTAGGATCGAGCGCGCGCCGAGCGCTCTCGGGCCGAACTCGGTGCGTCCTTGATACCAGCCGATGACATTGCCGGCCGCGAGCAAATCGGCCGTTGCACCGGCGACGTCGTCGAGCCGTTTGAACGGCACCTTCGACCAGCGCAAGAACGTTTCGATTTCCGCATCGGCGTAGGACGGCCCGAGGTAGGCGTGATCCATCGTCCAGCGCCGCGACCGGTCTCCCGTGAGGCCGCGCTCGCGCCAGTCGATCCAAAGCGCTGCGCCGAGCGCGGTGCCGGCATCGCCGGCCCCGGGCTGCACCCAGACATCGTCGAACGGTCCCTCGTCGCGCACGCGCGCGTTCATGACGCAGTTCAGTGCAACGCCTCCGGCCATGCACAGCCGGGGCAAGCCCGTGCGTTCGTGGAGCCAGCGCGCGAGTTCGAGCACGGTTTCCTCGAGCACGGTTTGCAGCGAACTCGCAATGTCGTAGTGGCGCTGCTCGAGCGGGCCACCGCGCTCGCGCGGCGAACCGAAGCGTTCGACGAGCCGTGGCTCTTCCACCGTGTAACTCCCGTTGCCGCGGTAGCGGACGATCTCGCGGAAGACGTCGGCATGCACGGGCTGCCCGAACGCCGCGAGCGCCATGACCTTGTACTCGTCCGAAGAATGCAGGAAGCCGAGCCAGCTCGTCACGGCCTCGTAAAGCAGGCCGAGCGAATGCGGCAGCTCCACCTGCTTGATTCGTTTGTATTGCCCATCGACGAACTGGCCGAGGCTCGTCGTGACGCCTTCGCCGCGCCCGTCCATCGTCAGCACGGCCGTGTCGCCGAGCGGCGCGGCCAGAAACGCGCTCGCTTCGTGCGCCAGATGGTGCTCCACGTAGTGCCAGGCAAAGTGGTGCTTGCCGTCCGGTGCCCGAAAGCGCTTGGCGAGGTGATGAGGCGCGCCGTCGATCAATTGCGCGCGCGCATTGACGATATACGAAAGGAACAGCGGGTCCCAAGGCGATTGCGTCGGATTCGCCGTCGGTTGCAGGCTGGGCTCGAGCGGCAGCGCGATCGTTGCGGGGCCATGGGCCGGGTCGGGCATCGACGGCAGCAGGGCGGGATTGTACGAATAGGCGACGTGATCGACATCGGCGAGCGTGATTCCGGCTTCCTTCAAACAATAGTCGATCGCATCGAACGGCATCTGCCAAGTCGAGAACGGCACGGGCCGCTTGGCATGCTTGACGTGCGTGAAGCGTTCGTCTTCCGCGGCGGCGACGACGAAGCCGTCCTTCACGAGTGCCGCGGCGCTGTCGTGGTAAACGGCGTTGATTCCGAGTGTGTACATGGCGGTATTCCGGCGACGGTCAGGAAGAGATCGGCGCGCCGGCCGAGGCGGCGTCGGTGTCGACGGCCGTATCGACGGCGGCGGGAGCGTTGGAGGCAGCGAGCTCGAGCGCGGCAGCAGCGACCTCGACGGCCGGCACGCCGAGCAAGCAGGCGTGATGCTCCTGCGGACATACGCCGCGGTAGCACCAGCGGCATTCGACGTCGCGGAACAGCACGCGCTGCTCGGTTTTCCACGGCGTATGCTGCGGGTTCGTCAGCGCGTAGAGATCGACAACAGGCGTGGCCAACGCGGATGCAAGATGGACGGGACCGCTGTTGTTCGTCACGAGCACGGCGGTGCGTTCGATCAGCGCGGCAAATTCCGCAATGCTTAGTTCTCCTGAGAAATCATGAAGATATGCGCGTGCAGGCGATCCGGCGGCATCGATCACCTCATCGATCAGCGGCGCCTCGCCGGCGGTCCCCGTCAGCAGGATCGGCCACGACGTGGCGCGCACGAGATGTGCCGCCGCTTCGCCGAAACGCTCCGCGGGATACCGGCGTGACGCCGCACTGGCGCCCGGATGAATCACGAACCACGGGCCATTCGCGGGGATGCCGCGCGCGGCCAGGCGTGCATCGAGCGCTCGTCGCGCGTGCGCGCTCACCTCGAAGCGCATGCGCGTATCGGACGACACCGCGCCGACCCTGGCGACGAGCGCCAATTGACGCTCCACTTCATGTCGAACGCCGTTCTGCGGCTCGGTTTCGCTGACCCAATCGGTCAGCAGTGCATAGGGATTTTCGCGGCAATGCGCGAGCCGCCGGGGAATTCCCGCGAGATAGCAGAGCATCGCCGCCGGCAGCGCGCTTTGGCTGTAGACGGTGAAGATCGCCGCCGCATCGAATCGCCGCGCCTCGAGCGTGCGTTGCATCGCGAGGTCGACGGCCCGGTCGGGGTTCGGAGCGAGTCCGTGCCAAGGGGCGTCGTAGGCGATGACGTCGTCGACGTCGCCGAGGAATGGCGCCGCTTGGGCGCCGACGCTCGACGTCAGCAGCGTAATGTGCCGGCCGGGCGACGACGTGCGCAGCGCATGGATGGCGGGCGTCGTCATCAGGATGTCGCCCAGGCGGTCAAGCCTCACGCAGAGTATCCGCTTGACGTCTTCGCCCCAATGGGACGCGGACGTCGCTCGTTCGCGCGCCTGAGCGGAAACGGGCAGGATCGGAAACGGCAACGCGCTCATCCCGTGCTCCCATGGATGGTCTCGGCGTGCGTCTTGCCGCTCGCCGCGGCGGCGGCCGGGCCGCTCGCGCCCAGCGCTGCGTCGTTGGCCCGCGGTGTCTGCGCGACGGGCCCGCGCGGTAAGACGCCCGCATCGTGTTCGCGGATGATGGCGAGTGCCGCACGCAGCAGATCGGGTTCGCGCAACGTCGGGATGCGGAAAGGCCCCGGCTCCCAGCGCGTCTCGTTGCCGTTGTCGATCAGCACCGTGCGGCACCCCGCCCGCGTGCCGGCCTCCACGTCGTCGAGAATGTCGCCGACGAACCAGCTCGCCGCCAAATCGATCGCGTGCTCGTGCGCCGCCCGCAACAGCAGACCGGGCGCAGGCTTGCGGCACTCGCAGCGGTAGGCATAGCGCGCGTCGACGCCGTCCGGGTGATGCGGGCACCAGTAGGCGCCGTCTAGCGTCACGCCGCACGCTTCGAACATGCACCGCAGGTGCGCCTCCATCCCCGCCAGTGCGTCATAGGAGAAGCGGCCCAACGCGACGCCGCTCTGGTTGCTCACGACGAACAAGCGGAACCCGTGCGCGGCGAGAATGGCGAGCGCGTCTGCCGCGCCGGGCGCAAAGCGCATGAGCGCGGGATCGACGTTGTAGGGGACGTCGTCGAGCAACGTCCCGTCCTTGTCGAACAGCACGGCGGCGTGGGTCATGGCGCGGGCACCGGAAGGGGAGGACGGGCGCGAATCGGGCGCTGCTTCGACGCGGGCTTGCACGCGGGCTTCAAGCGCGGCCTACCGCGGCATGCGCGCTACCGGCGCGTTGCCTGCGGCTCGTTCGCTCTCCGACGAGATAGTCGTCGTCGGCCGGCGCTTGCGCCACGCGCCGATAGACTTCCTCGAGCATGCGGGCCACGCGGGCCCAGGTGAAGCTCGCGTGAACGCGTTCCAACCCCGCTTGCCCCATGCGCTCGCCGAGGGCCGGATTCCGAGCGAGGCGCGACAAGCGTTCGGCCAATGTATCGGGGTCGCGCGGCGGCACGAGAAATCCCGTCTCGCCGTCGACGACCGTATAGCGAATCCCGCCCACGTCGGCCCCGATCACGGGACGGGCACACGCCATGGCCTCGATCGGCGTGATCCCGAACGGCTCGTACCAGGGCGTGGTGACGAAGACGTCGGCCGCGGCGTAGAACTCGCGTAACTGCGAGCGGCCGCGGCGCCCGACGAACGTGACGTGCTCCGCGGCGCCGCAGCCGGCCGCGATGCCGCGTAGGCGCGCGATCTCCGGTGTCGCGATCTCGTTCGGCATCTCGGCGTTCCCGCCCACGACATACAGGTGCGCATCGATGCCGGCCACCATTCGCAGTTTCGCGAGTGCGCGCACCACGGTGTCGATGCCTTTGCGCGGCACGAGCCGCCCGAGCTGCAGCACCGCGAACCGATCGCTCGGCCATCCGAGCGCGCGGCGGGCGGCGGCGCGGTCCATCGGACCGAATTCGGCCGGGTCGAACCCGCATGGAACGATCTCGACGCGTGAAGGATCGGAATCGTAATGCTCGCGCAAGTCCTGCGCATCCTGCGGGCATTCGGCGATGATGGCGTCGGATCGGCGCACGAGCTCGTCCTCGATCGCGAAGCGCGCGTCGGGGAACCCGTCGTCGGCGCCCTGGTGAATTCGCCTCACTTTGCCGAGCGCATGAAACGTCGTGACGAGCGGAATGCCGAGCGCCGCCTTGACTTTGAGGGCGGCCATCCCGGACATGAAGAAGTTCGCGTGCATGACGTCGTAGGGTATCCGCTCGCGCCGGCAGAAGCCGACGAGAAAGTCGGCGAATTCGGGCATGAACGGCAGCAGATCCTCCTTGGACATTTGCGTCGGCGGACCGGCCGGGACGTGGACGACGCGGACACCATCCATATCCGACACCGCCGGCAGCAATGCGCGATCGCGTCGCGTGAACACGTCGACTTGATGCCCGGCCCGGTGAAGCTGCCGCGCGACGTGAGCGACATAGATGTTCTGTCCGCCGCTGTCGACGCCGCCCGCGATGGCGAGGGGCGACGCGTGTTCACTGACGAGTGCGATCTTCATGAGTAGTCCTTTGTATTGGAGTGCCGCGCCGGCGAGCGCGATCGGCCTACGGATGCGCCTTTGCCCAAGTGCTGGTGTCCTATCGAGCACAGGGTGTGCCCATCGTTTTCATGCCACCGGTCAAACGTGCACAAGCGTTGCGACGCCCCGAGACGGTTCTGCGATCTTTACTCGACGGTGTGAAAGCGATGCCGCCGTTACAGAATCGATGTAATAAGCGCACTGCATCGGCGCGAACGTTTTTCGCTGCCGTCGCTGCCGTCGCTGCCGTCGCTGTCGTCGCTTCGAAACTCGGGGACGATTTCTTGCTGAAGCGCGAAAGGGTCGAAGAACGTGGAGCGCCCACAGGGGCCTCATGACGACATGGACACGCGCATATCGGTAGTGGTGTTGACGCACAACCGCGTCCGCGAGGTGACGGCGACGGTCGAACGCCTGCTCGCCTTGCCCGAGCGTCCGGCTGTGATCGTGGTCGACAACGGCTCGAGTGACGGCACGCTGCAAGCGCTGCGCTCGCGCTTCGCGCATTTAGTGCGGGTACGGATCATCGGCTGCGGGAAGAATCTCGGCGCGGCGGGGCGCAATCACGGCGTGGCCGCGGCGACGACGGACTATGTCGCGTTCAGCGACGACGACACGCATTGGTCGCCCGGTTCGCTCGCGCACGCGGTGCGTGTCCTCGACGCCGCACCGCGGGTGGCGGTGTTGTCGGGCCGCGTGCGGGTCGGCGACGAAGGGCGGCTCGATCCGACTTGTCTACTGATGCAGGCGAGTCCGCTCCCGCGCGATGCGCTGCCGGGACCGTCGCTGATCGGCTACATGGCGGGCGCGTGCGTATTCCGCGCTTCGGTGTTTCGCGAGGTGGGCGGCTACGAACCACGCCTGTTCATCGGCGGCGAGGAGTCGCTCGTCTCGCTCGACGTGCTCGATCGCGGCTATGCGATCGTCTATTGCGACGCGTTGGCGGTGATGCACCATCCGTCCCCCGCACGCGATGCGCGCCTGCGCCGGCGCATGCTCGCGCGCAACGCGGCGCTCGTCGCCTGGCTGCGGCTGCCGCTCACCGAGGCATGGGCGGCATCGGCCCGCGCGTTGGGCGTTTATCTTCGGGAAGGATCGCTTTTGCGGGATGCGCCCTCGCTTGTGGCCGGGATCGCGTGGGCGCTTCGTCGTCGGCGCATCGTCGGGGAGCGGGTGCTCAGCATGCGCGAACGGGTGCGCGCGGCCCAAGCTCGGAGCGAGCGGAACACGCCTATGAAGGTGCCTTCGGCGGAAGCGGATTGAAGCGGACATAGCGTTCGGGCTCGACGAGATCGTGCGGATGCGCGTCGTCGAGTGCGCGCAGTTGGCTTCGATAGGCGTGGACGGCTCGCCATTTCGCGTTGGCCGCGCCTGGGCGGCGCAGTTGGCCGGCCATTGACGCATCGAGCGGCGCGAAGACGAAGCCGTCGCATGCCAGAGCCTCATATCGCCCGCTAGCCGCGCCGGGAATCGTTCGATAGAGCGCATCCTCATAGAAGACCGGGTCGCACGGGCGGTGCGCGCGCACGAGCGCGCGGCAGGCATCGCCAACCAACACATGGTCCGAGTGATAGAGCCCCAGCGGGGCGACCAAGCGCGCCGATCCGGTCTGCCGCCACGCCTGCGTCAACGCTTGCACGAGAGCGTCGAGCGACGGGGTACTGCCATATTGACTATCGAGGAACGGCAGCCGGACTGCACGCGCGCTGACGACGCCGAGCGCGTGCTCGTCCTCCTCGACGCGTGCGCGCAAGGCATCGTGCGAATCGCGATGTCCCGCGCGGCGATCCCACTCCGTTTTTTGCGGCGGGACGGGGTCGCCGCAAAAGACCGTGCAGACGATCGAGCCGGGACAACTTGCGAGCAGCATGCCGCAACTGAACACGGCATCGTCGAGATGCGGAGAGACGACGAAGAACCGCGCGGTGCCGCCGCCGGGCCAAGCTGCTCGACCCATCGCGCGCAGCGGATCTGGGCAGGAGGGGGGGAAAGGGGAGGCGCATGACGCGATGGGCGAGCAAGGCCGGTGCCCGCACATGCGCTACCATCGCAGCTTCTCGAAACCGTAGGCGCAAGGGCGGAGGCGCATGACTCTCGACAAGACCGACCGGGCTATTCTGATGGCGATCCAGGCGGATGGCCGCATCACGAACGCGAGCCTCGCCGATGCGGTGGGCCTGACGGAGACGCCTTGCGCGCGGCGCTTGAAGCGGCTCGAGGCCGACGGCTACATCGAGGGGTACCGCGCCGTCCTGTCCAAGCGCGCGCTGCGGATCGGGGTAACGGCCTTCGCGCTCGTTCGCTTCGGCGTGCATGACCGGCGCCTGGCGGACGAGTTCGAACGCGAGATCCAGGCCATACCGCGCATCGTCGCCTGCCATAACGTGTCGGGCAGCGCCGATTATCTTCTGCACGTCGTCGCGCGCGATCTTGAAGACTACGGCGCATTCGTGCGCGACGTGCTGCGCGCGTTGCCCGGGGTGACGTCGGTGGAATCGGTGCTATCGCTGCGCGAGGTCAAAAGCGACGCCGGCCTGCCGCTGTTTTGAGCGGCAGGCCGGCTTTTTAGAAAGCGAACGGCGATCCGGGGCGCGTTCGCTCAGGCGACGAGCGCTTGGCGAATGGCCTCGGCAAGATCGCCGGCCGCGAATTTCGCGACGTATCCCGTTGCGCCGGCGTTCTTGACGTGCGCCTCGTTGGCCGTGCCGGTCAACGACGAATGGATGATGACGGGAATGTCGCGCATCCGATCGTCGGCCTTGATTTGGCGCGTGAGCATGAACCCGTCCATTTCGGGCATTTCGAGGTCGGTCAGCACGAGCGCGATCTTGTCGCGCGTACGCACGCCTTCCTTCTGTGCCTCCCCGGCGATTCTCGCGAGCGTGTCCCAGGCTTCCTGTCCCGTCTTCGTGATGATGTACTCGGCGCCGAGCGCGGCCAGGCTCTGCTCGATGAGCTTACGGGCAAAACCCGAGTCGTCGGCGGCCAGGATTTTCGCGCCGCCCATCATCTTGACCGCGGTACCGACGTCGGCCGCTTCGACGGCCGGATGTTGCGCCGGGAAGACGTCGCGCAGCACCTGCTCGACGTCGACCACCTGAGCGAGCCGCGAATCGCCGGTATTGCCGTCGATGCGCGCAATGCTCGTCACGGAACTGCCGCCGGCCGAGCCCTCGGCGGAGAGCACCTGATTCCACTCGAGACGGACGATGTCGTCGACTTCCTCGACGGCGAACGCCTGCGTCGAGCGGGCGAACTCGGTCACGAGCAGGATGTTCAGGCCGCGCGTCGGCTGGCAGCCCATCAGTTTGGGCAGGTCGATGACGGGGATGATCTGGCCGCGAATGTCGACGGCACCGATCATGTGCTCGGAAGCGCCCGCGATCGGCGTGATCGTAGGCATCGTCATGATTTCGCGAACCTTGAAGACGTTGATGCCGTACAACTCGTGCGAGTCGTCGTTGCCGGGCGCTGCGCCAAGCCGAAAGAGCAGCAGCTCGAACTTGTTGGAACTCGTCAGGTTGGTACGTTCGTCGATCGAGTGATGATCAGCGGCCATCGAAATTTCCTCTTGGGTTGCGCCCGTGGGCGGCGGTTGCACCGGGGAACGGCGTAACGGTGCCGGTGCTCGGGCTATACCGCTGATAACGGCGCGCAGCCAAGAAAATTGATACGGATTCGCGTTTCTCCCAACGAAACCATCAAGTTCTTCGAAACATCTGACGTTATATAACGCGAGACCTTACTAGGCGACCCTCGAGACCCATGACGGCCCGACGCCCGCTTTCGACCCCAACGACGCGACCCTTGCCATGATCGAAGCCCCAGCGCCCGGACTGCCGCAGATAGAAAGCGCCTTCCAGCCGGTGCTGTCGCTGGCGCATTCGGCCGCTATCGGATACGAAGCGCTGCTGCGCGCGACCCAGGACGGCGTGCCATGCTCGCCCGACCAAGCTTTCGAGGCGGCGCGGCGTGCCGACCGCTACGGCGAGTTCGAGCGTGCCTGCATGCGCCATCACGTTCAGCGCTTCATGCGGTTCGCGGACGAAGACAGCGTCGTTTTCCTCAACGTCCACCCCGATGTTCTCGCCGATCCCGTGCAGGGCCCCGCGCTGGCCGACGATCTGCTCGAAAGCGGCATGGCGCCGGATCGCGTCGTCATCGAAATTCTGGAGGCGAAGCAGGACGCGCCCTCGGCGCTCGGCGATGCCGTCGCGCGCCTGCGCAGCTTCGGCTTCTTGATCGCGCTCGACGATTTCGGCGCGGGGCTCACCAATCTCGGGCGGGTTTGGGATCTGAGGCCGGACGTCGTCAAGCTCGACCGCGAATTGATCTGTAAGGCGGTTTCCAGCTATCGGAATGCTCGAAGCTTGCTGCGCCTCGTCGATTTGCTGCACGACATCGGCACGTTCATCGTCGTCGAGGGCATCGAAACCGAGGAGCAGGCGCGGCTGAGCGCCGATTGCGATGCCGATTTCGTTCAGGGCTACTACTTCGGCCGGCCGGCGATCGACATCGAGGCGGCCATGGCGGCGAAGAGCGCCGGAACCGCGCGGCTCGACGACGGGCTCATCGACGCGCGCAAGCTGCGTCGCGTCGGCGATCTCGACGAGTTGGCGCCCTATCGCCGCGGCTTCGTGCTATTGAGGGACGCTTGGCGCGCGGGCGTGCCGATCGAAATGGCCGCGCAGCATTTTTTGGCGTGCGAGTGGGCGTTGCGCGTGTTCATCCTCGACGACATGGGGCGGCAAGTCGGCGAGAACGTGGAATCGGATAGGCACGACCATTGGCGCCGCGCCACTTTTCCGGTATTGGCGCGCAGCAGCGGGGCCAATTGGTCGAAGCGCACTTACTTTCGCGACGCGCTGGTTCGCCCCGGTGAGACGATCGTAAGCGAACCGTACATGTCGTCGAGTTCGAAGAACCTTTGTGTGACGTTGTCGGCCTACCTGAACGTGGGCGGCAGTGGGTTCGTGCTCGGCGCGGACATTCTGTTCGAGGGGTTGTGCCACATGCTCGCGTGAGGGCCGCCAGGCAAGAGCCCATGCTATTTGTTGCGATGGGCCAGGCAAAGCCGCGCGGCCTCCTTTTCGGCCGGCGTCAGTTGCGGCTCGAAATCGAACTTGCCTGCGATCAACGTGGCGACGCATGCGCCGTCGCGCAGTGCGATGCGGTTGCCGACCAGCGCAGGGACCTTCTCGCCGGGCAAAATCGTACCGACGATGTTGAGCGGATCGGCGCCGCACACGCAGACGAATTGTCCGTCGCGATCGCGTTTGCGCACGTCGCGCAGCAATGCTAGTGCTTCGGGCAGCGCGAACTGCTCGCCTGACAGTCCATTGACGAAACGGCCGCCGCGTATGAGCCCGCGCGCTTCCATCCGGTGGAAGGTATGGAGCAGATCGCGCCAACGCGGCAGCCATGCCGGTTCGCGTTCGAGCAGTTGCCAGAATACGACGCCGTAGCGGCGCAGCAGTGTCATGGCCACGTGCTCGATCGTCTCGGCCGGCAGCGTTCGGGCAACCGCAAGGGTTCGGCTCGCATCGTCCTGCGATCGCGGTTGCCGTTGCGCCGCCATCGGCAGCGCCGGATTCGGGAGGACGGGGCGACGCAGCAACGCCCATCGGCCCGCATCCTGCATCCCGCCGATGAATGCCCCGCGATGGGCGCCGCGACGCGTCATCGCACGCGCGCCGCGTTGACGCGATACGTTCGGTGCGATCAGCGCGCGCAGCCCGGCGAAGCTGTCGGCATTGACGAGCCCGGCCGCCACGAGTTCGCCGAGCGCGGCCTCGACTTCGAGCGGCAACGCATGAGCTTCGCCGATCAGCTCGTCGAAGAACAACGCGCCGTGCCGTGACAGTGCATCGAGCAGCATCCGTGCGCGCGGCGAGAGTGCGCCGGCCGCGGCATCGACATCGCCGTCCCCCTGGTCCGTCAGCGCATGCCAGGCCGGCAGATCGCGCCGAGGCGTGAGGACGATCGGCGTCGTTCGCACGGGCGCCCCGGTGCTTCGTCCGTCCGCCGCGAAGCGCGCCCAAACGAACTTGCCCGAACGGCACAGTTCGTCGAGCGCCGAACCGGTATAGTCGCGCAATCGCGCCGGCAAGACTTCTTCTTCCCAAGCGGCCGCCGCCGCCTCGAATCCGGCGAGTTGCTCGAGCGTCGCGGCCAGTGCATCGCGGCCCATCCCGCGCGCGCCCGGCGCCAGGCGCTGCCATTCGATCAAAAAGCGCACGAAGTCCGCGCGTTCGACGGGCTCGATCTCGCGGCGCAGCCGTTTGATCGTGTAGCGATGAATGCGCGCGAGCAAGTGCCGCTCGCACCATTCGTCCTCGGCTGCTCCGGGCGTGAAGCGGCCGCGCATCGCATAGCCTTCGCGTTCGAGTGCGACGAGCGCGGCCGCGACGCTCGAGGCCGGCAACGCGAGACCACGCGCAAGCGTCGAAACCGTTTCGGGGCCGAGACCGGACAACCGCGCACGCAAGATGTCCACGAGCGCTTGCTCCGCTGTCCACGGTTGGTCGAATCCCTTGGGTGCGGCAAGGCGCGGCGCGAGTGCAGCGTCGGGATAGACGGCACGCAGGCAGTTCATCCGTTCGACCGGCAGCCACAACGCTTCATCTTCGGCCACTTGCATGCGCGCCGCGCGTCCCGAGTGCGCCAGCGCATCGAGCCACGCGAGCCAGCCTTCCTCGGCGCGGGCTTCGCTTTCGTCGATGCAGGCCAGCCCGATCAGCGCTTCATGCATCTCGTCTTCGTTGCGTGCTTGCGGCCACGCCTCGCCGCGCACGGCGGCGATCGCGTCGGCATCGAGCGCGCCGAGGTCGGAGGCGTCTTCGGGATCGGTCCAGCGTCGCGACAGGACGGCCTGCGTCCGGCGCTCTTCGAGCGGCGCGTCGTCGAGAAACGCGTACGGGCGAGCATTGAGGATTTCCGCAGCCAGCGGCGAGGGCGCCGACAGCTCGCGCGTCACGAGCGTCACCTCACCGTGCTCGATGCGCCGCAGCAGCGCGAGCCATCCCTCGCAATCCATTGCTTCGTGCAGGCAGTCGTCGAGCGTTTGATCGACGAGCGGATGGTGCGGCAGCTCGCGTTCGCCGGCGATGTTCTCGAGGCACGCCACCTGATCGGGAAAGACGGACGCGAGCAAATCTTCGCTCTTCATGCGTTGCAGTTGCGGCGGCGTCTTGCGTCCGCCCGTGAAGCGCGGCAGCGCGAGCGACGTCACGGCGTTCCAGCGCCAGCGCACGTTGAAGAGCGGCGCATCGAGCAAGGCTTGGATCAAGACGTGCTCGGCGCTGTTCGAATGCAGAAAGCGCCATACCTCGTCGAGCGCGAAGCTGTGGCTGCCCGTCAGCGAGAGCACGATCGCGTCTTCGGTGGCCGCGGCCTGCAATTCGAAGTTGAACGTACGGCAGAATCGCTTGCGGAGCGCCAGGCCCCAGGCGCGGTTCAGGCGGCTGCCGAACGGCGAGTGAATGACCAGTTGCGTGCCGCCCGATTCGTCGAAGAACCGCTCCATGACGAGCGTGCGCTGCGTGGGCAGCACCGACAGCGCGGCCTTCGCGCGCGCCAGGTAGTCGACGATTTGGCGCGCGGCGCTTTCGTCGATCGTCAACTCGTCCATGAGCGCGCTCACGACGCGTGCGTTCGCCGCCTTGGCATCGGCGGCTTGCGCGGATGGCCCGACGCTGCCGAGCAATGCGTCGACGCGCGCCCTCAGCCTCGAGATGGCCGCGGACAGCTCGTTGCTGCGCCCCGGCGCCTCACCGAGCCAGAACGGTATGTTCGGCGCTTGGCCCGCGGCGTCGACGACGCGCACGCGGCCCGGCTCCACGCGCAAGATCTTATACGACGCATTGCCGAGCTGAAAAACGTCGCCGGCCAGGCTCTCGACAGCGAAGTCCTCGTTGACGGTGCCGATGTTCAAGCCCTGCGGCTCGAGCAGCACGGCGTAATCGGCGTTGTCGGGAATCGTCCCGCCCGAGGTCACGGCCGTCATCTTCCCGCCGCGGCGCCCGCGCAGCGTTCCTTTGATCACGTCTCGATGAATATAGGCGCCGCGCGGCCCGTGACGGCTCGTATAGCCTTCGGCCAGCATGCGCAAGAGCGCGTCGAATTGCTCGCGCGCGAGCGCGGCGTAGGGCGCCGCGCATTTGAAGCAGGCGAACAGGGCGTCTTCGCTCCATTCTTCGCACGCCACCTCGGCGACGATCTGCTGGGCGAGCACGTCGAGTGGGGCGCGCGGCAACGTCAGCGCATCCAGTTCCCCGCGCCGCACGCAGTCGATGAGCGCGGCGCACTCGAGCAGATCGTCGCGCGAGGCGGGGAATAGCCGGCCCTTCGGCATGCCGCCGACCTGATGGCCGGAGCGCCCGACCCGCTGCAGAAACGATGCGATCGAGCGCGGCGAGCCGAGTTGGCAGACGAGATCGACGTCGCCGATATCGATGCCGAGTTCGAGCGACGCCGTCGCGATCAGAACGCGCAACGTCCCGCGCTTCAGGCGCTGCTCGGCATCGAGCCGATGCTCCTTGGCCATGCTGCCGTGGTGCGCCGCGACGGCATCCTTGCCGAGGCGCTCGGTCAAATGGCGCGCGGCGCGCTCGGCCATGCGCCGCGTGTTGACGAAAATCAGCGTCGTCGCATGCGCGCAGGCGAGCTCGGCCAGCCGATCGTATACACGCTCCCAGACTTCGTTCGCCATGACGGCTTCGAGCGGAACGGGCGGAAGCTCGAGTGCGAGATCGCGTTCGCGATGATGGCCGACGTCGACGATGGCGCAGTGCGCCGCATCGTGCTGACCGACAAGAAAACGCGCCACCGCTTCGATCGGCTTTTGCGTGGCGGATAGACCGATGCGCGGCAGGCGCCGTTTGCAAAGCGCATCGAGCCGCTCGAGCGAGAGCGCGAGATGCGCCCCGCGCTTGCTGCCGGCCATCGCGTGGATTTCGTCGACGATGACGGTACGCGTGGTCGCGAGCATGCGGCGCCCCGAATCGGAGGACAGCAGCACATAGAGCGATTCGGGCGTCGTCACCAGGATGTGCGGCGGGCGGCGCTTGTGGGCATTGCGCGCTTGCTGCGTCGTATCGCCTGTGCGCACGGCCGTCCGTACCTCGACGCGCGGCAGGCCGCGCCGCGCCAGTTCGTCTCCGATGCCCGCGAGCGGCCGCTCGAGATTGGCGTGGATGTCGTTCGAGAGGGCCTTGAGCGGCGAGACGTAAACGACGAGCGTCTCGTCGGGCAGGGCACCACCGTGGGCGAGGCCGTCGCGCACGAGCTCGTCGAGCGCCCATAGAAACGCCGTCAACGTTTTGCCCGATCCCGTGGGCGCCGCCACGAGCGTGGATTCGCCGCCGCGGATGTGCGGCCACGCGCGCATTTGCGCATTGGTCGGCGCCGTGAAGGCCGACTCGAACCAAGCGGCGACGGCCGGATGGAACAAGGCCAGGGCATTGGCGCTCGAGGGTGCGTTCATGTCGCGGATGTGGGGGTGTCGCATCGAATTGTCAAGCATACCTTCAACGGCATCTCGGCGACGGCGATGCGTCCGGCGGCGTGCAGGGCCGGAGCGGCCATCGCCTTACCCGCGGGGCGGGAACATCTCCAAGCTGGCGGCATAGGTGGATAGATAGACGAGCGGGGCAACGATGAGCGTCGCGACGCCGAGCGTCAGCGCGCAGGCGAGCATCAGCCCCGCCGTGATGAGCCCGTAGACGAGGGCCGCGGGCCCATTGTGCCAAGCGGCGGCGAAACTCGCGCGCAGCGCGTCGCCCGGCGCCGCGCCGTTGAGCACGATGAGTGCGGGCGCGAGCCACAGTGCCATGGCCCCGATCAGGGCCGCCGTCAGATAGAGCGCGCCGGCGACGAGCGCCAGGATCGAACTCGCATTGCCCGCGCCGCCGAATGCGAGCAGCCGCAGCGCGCTCGACGCGCGATCACCGGTGAGGTCGCATACGATCGCGATCAGCAGGCCGAACACGGCGGCCGCGAACAACGGCTGAAAGTGGGTGCGGACCGTGCGGACGACGTCGGCAAGTCCTGCCGAACCCGTTGCGCGGCAGTGATCGGCGGCCCCGACCATGCCCCCGGTCCACAGCACCGTGAAGACGGCCACGAGATCGCTCGCATAAGGCAACGCGTAGAGCACCGCGGTCACGAGCAGATCGATGACGCCGAGCAGGATCCATCTGGCCGGCTGCTGTTGAAACACGCCCCAAGCCTCGGAGAACCAGTGCGAACCTTGACGGGCGGGGACTGCGCGCATACGCATCTAAGAGCTCTCTGCAAAAGAACGAATCCGCAATTATCGCGCGCCCGATGGGAGGGACTCGATCGAGCCGTCTGGAACGCGGCTTGCTCCACGGGGCGGATGCAAACGGTACCGGGCCATGACCATCCACATCGGCATATCCGGCTGGCGCTATGCGGGCTGGCGAGGCGTGTTCTATCCGAACGGATTGGCGCAGACGCGCGAGCTGGCCTACGCGTCGCGCGCCGTCGATACGATCGAGATCAACGGCTCGCACTATTCGCTGCAGACGATCGGCAGCTACCGGTCGTGGTACGAGGCGACGCCCGAGCATTTCTCGTTCAGTGTGAAGGGGCCGCGGTATTTGACGCACATGTTGCGCTTTCGCGACGAGAGTGCGCGCCCTGCCATAGCGAACTTCTTCGCGTCGGGCGTCCTGGCGCTCGAGGACAAGCTGGGGCCGTTCCTCTGGCAATTCCCGCCAAACTTCCGCTTCGACGCGACGCGCCTAGAACGATTCCTGGCATTGCTGCCTCGAACCATCGACGAGGCCGTTGCGTTGGCACGCACGCACGATGCGCGCGTGAAGGCGCCGTGGTGCGAGACGAAGCGGCGGGGCAGGCTGCGCCACGCGGTCGAGGTGCGGCATGCGAGCTTCTGCGACGAAGCGTTTCCCGAGATTTTGCGCCGCCACGGCGCCGCACTGGTGATTTCCGATTCGGTCGCCGGATGGCCATACTTCGAAGATGTCACGGCCGATTTCCTCTACATGCGCTTGCACGGAACGGAAACGCTCTACAGCGGCGCTTATGCGGAACCCGCGCTCGATCGATGGGCCCAACGCATTCTGGCCTGGGCGAAGGGCCGCGAGCCGCGCGACGCGAAACGTCTGTCGCAGGCGCGCCCCGAGCGTGAGCCGCGTGACGTTTTTTGCTATTTCGACAACGACCAAAAAGTGGAGGCGCCATTCGATGCGCGACGACTGAAGGAACGTCTGAACCTCGACGTGAAGCCGCTGCCCGAGCTCGAGAGCGAAATCGCACCGACCGGGCGGCGGCGTTCGTCGCGCGCCAGAGCAGCCGCGCCGGAAAACCCTTAAATTAGTGCGAGCGCGGGAGGCCGCGCGACATGCACGCGGACGACGGCCGGTTGCCTCGGCCTATTTTTCTCTTTTTCTCTTTGACAGGAGGAGCGACCCGATGAGCATCGTCGTACCTGAATGGCGGCGCGCTTACGACGAAGTTCGGCGGTACAGCATGGCGCTTGCCGAGCCGCTTTCGGCGGAAGATCAAGGCGTACAGTCCATGCCCGACGCGAGTCCCACGAAATGGCATCTCGCTCATACGACTTGGTTCTTCGAAACGATCGTGCTGAAGCCCTACCTGCCGGGGTATCGGCCATTCGACGAGCGGTACGCCTATCTTTTCAATTCGTACTATGAAGCGCTGGGGCCGCGCCACGCGCGCCCGCAGCGCGGCTTGTTGACGCGTCCGTCGCTGGAAGAGGTGCATGCGTACCGGCGGCACGTCGACGAATCGATGTCGACGCTGATGACGCGGGCGGACCCCGCGACGCGCGACGCGATCGAGCCGCTCATTACATTGGGCTTGCATCACGAGCAGCAGCATCAAGAATTGATCGTGACGGACATCGTCCATGCGCTCTCGTGCAATCCGTTGATGCCGGCTTATCGCCCCGAGCCGAGCGATGGGGAAGCCGCGCCGCGGCTCCGGTCGACGCGGCCGGGCCCGATCGAGTGGCTGGATCGAGCGGGCGGCGTGGTCGGCATCGGCCATGACGGCCGAGGCTTCGCTTTCGACAATGAGGGGCCGCGCCACGACTACTTGCTGCGGCCTTATTCGATCGCACACCGGCTCGTGACCTGCGGCGATTATGCGGCGTTCATCGCCGACGGCGGCTATGCGCGACCGGAGCTTTGGCTGTCGGACGGTTGGGCAGCGGTGCAGCGCGAAGGATGGACGGCGCCGATCTACTGGGTACCCGGTGGGGAAAAGAGCGACCAAAAGAGTGGCGGCTGCGGGAACTGGCGCGTCTTCGGCCTGTCGGGATTGAAGATGCTCGATCCCGACGCGCCCGTTTCGAACCTCAGCTTTTACGAAGCGGCGGCCTACGCGGAATGGACGGGCGCTAGGCTGCCGACCGAATTCGAATGGGAGGCGGCATTCGATACGCCGGGCATCGAGCAAATGACGGGGCACGTCTGGCAGTGGACGCGATCCGCCTACGAGCCTTACCCGGGCTTTCGGCCATTGGCCGGCGTAGCGGCCGAATACAACGGCAAGTTCATGGTGGGGCAGCAGGTGCTGCGCGGCGGCAGTATCGCGACGCCGCCTGGGCACACGCGCCCGACCTATCGAAACTTTTTCCCGCCGGCTGCGCGCTGGCAATTCACGGGAGTACGCCTTGTACGAGACAACTGACGCAGCGGCGCTTACGGGCGCGCCCCCTCGGCACGTGCGTGCCGATCTCGACGACAACCCGTTTTGCCGCGATCTGTTGGCCGGCTTGTCGAAGACGCCGCGCAGCATCGCTCCGAAATACTTCTACGATGCGCAGGGCTCGGCGTTGTTCGATCGCATTTGCGAACTGCCCGAATACTATCCGACTCGCACGGAGCGGCGCATCCTCGAGCGGCACGGGCGCGAGATGGCGGAGGTGATCGGGCCGCAAGCGGACATCATCGAATTCGGTGCGGGCTCGCTCGAAAAGATTCGGGTGCTGTTGCAATCGTTCGACGCGCGCGCATTGCCGAGCCGATATTTTCCGATCGATATTTCGGCCGATCACTTGGAAGAAGCCGCGCGCCGATTGCATGCCCAATGCCCATGGCTGCAAGTGCGGCCCGTTGCGGCCGACTACATGCGGGAAGAGCAGCTATCGGCGCTCGATGCGTCGACGGGCCGCCGCGTCGGATTCTTCCCCGGATCGACGATCGGCAATTTCGATCGCGACGAAGCCATGGCCTTTCTGCGGCTCGCTGCGCGCTTGCTCGAAGGCGGGGGCTTGCTCGTCGGCGTCGATCTCGTCAAGGATCCGCAGATCCTCCATCGCGCCTACAACGACGCCCAGGGCGTGACCGCGGCGTTCAATCTGAACCTGCTGAAGCGGGCGAACGCCGAGCTAGCGGCCGATTTCGACTTGCGCGAGTTCGCGCACTATGCGTTCTACGATCCGCGGAAATGCCGGATCGAAATGCATCTGCTGAGCCGATGTGCGCAGACGGTTCGCGTGGCGGGGCGTGATTTCAGCTTTGCCGAAGGCGAAAGCCTTCACACCGAGAACTCGCATAAGTTCACGATCGAAGGCTTTCGTAAGCTGGCTGTTTCGGCGGGCTTTCGGCCGGGGCCCGTATGGACGGACGAGGCGCGCTTGTTCAGCGTGCATTGGCTCGAAAGCCCGAGGGCGGGGAAAGGGGCGTCATAGGCGACGCCCGCGGGGTGAGGAAGGGTCGGGCGGTCATTCACGCGTCATTCGTGCGTCAATCCCGGCCGCGCCAGCCCCCACCGTGATGCTCGCGCCACTCGTGCTCGCGCCATTCATGTTCGCGCCACTCGCGGCGGCGCCATTGGCGCTCGCGCCAGCCGTCGTCGCCCTGCCAGTAGCCGACGGCGACCGGCGGCGGCGCAACGTAGACAGGGGCCGGCTCGACATATGTCGGTACGACGGGGATGCCGATACCGACGCCGATATCGACATGGGCCGATGCCGCCTTCGACATCGCGAACGCCGCGATACCTACACCGATCACTGCACTGACGAGCTTCTTGTTCATGGTGTTGACTCCTTGCGCGTGGCTGCGCTCGTTTCTGTAGAAAACGAGGCCAGTGTAGGGGCCAGTCCACGATACATGTGAAAGCGCCATGCGAGATTGGTAACGCTGCATTACGGGCTGCTTTGCGAAGATGGCGATGAATAAGCGTCGGCGCCGGCGCCCACTCGCGCCGCGCTCAGCCTTCCTTCGTCAGCGCCGGGCGCAGCAAGTCGTCGAGCAAGCCCGTCATGCCTTCGGGGTGAACGGCTGCGCGCGCTTTGAGCGCGGCGACGAGTTCGCCGTCGAGCTTGCAGGCGAACGGCACGAGGCCTTTTTCTTGGTCGAGCTTGCGCTGCTCGCGGCGATTGGCCGGCGTTTCGGCCGCGCCTTTGCCGAAGCGCTCCGAATGCGATTGCTTCACCGATTGCGTCAGTTTCAGTGCCTTGTTCTTCTCAAGGTCGAATTTCTTCATTGCCATGGCATGCCTTCCCGCGGGTTGGATCGATCAGCCGCGTATTGTACGTGGACCTGGGCGCAGTTCCGGCGAGCGCACCGATGCGAGCGGGCGCCGTTCAACCTTTGCCTTCTTGCCGATCGGCTGCGATCAGCTTGGCCAAGCGCTGCACGAGCGGGACGAACAACGACTCCGACGTATTGCCGTAGCCGAGCACGAGCCCGTTGTCCTCGGGCAGTGGGCGCAGCGCAAAGCGCGACAAAGGCATCGGCGCCATCTCGAACGCACGCGCGGCCTCGGCGATACGGGTGTCGAGGCAATCATCGGGAAGCCGGACCGTGAGATGCATGCCGCTGTCGCCGCCGGCAACGACGTGCGGCACGTCCAGATGCTGTGTCAAGGCCGCGCGCAGCGCGTCTTGGCGTCGCTTGTAGAGGCGGCGCATGCGTCCCAGGTGGCGGCTGAATTGGCCGCTCTCGATGAATTGCGCCAGGGCCAGTTGCTCGTAGCGATGACCACCGCGCAGCGTCTCCCGCAGCCATGGCGCGGCCTTCGCAGCCAAGGCGTCGGGCAGCACGAGGAATCCCAGGCGAAGCGAGGGAAACAGCGTCTTGCTGAACGTACCGACGTACAGTACCGGTGCATCGGGCACGAGCCCCTGCATCGCACCGACGAGCTCGCCCGCGTGCCGATATTCGCTGTCGTAGTCGTCTTCGATGATCCACGCGCCGTGCCGCTGCGCCCTGTCGATCAGATCGAGGCGGCGTGCGGCCGTGAGGACGCCCCCGGTCGGGTACTGATGCGACGGCGACGTGTAGACGAGCCGCGGCGTTTGCGTCGTCCACGCGCGTTCGGGGATGCTCAAGCCGCTGTCGTCGACGCGCATCGGAATGACGTCGAGGTCGCCGCCGAGCATGGCCGTCTTGGCGCCGCGGTAGCCGGGATCTTCGATCCAGGCGGTATCGCCGGGATTCGTCACGAGACGAACGCACAGCGTCAACGCTTCCTGCGCGCCTTCGGTGATGACGATCTGCTCGGGCTCGCAGCGCACGCCGCGTGCGACGGCCAAGTGGCGCATGATCGCGGCGCGCAGGGCGGGCTCACCGAGTGGATCGCCGTACCAGAGCCCCGAGGGTCCCGCCTGCCGGACGGCGCGATCGAGACAATGCTTCCAAGCACTCAAGGGAAAGCGTGCGAGCGCCGGCACGCCTGGCCGCAGCGGCAGATTGTCGGCAGCGTTCAGTGCGCTGTCGCGTATCCGGGCAGCGCGTCGTGCAACCGGGGGCGAGGCGGCCTGCCGGGCCGCGCGAGGGCGGCTTGCGGGCCGCTCGAGCGCGCTGACGCGCGTGCCTTGGCGGCTCAGCGTGATATAGCCCTCCGCGCCGAGCAAGTCATAGACGGCCGTGACACTGTTGCGCGAAATGCCGAGCGCAGTCGCGAGCGCGCGTGACCCGGGCAAACGGCAACCCGAGGGAAAGCGGCCGTCGAGGATCGCGCCGCGGATCCGTTGATGCAGTTGCCGCTGCAACGAAGCGCCGCTCCGATCTTTCACGAGCGGGGTTTCGAGTAGCAGGTCGAGGACGGGACCGGCGGGCGCTTCGGCATCCGGCATGCGGAGGCTCCGTGAATCGGTGAGATCGGCGAGACCGATCGCGGCACCCCCGCGTCAGAACGTTGCGTGGCACCATCGAATCGTGCTTTGGTGGCTCTTTTGTGCGGGCCACGAGAGATTCTAAAGTGTTTCATCGACGACGCACACGGGGAGAAACGCAATGTCCACTTTGACGAACGAATACGGCCAACCGATCGGCGCGCCACAGCCCGGCTGGTCGCCGCGGCCTTTGCCTAGCGCCGTGACGCTGGAAGGTTCCTACTGCCGCCTCGAGCCGCTCGATCCCGAGCGCCATGCCGACGATCTCTACGCGGCCTATCGGGCGGCGCCCGACGCACGCGACTGGACCTACTTACCGGTGGGCCCGTTCGACGACCCACAGGTTTACCGCCGGCATGCCGAAGCGTTGGCGCGCAGCACGGACCCGCGTCATTTTGCGGTCATCGATCGCAAGACGGGCAAAGCGGTGGGCTCGATGGCGCTGATGCGGATCGAACCCGCGCACGGCGTCGTCGAAGTGGGCCACGTCGCGTTTTCGCCGCTGCTCAAGCGCACGCCGATTTCCACCGAAGCGCAGTTCTTGTTGATGTCCTATGTCTTCGACGAACTCGGCTATCGGCGCTACGAATGGAAGTGCGACAGCCTGAACGCCCCGTCGCGGGCGGCGGCGGAGCGTCTGGGCTTCAAGTTCGAGGGCATCTTTCGGCAGGTCGTGATCTACAAAGGACGTAGCCGCGATACGGCGTGGTTCTCGATTCTCGATAAAGAGTGGCCGGTGCAAAAGCAAGCGTTCAAAACTTGGCTGTCCGCGGACAACTTCGACGAGCAGGGCGGGCAACGCAAGTCGCTTGCCGACCTGCGCCAGATGTTCGCTTGAGCGCGATTGCCGATTGCCGATCGCCTATTGCCCGAGCCGGCCGATCGCATCGAGATCGGCCAGCGTTTGATCGGAGAGGTGCAACGCCTCGGCTCGCATGTTTTCTCGCAAGTGATCGAGCGACGACGTTCCCGGTATCAACAGGATGTTCGGTGCTCGACGCATGAGCCACGCGAGCGCGGTCTGCATCGGCGTTGCGCCCAGCGTTTGCGCGATGTTCGAAAGCGCGGCCGATTGAATCGGCGAAAAACCTCCGAGCGGGAAATACGGCACATAGGCGATGCCTTGGTCCACCAACTCGTCGATGAGCGCGTCGTCCTGCCGGTGCATCAAGTTGTAGTGGTTTTGCACGCACGCGATCGGCGTGATGCGCCGTGCCTCGGCAACCTGCTCGGCGGTGGCATTGCTGATGCCGATGTGCCGGATGAGCCCCTCGTCGCGCAATCGGGCGAGGGCGGCGACTTGCCGCTCGATCGGCCCTTCCTTGGGGCCGTGCGGGTCGAACATGAGCCGCAAATTGACGACATCGATCGCATCGAGCTGCAAGTTGCGCAGATTGTCGTGCACGGCTCGCCGCAGGTCCTCCGGTTCTTGAGCGTGCAGCCATGCGCCCGCGTCGTCGCGCACCGCACCCACCTTCGTGACGATGACGAGCGACTCGGGATAGGGGTGCAGCGCTTCGCGGATGATTTGATTCGTGACGTGCGGCCCGTAGAAGTCGCTGGTATCGATGTGATCGACGCCCAGCGCGACGGCTTCCCGCAGCACGCTCACTGCGGCGTCGCGATTCTTCGGCGGCCCGAACACACCTGGGCCGGCCAGCTGCATGGCGCCGTATCCGAGGCGCCGAACCGTGCGTCCCGCAAAACGGTAAGTGGTGGTGACTGTCGATGATGACATGGTGCCTCCCTCGTTGAATGGTGGATGCTAAACAGTATGGAAGCGATTGCGCTGTTCGATAATCCGATTTAGATTGCACGGGTCGTTCGAAAAAATGAACAATCGATCCCCATGGATTTCAATGACCTTGCGGCGTTTGCCTCTGTCGCCCGCGCGGGCGGATTTCGCGATGCGGCTCGCGCGAGCGGCGTGTCGGCGTCGAGCTTGAGCGCGGCGGTGAAGCGGTTGGAAAGCAAGCTCGGCTTGCGCTTGCTGAATCGGACGACGCGCAGCGTCGCGCCGACCGATGCCGGCTTGCACTTGCTCGAACGCTTGATGCCGCTCTTCGGCGAGATGCAAGCCGCGCTCGACGTTCTCAACGCGTTTCGCGACACGCCTACGGGCACGTTGAAGCTCAACGTGCCGGCGAACGCGGCGCGCACGTTCTTGCCTGGCATCGTCGGGCCGTTCATCAAGGCTTACCCTGGCGTGCGCGTGGAAGTCATCGTCGAAGACGGATTCGTCGATGTCCTCTCGAGCGGCTGCGATGCGGGCATTCGTTACGACGAGCGGCTCGAGCAGGACATGATTGCCGTTCCGATCGGGCCGCGTACGCAGCGGTTCGCGACGGCCGCGGCGCCGAGCTATTTCGCTGCGCGCGGCAGGCCGGCCCATCCGCGCGAATTGCTCGGGCACGCCTGCTTGCGAATTCAGTTCTCGGGTGGCGCGATGGCGATGTGGCGATATCAGCGCGGCGAGGAGGAGTATGAGCTGAACCCCGCCGGCCCGTTGGTCGTGAGGCCGGCGTCCGCACTGGATCTCGCGATCAGCGCGGCGGTGGGCGGCGCAGGCGTCATCAATCTATTCGAGGACATGCTGCAGCCGTACCTCGACAGCGGCGAATTGGAGCCGGTTCTCGAACCTTGGTGACTATCGTTCACAGGGCCGTTTCTCTACTACCCGGGGCATCGGCATGTGCCGGCGCCGCTGCGGGCTTTCATCGATTTCATTCGGGAGGGCTCGATGATCGCCGACGGCACGTCGGATACGAGCGGCATGTAGCCGAGCCGTTGCAAGAGCTTCAGTTGCGTGAGGATTAGAACGCGCGTCGGCGCCAGCCGGAACAGGCCGTCAACGAAGCGAATTTTAGCCGCGCTGGGCGTGTAGACCGCGCGTAGTTCATCATCGCTCACCTCGGCGGGCAGGATCGGATAAGCGGTTTCGTGAACGTTGCTCATAAGTTCATGGCAGTGCCCTTTCATCCGAAGAAGCGGCGCAGTGCCATGTTGCCGGCGGAAACGGCAAGGGCGAGAGGCATCGGAGGTGGAGTCGACCGCTGCACCCTTTCAATGTTGACAGGGTGCAACTTATCGCAGCTTACGAGCGAACCCGAGGCGCTCGGCGTCGAAGCCCCACCGGTCGCACAGCGCGGCTAGGCAACACTCCACTGGCCGCGCATACGCGCCGCGCTCAGGCTCAGGCACGTCGGGGAGCCACAACGTCATGGCCGCTTCCATCGATCGCGAATAACGCGGCACTTCGGTTTCTACGCGGTCACCCTCGCGTCGGCCGGTAACGATCGTTTCCCCCTTGCTCGAACCGATACACACGGCGGGGTATCCCATCATTAGGCCAATATCAGCATCGAGCTGGTAGTAGCCGTCGCCGTATAAGGCATAGACGCCCTCGCCGACGACCGCAGACTTCAGATACTTGATTACCTGCCGCTCACGGCGGCGCCAATACCGGTCGGCGCCAGCGTCCAACAAGCGTTCAATCCAAGCCGCAGCGTCATCCGCGTGATGCGCGTAGGGCCATTTCAACGGTGCACCGAAAAGATCTTCGATCGCGAGGCGCGCCGCATCATCGCCCTTGAACCACTCAAGCGCCGCGCGATGGGCGTCCAATTGCACGTGCACCCACTCCTCGAAGTGCCCCGCGTTGGGAAACGTTGCCACGAGATCTACCGCGCAGCGTGCCTGCTTTCGTAGCTGTCGCTGGCGCTGAATTGGGTCTGCGCTTCGGCCGATCTTGATTAAGCCATGCATGTTCTGCATGACATACAGTGCCATGGTCCGCGTTTCGTCGTTTCGCAACGACGGCAGGTCGGCGTTGCGTGATAGCTCGATCACTCGCTTCATGATTCCTCGACCTTACGGGAGCCAATACGGTAAGTGTAGCGGCTTGCATTTGAAACCGGTCGCGCTTGCATTCCATCCTCGCCTGCTCGCATATACGGCGGCTTGCCGATTGCGCGGGAATCGCGCCGTCCGAAGCTCGATGCTGGACATTGATTGACGGAAGCAGTTTGGAGACCGCATCGGGGCGAGTGGGTAGCCGCAGGCGGTCGGCGGGCTGATCTCGCACCGCATGAGGAGGTGCTGGCCGAACGCAGTAGAACGATAGTCCGCTTTGGGTAACCGGTGATCGCCCGGCCTGCGGTGCCAATGCTGCATTCGTCCCGCCGGAGGCACGAGGGGCCGCGTTTGAGTATCCGGTGACACTTTTATTTTGCACCGGCCAAAGGCTTGTCCAGCAAGGCTCGCTGCGCCCACGCAGGTAACTGCACCGTAATCCTCCATCCCTACGCCGGCCGTCGACAGGGCGAGCAATGGCTCGTGTTGCTTTATCTGCCGTTCCCTCAGACGTTCGATGAAATGCCGCAGTGGATTTCATCGCACTGCCGATTGCGACGGCACCCGACGTACGCAGCCGAGCCGATCGCAAAGCGTCTGGGTGAGGTCGTTCAGTTGCTATAATCGCCGACCAAAATAACGGCACACCGTTGCCGCACGAGAGTATTCCGAGAATTCAGGCCGACTCTTAAAAGGAGCAAGCGTTTATGCAAAACGCAAAAAACGAGCAACAAGAAAATGCTGAAGCAGTCATCGAGAAATATCATCCGTTTGCGACGGAGGGCTCGACTACCGAGCGCGGTGGGCGAGTCGCTCACGCGAGCAGCGGCGCAAAAATCGCCGACCTGACCATTGCACGTGTCGGCGACAAGGTTGTCTACGAGGACGGGAGCGAGGCCTATATCATTGACGGGGCCGGCTTTGCAGCCGTCTGCCTGGATAAGCCGCTTGCGCTTGTCGGCAGCCGGCTGAGCAACGGCGATCGAATCGTTAAATCCATGCACAACGGCGCGGGCGTCAACGAGCGTGCCGGGAAACCCATCGAGGGGCTGTTCGACCCCGACTACGCCCCCCCGCCTGCGAATACCGAAGCGCTTCACTGAGGAGGCGCGATGCAACGATATTTTCTCGCTAAGGGCGACCGCGCAGGTGCCGCGGTCATCGTCGAGGGCTTACCCACGAGCACGTATCAAGGCGCGGACGGAGTGCGCGTCGAATTGTCGACCGTCTACATGAAGACGTGGTGCGACGCCTGCAAGAAGGACGGCTACATCTCGCCGCGCGGCCCGCGCCACGCGGGTACCGCTGAGAACGGCCGGCAGCGCGCTCTTTCCGGCGACGTCAACGCTTGCGGCTGCAATCCCCCGCCGGTCTTCCAGGTTGTTCGCACGATGTCCGAAACCATCGGCGACGGCGACATCGCGCGGATGAGCCCGGCCGTCGCTCGGTTTTCGGCTGAGGACTCGTCGGAAGATGCTTGGCATTGGATCGGTTTTTCCCTGCACGACGAAGGCAGTTGCGAAGGGCTGCGCTGTGCGGCCCACTTCGCGGACGGCTCGCTCGAGACGGGCGCTTTCGACGCACAGAACACCGTGAGTTTTGCCCGGCCCAATGGGAGCCCATGCACGAAGGTTGAAGTCCTCTCCGATGGGCAAGGCTGGGCAACGGGCTCTGCGACCGAGTCGTTATTGTCGAAAATGTCGTTTAGTTCGATGGGAGACGCGTGATGGCACAACAGAAGACAGCAATGGCCCAGCAGCAGGCAAGCGCTCCAGTTGCTTTCAACGGCCCCTACGAAACAAAGAAGGAGCATTCGCTGAGGGGTTCGATCTTGCAAGCTGCAATCGATTCCTACGAGGAGTCTGCGAATCGTATCGCCTACGACATGATCCGCGATGAGGCCGTTCGACGGAAATACCAGGCGCATATCAAGAAGGTCTCAGCTGAGGTCAGAGCGCAAGTGGACAGCGGCGCAATCTCCGTGAAAGAGGGAGCGGAGTATTGCAATCAGTTGCGGGACAAGCTTTTTGTCGAATATCGCAGGTTCACTTCGCCACAGGCAGTGGCGCGGGCGCAGGAAATTAAGCTCAACGCAAAGGGCTTTGACTTCTATCTGAACAAGTACGCCCAGCAGCAATTTGGCCGTGACTTTCTCGCGCTTTCGGAAACGGAACGCGGCTCGGTCTACTACGCGGTGATCGAGTCCGCTGGCCGCGACAACGCACGAGTCACTGCTACAGCGGCGAGAATGCAAGTGTTAGGAAAGTCGTTGATCCTGTTCACCGCGATTCTTGCGGTTGGCGAAATCGTCCACGCGAAGGATAAGGTCAGAGAGGCCGCCCGGCAAGGCAGCATCATCGCTGCCGGCATGATCGGCGGCGCCGCTGCTGGTGCGGCCGTTTCATTCATTTGCGGCCCGGCCGAACCGATTTGTGCCGTGGCGACGGTGACGATTGGGAGTAACCTGGGTGGCATGGCGGGGCAAGTCATGTTCGACTTCTATCAGGATGAACTCGACGCTTTCAACGAGTTGATGTGGCATTGAGGCGCTGAAATGATGCGAGACCTTCTGCTAGACGGGCTGCTGGCGGTTTGCTTGATCGCGCTCGCTTGCCTTTTTATCGCGATTTTCAACGCAAGGATTGGGCAACTCGAATGGTGGCTTGGCGACGAGGAGGCGGAAAATCGCCCGGGCGGGCGCCTCGCATTCATTCGCTCGAGTTGGTTCTTCTACGTTGCCGGCGGAACGTTTGTTACGACCGCGCTGGCATTGATGTTTCTGATGGACTAGTGGGCGGTCGGTGGGGGCTCTTGTGCAGGGGCGGAGCCCGCTTACGTGATGCTTGGCGTGCGAGGCGCCAAGCGTCGGCCGGTCGCCGGGACAGATCTCTTTCGGCAAGTCGATGGGATGGCTCGATACCGAGTCTTGGATCCAAGGCGGTCGATACACAACCACTGCGCCTAGCGAAAGGCTTCTCAGCCAACTGTCACGATACGAAGTTGGGCCAGGGACGTGGAAGAGTCGAATAGCTTCGGCGCTTCGTAGCGCGCCGTCACGCGACAGTTAGCATCAACAGGCAGAGGAAGTCTTTAGCGCTGTGAGAGCGATGATCCTCTGTTTTCGATCAATGACTTAGCGCCATTTTGGCGAAAAATTTACGAATCCCGGCCGACCCTCCGGATCGCGCCGATGCAAAGGTCTACTCGCTGACGCAACGCTGTCTCGGTCCCGTAGCGTATCTTCATTGTAGATACGAAATGCTTGCATGTCGGGTTCATTGTATCTACAATGGATCGACATTGGAGGGTCTATGGAATTGAAGATTCAAAAGTGGGGAAATAGTGCGGCAGTTCGGTTGCCCAGCGTGCTCCTCGAGCAAATTCATGCATCGATCGGCGGTTCGCTGAGCGCCGAGGTGCGTCCGGATGGCGTGCTGCTCACCCCGGCGCGCCGTAAGTATTCGCTTGACGATCTGGTCGCCCAATGCGATCAGAAAGCGCCCATTCCGGCCGACTTGGCCGCTTGGGGCGAGGTTAAGCCGGTGGGGCGTGAGGCATGGTAAGGCGCGTCAAGTTCGAGCGAGGCGACATCGTCCGCGTGAGCCTGAATCCGACAGTAGGCCGTGAGCAGCAAGGCGATTTTCGTCCGGCACTTGTGCTCTCTCCCGCCACGTTCAATGCCTTGGGTGTGGCGCTTGTCGCCCCGATCACCCAGGGAGGTGAATTCGCTCGCTTTGCAGGCTTCGCAGTACCCCTCTCGGGCTCAGGAACGGAGACGCAGGG
>NZ_JBQCIF010000083.1:0-14972 GCF_051953955.1 Trinickia sp. | reverse complement strand
AGCCAGAGCCACCCGAGCCAGAGCCACCCGAGCCAGAGCCACCCGAGCCAGAGCCACCCGAGCCAGAGCCACCCGAACCAGAGCCACCCGAACCAGAGCCACCCGAACCAGAGCCACCCGAACCAGAGCCACCCGAGCCAGAGCCGCCAGAACCCGAACCGCCGGAACCCGAACCGCCGGACCCCGAACCGCCAGAACCCGAACCGCCAGAACCCGAACCGCCAGAGCCCGAACCGCCAGAACCCGAACCGCCAGAACCCGAACCGCCAGAACCCGAACCGCCAGAACCCGAACCGCCGGAACCCGAGCCGCCGGAGCTCCCGTTTCCGTTCCCGCCGTGCCCGTTATTTCCGCCGTTCCCGTTGTTTCCGCCGTTCCCGTTGTTTCCGCCGCCTCCGTTCCCCGACGCACTCGTCGCGCCGTCGCTGCCGCGGCCGCCACCGAACGCGCCGCCGTTCGCCGATCCGTTATTGCCGTCGCCGCTGGCCGCCGTGCCGTCGCCCGTCCCGCCCACACCGCTCAAAGCGGGATCGTTCACCGGATCTTGTACACAGCCCGCGCCGCCGCCCGCACCCTGACAATCCGGTGGACTCGCCGTCCGAGCGTCGTCCGTCGTTGCCGAGCTGACCTTCAAAGCCGATGCATCGAACGGCGCCGCATTTTGCAGCGCTGCCTTCGCAGGCGAACCCGAATCGCTGGAATAGGCCGTGTCCGCTTGCACCGCGGCGCCGGTCTCAGCGAACCATCTGCCCATGCCTTCCAAAAGCGAGCCGGCATGGGCGCCTCCGGCGAGCAAGATGAGCACGGCAGCCGCCGTCGCTTTGAGGGTTCCTGAAAATAAATAGGAGTCCTTAGTAATTCCCTTGGTTTTCATCGTCATCTCCCCGGCAGGAACGACGCGCGAATGTCGTCGTACTCCTGGCGCCCTAAGGCGACCATGGCTGCCCGGACAGGCTCGATGCCGGATATCACATGACGTGTGGCGTTCGGTTGTGCGAACGCGCACACATCAGCGGTCGCGATACCGTCGATCGACTGCTGCCGGGCCTGCGTTGGTCAACGCGGCCATGTGCGCGATTCATCGCGATAACCGTGCCATCGCGCGCAATCCCGCGCCCTGCATGGGCATGTCGCCGGCGCCATCGAAATTGGGCAAAGCGGTGGAGAGAATGCGGGTGTAAACGTTTCAAGGCTGATACGCGCAGGCGTTGCGCTCAATGAGCGGCACCGCACGAAGGAGAGACCAAGCCGAGAAGGGGAGAAGACAGCGTGCAACGCAACGCCAAGCAACGCGCTCAGCCGAAAGAAGTCGAGTGAAGTCGAACGCAGCCGAACGAAGCCGAGCCAAGCCGAGCGACATCGAACCGCTCAAGCGATCTGTTGGGTCTCGCGCTGAAGCGCGCGCAATTCGCTTACGGGGATGTGACAGCGGATATGATGCCCCTCGCCGGCGTCGGCGAACGGAGGATCGACTTGTTCGCAAACGGCGCCTAGCTTGCGCGGGCAGCGCGTGTGAAACACGCACCCCGTGGGCGGTGCCGCAGCGCTCGGCGGGTCGCCTGTCAATCGAATGCGCCCCTTCGTGCCGAGGCCTATGCCCCCGAACGTCGGCATCGCCGATAGCAGCGCTTCCGTATACGGGTGATGTGGCCCGTCGAAGACCGCATGCGCAGGGCCGATCTCGAGCAGCCGCCCGACATAGAGCACCGCAATGCGATCGGCCACGTAGCGCACCACGTGCAGATCGTGCGAAATGAAGACGTAGCTGACGCCGCGCTCGCGTTGCAGATCGGCGAGCAGATTCAAAATCGCTGCTTGCACGGAGACGTCGAGCGCCGAAGTCGGTTCGTCGCAGACCACGACGCGCGGATCGCCGGCAAACGCGCGTGCGATCGCGACGCGTTGTTTGAGGCCCCCCGAGAGTTGCCGCGTGCGCGCATCGAGGTAGCGCGACGGCAGCCTCACGGCCTGCGCGTGCGTAGCGAGGCGTGCGCCATGCGCGGGCCCGCGCAGCGCGCCGAGCTTCGACAGCGCGCGCCCGATGAGGCGCTTGACCGAGTGCGCGCGATTCAAGGCCGAATCGGGATTCTGAAACACGATTTGCAGCGATTTCACTTGCTCGTCGTCACGGCGTGCGACGTGCGCGGGCAACGGCTTGCCGTCGAGCTCCAATGTGCCGCCGCGGTCGGGCGCGATCAAACCGACCAGCAGCTTCGCGAGCGTCGTCTTGCCGCTGCCCGATTCCCCCACGAGGCCTAGCGTTTCGCCCGCGGCGAGATCGAGCGAGACATCGTCCACGGCACGGACCGCCACGCCCGACGCGTCGAACGTTTTCGACAAATGCGCGGCATGCAGCGCAAGCGAGGCGTGTGCTGCGGCACGGTCCCATGCCGGCTCGGTCCGCACGGGATCGGCTGCCGCGCGAGGCAAGCTCGCCGCCTGCTCATGGTAGTGGCAGCGCGCCATCTGGGGACCATGCGCGGCGTTGAACCGATGCGGTGGCGGCGTTTCGTTGCGGCAGTGATCGTCGGCAAGGCGGCAACGCGCGGCAAAGACACAACCCTGGATGGCGGCGCCGAGCGGCGGCAAGGCGCCCGCGATCGTATCGAGGCGCTCGCGGTCTTTGCTGCGGCCGGCTCGAGGCAGGCAGCGCAAGAGGCCGACCGTATAAGGATGGCGCGGCGCGGTAAAGACATCGTCGGTCGCGCCTTCCTCTACGAGCCGGCCCGCATAGAGCACGCCGACGCGGCTGCACATGCGGCCGATCACCGCTAGGTTGTGGCTGATGAACAGCACGGCCGTACCCGACTCCTCGCGCAGCTTCGCAACGAGATCGAGGACTTCGGCTTCGACGGTCGCATCGAGGCCCGTCGTCGGTTCGTCGAGGATCAGCAGCGCGGGTTTCGATGCCAGCGCCATCGCAATCACGACGCGTTGCTGCATGCCGCCCGATAGTTGATGTGGATAGCAATTCATGACGCGCTCGGGAGCAGCGATGCGCACGCGACGCAGCATGTCGAGCGCTTGCGCATGGGCCTCGGCCCGGGAGGCACCCGCCACTTCGAATGCCTCGGATACCTGACGAGCGATCGTCAGCGACGGGTTGAGGGCGCGCGACGGGTCTTGATAGACCATCGATACCGTGCGGGCGCGTAGCGAACGCAGTGCTTGCGGGGCGAGCGAGGCGACGTCGCGGCCGGCTACTGCAATGCGTCCTGCCTTGATGCGGCCATTGCGGGCCAAGTAGGCGAGCGCCGCAAGCGCGACCGTGGATTTGCCGCAGCCCGATTCCCCCACGAGACCGTACGCTTCGCCGCGCCGCACGCGGAACGTGACATCGTGCAGCACCTCGCGATCGCGGCCCCGAACGCGATAGGCGACGGTCAAGCCGAGGACGGCAAGCGCGTCGTCTTCGCCATGCGGCGCCGATTCATAGGCGGGGTAGGCGCGCCGCGCCGCAGTGCTCATCGGTCGAATACCCCTTGCACGCTGTCGGCGATCAGGTTGACGCCGACCACGAGCGTCGCGATCGCCGCCGCATCGAAAACGACCGTCCACCATGCGCCGCCTGTCATGAGCGAATACGATTCGGACAGCGCGAGCCCCCAGTCGGCGGACGGCGGTTGAATGCCGAAACCGAGAAACGACAGCGTTGCAACGGCGAAGATCGCGTAGCCGAGCCGCACGGTGGCTTCGACGATGATCGGCGGCAGCACGTTCGGCAAGATCTCGACGAACATGATGTACGGCGCGCGCTCGCCGCGCAGCTGCGCGGCATCGACGTAGTCGAGATGGCGCTCGGAGAACACGGCGGCGCGGACGGTGCGCGCGGTGATGGGCATGAACGTAAGCCCGATGACGAGCACGACGGTCGCGTTCGATGCCCCCAGCGCGGCCAGTGCCGCCAGCGCGAGCACGACGAGCGGCAACGCGAGCAGCGCGTCGATCAGGCGCCCGATCACATTGTCGAGCCACCCGCCGAAGTAGCCGACGACAAGTCCGAGCGCAGTGCCCGCCACCGTGCCGACGAGCGTGGCGAGCGGCGCGATCGTGAGGATGTCGCGCGCGCCGACGACGACGCGCGAGAACACGTCGCGGCCGAGTTGGTCGGTGCCGAACCAATGGGCGCGATCGGGCGGCAGCAGCGAATTGAGCGGATCGGATGCATAGGGATCGTGCGGCGCGATCAGCGGCCCGAAGATCGCGCAGACGAGCCAGAAACAGAGAATCGCCGTTCCGGCGATGAAGCTCGGCGAACGGGCGAGCGCGCGCAATGCCTCGAAACGCGGCGTCGTTTGAATGCGTTCGCCTGCCGTGGATGCGTTCGGCGACTCGATGGCCTGGTTCAAGCGGCACCCCCGAGGCGAAGCCGCGGATCGAGTGTGACGATGAGCGCATCGGCAACGAGATTGGCGAGCATATAGATGACGCCGACCGTCAGCACGCCTGCTTCGAGCATCGGAAAATCCTTCGCCGTGGCGGCGTTGTAGATCAAGGAGCCGATCCCCTGGTAGTGAAAGAGCGTCTCGACGACGACGAGCCCGCCGACCATATATCCGAGCTGGGTGGCCGATACCGTGATCGTCGGCATCAGTGCGTTCGGCAGCACATGGCGAACGATCACGACGCGCCGAGGCAATCCCTTGAGTACGGCCGTGCGCGTGTAGTCCGCATCGAGTGCCTCGACGGTGCCGGCGCGCGCCATGCGCGCGATGTAGCCGAAGAAAACGAAGACGAGCGGCAACGCGGGCAGGATCAAGTGACGCAGCGCAGTCCATGCGCCTGCGTCGTTCGGATAGCCGGCCTCGCTCGGGAGCCAACGCAGCCAGATACCGAAGATGAGGATCAGCGTGATCGACGACACGAACTCGGGCACGACCGTCGCCGACAAGCCGACGATCATCAGCGCGCGATCGAGCCACCTCCCCGCATGCAGCGCGGCCCAGACGCCGGCCGAGATCGCGAGCGGCACGACGATGACGAACGCGAGTGCGCCGAGCTTCGCCGAGCGCAGCAGCGCATCGCCGACGAACGGCGCGACGGGCGAGCGGTAAGCGTAAGACACCCCCATGTCGCCATGCACGAAGCGGCCGATCCATTGCACGTATTGGACCAGGACGGGACGATCGACGCCGAGTTGATGATCGAGCGCCGCCACGGCTCGGGCGTCGGCCAGGGGCCCGAGGATCGCGCGGCCGATGTCTCCGGGCAGCAACTGCCCGAGCGCGAAGACGATCATCGACAGCAGCCACAGGGTGACGAGCGAGAGCGCGAGCCTGCCCGCGAGGAAGCGGGCGATGCGCGCCGCGGTGCCGCGCGCGGCGCGGGGACTGAACGGAAGGGCGGTATCGGACATCAGCGAAGTGGCCGGAAAGGCTTCGATCCATCGAGCGTGCTGGCCGCCGTGCGCGGTGCGCGTGCCGGATCGATCACGCTGTCAACCGGGCGCGATCGAAATACATCTGCGAAATGGCGGTGAAACGCACGCCGGTCAGGTTCTTGCGCGTTGCGATGAGTTGATCGAAGAAGTACGGAATGACCATCGGCGTCTGGTCGAGCAGCAGCCTTTCGATCTCGCCCGCGATCTTCTTTTGCGAGGCCACGTCGAGCGCGCCGACGAATTGACCGACGAGCTTGTCGTATTGCGCATTGCTGAAGTGCGCGGCATTCCACGCGCCGCCACTCACGAGCGGTGCGTTCAAAAAGAGATTCGGCACGCCGCGGTGTCCGTAGTCGGTGATGCCGAGCGGCGCGTCGAGCCAATCGGAGTTGCCGAACGTGCCCTTGCCGTAATACTGGCCCTGGCTTTCCACTTTCAGCGAGAGATTGACGCCGATGGCCTTGACCTCGTTTTGCAAGACGACGGCGAGATCGGGAATCTCCATGAATTTCTCGGTGGTGAGCGTGGCCGCGAATCCATTGGGATGCCCCGCTTGGGCGAGCAATTTCTTTGCCTGTGCCACGTCGACGTGGCGCTGCGGCACCGAGGTGTCGGTCGCGGGAAAGATCGGTGCGAACGGGCTGTCATTCCCGGCCACGGCGCGGCCTTTGAACAGCCCTCGCACGAGCACGTTGCGATCGACGGCGAGCGCGAGCGCCTGGCGCACGCGTTTGTCGTTGAACGGCGCCGTGTCGCAGCGCATGTGGATTTGGCGATGCGCGCTCGATTTCACGCCCTGCACGCTGAACTCCGGATTGTTCAGGATGCCGAGCCCGCCTTGAACCGTCAGGTCGCCCATGACGTCGGCCTGCCGCCCCTGCAGCGCGAGGATTTGGGCTTGGCTATCGGCGTAGAACGCAAATTGCACGCGTGCGGGCAGGGCTTTTTCCCCCCAATAGTCGGGATTGCGCACGAACGACGCGCTGCGCTTGGGCTCGTACCGCTCCAGCTTGAACGGGCCGGTGCCGATGAAGCTCTTTTCGTAATCGTCGCTGAAGCCGGCCGGCAGGATCACGGCGTTGTAATTGTCCGAGGATACGTAGTAGGGGAAGTTGCCGTTCGGCACATCGAGATGGAATGCGACGGTATGGTCATCGACGGCGCGGGCGCCGCCTTTCGACAGCACGCCTTTGAAGACCGACAGCGCGGCCGACCCGCTCTTGGGATCGGCGAGGCGGTCGAACGTGGCGGCGACGTCTTTCGCGGTAAGGGGCCGGCCGTCGTGGAACTTCACATTGGGCCGCAGCTTGAAAGTCCAGACGTCGCCCTTGTCGTTTGCGCTCCACGAGAGGGCCAAAGCTGGTGTGAGCGTCGACTTGTCGCCTTCGTCGTTGACGAGGAATTCGCCCGTTTGCGCGATGAGGCAAAGGCCGGCGGCGTCGGATACCGTCAGCGGATCCACACGCCCGGCAGGCGTCAGATGGGCGACGCGAATCGTCGCATTGCCGGCCGCCGGCGCGCTTTGAGCGCGCGCGGACCGGGGCACGGCCAGCGCGCCGGCCGCAAGCGCGATGCTCGAGCAGCCGATGAGGCTTGCATGACGCAGCAGCTCTCGGCGCGAGATACGGTGCGCAAGATATTCGTCGATGGCGTGGTTGCCGAGATCGCCGGCATGGCGGCGCGTGGCATCGAGAGCGAGATCGAATGCGGCGGGTGTCTTCTTCATCGAGGTTTCCGGTTCGTGTGGGAGGCGCTCACGCGAAACGGCGCGGCGGCGACGAGCGGTGCTGCGACGACGAATGCCGTTGCAGTTTAACGCGACTCACGGCTCGCGCGTTTCCTCGATGACGAGATTGCCCAGACGAAAAGGCACGCAACGCCCGTTCGACGGTTCGACGGCCGATAAAAAAGCCTGCCGGGGTGCGGCACCCCGACAGGCTCGGCAACGGCTGCTTCGGCCCATTGGCCGGAGCGGACGGGACGCTGGCAGCGCTACTTGCCTTTCGAATTGACGATGCCTTCCGAGACGTTCGCCGGCGTTTCGGCGTAGTGCTTGAACTCCATCGTGTAGGTGGCGCGCCCCTGCGTCAGCGAGCGCAGCGACGTCGAATATCCGAACATCTCGGCGAGCGGCACTTCCGCGCGAATGACCTTGCCGCCGCCGCCCGCGATGTCCTCCATCCCTTGCACGATGCCGCGGCGGCCCGAGAGATCGCCCATGACGTTGCCCATGAAATCCTCGGGCGTTTCGACTTCGACGGCCATCATCGGCTCGAGCAGCACCGGCTTCGCACGCCGCATGCCTTCCTTGAACGCCATCGAACCGGCCATGCGGAAGGCGTTTTCGTTCGAATCGACGTCGTGATAAGAGCCGAACGTCAGCGTCACCTTGATGTCGACGACGGGGTAGCCGGCCAGCACCCCGCTTTTGAGCGTTTCCTGAATGCCCTTGTCGACGGCCGGAATGTATTCGCGCGGCACCACGCCGCCCTTGATCGCATCGACGAATTCATAGCCCTTGCCGGGCGGCTGCGGCTCCAACTTGATGACGACGTGGCCGTACTGGCCGCGCCCGCCCGATTGCTTGACGAACTTGCCTTCGACGTCTTCCGCGCTCGTGCGGATCGTTTCGCGGTAGGCCACTTGCGGCTTGCCGACCGTCGCTTCGACGTTGAACTCGCGCTTCATCCGATCGACGAGAATTTCCAGGTGCAGCTCGCCCATCCCGGAGATGATCGTCTGCCCCGATTCCTCGTCCGTCTGCACGCGGAACGAAGGGTCTTCTTGCGCCAGGCGGTTCAGCGCGATGCCCATCTTTTCCTGGTCGGCCTTCGTCTTCGGCTCGACGGCCTGCGAGATCACCGGCTCCGGGAAGATCATCCGCTCGAGGATGATCGGATTGGCCGGATCGCAGAGCGTGTCGCCCGTCGTCGCCTCCTTCAGCCCGACGGCCGCCGCGATGTCGCCCGCATAGACTTCCTTGATCTCCTTGCGGTCGTTCGCATGCATCTGCAAGATTCGCCCGACGCGCTCCTTCTTTTGCTTCGTCGAATTGAGGACCGTGTCGCCCGAATTGACGATGCCCGAGTAGACGCGGAAGAAGATGAGCTGGCCGACGAACGGGTCGGTCATGATCTTGAACGCGAGCGCCGAGAACGGCTCTTCGTCGCTCGGGTGACGCTCGGCTTCCTTGTCGTCCTCGTCGTGGCCCATGATGGCCGGCACGTCGACGGGAGAGGGCAGGTAATCGATGACGGCATCGAGCATCGCCTGCACGCCTTTGTTCTTGAACGCGCTGCCGCACAGCATCGGCACGATCTCGCCCGCGATCGTGCGCTTGCGCAAGCCGCCCTTGATTTCGGCTTCCGTCAGCGATGTGTGATCCTCGAGATACTTCTCGAGCAAATCCTCGCTGGCCTCCGCAGCGGCTTCGACCATCTTCTCGCGCCACTCCTCGGCGGAGGCGCGCAGGTCCTCAGGGATGTCCCGGTACTCGAACTTCACGCCCTGGCTTTCCTCGTCCCAGATGATCGCCTTCATCTTGACGAGATCGATCACGCCTTGAAAGTGCTCCTCTGCGCCCACGGGAATCTGGATCGGCACGGCCACGCCTTTGAGCCGCTCGCCGATCTGGCGCTGGACGCGGAAGAAGTCGGCGCCGACGCGGTCCATCTTGTTGACGAACGCGATTCGAGGCACCTTGTACTTGTTGGCCTGACGCCACACCGTTTCCGATTGCGGCTGCACGCCGCCGACCGAATCGTAGACCATGCATGCACCGTCGAGCAAGCGCATCGAGCGCTCGACCTCGATCGTGAAATCGACGTGCCCCGGCGTGTCAATGATGTTGATCCGATGCTCGGGATAGTTGCCGGCCATGCCCTTCCAGAACGCCGTCGTGGCGGCGGACGTGATCGTGATGCCGCGCTCTTGCTCCTGTTCCATCCAGTCCATCACGGCCGCGCCCTCGTGAACCTCGCCGATCTTATGGCTCACGCCGGTGTAGAACAGGATGCGCTCGGTAGTCGTGGTTTTGCCTGCGTCGATGTGAGCGCTGATGCCGATGTTCCGATAGCGCTCGATGGGAGTCTTGCGGGGCACGTCGATCTCCTTGGAATGTTGGCGCCGCGAACCGTTCTAGCGTGACCCGGATTGGTGCGCGGCACGTGCGGTGTTGCAGACCTACAAGCATAGCGCTTGCCCAAGGCTTTTGCAGGCGGCGTGCCCGATCGCGTCACTGCGGCGCGGGTAGCCCGCCGATCTTCATGCCGGGCTTGATGCCCTTCGCGGAGAACCAGCCGCGGCTCATCTCGAGCGCGTACACGCCGTTGTTGCGCGGGCAATGATTGTTGGTGGTCTCCGCCTGCATTTCGTCGATATCGGTAATCGTCCCGTCGGCGCGCATGAACGCGATCGACAGCGGGATCAGCGTGTTCTTCATCCAGAAGCAATGGACGGCGTTCTCGCCGAAGACGAACAACATTCCTTCGTTCGGCGCGAGCTGCGTCCGATACATGAGGCCTTGTTCCCGATCGGCATCGTTGGCCGCAACGGCCGCGTCGATCACGAACATTCCGGCCGTCAGCTTGACGTGCGGGAACGCCTCGGGCGGCTTGGCGCCGGCCGGCATGGCCTGGGCGAAAGCCTCAGCAGGCATGACTTGTGCGGCCGCGAGCGCGCACACGGACAGAACGAGGCGGAGCGCGAACCAGGCCATCCGCGAGCGAAACGAAAATCGCACGACACCACTCCTTTTCGACGACGATAAATCAGCGCATGTTACGCGAGCGGGCGCGGGCAGTGCAAAGCGTGCGCGCAAGCGAAAGGCGAGCGAATGGACGAGCCAAAGAAAAAAGGCAGGCACCTTGCGGCCACCTGCCTTCCAACGCCGTGAAGAACGGCAGTACTGCTGGTTCTTGACTGCGTCGTTACGACAAACTTACTCCGAAGCGCCCGAAGCGGCTTCAGCCTTGGCAGCCTTCTTCTTGGCGTGGTGCTTGGCGTGCTTCTTCATGTGCTTGGCGGGAGCCGAAGCAGCGGCCGGAGCCGAAGCTTCCGGAGCCGAAGCTTGTGCGAAAGCAGCCGTTGCGAACAGGCCAGCGACCAGAGCGGCGATCAGTTTGTTCATTTGTAAATCCTCAGCTTTAGTTAATTAACCAAATGACCCGGTCAATGAGTCAAGTCGGTAAACGTGCCATCCACCTTTCGGTTGACAGCCGCATCGAACAATTTTGCCGACGCGTCTGCGAGCACTCGGATCGACGTCGCGTACTGCGAAACCAATACGGCGGCGGGTGCCGAAGGCTAATGCCGGACAGCTTCAGGCGGCATCTGCGTTGGATAACGCGCGACGCGCGCAGGCGGTTGACGCGCCTACGGCGGCTTTTGCGATTACCGCAATCCGTCCCATGGCGCACGTGGCGGCACCTCGCGCCACTCGCCGGGTGCCAGGCCCAACGCAAAGAGATCCAACCGGCCGACGGCCGCGCGCACGAGCCGCAGCGTCGGAAAGCCGACCGCGGCCGTCATCCGGCGCACTTGGCGGTTCTTGCCTTCGGCGATCGCGATTTCGATCCAACTCGTCGGGATCGCCGCGCGGTAGCGCACGGGCGGCACGCGCGGCCACAGGCCGTGCGGCTCTTCGATTGCCCGCGCCTGACATGGACGCGTCACATAGTCGCCGAGATCGACGCCGGCGGCCAACTTCGCCAGTGCAGCGTCGTCGGCGAGGCCCTCCACTTGCGCCCAATAACGTTTGACGAGCTTGTGGCGCGGCTCGGCGATGCGAGCCTGCAGCGTGCCGTCGTCGGTGAGCAGCAACAACCCCTCGCTATCGGCATCGAGGCGGCCCGCGGGGTAGACGCCGGGCACGTCGACCCAATCGCCGAGCGAGGCACGCGTCTCGTGCGCTGAGAACTGGCAAATCGTGCCGAACGGTTTATTGAGGGCGATGAGGCGCATGAAAAAATGACCGGAGAGAGGCAAGGGCGAACGGAGCGCGCACCGTCACGCGAGGTGCGTGTACACGCCGGGCGCACGCTCCGTTCGGCTTCCAGGCCTCTATGGCAAATGGCGGAATCTTAATGCATAATACGGAACGCCCAAGTCTTTTGTCTTATATAAGACCCAAGACTGAATGTCTCGCTCGCCGTCTGTTTTCGGCGCGGGCCGCATCGAGCGGCGCTCTCTGTCCTGCCTATCCCTGTGCGGTTCGCGCTTGGCTGCCGCTTGGCGATCCGACGTGGGCTAGAATAGCCATCCAGCCGCGCTCGCGTGGCAGCGATCGAGCGCGCCGAACCGAAATTGGGCACGTGCTGCGCATCAAGCGCTCGGGAACGATAAGCGCCCGGTTGCGCCTTGCCGCACATCACTGCTTTCTACCCGCACAGCCAACACTGGAGTCGATCATGCCGTATCAGCACATCAAAGTTCCGACGGGCGGTGAGAAGATCACCGTCAACGCGGACTTCTCGCTCAACGTTTCCGACCAGCCGATCATTCCTTACATCGAGGGCGACGGCACGGGCTTCGACATCACGCCCGTGATGATCAAGGTGGTCGACGCGGCGGTCGAGAAGGCGTACGGCGGCAAGCGCAAGATCCACTGGATGGAAATCTACGCGGGCGAAAAGGCGACGAAGATCTACGGTCCGGACGTCTGGCTGCCCGAGGAAACGCTGCAGGTCCTGAAGGAATACGTCGTCTCGATCAAAGGCCCGCTCACGACGCCCGTCGGCGGCGGCATCCGCTCGCTGAACGTCGCGCTGCGTCAGGAACTGGACCTGTACGTCTGCCTGCGCCCCGTGCAGTACTTCAAGGGCGTGCCCTCGCCGGTGCGCGAGCCGGAAAAGACGAACATGGTGATCTTCCGTGAGAACTCGGAAGACATCTACGCCGGCATCGAGTGGGCGGCGGAATCGGAGCAGGCCAAGAAGGTCATCAAGTTCCTGCGCGAGGAGATGGGCGTCAAGAAGATCCGCTTCCCGGAAACGTCGGGCATCGGCGTGAAGCCCGTGTCGCGCGAAGGCACGGAGCGTCTCGTGCGCAAGGCGATCCAATATGCGATCGACAATGACCGCCGCTCGGTCACGCTCGTGCACAAGGGCAACATCATGAAGTTCACCGAAGGCGCGTTCCGCGACTACGGCTACGCGCTGGCTCAGAAGGAGTTCGGGGCGGAACTGATCGACGGCGGCCCGTGGATGAAGATCAAGAACCCGAAGACGGGCAACGAGGTCGTCGTGAAGGACGTGATCGCGGATGCCTTCCTGCAGCAGATCCTGTTGCGTCCTGCCGAGTACGACGTCATCGCCACGCTGAACCTGAACGGCGACTACGTTTCGGACGCACTGGCTGCGCAAGTCGGCGGCATCGGGATTGCCCCGGGCGCGAACTTGTCCGACTCCGTTGCGATGTTCGAAGCGACGCACGGCACGGCACCGAAGTATGCGGGCAAGGACTACGTGAATCCGGGCTCGGAAATTCTGTCGGCCGAAATGATGCTGCGTCACATGGGCTGGACGGAAGCGGCGGACACGATCATCTCGTCGATGGAAAAGTCGATTCTGCAAAAGCGCGTCACGTATGACTTCGCGCGCCTGATGGAAGGCGCGACGCAGGTCTCGTGCTCGGGCTTCGGCCAGGTGATGATCGAGAATATGTAAAACGGTTTCCGTGGGCCGTTGTCGAGGCCCGCGTCGCTCAAAAACCCAGCCGATCGAAAGATCGGCTGGGTTTTTTGTCGTTCATCGACGACCGCGGAATGATCGCAGTCATGCGTGGCGCGTTTCGTTCGATGTGCGTAGCTCGCGTGTGGATTGCGTGCTGTATTGACTTTCCGGTGTTAACCAGTAAATATTATGGGGTTCTTCTCCTGGGCCTGCCCATGTCCGATGCACCTCTACCGTTTCGTTTGAACGACCGGAATTTGCGCCGCTTGATAAGGGAGACGGCGGACGAAGCGCAGCGCGTGTTTTTCACGCCTCACGCGAGGCAACGGATGCGCGAGCGAAAAATCGACTCGGACCAAGTGCTCGACTGCCTGCGCAACGGCGTTGTGTCGGAGTCTGCGCACGTGAATATGCATGGCAACTGGCAGTGCACGCTGTGTCGTCGGAATGCAGGCGACGAGATTTCCGTGGTCGCAGCGCTCGAACGCGCGGAAGACGGAACCTGGATCATCGTGATTACGGTTTTTTGACGAGGACTATCGTGTACCACTACACAGAATGCGGGCTCGATAACGTCTGGCTCGAAAATGGATACACCAAGCGCCGTACGCCGTACGGCGTCGCAACGGCAGTCGAGGACGTCGATGGTCTTTACAAGGTCATCGGGCGCACGCTCGCGCTGAAAGGCCGCTTGACGGGCGCCGAATTCCGCTTCCTCCGAAAAAGGCTTGGTCTGTCGCAGGCGCGGTTCGCTACCCTGATCGGTAAGACCGAGCAGGCCGTTGCTTTATGGGAGCGCAAGGGGAACGTGCCGGAGACGGACGGTCGCATGCTGTGCGCGCTCTATCTCGAAGCTCAGGACGGGAGGCTTGGGCTGACCAAATATCTCGAGCGCATCGCGGAACTCGACCGGAAAGCCAGCGAAAAATTGGTATTTCACGACACGGCCAACGGCTGGTTACCGCTTGCGGCGTGAGTCGATCACCTGATGGATCGACGCTGCGACGATGTGCGCCGCATGTGCGCCTAAGGTGCGCGAGCGCATTCTTTCGGAACATCGACACGCACCGGTTCTGGGAACAAAAAAACCCGGCCGGAGCCGGGTTTCATGGGCGCTGCTGTCGAACCAGTCTTAGGCTGCCGACTGGATATTCGACGCTTGCTTGCCCTTCGGTCCTTGCACGACCTCGAAGCTGACCTTCTGACCTTCCTTGAGCGTTTTGAAACCGTTCATCTGGATGGCCGAGAAGTGCGCAAACAGATCCTCGCCGCCTTCATCGGGCGTGATGAATCCGAAGCCTTTCGCGTCATTGAACCATTTGACCGTACCAGTTGCCATACCAACTTCCCCTGTAACTCATGTCCCACGAGCATGCTCGAAAAGCTCGACAGCCGCTTATGCGCAGCCGCCCCCTCCGCACTAGCTCACCTCGGCATTTTTTTTCGTACTTCCACTTCCTGCGGCTAGCTGAAAAAAGTGCCAGCTTGATTGTTGGATGACTTTAACCAGGTGTCAAGAGAATTTTGAGATGTTTCCTGGAGTGCTGCATCGAACGAGTCGGCTCGGGTTTCTCCCGGTTTGCTGTGTTGCGCTGGCGCAAGCGACGGGGCTTGAAAAGTCGCATAATCGACTCAGATAGGCTCGACGCGGGCATAAACCGCGCTTGCATCCCGCGACGAATGTGGCGCCAAGAAACTCGGCACGCTATGTGCGATACTCGAAGCGGCCGCAGCGCCTAGCCGCGAAGCAAGACGGCGAAGGCGCGACGTTTGCAGGGGCGGGAAGCCCGCTGTGATCAAGAGCGCGGGCGGGCGCGGGTCGCTGCTCGGTAGCGGCCTGGTTCACCAACTCGTCGGTCGGGTTTTTTGCAGGATTGCGGGCCCGTCCGAGTTGTTTAGAATGGGTGTATGGCGATTATCCC
>NZ_JBQCIF010000082.1:0-4147 GCF_051953955.1 Trinickia sp. | reverse complement strand
ATCGGCGATACCGCGTATCGGCCAAGAGGTCGTGATCGCGCATGATCAGGGAGACCCTGACATGCCTTTGGTGATCGGGCGCGTGTTCAATGGGGAAGCTGGCAATCCGTATCATGGGACGGCTGGGCAGACGATGGGGATCAAGAGCCAAACGCATAAGGGAAAAGGCTCGAATGAATTGCGGTTTTCGGACGTGAACGGTGCGCAAGAATTCTTCATGCATGCGCAGAAGGATATGAATACCGTTGTCGAGAACAGGCAGACGACGAAAGTCGTGGCCGGCGACCGCATCATCACGGTGGACAAGGGCGACCATGCGACGACTGTATCGACGGGCAATCTGTTCGACATCGTCACAAAGGGTGACACGCTACAGCAGACACCCGACGGCGTGCATACGGTAGAGGCCAAGGAACTTTGGATCAAGGTCGGCGGCGACGGCGGAACCAAGATTCACATGACCGCGGACTCCATCGATATCTATAAGGGCTCGTCCGTCATCCACATCGACGACGGCCAGATCAAGGTTCAGTCCAGCAGCACGCACATCAATCCCGACAACGGCTAATGCCGAAGCCTCTCCAACCGGAACTCAACATGTATCAATTGCAAGAAGGCACGCTGGCGCTGCCGCCCGAATGGCACGATAAGACCATGAACGTATTCGTGTCGTCCGCTACCGGGACCGAGGGTGTGAGCTTCGTGATCACGCGCGAGGATCTGCCGTGGGGGATGCAGTTTCATGAATACACGGCCAATGAAGTGCGCAAAGTGGCCAAGCAGGTACCGGGCTACGAGGCTGAAGGCTCGGAAGACGGACAGGCCTCGGGCCGGGCCGCGCACACGCACGAGTTCCGCTGGTTGAACAATGGCAAGCCCATCCATCAACTGATGACAATGGTGGAGTACGGCCGCCGCGTGCTGATTCTGACCTTCACGGCTCCCGGTTCGATCAGCGCTACGCAGCGCGAACAGCTACAAGCGCTCATCCAGACGTTGAGTTTGAACGAACCTAACTGACCGCTGCCCGATCATGGCCGAGCATGACGACAATATCGCCGGAGACACCGGCGAGCCTTCCGGCAGTGTCAGTGAGAGACTGGCCCGGTTGCAGACGCTTGAAGACGGTGAAGCGGCCAAGCAACGGCAGATGAAGTGGGTGGACGGTGCCAACTACGGAATGATGGGCGCCGACGTCGGCTACGGTGCGTACGCCGCCGGTTCTGCCGCAATGGCCTCGGGCGCAACGGGTGCCGCAGTGGCGGGTGCGGCGGCGGTGGCCGCAGCGCCGGCGGTCGTTGCGCTGGCCGGTGCGTGGGCGCTCGGCCAGATCGGCGTGACCGGCGCCCTCGCAGCGGGCGCAACCCGCGTTGGCGATGCACTGGGATTGACTATCGGCCGGGGCGATCCACACCCAGCCTGCGTGGGTGATGCCATAGCTCATTCTTCGGGCTTTCTCGGCATGTTGGGCGGCCTTGCGGCGGGTGTTGCGATAGGCGCCATGGTGGCAGCCACCGTGGCCACCGGCGGGCTCGCTGGCGCACTGATCGTCGGTGCCTGCATGGCGGGCGGGCTGAGCATAGGCGGCGCGCTTGCCGCTGCAAGCCAGAGCATGGGCAGCAATTGCGGGACGATTACGAGCGGCTCGCCCAATGTGACGTTCGAAGGCAAGGCCGCGGCACGCGTTACGGATGTCACCGCGTGCTCGCATCACGCTAGTTCGCCCGAGCCTCTTGTCGAGGGAAGCAAGACGATCACGATCAATGGCCTACCGCTCGTTCGCATCGGCCATTCGACCCACTGCAGTGCGAAAGTCAACGCTGGCCGAAAAAGTGTGTGGGTGGACAGGACCACGGGGCAATACGGCCCGAAGAACCCAGAGCTGAGCGCCGGGGAAGAATTCTTGGCTGGTTTGCTGGGCGGGATGCTCGGTGCGAAGCTCGGTGGATTGATGGCCAAAGCGCTCCCGAAGCGCGAGCCGACGCAGTCGGCGGAAGTGTCCGGAAAGAAAGACGAGGTCTCGACCTGTAAAGAAGACCCGATCGATGTTGCAACCGGGGAGATGGTCGATATCCGAACGGATATTGCGATTCCCGGTGTTTTGCCGCTGCAACTGACGCGACGTTACCGTACGCGTTCGGACGATCGTGGCCTATTAGGTCCAAGATGGTCGACGAGCTGGTCGCAGCGGCTCGAATTTGCCGACGGGTATCTCGTTAGGTTCCACAACGCAGGCGGTCAGGCGATTTCGTTTGTTGCTCCTGACGTCGGGCTTGATGGAATCAATGTGCGCGAGCCGCGCTATCGGCTGCTGGGCAAACGGGACGAGCCGCGAATCTTCGACTACGAGACTCGGCAGGTACTGGTGTTCTCACCACTGATCGACGGTGGCACATCGAGACTCGAACGGATCGAGGATCTGAGCGGTAATTCGATTTCGTTTGCCTACGATACGGTCGGCCGTCTGGCCGAGCTAGCGCACACCGATGGGTATCGGTTGAAGGTTCGATACCACGGGTCGGAAAACTGGGTCGACAAGATCGACCTCATCGACGAAAACGAGAAGCTTCAAACGCTTGTCGAATACGCGTATAGCGGCGGGATGCTCGCTCGCGTCGCGAGCTTTCAGCACGGGCATTTCGGCTATACGTACGATGCCAACGGCTGGATGACGAGTTGGCTCGACTCGGATCAGACGGAGGTGCGATATCGCTACGACAACGCCGGCCGCGTAGTCCAGACAGAAACGCGTCAGAAATACCACACTGGGTACTTCATCTACGAAGAGGCGCGCACGCGTGTGGTCGATGGTGACGGCGAGTGGCTGTACGAGTACGACAGCAATGGCTTGGTGACTTCCGAGACCGATCCTCTCGGTCATCGGACGCTGCGAGAATGGCAACTGGGCCGACTTGTATCGCAGACCGATGCGCTCGGGCGAAGCACCGCCTTTGAGTACGATGCGCGTGGCAATCTTATTGCCATCCGGGAGCCAGGCGAGCGCGTGACGCGGTTCGAATACGACGACAACCGGCTGATGTCGGCCGTCGAGCTGAACAACGGTGGCCGCGTTCGCTTCGAGTATGACCATCTGCACAGGCTGACAGCACGGATCGCACCTGACGGAAGCGCAACGCGCTACCGGTACGGCGAACGTGGCGAACTGCTGCGCGTGGTCGACGGCGATTGCGAAACGCGGCTCGATTACGACGAGCAGTTAAGGCTCATCTCCACTCGACTACCGACGGGGGCCGAATTCCGCACGGTTTATGACGTGCTGGGTCGTTTGCTCGAAGAAGCCGCTCCTGACGGAGGCCGTGCCCAATACACGTACCAGGCGGGGCCGAAGAACCCTCGCGGCATGGTGTCGGAGATTGCGCAGGCAGACGGCACCACGATCAGCGTAAGGTACAACAGCGAAGGGCTCCCGGTTGAGCACGTCGATCCGTTGGGGCGGGTGACGCGACGCGAGTACGGACCATTTGACCTCGTCACGGCGTCGATCGATGCCGCGGGGCATGTCACTCGCTTCGAATACGACCATGCAACGCGGCTGACTAAGGTAGTCAATGCCTTGCGCGAAACGTGGGAGTACCGTTACGACGCCGCGGGGCGCCTCATCGCGGAAATCGATTGGGGCGGACGGACAACGCGTTATGAGCGAGATGCGGTTGGCCGTCTACTTGTGAAGACATTGCCTGATGGTGGGCAGTGGCGCTACGAATACGACGGTTTTGACCGTCTCACCTCGGTGGATGCGGGGGATGTCAGGCTTGCCTACACCTACGATGAGTGTGGACGGCTGGCGACTGCGGAGGTGCATGGCGAGTCGGCGCACGTTACGCGATTCGCCTACGATGCCAAGGGCCGGTTGATCGGCGAGGATCAGCATGGTCATTTGCTTCGGCACATCTATGACGCAAAGGGCGCGCGAGCGGCGAGAATCACGCCTCACCGGGAAACGGAGTATGAATACGACCGCCTCGGTGCGCTAACGAAAGTTGGCGCGATGTCGATCCTGCGCGACGAGCTTGGACGTGACGTCGGGCGGCAGGCCGGCGAGTTCGTGCTTCAGCGGCGGTACGACCTCATGGGGCGGCTGCAACGACAAGCCGCCGGTCCGAAGTCGGCTTTCGAGCGCATGGAG
>NZ_JBQCIF010000081.1:0-23390 GCF_051953955.1 Trinickia sp. | reverse complement strand
CCGTTGCCTATACTGCGAGCATCCGGTGCGCAAGCCGGCACGCTCGAGCGGGGGCACCCATGACCGACCTTTCGACGCCGCAACGTCTCGGCCCGACGCGGCCCGCGGCCGCCCGGCCGTTGCGTTTCGTCACGGCCGCCGCCCTATTCGACGGCCACGATGCGGCGATCAACATCATCCGACGCATCTTGCAGGCGAGCGGCGTCGAGGTGATCCATCTCGGCCATAACCGGTCCGTGGCCGAAGTCGCGAGCGCGGCGCTCGACGAGGATGTCGACGGCGTTGCCGTCTCGAGCTACCAAGGCGGCCACGTCGAGTACTTCAAATACCTCGTCGATGCGCTGCGTGCCGGCGGCGGCGAGCGCATCCTCGTCTTCGGCGGTGGGGGCGGCGTGATCGTCCCTGATGAAATCGAAGAACTGATGCGCTACGGCGTCGAATGCCTGTATTCGCCGCAGGACGGGCAGCGGCTCGGGCTGCAAGGGATGATCGACGACATGATCGCCCGCTGCACGGCGGCGGCGAAGCGCGGCCAAGCGCCCGAGGAGGCGCGAACCGACGCCGGCGCCGATGCCGCCCAATGGCTAGCCATGCTGACCGGTGGCGCACCGCAGGCCCGCCGTGCGCTCGCAAAGCTGATCACCGCGCTCGAGAACGGCCGAGCCGACGACGTGGTGCGTGCGGCGCTCGTCCAGCATGCGCAGGCCGCCCCGCCCGTGCCGATACTCGGCGTGACGGGCACGGGCGGCGCGGGCAAGTCGTCGCTGACCGACGAGGTCGTGCGACGCTTCAGGCTCGACTACGGCGATACGCTGTCGATCGCCGTCCTTGCGATTGACCCTTCGCGGCGCAAGTCGGGCGGTGCACTGCTCGGCGATCGGATCCGCATGAATGCGATCGGCGACTGGGGTAGCGGCCCGCGCGTCTTCCTGCGTTCGCTTGCGACGCGCCAGGCGGCGAGCGAGGTGCCCGACGTCGTCCCTGACGCGATCGCGGCCTGCAAGGCGGCCGGCTTCGATTTGGTCATCGTCGAGACCTCGGGCATCGGGCAAGGCGACGCCGCAATCGCCCAGGTGGCGGACCGCTCGCTTTACGTGATGACGCCCGACTTCGGCGCAGCGAGTCAATTGGAAAAGATCGACATGCTCGATTTTGCCGATTTCGTTGCGATCAACAAGTTCGATCGCAGCGGTGCGCTCGACGCGTTGCGCGACGTTGCCAAGCAGATGCAGCGCAACCGAGGGGCGTTCGCGGAAGACCCCGAGCGCATGCCCGTGCTCGGCACGATCGCATCGCGCTTCAACGACGATGGCGTGACGGCGCTCTATGGCCGAATCGCGGATGCGTTGCACGAACTCGGATTGCGCGTGCCCGAAAGCGGGGGAGCGCTCGGCGCACGTCTGCCGAGGCTCGATGGGATGCGCCATTCGCGCGAGGGCGGTGCGATCGTGCCCGCGGCCCGGACGCGATATCTGTCGGACATCGCCGAGACCGTTCGTGCTTACCGGGCGCGCGCGAGCGAGCAGGCGCAATGCGCGCGCGAGCAATGGCAACTGACCGAAGCGAAGCGGATGGCCGCGCAGGGGGCGGACGCAAGCGGCGCTTCCGAACCGCTGCAGGCGCGCCTCGACGCGCTGATCGCCGAGCGCGATCGCCGTCTCGGCCAGCGCGAGCGCGCGCTGCTCGAGGCCTGGCCCGGCATCGTGGCCGAATACGCGGGCGACGAGCGCGTCGTGACGATTCGCGGCCGCGAGCACCGCACCCCGCTGACCGTGACGACGCTCTCGGGCACGCCGATCCGCAAGGTTTCGCTGCCGAAGTTCGTCGATCCCGGTGAAACGCTGCGCTGGCTCATGCTCGAAAACTTGCCCGGCTATTTCCCGTTCACGGCGGGGGTGTTTCCGTTCAAGCGCGAGAACGAGGACCCGACACGCATGTTCGCGGGCGAGGGCGATCCGCCGCGCACGAACCGGCGTTTCAAGCTGCTCTCGGAAGGCATGCCGGCGCGGCGCCTATCGACGGCTTTCGATTCGGTCACCCTCTATGGCGAGGACCCGAACGAGCGGCCCGACATCTACGGGAAGATCGGCAACGCGGGCGTATCGGTGGCCACGCTCGACGACATGAAAACGCTCTACGACGGTTTCGACTTGTGCGATCCGGCGACGTCGGTGTCGATGACGATCAACGGCCCAGCGCCGACGATTCTTGCGATGTTCTTCAACGCGGCGATCGATCAGCAACTGGAACGGCTGCGGGCGCGCTGCGCGGACGAGCGCCGCGAGCCGACCGAGCGCGAAATCGACGAGACGCGCGCACGCGCCTTGAACGACGTGCGCGGCACGGTGCAAGCCGATATCTTGAAGGAAGATCAAGGCCAAAACACTTGCATCTTCTCGACGGAATTCAGCTTGAAGATGATGGGCGACGTCCAGGCCTATTTCATCGAGCACGGCGTCGGCAATTTCTATTCGGTGTCGATCTCGGGCTACCACATCGCGGAGGCCGGCGCGAACCCGATCACGCAGCTCGCCTACACGCTCGCAAACGGTTTCACGTACGTCGAGGCCTATCTCGCGCGCGGCATGCCGATCGACGGATTCGCGCCGAACTTGTCGTTCTTCTTTTCGAACGGGATGGAGCCCGAGTACACGGTGCTCGGCCGAGTGGCTCGCCGCATATGGGCCGTGGCGATGCGCGAGCGGTACGGCGCCAACGAGCGCAGCCAGAAGCTCAAGTATCACGTCCAAACGTCGGGCCGCAGCCTGCATGCCCAAGAAATTGCCTTCAACGACATCCGCACGACGTTGCAAGCGCTGATTGCGATTTACGACAACTGCAATTCGCTGCATACGAATGCGTTCGATGAAGCGATTACGACGCCGACAGAGGCATCGGTACGGCGCGCGATTGCGATTCAGCTCATCATCAATCGCGAATGGGGCCTCGCCAAGAATCAGAACCCCAATCAAGGCAGCTTCGTGATCGAGGAACTCACCGATCTCGTCGAAGCCGCCGTGCTGGACGAGTTCGATCGTCTGACCGCGCGAGGCGGCGTGCTCGGCGCGATGGAAACGGGATACCAGCGCGGGCGCATTCAAGATGAATCGATGCGCTATGAGCATCGCAAGCACGACGGCTCCTATCCGATCGTGGGGGTCAACACGTTCGTCGGCGACGAGGTGCCCGATGGACACGGACACGGGCCGCTAGCGTTGGCGCGCTCGACGCGCGAGGAGAAGCAAAACCAGCTCGATCGCGTCGCCGCGTTTCAGGCGCGTCATCGCGACGAGGCCGGCCCGATGCTGGAGCGTTTGCGGCGCGCCGTCATCGCCGGTGACAACGTGTTCGCCGTGCTGATGGACGTGGTGCGCGTCTGCTCGCTCGGGCAGATCACGCACGCGTTGTTCGAGGTCGGCGGGCAATACCGGCGGAATATGTAAGGGCGGTGGCCGCTGGCCGGTTACCGTGCCGACAGGATGCGTGCTTTCGCTTCGTCGTATTCCTGCTTCAGGCGCGCGACGAGTTCGGCCACGCTCGGCACGTCGTCCATCAAGCCGACGCCTTGACCGGCGCCCCAAATATCCTTCCATGCCTTCGCCTTGTCGCCGCCGAAGTTCATCTTCGTCTTGTCGGACACGGGCAGCGCATCGGGATCGAGCCCGGCGTTGACGATGCTCTCGCGGATGTAGTTGCCGTGCACGCCCGTGAACAGGTTCGTATAGATGATGTCCGACGCGCTCGCATTGACGATCGCATGCTTGTAGTCATCGATGGCGTGCGCTTCGGCAGTCGCAATGAACCGTGTGCCCATGTAGGCGAGATCGGCGCCCATCGCCTGCGCGGCTAGAATCGAGCCGCCGTTGGCAATCGAGCCCGACAGCACGATGGGGCCGTCGAAAATGCGGCGTACCTCGCCGACGAGCGCAAAGGGCGAGATCGTGCCCGCGTGCCCGCCCGCGCCGGCCGCGACGAGGATCAGGCCGTCCACGCCTGCGTCCAGCGCCTTCTGCGCATGGCGCAGATTGACGACGTCGTGCAGCACGATGCCGCCGTAGCTGTGGACGGCATCGATGATCTCCCTGGCCGGCGCCCGCAAGCTCGTGATGAAGATCGGCACCTCGTGATCGACGCAGACACGCACGTCGTGCTCGAGCCGCGCATTGGACTGATGCACGATCTGGTTGACCGCGATCGGCCCGATCTTCGCTCCGGGGTTCGCGGCGCGATGCGCGGCCAGCGCTTCCCCCATCTGCGTGAGCCATTCGTCGAGCACTTCGGCCGGCCGCGCGTTCAGCGCCGGGAACGAGCCGACGATCCCCGCCTTGCACTGCGCCAGCACGAGTTCGGGATAACTGACGATGAACATCGGCGACGCGACGACAGGCAGCGTCAGATTCTGTAGGACGGCGGGCAGGGCCATGACGCGTGTCTCCTCTTCATAAAAGAACGAACGTTCGAATTATAGGCGATCAACACGGCCATATTGCGGCCTTGAGATTTGGAGGGAGTGCTCTGGTTCTACGTTTGGTGGCGCGCCGAACGAGTGCGCGCAGCCCACGCGCCTAGAATACGAGAAGTTCGAACAACGATAAGAGGCAGGAGCGAACGTGATGAGTTTCGCCGACTTTACACCGTTTCACGTCGACGCCGGCGGCGTCGAGATCTATGGGCAGAAGGGCGGCGACGGCCCCCCTTTGTTGCTGATGCACGGCCATCCGCAGACGCACCGGATCTGGGATCGCTGCGTTGAACGTCTAGCCGAGCACTTCACCGTGGTCGCGACCGATCTGCGCGGCTATGGCCGTTCGGCCAAGCCTGCGAGCGACGATACGCACGCGCCGTACTCGAAGCGGGCGATGGCGGCCGATCAAGTCGCCGTGATGCGGCATTTCGGGTTCGAGCGCTTTCTCGTTTGTGCGCACGATCGCGGCGCGCGGGTTGCGCATCGGATGGCGCTCGATCACCCGGATGCCGTCGAGCGGATGATGCTGCTCGACATCGCGCCGACGCTTGCCATGTACGAGGCCGCCGACCGTGCATTCGCGACGGCCTATTTTCATTGGTTCTTTCTGATTCAGCCGCAGCCGCTGCCCGAGACGCTGATCGGCGCGGACCCGGAAGCCTACGTGAAGGGCGTCATGGGCAACCGTCATGCAGGGCTTGCACCGTTCGACCCGGATGCCCTGAGGGCCTACTGTGATGCGTTGCGCGCGCCCGGGGCCGTCCGCGCAATGTGCGAGGACTATCGCGCATCGGCGACGATCGATCTCGAGCACGACCGGGCGGATCTCGAGCGTGGCAGCAAGATCGGCTGTCCGCTGCGCGTGCTATGGGGCCAGGAGGGCGTCGTCGCCCGCTGTTTCGATCCGCTGCGCGAGTGGCAGAAAGTGGCGCGCGACGTCAGTGGCCGCGCGCTGCCCTGCGGTCATTACATCCCAGAGGAAGCGCCCGATGCGTTGATCGCCGAGATCCACGATTTCTTCGAGGCCGACGAAACGGGCGAGCGCGGCGTGGACGGCGAAGCGCGCATCAAGGGCCACCGCGCTTGAGCGCACGGGGCGACCTGCACCGTGTAGCGCTCGATGACGCCGTGCGCTTAATGCGACTGACAGCGGAGCCCACGATCCGTGGGGAAATCACCGATGCGATGCAACGAGCCGTGCCGGTATGATGACAACTGACGCTGATCACGTCGGAAATTGCGCCGTTCGTCCTCGATGATGAACGGCTTTCTTTTTTTAGCGCGCGGCGATGCCGCGCGTTCCGGCCATTCTAGGCTTTGCCGCGATGCCGCTTACGCCCGTAGTGCGACATCCACGACGGGCGCACCCGTCAATGCAATCAATTCCTGCGGCGACAAATTGAAGACGGCATGCGGATGGCCGGCTGCGGCCCACAAGCTGTCCAACTGCAGCAGGTCCGAATCGATGAGTGTAATGGGCGGGGTCAGATGTCCAATGGGACAGACGCCGCCGATCGCATAGCCTGTTTTTTCTCGTACGAACTTCGCATCGGCCCGGGCGATGTCGCCGACATGCCGCGCGACCTTCTCTTCATCCACCCGATTGACGCCGCTTGCGACGACGAGCACGGGCGTATCGTCGTCACGCCGGCGGAACAGGATCGATTTCGCAATCTGCGCGACGGAGCAGCCGAGTCCCGCGGCGGCCTCGGCGGACGTCTTGCCCGTTTGTTGGAGCATGACCACGGGCTTCTCGTGCCCGCATTCGCGCAGCAGCAACGCGACGCGTTGCGCCGAATCGGGCAGGGCGGCGAGCGGCTCGGCGGCATCCGTCGAGTTGGGTAGATTCGTCTGAGTGATGGGCGAATCGGCCATATCGTTTTTTTCCTCGTCGTTCCTCTTCGAATTTATGATGCGCACGCGGCGCTCGCCGCTTTGGCGAGCAACGCACGCCCAGCGCGCGAAGCATTCGTCCGTCCGATCGCCTTCGAGATGAAATCGCCGATCGCCACGACGGCGTCGAGATCGATGCCCGTGTCGATGCCGAGGCCACTCAGCAGATACAAGACGTCTTCCGTCGCCACGTTGCCCGTCGCGCCCTTCGCATAGGGGCAACCGCCCAGGCCGGCCACGGACGCGTGGAAGATCTCGATGCCCTCGAGCAGCGCAGCGTAGATGTTCGCCAGCGCTTGCCCGTAAGTGTCGTGGAAATGCCCCGACAATTGCTCGCGCGGAAACACTTTCGTCACGGCCGCGAAGATCTCACGCGTGCGCCCCGGCGTGCCGACGCCGATCGTATCGGCAATGTCGATTTCGTCGCAGCCGAGCGCCGCCATGCGCTGCACGACGTCGACGACGGCCGGCACCGGGACGTCGCCTTGATAGGGGCAGCCGAGTGCGCACGAGATGCTGCCGCGCACGCGCAGGCCGCTTTCTTTCGCGGCGCGCGCGACGGGCTCGAAGCGCGCGATGCTTTCGACGATGCTGCAATTGATGTTCCGCTGCGAGAACGCTTCGCTCGCCGCGCCGAAGATGACGATTTCATCCGCATGCGCGGCTAGTGCGCCGTCGAAGCCTTTCATGTTCGGCGTGAGCACGGAGTAGATAGAGCCGGCGCGGCGCTCGATTCCCGCCATCACTTGCGCGCCGTCCGCCATTTGCGGCACCCACTTCGGCGAGACGAACGATGCGGCTTCGATGTTGCGGAAACCCGCTGCCGAGAGCCGGTTCACGAGCTCGATCTTGACCTCGGTGGGCACGAACTCCTTCTCGTTCTGCAGCCCGTCGCGCGGGCCGACTTCGACGATCTTCACGGTGCTGGGCAAAGACATGAAACGTCTCCTGGACGGTATTCGTTTGGAATGCTAAGCAAATCGGCCCGGCATGCGGTGCGCGACATGCGCGGATGAACGGCGCGCATCGGCCATGATTTGCGGATTCAATAGCCGCGGCGAATATCGACGATGCCGCCTATGTTTTCGCCGCGTGCAAGCGCTTCAATCTTACGCGCAATTTGCGCCGCCGCCGGTTCGCGCAGCGTGAGCGCGGAGATGTGCGGCGTAATGGTCACGCGCGGCATGCGCCGGAACGGATGCTCGGCTGGAAGCGGTTCCTGCACGAAGACGTCGAGCATGGCGGCGGCGATCTGACCTTGATCGAGGGCGTCGATGAGATCGCGCTCGACGAGGTGGGCACCGCGCGCCAGATTGACGAGATAGGCACCTCGCGCGAGGTGGGCAAATGTATCGCGGTTCAGTATGCCGTCGGTTTCGGGCGTGCTCGGCAGCAAGTTGACGAGCATTTTCAAGCCGTTGAGGAAGATGGGTCGCTCGTTGCGGCCCGCGAACGTGGCGACGCCGTCGATCGTTTTGGCGCTGCGGCTGTAGCCGCGTACCGGGAAGCCCAACGATGCGAGCGCTTTGGCCACGTGGGCGCCGAGTGCGCCGAGCCCTAGCACGCCGATGTGAAACGATTCGCGCGGATGGGGCGTGAGTGCCTGCCAAGATGCGGTGCCGACTTCAGCGTGTGCCCGCTGCGCGAGTTCGTACTCGTCGAAGCGGCGCAGGTAGCGCAGCGCGGCGTGAATCGCATATTCGGCCATTTGCTCGGCCATGCCGGTGTCTTCGAGCCGTATGAGCGGCACGCCGGCCGGCAGCGTGCCGGGCCCGCGGCGCTCTAGCGCGAGCAGGGCGTCGACGCCGGCCCCGAGCACGAAGATGGCGCGCAAGCCGTCACGGTGGGCGAATAGTTCTGGCGGCGGACGCCAGAGCACGGCGTAGTCGGCGGCGGCCGTATCGGCGGGCGACCACACGCGGACGTCGGCGGCCGGCAACTCGCGCGCTAGCGACGCGGTCCATGCTGGCGCGTCGTCGGCTTGCGGCGTATAGAACAAAATCTTCATGCGATGGCTAGGGCGCGATCGTGTCGCGGCCCATGTCGGCTGACGATGGGCGCTATTGTACGGCCCGTGGCCCGACTCGGGCGGCGTGCGTCGATACCGCCATTGGCATCGCGATCGAATGGCTGCGCTCAGTGCATCCGTCAGCGCTTGTAAGGTGCATAGGCTTTAATGATGAAACTCATCGGGACGAGCTTCAGGTTTTTTTCGTTGTCATCGGGATCCCACGCCACGATCTTGCCAGTTTTGGTGTCGACACCGATCGCGGCGTATGCATGCCTGCCGGGGCCTGACGCCGCGCGTGTCGAAATGAACGCGCGTGTCGCGCCGGCCGGCGGCCCCTGGCGGTCCATCAATGCCGGAAGAAATGACGGCAACGTTTCGCGATCGACCGACTCCATGTGATAAGCCTGCGCTAGGCTGGCGATATCCTCTGAGCGGCTCGTCATCTTCGACGCGAATCTCGACTCGCCCTCAGCGATGCCTCTTTTCACGGACCGGAATGCCGCGAGCACGCAGTCTTGATTGCTCCCGGCGATTTGTTTGGAGTCCCAAGAGCCATCGGGTCGGTACGAACGGAGGTAGTTCGTGATCGCGGGTGGGACGTGATAGGTACCGTGGCGGGTTGCGATGTCATTCGCGCGCTGGGCAGCGGCTTGAGCCACGGGGGACGCGGTGTCCGGGTCGGCGAAGCCCTCCGGCCCGGACATCTGCGGCGAGCTCGACAACTCCGCTTTGTATTCGCGATCGGAATCCGACGACGATGGCGCCGCCTTTGCTTGGCTTTGCTCTTGTTTGCTCGCAGCGCTCGAATACGTCCCTGCGGTACGCCACTGCAGCAACTTGGCTTGGATTAGCGATTGCGGACCGGGCGACGAGCGTGCGCTCGAGCCGGCGCTTGATTTCGAGTGGCGGTAAGGAGAATTGTGCCTCGACGATGTGGACTTGGTGGGGTGCCCGCGGCTATCCCGATACGAAGAAAAAGTCTTCGAGCGATCGCGTTGATGGGATTCGTCCTCGGAACTTCCCCGGTCACGACGCGGCGTCTTGGCAAAGATCGACGATCCCGACCGCGAGCTGCCGCCGCTCTTCGAGAATGGATCGCGCCCGAATTCGCCGCTGCGCGAAGGTGCGCCGTACGTGTTGGCGCGGGGGCGTCGCAAGTATCGGTCCTCATCGGACGACGAGCGCCGCTCGTCGCTCGTATCTGAACTCGACTGCGTGCGGCCGCGACGGCCGGGCGACTCCGATTTGCTGCGCCGCTTGCGTACAGCGGCGCGCTCGTACTTTCGCTTTCTGCTGCTCTCTCTCTTGTAACCGTGCCCGCTCATCAAGGACTCTCCGCGTCGACCGACGGACGATTCGAGTTCCAACACTAGAGCAGCTGCGCCGACGAAGCAACGGCGCTCCGAGCGACAGTCGATGCGGCAGACTGGGAACACCTACTATCTGAACGCCTACGCCCCTTTCAACGGCAGCCAGGCGTCGAGCAGCTAGCCTCTTGCTTCGCATCCGCGGCCACCGCCTGCGCCCGCATCCCCAACCGATCGAGCAGCTTCCGATCCGCATCCGCCTGCGGATTGCCTGTCGTCAGCAACTGATCGCCATAGAACATCGAATTAGCGCCGGCCAAGAAACAGAGCGCCTGCAGCGCATCGTCCATCTGCTGACGCCCGGCCGAGAGCCTCACGACCGCACGCGGCATCGTGATCCGCGCAACGGCAATCGTCCGCACGAACTCGAACGGGTCGATCGGCTCCACGTGCCCGAGCGGCGTGCCTTCGATCGCCACGAGATTGTTGATCGGCACCGATTCGGGATACGGGTCCATGTTCGCGAGCTGTGCGATGAGCCCGGCGCGCTCGCGGCGCGATTCGCCCATGCCGATGATGCCGCCGCAGCAGACATTGATGCCCGCATCGCGCACGCGCTCGAGCGTATCGAGGCGCTCCTGGTAGCTGCGCGTCGAAATGATCTGACCGTAAAACTCGGGCGACGTATCGAGGTTGTGGTTGTAGTAATCGAGCCCCGCTTCGCGCAATGCCTTCGCTTGATCGTCTTCGAGCATGCCGAGCGTCATGCACGTTTCGAGTCCCATTTCCTTCACGCCGCGAATCATTGCCGTGATCGGCTCGAGATGGCGCTCCTTGGGGCTGCGCCATGCCGCGCCCATGCAAAAGCGCGTCGCGCCGTTCGCTTTCGCGACGCGCGCCGCATCGAGCACCGCATCGACGTCCATGAGCTTCTCGGCCTTGAGCCCCGTGTCGTAGTGCGACGATTGCGAGCAGTACTTGCAGTCTTCCTCGCAGCCGCCTGTTTTGATCGAGAGCAGCGTCGAGAGTTGGATCTCGTTCGCGTCGAAGTGCTCGCGATGCGTTTGCTGCGCGCGGTAGAGCAAATCGTTGAACGGCAACGCGTACAGTGCGACGACATCGGCGACGCGCCAGCGCGGCGCATGGCTTGCGCTAGCGCCGCTGCCGCGTGCGGTGTCGTGATTCGCCGAGACGGAGGGCGTAGCGTTGTTGGCGTCAGTCATCAGTTTTGCTCCGAGAAAGCGCGGACGTAAGTCCGGGTGGGATTCGGTTTGGAATCGAACCAGCCGAAAGGGCAGGTCAAAATGCAAGTCGACAACGGGCGATCAACTTGCACGAATGGGTTCACGCAGCGTCCGTAGCAGCGTCGTCATATCGAGGTGCTTCGCAGCGATGTCCGCGGACGGCGGCGCAAGGTGCGGCACGATACCGAGAAGCGGTGCGCCATGTTCGCGGTCCAGCCATTCACGGATCGTCTCGATGTTCTCATCGGCGAAGCGCATGGCCGGATCGATTCGATTCGCGACCCAGCCCGCGAGCGTCAGGCCACGCGAAACGATCGCTTCCGCCGTGAGCAGGGCGTGATTGATGCAGCCGAGCCGCATGCCGACGACGAGCACGACGGGCACGCCGAGCGCAACCGCGAGATCGGCCGTGTCGTGCTCGCGATCGATCGGCACGCGAAACCCGCCGACACCTTCGACGACGACGACATCGGCCCGCCGCAGCGCTTCGCGATGACACTCGACGATCGGTGCCAGCGCGAGCGTGCGGCCTTCTTGGGCGGCCACGATATGCGGTGCGGCCGGTGCTTTGAGCAGATACGGCGTTCTGACCTCGGGCGGCAGCACCGCTCCCGCTGCGGCGTCCAACTGATCGGCATCCTCGTTGTGCCAAAGGCCGTCCTCGGCGTTGAAGGACGCGCCGGCTGCAATCGGTTTCATCGCGGCGGTAGAGAGGCCTGCCGCTGCGAATCCGCGTAGCAGCGCGCACGAGACGAGCGTCTTGCCGATTTCGGTGTCGGTGCCCGTGACGAACAGAGAAAGCGGCGAACTCATGCGGATTCTCCTTCCATGAGGGCGAGGGCAGTTTGCAATCGACCAAGATCGTCGAAGCTGTGGCCGGCCGACAGCGATATGCGCAAACGCGAAGTGCCGGCGGGCACGGTCGGCGGGCGGATGGCCGGCACCCACAATCCTTCGGCGTCCATGCGGGCGGCAAGTGCGAGCGTTTCCTCGTTGCTGCCGATGACGAGCGGTTGAACGGCCGTATGCGAATCGATCGGGCGCCAGCGCGTGCGTCGCAGCATCTCGCGCGTGCGCTCGATCAGCGCGTGCAAATGCCGGCGGCGCGACTCGCCTTCCTCGCCCGCGATCAGCGCGAGGCTGGCCGATACGGCGTGGGCCTCGGCTGGGGAGGCGGCCGTGGTGAAGATGTACGGCCGCGCGCGCTGCAGCAGCCATTCGATGACGGTTTCGTGCGCGATGACGGCGGCGCCGGCCACGCCGACAGCTTTGCCGAACGTGCAGAGATAGACGAGATGCGGCGAGCGCAACGCGGCCTGCGCCACGGCGCCGCGGCCCTGCGGCCCGAGCACGCCGAAGCCGTGCGCATCGTCGACGAGCAGCCACGCACCGTGCCGCTCGGCCAGCGTCAGGAGCGACGCGAGCGGCGCGATGCTGCCGTCCATGCTGAATACCGCATCGGTGACGATCACCTTCACCGATGCGTCGGACGCCTCGAGCATCGCCGCGAGCGCCTCGGTATCGGCGTGCGGATAAATGCGCACCTCTGCGCGCGACAACCGTGCGCCGTCGATCAGCGAGGCGTGGTTTAGCGCATCCGAAAACAGCGTCGTGCCGCGCCCGGCGAGCGCCGTCACCGCGGCGAGATTCGACATGTATCCCGTCGAGAACGTCAGGGCGCGCGGCGCATCGACGAAGCCGCCGGCGAACGCGGCCAGTTCGTCTTCGAGGATCGCATGCGCGCGCGAGTGACCGCCGAGCAGATGCGAGCCGCCGCTGCCCGCGCCATAGCGATGCGCGCCTTCTGCGGCGGCATCGGCGAGACGAGGGTGAGCGGCAAGCCCCAAGTAGTCGTTGCTGGCAAAGCCGACGATTTCGCGCCCGTCCACGATCATATGCGCGGCGCACGGCGTATCCGCGACGCGGCGCCTGCGCGTGAGCCCGCGTGCATCGAGATCGGCAAGGCCTTCGCGCAGCGTATCGAGCAGAAACATCATTGCGCTCCCGCGGCGAGCGTCGCCTCGAACGTCTCGCACGTTCGCGCAGCGAGCAGTGCAATCGTTTCGGAATCCAAAATATACGGCGGCATCAAGTAGACGGTCGTGCCGATCGGCCGCAGCAGCAACTCGTGAGACAACGCCTGCTCGAAGAAGCGGCGCGAGAACGTGCGTGCGGCGTCTCCCTCGATCGCCGCATCGAACGCGACGATCGTTCCGGTTCGGCGCAAGTGCCGCACGGCTTCATGCGAGCGGAGCGGCGATAGCGCTTCCATCAACAGCGTGGCCCTCCGTTCGTTTTGCGCGAGCACGTCGTCGCGCTCGAATAGATCGAGCGTCGCGAGCGCCGCTCGGCAGGCGAGCGGATTGCCGGTGTACGAGTGCGAGTGCAAGAAGCCGCGCGTGGTGTCGTCGTCGTAGAAGGCGGCGTAGATCTCGTCGCGTGAGAGCACGAGCGAGAGCGGGAGGTAGCCGCCGCTGATTCCCTTCGACAGACAGAGGAAGTCGGGCCAAATGCCGGCTTGCTCGCAGGCGAAGAAGGTGCCCGTGCGGCCGCAGCCGACGGCGATCTCATCGGCGATCAAATGCACGTCGTACTCGTCGCAGAGCGTGCGCAGCCCTGCCACGTACGCGCTGTCGTGCATCGCCATCCCAGCCGCGCATTGCACGAGCGGTTCGACGATGAGCGCGGCGATGCGCGAGCCGTGCGCCTCGAGCAGTGCGCGCACGTCGTCGAGTGCGCGCTGCGCCACGTCGCTGGCGGTTTCGCCGGGCGCGGCCTGCCGCGCGTCGGGCGAGGCGACGATATGGGCGGAACGGATCAGCGGGTCGTAAGCATCCTTGAACAAGGCGACGTCGGTGACGCCCAACGCGCCGATCGTCTCGCCGTGATAGCCGTTGGCTACGCAGACGAATTCGCGCTTTTGCGCTCGGCCGCGATTGCGCCAGTAGTGAAAGCTCATCTTCAACGCGATCTCGACGGCACAGGCACCGTCCGACGCGAAGAACGCGTGGCCCAGCGTGCCGTGCGTCAACGCGGAGAGCCGCTCGGCAAGTTCGACGGCGCATTCATGCGTGCAGCCCGCGAGCATCGCATGCTCGAGCGTGTCGAGCTGCGTCTTCAACGCGGCATTGATGTCGTCGTTGGCGTGGCCGAACAAGTTGACCCACCACGAGCTGATGGCGTCGAGATAGCGGCGGTCGTGGCGGTCATAGAGCCAAGCGCCCTTGCCGCGCGCGACGGCGACGAGCGGCAACCGCTCGTGATGCTTCATCTGCGTGCAAGGGTGCCAAACGGCCTTCAGGCTGCGGGCGACCCAATCGTGTTCGGCTGCGTCGTCGAACGCGGGGCTCCCCGCTTGACGGTCGTGTGCAACGTGTCTCTTCAATCACCGCTCCATCGCATGAAAGCGGCGCGCGGTCGCGCCCCCATTCATGCGGAAAACGCGCGACAAGTCTGTCGATTTGCGATGCATCGATCGATGCTCGACGCCCGGCGCGTGGACGAAAACGGCGTGAGATTAACGCGTTCGGCGCGCGATTGCACCTGCCCTGAAATGGCGGCTCGATCGGCATTTATGGGCAGTTGGCCGCATCTCGCGGCGCTTTTCTACGGATCGGCCGAGATGAGTTCAGTTAGCGACGGCAGAGTGACACACCCGTAGCAAAAAAAATTGCAGGAGTGCCCGAAGAAACCGGTTCGCGGACCGATTGCATGCCTGCTCGGCCGTCGAATCGAGGAAGGGGGCGGCCCGCCCGTCTTTGCAACCCGAGTGCACGAGATGCCCGGGCGGCCCGCGTTACCGTTACGGCTCGAAGTTGAGCGCTTAGTTGAGCGCTTATTCGTTGGACCCGTCGTAATTGACGACTTCGACCCAGTTCGCACCCTTGCCGACGGGATACTGGCCGACCTTGCTCAGTGCTCCGTGCTTCGAATCGATGCGGTAGACGCTCAGCGTCGGTGAAAGCTGGCCCACGGCGAGCAGATAGCGGCCAGACGGATCGATGTTGAAACCGCGCGGCTGTTTTTCCGTGGGATAGGTGCCGATGCGCGTCAGCTTGCCTGTGGCCGCGTTCACGCGATACGCCCCCAGCGTGCTCGACGTGCGCTCGGAAACGTACAGAAAGCGGCCGTCGGGCGTGAGATGCACGTCGGCTCCCCAGGGCTTGGCGCCCTCGAAATCGGGCGGCAGGATCGAAATGGTTTGAATCGGCTTCACCGTATCCGTGGCTGCATTGAACGCCAGCGCGTGCAGCTTGCCGTCGAGCTCGTCGATCAGATAGACGAAGCGCTGGTCCGCGGAAAACACGAAGTGGCGGGGGCCCGAGCCCTTCGGCAGCGAATAGGCCGGCTGCTCGTCTTCGGTCAGTGCACCCGTCGCTGCGTCGAACTTCAAGCGCAGCCACGCGTCCGCGCCGAGCACGGACGCAAACGCGTAGCGGTTGTCCGCCGACGTGCGAATGGCGTGCGCCATGGGGCCCGTCTTCACGGTTTGCAGGACATCGCCCGCCACGCCGTTTTCGCCGATGCGATTCACCGCGAGCAGGTTGCCGCCGTACGAGGCCGACAGCAGATAACGGCCGGTGCCGTCGGTCGAGATATACGCCATGCTATCGGCTAGTGGCGCATGGCCGAGTTCGACGAGATGGCCGTCCCGCGGATCGATCGCGAAGCTCACCACGCTATAGGGCTTCGAGCGCAGCGCGGCATAGAGACGATGATGGTCGGGCGAAAGCGCCATCGGCATCACGGTGCCGCCCACGGGCACCGTTTCGACGCCAGCCAGCGCGCCGCTTTGCGCGTCCAAGCGGAATACCGAAATATCCCGACTATCAGCATTCGACACATAGGCGTAAGTCGCCGCGTGCACGGCTACCGACGCCGTCACCCCCAGAGCCGCCCCGATCAGGCTACGCAAGATTGCTTTGTTCATCGCTGTCTCTTCGTTCCAGTTTGTGATGATGTTGTTGTCCGACAACTTGGCGCATCATCCCACGGCAGCACCGCAATGTAGGAATTCGCGTAAACCCTAAAGTATCGGAAAAACGCGCTGTGGAAGGTTGCCTCGCGGGTGACCGCATTGTACGATCACGTCCGACAACAAGTTTCAATGTATTACAACTTCAGCACGACACCTTGAGGCGCGCACGTCGAATATCGCATCGTGAACGATGTGTGATCGGCGTTGCGCCGCCTCAGTGATTCGAATGCGGCGCGCTCGCCCGATGCGCGCCGTTTGGAGACAGCGGAGGCGAGCCAGCGCGGCGTCGCCTTTCGCGCCGAAAGAGGTCCCGCCATGTCGCTCAGCCGCACCGCCACGCCAGCCGAAGTCGCCAAGCGCACCAACGTGCGTTATCTGATCCTCGCGCTGATCTTCATCATCACCACGCTCAATTACGCGGACCGCGCCACGCTCTCGGTCACGGGGTCGGCAATGCGCGCCGAGTTCGGTCTCGACGCGATCCGCATGGGCTACATCTTCTCGGCCTTCAGTTGGGCTTATGTGCTCTCGCAGGTCCCGGCCGGCTGGATCCTCGACCGGTTCGGCGCGCGCCGCGTCTACGCCGTCAGCATTTTTCTGTGGTCGTTGTTCACCCTGCTGCAAGGCGCGATCGGCGTGCTCGGCAGTGCGGGCGCCGCGGTAGTGGGCCTGTTCGTGCTGCGCTTCGCGATGGGCGTCGCCGAAGCGCCCGCGTTTCCCGCCAACGCGAAGGTCGTGGCGAGCTGGTTCCCCACGAAGGAACGCGGCACGGCGTCGGCGATCTTCAATTCAGCTCAATATTTCGCGGCCGTCGTCTTCACTCCGCTCATGGCGTGGGTGACGCACGCCTACGGGTGGCATCACGTTTATACGGTGATGGGCGCGGCCGGCCTGCTGTTGGCCTGCGCATGGATCAAGTTCATGAAGAACCCGGCCGATCATCCGGGCGTCAATCGCCAGGAACTCGAGCACATCGAAGCGGGCGGCGGCGTCGTGAACGGCCATCAGCGCGCGGCGCGCGCCGAACGCAAGGGCGCGAACTGGGCCATCGTCCGCCAACTCCTGCGCAGCCGCATGCTCGTGGGCGTGTATCTCGCCCAGTACTGCATCAACGTGCTCACGTACTTCTTCCTCACTTGGTTCCCGATCTATCTCGTGCAGGCGCGGCACATGACCATTCTGAAAGCGGGATTCGTCGCCTCGCTGCCGGCCGTGTGCGGTTTCTTGGGCGGGGTGCTCGGAGGCGTGGCTTCGGACGCGTTCATTCGCGCCGGCCGCTCGCTCACCGTGGCGCGCAAGGTGCCGATCGTCGGCGGGATGCTGCTGTCCTCGTGCATCGTCGGCTGCAACTACGTGGGAAGCGACTGGATCGTGGTCGCCTTGATGTCGCTCGCATTCTTCGGGAAGGGGCTCGGCGCGCTCGGCTGGGCCGTGATCGCCGATACGGCGCCGAAGGAGGCCATCGGCCTGTCGGGCTCGATCTTCAATATGTTCGGCAACGTTGCCGGCATCGTCACGCCGATCGTGATCGGCTACCTCGTCGCGACGAGCGGCTCGTTCAACGGCGCGCTCGCGTTCGTGGGCGTCAACGCCATCGTCACGGTGTTCAGCTATCTCGTGATCGTCAAGGACATCAAGCGCGTGGAGTTGAAGGGCGCCTGAAACGGATGCTCCCCCGGCGCTCGCGACGCCGGGGCACCACCGCTCCCCCGGCGCGCAACGGCCCGCTAGTCGCGGCTGGCCAGCGCCGGTTCGTTGCCGCTGTCGCGAGTCGACGACGAAGCCGTTTGCGAAGCAGAAGGCGACTTGTCGTTCCAGACGACGTGGTCGTCGATGGCGTAGAGCCGGCACGGCGCATTGCCGTTTTCCTTGCGGCAATTGGCGAGCGCAACCGACATCGGATTGTCGCCGCCTTCGGCCCAGGACCAAGCGCCCGAGGATGACACGGCGAACGCACGTGTCGGGTATTGGCTCAAGAACGCGCGATACGCGGCGCGTCCCGAAGCGTCGAGGTAGGGCACCGCGTTGATCGAGTCGATCGCCGCATAGCCGGACGGTTGCGGAATGGCGGGAGCTTGAACTTCGTACTGCACGTGCGTGGGCATGCCGATGCGCGCGAGGAACGCCTCGACGGTCGGCCACCAGATCCGTACGCCGTCGCGATCGACGACGAGCCGGTGCGCATCGTTCTTGTAGTCGCCGAAGTCGACCATGCGCGCGGGCGCGCCGTGCTCGACATAGCTCGCATACATGCGCTTCGTGAGATTAGGATTCCAAACGGAATCGTTGTCGCCATAAATCCAAAGCGACGGGACGTGCACGGCCTCGCCGTACTGCTCGAATGCGTGCGTGAGATTGTCCTGCCAGCCCGTGCAAGCATCTTGCCGCAGGCCGCCCGAGAAATTGATCAGGCCGCGCACGCCCGGCGTCGCACTCATGCCGTATGCGATCGTCGTCAAGCCGCCGTGCGACGTGCCGGCCACGACGATGCGCGATGCGTCGACGTACGATTTGCCCGACATATAGGCGATCGTCGCCTTGACGTCGTCGGCTTGCGCCACGCCGTTCTTCTCGACGTCGCAGCCTTCCTGGCGGTAGTTGCCGCCCGAATCGGCGAAGCCCTCGCGATTGGGCGCGACGACGACATAGCCGCGCCGCACGAATTCGCGCGCGAACGAGAGCGGACGGCTACGCGGCTGTGCGCGCGGATCGCCCTCGATCTTTCCGTGATTGAAAACGACGAGCGGGAATGGGCCGTCGCCGTCGGGTTTGTAGATGGTCGCCTCGAGCGTGATCGTTCCGGCCGCATCGACGGGAATGCGGACGATATGCTCGTTCATGCTGCCCGCAAGCAGGGGCAGCGCGTAATCGGTCGCGCCGAAGTCGAGCGGGGCGACCCTTGCGTGGCTGAGCGGCCTCGTATCGTTCGAGGCGATCGTCATTTCGCGCAGGCTATGCTGCGCATCGCTCGGCGCACCCGCGCCCGCATCGGCGCCGGCCATCGCACTCGCGCATGCGCACACGCACAAACCACCGACAAATACCTTTTTCAAACTCATGCGCGTGTCTGCCCTGATTACAAAATCGCTTCGCGTCGACTGGCCGGAGTAATCGATGCACCGGCATAGCGAGTATCCGCGAGCCGCTCGCGCCGCCGTCGCCCGAATAGAGGCCGGCGCCGGCCGCAATTTGCCTCATCGGCGGCGGGACGGCGGCAGCCGATCGTGCGAAACAGCGGGAACGGGGTGCGTGGCGGTAAGCCGCGAGGGGTTAAGCAAAGACTTAAACCCTACGTGCGGCCATTGTTGCCGGCATTTGCAGACGGCAGTCTTCAGACGAAAACGTCCGAACGCCCATGCACCACAAGCGTGGTCATCGTAGCGTTGCCAAAAAGGTTCGTGCAATGCAGGAGAACCCGGGGCGCGCGAGCGGCCCGGGTCGGTGTGTCGGCAATCTTTGCTTCAGCAACGATCGCCCAAAAAGGCTTGCGAGTTAGTGCTCGCTGACGTCGCCATCCACGTAGCGCCAGTGCTCGTCGTCGTCGCGCACGAAGCGGCTGACCTCGTGGAGACGATGCCCGCGGCCGTGCAACTTGTAGCGCGCGACGAACTCGACGATCGCGTGCCGGGCGTCTTTCGGCTCGAATCGCAAAATCCGCAAGCCGAGCCAGCGTGGCGCGTCCGGTGCGTCGCGATCGGCGTCGAGATCGGCGGGACAGGTGGCAGGGTCCCATGTCGCGCGCAGGTAGTCTGTGTGGGCAAGCACATAGGCGGTGTAGCGCGAGCGCATCAGTTCGAGCGCGGTGGGCGCCGCGGCGCCGCCTTCGAGGTAGGGGCCGCAGCAGGCGTCGAAACGCGGCGGCCGGGCGTCGCTCGGCCGGCCCGGCGACGCACCGCCGCAAGGGCAATCGAGCGGTGGCGGCTTGCGCGTGTGTGCCGATGCGATCGTCATCGAGCGAGCCCTCGCGCGATCAGGATCTTCTGGATGTCGCTCGTGCCCTCGTAGATCTGGCAGACGCGCACGTCGCGGTAGATGCGCTCGACGGGGAAATCGCTGACGTAGCCGTATCCGCCGAACGCTTGGATCGCGCTCGAGCAGATCCGCTCGGCGGCCTCCGACGCGAACAATTTGGCCATTGCCGCTTCGGTCAGGCATGGCAGGCCCGCGTCCTTGAGCGACGCGGCATGCCAGACGAGCTGACGCGCGGCTTCGAGCTGCGTCGCCATTTCGGCGAAGCGAAATTGGACGGCTTGGTGTGCGTAGATCGGCTGCCCAAAGCTTTCGCGCTCGCGCGCATAGCCGAGTGCCGCTTCGAACGCCGCGCGCGCCATGCCGACGCTTTGCGCCGCGATGCCGATCCGTCCGCCTTCGAGGCCGGACAGTGCGATCTTGTAGCCTTCGCCTTCCGCGCCGATCCGGTTTGCCGCCGGAATGCGACAGCCTTCGAACACGATCTGCGCCGTGTCCGACGAATGCTGGCCGAGTTTGTCTTCGAGCCGGGCGACGACGTAGCCGGGCGTGTTCGTCGGCACGATGAAGGCGCTGATGCCGCGCTTGCCGGCCGCTTTGTCGGTGACGGCCAGGACGATCGCGACATCGCCGTTCTTGCCGCTCGTGATGAACTGCTTGACGCCGTCGATGACGTAGCTGTCGCGCTCGCGCACGGCAACGGTGCGCAGCGCCGATGCGTCCGACCCCGCCTGCGGTTCGGTCAGACAAAATGCCCCTAGCATGTCGCCGCGCGCGAGCGGCGTCAGCCATTCGCGTTTTTGCGCTTCGTTGCCGTAGGCGAGCAGGATGCTGCAGACAGGGCAGTTGTTGACGGAGATAGCGGTGGACGTGCCGCCGTCGCCGGCCGCGATTTCTTCGAGCATGATGGCCAGGGCGAGCGCGTCGAGCCCTGCACCGCCGTATTCGGCCGGCACGAGCACGCCATAGGCACCGAGTTCGGCGAGCTGCTTGTGCACGTCTTTCGGGAACGTGCGCTCGCGGTCCCACGCGGCCGCATTCGGTGCGATCGCCTCGCGCACGAACGTGCGCACGGCGTCGCGTATCATCGAGTGGTCTTGGTCGAGCACCATGGCCGACGTCTCCCTAGTTCTGATATGAGGTTAGGTTTTTCCGCGCCGCCACTCACGGCCGAAGGGTTCGTTCGGACTACCGATTACCGATTACCGATTACCAATCGATCGCCGTGCCGTCGTATTGGACGAACCGGCCGTGGTAGGTTTCCCGATCGACCGACGCGGCCGCGATGACCGAACGCATGCCCGAAACACTGCGCTCCACGTCGATCGCCGCATGCGCGCCGCCCATGCTCGTGCGCACCCACCCGGGGTGCAGCGCGACGCAGGTGGCGTGCCGCGTCTGCAAAGCCGTGACGCGCAACGCGCAGTTCAGCGCCGCTTTGCTCGTGCGATAAAGCCAGCCCGTCGTGCCCGTCGCCTCGGCGATGCTGCCCATCCGGCTCGATAGGACGCCGAGCACGCCGTGGGCGGATTCGACGAGCGGCAGCAAAACGGGTATCAGCATCATCGGACCGCGCACGTTCGTCGTCATGACGTAGTCGAAGTCCTCGACGGTGAACGGTTCGACGCCTTCGGTGGCCGGGCCGTACACGCCGGCCACGATCAGCGCCGTATCGAGCCGTTCGCCTGCGAGCTTCGTCTCGAGCGCCGCGATGTCGTCCGGTTCGGTGACGTCCAGCGAAATCGGCGCGGCATTGAGCGCTTCCAGTTCGGCAAGCGCGCGCTCGTCGCGCGCGGTGGCGATCACGCGCCAGCCTGCCGCATCGTACTGGCGCACGAACTCATGGCCGATGCCGCGCGACGCGCCGACGATCAACACTGTCTTCATCGTTCACCTCCATTGGATGCGGTGCGGCGCGCGCTCGATGCGCCGGCCTCACGCCTATCGATCAAACGAGCTCGAGGCCCATCGCCGTCGCTTCACCGCCGCCGATGCACAAGCTCGCGACGCCGCGCTTGGCGCCGCGCGCACGCAGTGCGCCGATCAGCGTGACGAGAATGCGGGCGCCCGAAGCACCGATCGGATGGCCTAGCGCGCAGGCCCCGCCGTTCACGTTGACCTTTTCGTGCGGCAGCGCATGGTCCTTCATCGCGGCCATCGTAACGACGGCGAACGCCTCGTTGATTTCGTAGAGATCGACGTCATTCGCACGCCATGCGTTTTTTTCCAGCAGCTTGCGGATCGCTCCGACGGGCGCCGTCGTGAACTTCGACGGCTCCTGCGCGAACGTGGTATGCCCGGCCACGCGTGCAAGCGGCGCGACACCGAGCTGGTCGGCCGTCGACGCACGCATCATCACGAGCGCGGCGGCGCCGTCCGAAATCGACGACGAATTTGCGGCCGTGACGGTGCCTGTCTTGCTGAAGGCGGGCTTGAGCGTCGCGATTTTTTCGAGGTTGGCCTTGAACGGCTGCTCATCGCGTGAAATCGTCACTTCGTCGCCCTTGCGGCCGGCCACCTTCACCGGTGCGATCTCCCAGGCGAACGAGCCGTCCTCGTTCGCGCGCTTCGCGCGCCTCAGTGATTCGATCGCGAACGCGTCTTGCTGCTCGCGCGTGAAGCTGTAGGCGCTCGCGCACTCCTCGGCGAACGTGCCCATGAGGCGGCCTTTGTCGTAGGCATCTTCCAGGCCGTCGAGGAACATGTGATCGAGCACTTGGCCGTGTCCCATGCGCATGCCGCCGCGTGCCTTCGGCAGCAGGTACGGCGCGTTCGTCATGCTTTCCATGCCGCCCGCGATCATCACGCCGACCGAACCGGCCGCGAGCATATCGTGCGCGAACATCGCCGCGCGCATACCGGAGCCGCACATCTTGTTGATGGTGGTGCAGCCCGTCGAAAGCGGCAGGCCCGCACCCAGGGCCGCCTGCCTTGCCGGCGCTTGACCGAGCCCGGCGGGCAACACGCAGCCCATCAGCACTTCTTCGATTTGCTCCGCTTTCAAGCCCGAGCGTTCGAGCGCGGCCGCGATCGCGCTCGAGCCGAGTTGCGGCGACGTGAGCGAGGCGAATTCGCCCTGGAAGCCCGCCATCGGCGTGCGGGCCGCCGAGACGATGACGATCGGGTCCTTCTCCTGCATGGTGTTACGCGTTGCGTCAGTCATGCTTGATCTCCTTGATCACACCTTTAGCCACCAGCTCGATGTTCGCGAGGCTCGCGGCGTCGGCGGCGAGGACGTCGTTTTGCGCCGACCCCGCCTGTTCGGCCGACAGCGCGGCCACACACCGTTGATACGTTTGCTCGAGCGCATCGGCACTCGAGATCGTCATGCCCAGATTACGCACGCGCCCGTCATGTACACCGTAGGCCAGGGCGTGCACCGTGAGCGGTTGGCTGCGCGCCCAGGCATCGCCCACGATGGTCGTGCGGCAGACGTTGACCACCTGCTCGATCGTATTCAATTCGACCAGCCGGCGATGGCGCGCCACCATCGGCCACTGTTCGAGCAGGGCCGCATGCTTGG
>NZ_JBQCIF010000080.1:0-72297 GCF_051953955.1 Trinickia sp. | reverse complement strand
GGGGGGTTTTCCCGGCCTTTCCAACCGGGGTGGGGGCCCCGCTTTTAAACCCACCCGCCGCGGCGCGGCCCCGCACCCCCCGGCCCCCCCGCGTTTCGGATCGATCGGAACGATCAGTGGTTTTGCCTACGCTGGTTCAGTAAGTCTTCGCGCACGCGTTTGGTCACGAGCACGGAGAGGTAGTCGGTGATGTGTGCGCCATCGCTGAACGCCTGCCAGGTTTGCGAGACCATCTCCGATACCGTTTCGCGCGGAGCGCCGGTGTCATTCGCGATCGATTGCACCAGTTCGTCCACGTTCGGCTGCGTCATGTCAATCCTCCGAGGAGAGCGCGAGGCAATGGGGTAGGCCCGCGCGCCTCTCGCTATTTAAGACGATCTCGATCTCTATGCCAATTGAATTGGCCTATCGATCCCGCGACGCCTCGTAGCCGCAGCTCGCATCGGGTGCCCGGCGATCCCGGACAAATCCCAGCATGCAAGCGCCAAATGCGAGTGGTTCGTGCGCAACGGCTCGCGCCGCGAAAGTCATCGGCCTAACTTAATGGCATGGTATCGTCCGCCCCGCCTGCGGCTCTTGCGTGCCGGACGGCGTGCGTCGGCAGCATTCGACCTCCGTGTGCAACTTCCGCGAGGGTGAAGCTGTCCGAGGGGCTGGCGCAGGTATCGATAGCTAGAACAATTGGTATGAACGGAATGATGAGACTCGAGCACATGACGGTCGTCGTCGTGGAAGACGACCCGTCCAGCAGAGAGTCGCTTGCAATGGTGCTCGAATCCGAGGGCGCGCGGGTCGTGGCTGCCGCCGATGCGGAAGAAGGCGTGGAAGCCGTGCTTCAATTGGCGCCCGATGCCGTCGTTTGCGATCTGGACTTGCCGGCCATGGACGGCTTTTACCTGATCCAAAGGCTGCGCGACGACGAAATTCGCAACGATCGGCCGCCGGCCGTGGCCGTGGCCCTCACAGGACACACCGACGAAGCCTATCGTCTGCGCAGCATCGGCGAAGGCTTCCATCACTTCATGAGAAAGCCCGCCGAGCCCGAGCAGCTCGTGTCGTTGCTCGCTCAGGCAGTGGCGGCACGCGCCCTCGGCTAGCGGCGGCGCTGTGCGCGCCCGCTGCAGTTTTTGCAAAAGCGCCGGTCAAAGTTGCCCTCGCAACGATAGGCCGACCTCGCATGCTTCGCTCGAATGAGCTAATTCGGCGATGCGGGCATCGTGCGGTCTGCGCCCGGCGAACCCCCGGTTCGCTCGGCTAGGCGCGCGCAAGCGCTAGGCATGGGTCGTGCTTGGTTGTTGCTCCAGCGGCAATTCCCTGTCGCATTTTTCCAAGAACGATACGCCGCCGACATGCGTCCGGATAGCTTCGCCAGCGACAGCCAGTCCTTTTCGCCGCCGCCTGAACCGGTGGTGACGTCTGAAGAACGTCTGCGAATCCTCCTCGAGTCCGTTCAGGACTACGCCATTTATTTGCTCGATGCCGACGGCTGCATCATCAGTTGGAATAGCGGCGCGGAGAAGATCAAGGGCTACAGTGCTCAAGAGGTGCTCGGGCGGCACTTTTCGATGTTCTATCCGCCCGACGACGTGGCCAATGGCACGCCGGACGCCGAACTCGCCACCGCCGCACGGACGGGCCGCGTCGAGGACGAGGGTTGGCGCGTGCGTAAGGACGGCACGATGTTCTGGGCCAACGTCGTGATTACCGCCGTCTACGATGCATCGGGCGGCAACGGCCGCACGCTGCGCGGCTTCGCGAAAGTCACGCGCGACATGACCGAGCGCAAGCGGCTGCGCGAGCTCGAAGCCGCAAGCCAGCACATGAACGAGTTCCTCGCGACGCTCGCGCACGAGTTGCGCAATCCGCTTGCACCCGTCAGCAATGCGCTGAGCGTCATGATGCTCGAGCCGCTCGTCAGTCCCACGCTGCGGCAGTGCCGCGACATGATCGATCGGCAGATTTCGCATTTGACCCGCCTCGTCGACGATCTGCTCGATGCCGGCCGCGTCACGACGGGCAAGGTGATGCTGCGCCTCGAGCCCGTGGAGCTGTCGGACGTCGTCGTGCGTGCCATCGAGATGATCCGTCCTCACATGGCTTCACGTCAGCAGGCGATCGAAGTCCATGTGCCGCCGACGAACATCGTCGTGAACGGCGACGGAACGCGGCTCGTGCAAGTCTTGCAGGGGTTGCTCAACAACGCGTCGAAGTTTTCGGAGCACGGCGGGCGCATTGGAATCGAACTCGACAAAGTCGGGGCGTTCGCCCGCGTGCGCGTGTCCGACGAGGGTTGCGGCATCGACGCGGCCGCAATCGATTCGATCTTCAATCTGTTCGTGCAAGCCGACAATCGATTCGAGCGCAAGGAGAGCGGACTCGGAATCGGGCTGACGTTGTGCCGTTGGCTCGTCGAGATGCACGGCGGCTCGATCGAAGCGTCGAGCGAGGGCCTCGGACGAGGCGCCACGTTCACGGTGCGGCTTCCGCTGTTCGCCGTGCAAGACGCCGCCAACGACGAAGGCATGAACGGCGATAGGCGCGAGCGCAGCGAGCATGCGACGCTCGCGGTGCTCGTCGTGGACGACAACGGCGATTCGGCCGACAGCATGGCCATGTTGCTGCGCATGAAGGGACACCGCGTGCAGGTCGCCTACAGCGGCGCGGAGGCGCTCGATGCCGCCGAGCGCGCGGAGCGCATCGACGTTGCGCTCATCGATATCGCGATGCCGGGCGCCGACGGCTTCGCCGTCTTGCGGCAGCTGAAGGGGACGAAAGCGTTGAGCGGCGCCTGCTTCGCGGCGATGACGGGGTTCGGTCAGGAAAGCGACGTGGCGCGCTCGCTCGACCAAGGCTTCGATTTGCATCTGACGAAGCCCGTGCAATTGCCGCTGCTCGATATGCTGCTCGCGCGCGCGCAAGAGCGCCGGACGCAGCAGTGATGGCTTCGATCGAATCGGATCGAGCCGAGCCTCAAGTCAGCGGCAGATCGATGTACTTCTTGAACGCGGCGCGCTGCGTCAGCCTCTGATACCAGCGCTGCAGGCTCGGCATGGGCGGCCGATCGATCCCTTCGACGCCGAACCAGCGTTTCGCGAATGCGCCGAGCACGATATCGGCGATCGTGAAGCGGTCGCCTTCCAGATGGAAGCGCCCTTGCAAATGGCCGTCGATGACCTTCCATCGGGCAATCAGCGTTTTGACGTTGGCCGCCAGCGCTTCCATGTTGCGCTCGGCGGGCGCCGTGCGCACGAGCGTCAGAAACACGGGGCGCTCCGCGGGGACCAACGTGGAAAGCGACCAATCGAGCCATCGATCGATGCTCGCACGCAGCTTCGGGTCTGCCGGGTAGAGCGAGCTCGACGCGCCATACTGCATGGCGAGGTAACGCAGAATCGAGTTCGATTCCCACAGGACGAACGTGCCGTCCACGAGCGTGGGGATTTGGCCGTTGGGATTGAGTTCACGATAGTCCGGGTCGTTGACGCGGCCGAACTGCAGGCCGGCGTCGACGCGCTCGAACGGGAGGCTCAGCTCGTCGCAGCACCAGAGCAGCTTTTGTACGTTGACCGAGTTGGCTCGTCCCCAAATCTTCAGCATGTGATCTTTCCTCCGGATGAATGCGGCTATGCCCCGGTGGGAGCGAAGTGCCGCGCGGTTTGTACAATACGCCGAATTCAAAATGTCAAAGCAAGGATCAACCCGCCATGGCACGCCTTATTCCCGACGATTGGAAGAATCTAGCCGCGACCGGCGCTGCCGAGCGGGAGCGCGAAACGCTCACGCTGCTCGAGGCGGCGCTGCCCGATGACTACACCGTCTATCACGGCGTGCATTGGACGCGTCTGAATCGGGCTTTCTCCGTATTCGGCGAGGCGGACTTCGTCATCGTGAGCCCGGCCGGGCGCGTCATGCTCGTGGAGCAAAAAGCGGGTTTCCTGCGCGAGACGCCGAAGGGACTCGTCAAGGTGTATCTGCAGACCGAGCGCAACGTGTCGATCCAACTGGCGCGCACGCTCGAAAACCTGCATCGGCGGTTCACCGCGGCGTTCGGCGCGGGCACGTACTGTATCGAAGCGCTGTTGTTTTGTCCCGACTACATCGTCAAAAACGCCGCGATTGCCGGCGTGCCGCCCGAAAGCATCGTCGACGCGACACGCAAGGACAAACTTGCTTCGGTGATTTTGGCTGCGTTGCCGGCCGATGAGCCGAAATTGCCGTGTTCGGCGAAGATCCATCACTTTCTGGCCGACGAACTGGCTCTGACGCCCGATACGAGCGCGCTCGTGGGACAAGCGGGCACGCTTGTCACGCGCTTGTCGGGCGGGCTGGCGACTTGGGCGCGCCGGCTCGCGTTCACGCCGTTCAGGCTGCGCGTGATCGGCACGGCCGGCTCGGGCAAAACCCAACTGGCCGTGCAGGTCATGAAAGACGCCGCGGCGAGCGGCAAGCGCGCGCTGTACGTCTGCTTCAATCGGCCGCTGGCCGACCATATCGCGCGCGTCGCGCCCGAGGGGGCACGGGTCGCGAACTATCACCAGCTCTGCGATGCGGTCGCGCGCGACGTCGGTGCCGTGCAGGATTTCCGCACGCCCGATGTCTTTAGCCGGCTCGAGGCGGCATTCGCCGACGCCCCGATCGGCGAGCGCTGGACGTTCGACGTGCTGATCGTGGATGAGGGGCAGGACTTCCAGGAGCCGTGGGTGAAGGCCCTGTCGCGCCTCGTGAAGCCGGAGGGGGCCTGGTGGTGGCTCGAGGACCCGCTGCAGAACCTCTACATGCGCGAACCCGTTGCGTTGCCGGGATGGACGGTGCTGAACGAGACGACGAACTATCGCAGCCCGCGCGACATTCTGGAGTTCGTGCGCGAGAAGGTCGGCGCGGCTGTACCGCGCGCTACGGCGCTGAGGGCAGGCAGTCCTTTCGACGGATCGCAGATATCGTTCACTTCCTACGACGATGCGCAGGAAGACGCTGTCGTCGATGCAACGAAGCGCGCGATCACGCAGGCGCTCTCGTTGGGCTTTCGCAAGCAAGACATCGCCGTGCTCTCGTTTCGCGGGCGCGAAGGCTCGGTCTTGACCGCGCTCGAGCATTTGGGGCCGCATCGGCTGCGCAGCTTCACGGGTAAATACGATCTATTCGGCAACCCGGAGTACAGGGAAGGGGATGTCTTGCTCGAGTCGATTTATCGCTTCAAGGGGCAGTCGGCACCGTGCGTAGTCTTCACCGAGGTCGATTTCGATGCGTTCGACGAGCGTGCGGCGCGCAAGCTGTTCGTCGGCGCGACACGCGCCACGATGAAGTTGATCGTGGTGGCATCGCGCCGCGCTAGTGCGGTGCTCGAAACGCAAGCTCGAGCTTGAAACCGGGCCGCCGCTTTGTCGGTCGTGACCGCGTCGTAGAAAACCGGCTCAACCCGCCGAAAAATAAAATCATATTAAATGGCAACGTTTTCATGTGTTGGGCACGATCGATTGCCGGATGTTTATATGACGGCGCTAATGATGCAATGCGGAATTGATCTGGATCAAAGAAAGAAATCATTTTATTTAGAACCGAAATCATAGGGATTGAGTGAAGGGGAAAGGCCGATTCTCCGCGATCCCCGCCCCTGAGCGCCGCCAGCGGCGGCAGTTCCGAGATTGAAAAGTCCGACTGTTACGCGAATATGTAAATCTGTCCCCAGATGACGGTGGAACGAATTCGTGCGTCGCGGATCAATTGATTCATGCATGATCTCCTGCTCTCGATTTAAAATTCCTTCTCCATGTTTTCCCTGAAATCTCTTGTAGAATAAAAATTCTATTGTTAATCTCTGCCTGACCTCGACAGTATTGCGAGGGACGAATGAGCGAGCGGCCTGTGAATTTCCGTTCCGTTCGCTACCACACGATTGAATAGGGTTGCCGCCTTGCTGGCGGCCCGATGCATTACGACGGAGCACACATGTCCGCGACTACTCGTGATCTTGCTGAACAGTTTTGCGTAGGCGATGTCGTGACGCTCAACGTGGGTGGCTCCCGCATGACGGTAACGGCCGTCACGGGCGGCACGGTGCTGTGTCAATGGTTCGACGAATACGGCGAATTGCGGCAAGAGGCTTTCGCGGCCGAGATGCTCGCCCGCGAGCCGCGTTCGATTTCGCCGGGCCTGGCGCACGTCCGTCGCTATGCCGCCGCGATGGCGGGTTCGGTCGCCGGGTCCGTTGCAGCCAGCGTCCCGTTCGGGCACGGTTCGCTGAAACCCACTAGGGCATGACGCGCCTAGTGGGCACTGGATTGCCCGCCAGCCGCGGCATCGGCGAGCGGCGGCGTGCCTAGGGCACGAACGTGCGGGCTAATGACGAACGCCGTCGTGCTTGGCGGCGCGCCGGTCCACGTGAGCCATCAACGCCGTCGAGAAAGCCGCCATCCGCAGTAGCCGGCGCTTGGCCGTGACGTCGCGCGCGAGGTGCGCCGGGGGATTCGGCAGGTGCGCCCAATACAGTGCCATGAGCCAACCCACGATCGTCCATCCCACGCACGCGTTGAAGAGCGCGAGCGTGAAGATATCGTGGCGTTTGCGATGGTCTGCGATGATCGCCGGCAGAAAATAGACCGCCAGCGCAAACACCACCTCGACGACCTGTAGGGCAATCCGATCCAGCATGATGGTCACCTCGAGAGTGGGGTGTGACACATTGTCGCGCGTTCTGCGATTCTTTGCTCGGCGGCACGTGAACTGCTCGCGCATACCGTTTCTTTCGGCTGTGCTGGACCCGTTCTTCATGCGGACTAATCCGGACTATCATGTGCGCTTCGACCGCCACGGACTGAGCCGACCGCCATGACCGCACCTGATGCGAAGCAGCAAAACGCCTGGATCGATCAGCCTGCATTGACCGAATTCGTCGAGCGCAAATGGAAGGAAGAGATCGTTCCCGCGCTGACCGACTACATTGCGATTCCCGCGAAAAGCCCGGCATTCGACGCCGATTGGGAAAAACACGGGTACCTGGAGCGAGTCGTCGCCGATGCGGCGGCCTGGGCACAGGCGCAGCGCGTGCAAGGGCTGACGCTCGAGATCGTGCGCTTGCCCGGGCGCACGCCCGTCATCTTCTTCGAGACACCGGCCACGCGCTCGGGCAGCACCGAGACCGTGGTGTTGTATGGGCATCTCGACAAGCAGCCCGAGTTCGACGGTTGGCGCCGCGATTTGGGGCCATGGACGCCGAAGCTCGAGGACGGCAAGCTGTACGGACGCGGCGGCGCGGACGACGGCTACGCGATCTACGCGAGCATCACCGCGCTGGCGGCGCTCGATGCGCAAGGCGTGGCACGGCCGCGCTGCGTGGGTCTCATCGAGACCTGCGAGGAATCGGGCAGCTACGATCTGCTTCCCTACGTCGATGCATTGCGCGATCGCCTCGGCAACGTCGGCCTCGTCGTGTGTCTCGATTCGGGCGCCGGCAACTACGATCAGCTTTGGTTGACGACGTCGCTCCGAGGTCTTGTGGGCGGATCGCTCGAAGTGCAGGTGCTCGACGAAGGCGTGCACTCGGGCGGCTACGGCGGCATCGTCCCGTCGAGTTTCCGCATCATGCGCCAGTTGTTCGAGCGGCTCGAAGATGCCGCGACAGGCAACCTGCTACCGTCGAGCTTTCATTGCGATATTCCGGCGAGCCGCTTGGCCGAAGCGCGTGCGACGGCCGGCATCCTCGGCGACGAAGTCTGGAAGGCCTCGCCCTGGGCATGCGGACAAGACGGCAAGCCCGTGTTGCCGGTAACGGCTGACCCGTATGAGGCGTTGCTCAATGCGACATGGCGGCCATCGCTGTCGGTGACGGGTGCGGAAGGGTTGCCGCCGCTTTCGAGCGCGGGCAACGTGCTGCGTCCGCGCACGGCGTTCAAGCTCTCGCTGCGGCTACCGGCGCTCGTCGATGCGGCGCAGGCCGTTGCCGATCTGAAGGCGCTGCTCGAGCTCGATCCGCCGTACAACGCGAAGGTCACGTTCAAACCGGAAGCGGCGGCCTACGGCTGGAACGCTCCCGAGCTCGCGCCGTGGCTCGGGACGGCGCTCAACGAAGCCTCGCGCGCGCAGTTCGGCGCCGACTGCGCATTCATTGGGCAAGGCGGCACGATTCCGTTGATGAACGTATTGCAGCAGGGTTTCCCGAAGTCGCAATTCGTCGTTTGCGGCGTGCTCGGTCCGAAATCGAATGCGCACGGGCCCAACGAATTCTTGCACGTCCCGTTTGCCAAGAAATTGACGGCGGCGATGGCGCAGGTCATCGCGGCGGCGCCTTGATTCCGTCGACGATCGACTGAACGCCGGTGCGTCGCCGCGCCGGCAGAATTCTCTGCGGCACCGAACGATAGTGGTCAATAAAAAGGAGTTCGACGTGGCGATACTGATTCTCGGCTTGATCGTTTTCATCGGCGTGCACTCGATACGGCTCGTCTCGCCGTCCTGGCGCGATGCGCAACTGGCGCGGTTCGGGGAGCACGGCTGGAAGGGCATCTATTCGGTTGCGTCGCTCGTCGGATTCGTTTTGATCGTCTGGGGATACGGGCTTGCACGGCATACGCCGATCGTATTGTGGACACCGCCGTTCGGCATTCGACACCTGACGGCACTGCTCGTGCTCATTGCCTTCGTGCTGATTGCCGCGGCCTATGTACCCGGCAATCGAATCAAGCGAACGATCGGACATCCGATGATGGTGGGTGTCGCGCTTTGGGCGCTCGGCCACCTGCTCGCGAACGGGACGCTCAATGCGGTCGTGTTGTTTGGCGTCTTTCTAGTTTGGGGTGCCGTTGGGGCACTCATCTCGCGCGGCCGGGACGCAACGGCGGGAATACGATACCCGGCCGGTACGCTTGCGGGCGATACGAAAGCGATCATCGTCGGCCTCGTTGCTTGGGCGATTTTCGCTTTTGCCCTGCATCGCTGGTTGATCGGAGTGAGCCCGCTGGGTTGAGTGGGCGAGATGGGTCGATCCCATCCCAATAGACGATCGCCAAGGCTTGCGACGCTAGGCCGCATGACGGGAGCTTACCGGCCTAGAACTTACGGGTTACCTGCATGCGATCCAATCGAGTGGCCCTCCCGGAGCTGTCGCTTCGCGAGGAAGTGGCCATGTCTGTCCTATGCCGAACGGCCAATGGCCAGCGCTCCCCGTCTTTTATACAGTCGAGTCAGGCGCGATCCTCCACAACGTCGTTAGCCACCTCCGCGCCGATGAAGATAAAACTCGATGTGGGCCATGATTACTTCGAGTTCTACCGACAGCGTTACTTGCGGGATAGTCACCATATAGCCAACCATGCGATTGTTCGCCCACAACAGGATGCGGGTCAGTGGCCCGCACGTTGCCAAGTAATCGTTCGGATTGCGCAGAGAGACGCCAATGAATTTTTGCCGCGAGCTGCGAAAGGATTGAACGATGATCCTCGCGCCCGTAATATCGGACCACGGAATGAATCCCAACGACGCCATCGACGCATGATCGGTGAGTCCATCGCCGTCAATGCTGATCGCGGGTTTTCTCCATAAAAGCCGGGACAGCATGAACAGACCGCAAGCGCCAAAAAACGGGACGCCCAAGGCGATCACGACCGTGTTTGTGGCACTCATCGACGCTGGATGCCGTGCCAGTAGCAGCACGCACATTACGTCGAAGAGAAACGAACCGACTATTAGGGCTGCGAGCTTTCCACGGCTTTCGTAAACGACGATGGATCCCAATACGCGCTCCCGAGGTCATGTTGCACGCGATACGGAAGACGCGCTCCTTACGCATGGGGCGCGCCGAGTTGAAACTGGCTCATGATGAATAACGGCGTACAAAGCGGAAGTCTGAAGTCTGAGGTGTTTACACCCTGTATGTCACTGCTCGCGCACCGCCTGAGGCGCGTTGCGGAAGCTGATCGCCATACGGTTGTAAGTGTTCATCAGGCTGATGGCAATCGTCAGGTCCACGAGCTCGCGTTCGTCGAACACCACACGGGCGGCTTCGTAGGCCGCGTCGGGTACGCCCGTTTGCGCCACGAGCGTCACCGATTCGGCCCAGGCAAGTGCCGCTCGCTCGCGTTCGTCGAATAGATGGCCGGCTTCTCTCCACGCTTGCACGAGCGCCAGTTTTTCGAGTTTGACGTCTCTTTTCAGTAGGTCGCGCGTATGCATGTCGAGGCAGTAGGCGCAATTGTTGATCTGCGAGACGCGCAGATAGACGAGATCGACGAGAACCGGCGACAGGCCGCTTTGCGTGACATAGCCGTAGACGGCACCAAGCGCTTTGGCGCCCGCGGGCGCGATCTGGTTGTAGTCGAGACGCATGCTCATAAGATGACTCCTTTGCAGTGATTTACTTGATCGGGGTGGTTAGAACCTTGTCGCTGCTGTCCGCAACGAAGACCGCGAGCAATTTCGCCGGCCTCGTTTCGCTCGCGTTGCGACTGACACGGTGAAGGGCACCGGGCTCCTCGAAGAAGCTTTCGCCGGCGTGGTAGACGCGCTTCGGGCCGTCGTTCACCTGAGACTCGATGTCGCCCGACAGGACGTAGGCGTAGATGAACGCCGAGGCAGCGTGCTTATGTGCGGGCGATGCGGCGCCCGGGGCATAGTCGACGACGACAGCGGTCAGCGACTTGCCGGGGATATTGGGGATGGCGTGCTGGAAGTTCGGCGTGACGGTTTCACCGGCCTCGTGTGCCGCGGACGGCACCGCGATTATGAAGGCCACGGCCGTGCAGACGGCGCCTGCGATGGATCGAATGTTCATAGCGTCGGCTCCTAGATATTCCCGCATTGTCGGCTCGGGCTGGAGCATGCAGAAGCACCAGGAATGAACATTTTCGATGTACCAAGATTCGACCAAGACGCGGTCCGGGAGCGGCCACGAATCGGTCGAAAAACTCGGCCTACAGGTCCGGCCCGTGCGGCCGGTCCGTCGGGGGGAATCCGAGTAGCTGGCGACAGTGCATCCGTTGAGTTCGATCCCGAACTGCTCTACGGGGTGCCCGGGCGATGCGTGTGCCGCGGCATGTTCAATTCGAAGTGGGGCTGAGCCGCTCGGCATCTCGGCAAGCGAGTTCGAGCAGGCGGTGACAATCGGCGGCGAGCGTGCGTTCATTCACGTTCGTCACGCCGAGCAGCAGCCCCTGTTCCTTTTGAGGACCCATGTACCACGGCGAGAGCGGAACTGCGCCCAAGCCGCATTGCCGCGCCTGCAAAGCGATATCGACGTCCGATACGGAGCGGGGCAGCGCAACGACGACGGCCATGCCGGCAGTGGTCCGCACGCTGATTGTGTCCGAAGCCATCTCACGTAAGCAGCGAAGCAAAGCTTCTCGCTGCGCGACATAGAGGCGTTTCATACGGCGCAGATGGCGAAGATAGTGCCCCTCCCGCATGAATTCGGTCACGGCGTGCTGCGCCGAAGCCGCCGGCGCGGGCGCAAGGCACGCCGCGACGTCGCCGAAGCGGCGCGCCATGTCGGCCGGAACGACGAGAAAGCCCAGGCGAAGTGCCGGACTAATCGTCTTGCTGAAGCTGCCGATGTGCAGGACACGTCCGTTCTGATCGAGCGAGGCAAGCGCCGGCGCTGCCCGTCCTTTCAGTTGGAGCTCGCTCAGGTAATCGTCTTCGACGACCCACGCGTCGTTTCGTTGCGCCCAGCCGAGCAGCGAAATCCTACGAGCAAGCGACATCGTCATGCCGAGCGGCGCCTGCTGGCCCGGGGTGACCACCGCGAGCGCGGCGCCGGCCGCTTGCCGGATGCCCGCATCGACATCGATCCCGTCGCCGTCTACCGGAATGGCTGCCACGCTCATGCCGGCCAAGCCGAGCGCGGTGCGCGTGAGCGGAAAGCCGGGGTCTTCCATCCAAGCTTGCCTGCCTTCCACGCGAAGGCCGCGAATTGCAAGGTTGAGCGCACCCGAAAAACCGGCCGTGACGAAGACCTGAGAGGGATTGCATCGAAGGCCGCGTGAAACGCCGAGATAGGCTGCGATTTCCCGTCGCAAGTCCGGATCGCCTCGCGGATCGGGGTATCCGACAGGCGCCGCCGCCGCGCGGGCCTGGATGCGTGCCCAAAGCTTGAACGGAAAGGCGTCCTGCGAAGGCACGCCCATCTGAAACCTCAACGGCGCAGCGCCGAATTCGTTGAATACATCGGGGAGCGGCGGAGCCTCGGGCGACCAGTCGGTTGCTGCCGGCGAATCGGGCCGCTGCGCGACTCGGGTGCCGGCGGCTCCCAGCCCCATCGCGAATTGCTCGTCTATCAGGCGCTCGTATGCCGCGCGCACGGTGCCCCGGGAAACCCCGAGCTGTGCGGCCAGATCCGACCACGAAGGCAGCCGCGCGCCAGGGGCAAGCTGCCCCGCTTCGATCGCATCCCGGATCGAGCGGTAAATCTGTGCGGACAGCGAGGTGCGTCCGGCGCGATCGAGGCCAATTGAAAGAGTCGCCATGCGCGCGATGGTACATCGAGATTTCGAAATCTTGGATCCGTTTCGTGTCCGGGAGCACCACGTTCGCCACGTTCAACGATAATGGCCTGACGCACGAGGATTCGCGCTTGGCTCATTCACGATAAACCTGAGCACCATCTAAACGGAGGCAAACGATGACACGCGTTCGCGTGAACGGCTTCACGATCTCGCTCGACGGATACGGAGCAGGTCCGAATCAAGACATCGACAATCCGCTCGGCGTTGGCGGAACGGAACTACACCAGTGGCTGATTCCGACGCGCACGTTTCAGCAGACCTTGTTCGGCAAGGACGGCGGTACCACCGGCGTCGACGACGAGTTTGCCGCCCGCGGTTTTCGCAACGTCGGCGCCTGGATTCTCGGCAGGAACATGTTCGGGCCGATTCGCGGAGAATGGCCGGACACGAACTGGAAGGGCTGGTGGGGAGATAATCCGCCGTACCACGTTCCGGCCTTCGTCTTGACCCATCACGCTCGCCCCTCGATCGAAATGGAAGGCGGCACGACATTCCATTTCGTCACCGGAGGCATTCACGAGGCGCTCGACCGTGCGCGCGAGGCTGCCGCCGGAGCCGACGTGCGGATCGGCGGAGGGGCGGACACGATCCGGCAGTATCTGCGCGAGGGCCTCATCGACGAGTTGCACGTTGCGATTTCGCCGGTGTTGCTCGGTCGCGGAGAGCCGCTGTTCGATGGGATCGATTTGCGAGCGCTGGGGTATGAATGCGCTGAATACGTTGCATCCGAGAAGGCCGCGCATGTCGTGTTACGGCGCCGAGGGCGGACGGATAGCTGAACTTCGAACAGCCGGTCGTTACGCGGCCTGCGTCATCGTTGCCCTGTGTGCCGCGCGATTCATGACACGCGCCAGAGCGGATCCGAGACCTCCGTGCGGGTGTTGGGAACCGTGAGCGCGATAGCCGTCGCACCCGGCGCCGAGCTGATATCGAGCGCCGCGCCGAGCCGGTTCGCGCGTGCACGCATGCTTGACATGCCGGTGCCGAGGTGCGAGGCGTCGCCCCTATCGACGAAGCCCACGCCGTTGTCGCGAACGACGAGCATGAGTTCTTCGTCTACGTGCATTTCCACATCGATGCGGCTCGCGCGGCTGTGCTTGAACGCGTTGGTGAGCGCCTCCTGCAAGATGCGCATCACGTCGAGGCCGCGCGAGGCAGGCAGTGCGTACTCCTCGAGTCCGACGAGCCGCCACGTGCATTGCACGCCCTGAGTTTCGAAAAGGCGCGTGAAGCGATGGCGCTGCGATGCGATCTGGTCCGCGAACGTCGCGTCGCCGTACTGCTCGCTCGTCGTCGAATCGATGATGAGGCGCAGGTCGTCACGCAACTCCTTTAGGATCGACAGGAATCGGTTCGGCGGGATCGCCTGCGGCGTGCGCTCGAGTGCGATGATGCTGCCGAGGAGGGCGGAGCCGAGCCCGTCGTGAAGGTTGTGGGCGAAACTCAGCCGCTCGCCGAGCCGCGCGTGTTCGACCTCGAGCTGATGCTGACGATGCAGTGTCTGGGTGAGCTCACGCTGTGTCGCCTCGACGGTGCGCGCGAGGTCCTCGTTGAAGCCTTCGATTCGCTTCAGGTTCATCACGTGCCGGCGTCCGAGCGCGAGCGCCATGCAGATCATCAGAATCTGGACCGTCAGGCCGCCGAAATAAAAGTTGTCGTGCAACACCCCGAGAAAGGCCAGTAAATCGTGACAGCCCGCCGCGACGAAGACGGCGACGCAGGCGGCGAGCATCCGGTGTTCGGTGTTGCCCCCGCGGTACGCGAAGACGATGAAAATCAGCGATGTTGCGAAATAGTGCAGCGCCTGCGCGACGAAAAGGATGTCTCGAACGTTCTCGATGCGTGCATGCGGCGTGACGCACAAGACCGCGCTCGCAAGCGCGACGACGCACCAGAGCGCAAGCTCGTAGCGCGGCCAGCGCCGTTCGCAGAGGCGCACGACGAAAATCGTGTAGAGCGCACTGTAGGCGAGCAGCGCGATCGTGTTCGCCACTTCCCAGCCGTCGGTACTCGATAGCGGCCAAGTGCCCGTTGCCGTTTGATTGATCTGCACGGCGCACCATGCGAGCAACATCGCCGCGAACCAGCCGTACAGTACCTCCGCGCGACGCATCAGCCACATCGACAGGAAAAAACAGCCCAGCGTCACCGAGACAGCTAGGCTGAACCATTGCGATGTGAGCCGCATCCGCGCCGCGGCTTCGTAACGCGCCTGCATGGCGTCGGGTGGCCCGAGCGCGACGGGCCCGAGGCCGCCTTGATATTGGGCCATGCCCGATACGCGAAAAAGCAGTGTGTTTTCGCCGTCGTGCCGCAATGCGGCCGGCAATAGCAGATAACGCGGCGTGTTCCATTCGCGCGAGAGCGGTTCGACGAGACGGGCATCGTGCCGCATCAGCGTGCCGTTCAGGTAGATCGCGCCCGCCATGTTCAAATAGTCGAGCATCAGCGCGATGGGTGCCCCGGCGCTCGATTGACGCCAGGTCAACCGGTACCACACGACCCCATCGAAGCTCGGCCAGCGCGCAGACCAGAAATCGGGCAGCGAGACGGGGACCCATCCGCTCGCCGGCGGCCGGTCGTCGGCGAGGTTGGGCGGCGCTGAGCCGGACAGTGGTTGCGCGCGAGCAGCCTCGACTTTGACGATGACGGGCAAGTTGCCGGCATCGGCTGCTCGCGCGATCGTCCATGGTGCGACGAGGAACGCGCAGATCAGAAGAGCAAGCCTTGGGATCGCGCTTCGAAGACGGCTTGCGTGCGTGAGTTGACGGCGAGTTTCTTGTAAATGTTCTTGATATGGCATCCGACGGTCAGCCTGGAAAGAGAAAGCACTTCCGCGATCTCGCGGTTCGTCAAGCCCTTCGATACGAGCGTTAGGATTTCGACCTCTCGGGGGCTCAGAAGCTGCAGGGCAGCCGTCGGCGCGGCGCTCGACCGTGGAGACTTCACGTCGATCAGCGCGAGAATGCGCCGCGCGATGAACGGATCGATCGGCGCGCCGCCGCGCAGCGCACTGCGGATCGACAGCGAGATCTCGAGTTCGTCGCGCTCCTTCAGTACGTAGCCCGTCGCGCCGGCCTGCAGTGCCATCACGATCGCCTGCTCGGTGCTCCAGGTCGAAACGACGAGGATCGGAAGCGCCGGATCGCGCTGGTGCAACAGGCGAATCAGCTCGATGCCGTTGCCGTCCGGCAGGCCGATGTCGATCAGCGCGATGGCGAACGCTTGCTCGGCGAACAGCGCCTGCGCCGAGGCACAGCGATCGGTGAACACGAGCGCATCGTCGGCGTAGCCGAGCGAAACGAGCACATCGCGCAGGCGTGCCTGGGCGAGCGGTTCGTCTTCGACGACGAGCACGGGACTCGGCAGCAACGAATCGAGGTCGTCAGACGCCGCTGGGGCGCGGGGTGTCAAAGCATTGCGGGGAAAATCCATGGGCGTGTCCTGGCCGGTCTCGTATCGGCTGACATTCGCGTGTCCGCGCCGGTTCGTCCCGGAAGACTACAGGCAAAACCGCCGATCGCGAAAGGGGGCACCGGCCGTGTATATCGAGCGGCGTCCGCCGCACGGGCATCCCGGCGTTCGGCATACCTAATTCGCGGTATTTGTGACGCCCGACGCGGCAGGTAGATTCGCTCGGGGACGGCGAAAGATGCTTCGTTCCATCATCGAAGAATCGAAGATGAAAAAGTCCATTGACGCCGGTACGAGCCGGCTCGCAAAAACGAAGAAGCAACGGGGAAATGATGAATCGCGCATACCGCGTTGTCTGGAACGCGAGCACGGGGACCTGGCAGGCCGCGCCGGAACTGGCAAGGGCGAAAGGCAAGACGACGGGTAAGGCGGCTCTCATCGCTTTTGGTCTATGGGGTCTGCTGGCGCTTCCGATGGAAGTCCATGCTCAAGTCACCGGGCTGCTCGTCGGCAGTGGTGGAAGCGGGGGAGCCGCAGTCAACGGCATTCAAGCCGGTGGTCAAGGCGGGATTGGCGGCGGCGGAGGTGGGTACTACGGCGGCGGCGGTGGCGGCTTTGGAGGGGGCGGTGGCGGTAGCTTCGGTGATTTCGCCGGCGGGAGCGGCGGCGGCGCGACCGGCGGTAGCGGCGCCAGCATCAACAATACCAATGGCGGCGGCACTGGCGACTCGAACGGCCTAATCGGAGGCAATGGCAGCATGGGCACGGGGAGTAACGCCGGGGCCGCCGTGACCTCTCTGACTTCTGTCACGACAAGCACCGCCTCCATCCCTTTTACGATGTCCACGTCGGCCACTTACGACTACGTGGGCGTCGGCGGCGGTGGTGGTGGAAGCGGTAGCTTCGGCGCTGGCGGCACGGGCGTCGACGGCTATTTGACCGTCGCGGGCAGCGGCACCGCACTTGCGGTAGGAACGGGTCTACTGATTGGCGGCGGCCAGGGCGGCGGCGCAGGCACCCATCTACATACGGGGGGGAGCGGAGGCAGCGGTACCCTCACCGTGGAAGCCGGTGCGAGTCTTTCCGCCGGTGCGGCCGTGGTGCAGATCGGCGGAGGCGGAGGAGGGGCGGCGGGGTACGTCAGCAATGCGGGTAGCGGCGGCACTGGTTCGCTTATCGTCGACGCGGGCGGGAGTGTTTCCGCCGGTACCTTGCAAGTTGGCGGTTTCGGTGGCGGCGCGGGGGCCGGGGGGGCGAACGGCGGCACCGGCGGCAGTGGCACGGTGACGGTAACCGGCAATTCGACGGTCAATATTACGGGGTCGCTCACGCTTGGCGGTGCTGTGAGCGGTTCCGCCGGCGACGGCTCGCCAGGGGGGCTGGGGGGCTCGGGCGTATTGAGTCTGGGTGGCGGCAGCACGCTGAATTTCACCGGTACCTCGCCATCGTTCACCATCAACGGCAACGGTACGTTCAATCTCGGTAGTGCCGCCGCCAACGCCGAGACCGGGGGCACGCTCACGGGGCTGACCGATTTGGTCGACAACGGCACGATCAATTTCAATCAGACGGACACGACTACGGTTTCAGTCAATATCGGTGGAAGCGGTAGCGTCCGCCAGCAGGGCAGCGGAACGACGATTTTGACCGGCCGCAACACCTACACGGGCGGGACGACCATTACCGGCGGGCTGACCAATTTCAGCAACGCCGGCAGCTTCGGTACCGGTAACATCGCGCTCAACGGCGGTGGTGTGCAATGGGCAACCGGGAATACAGCGGATATTTCCGGACAGCTTGCGCCGATCGGCGCAAATGGCGGCACGTTCGACACGAACGGCAATGCGGTCACGTTGGCAAACCTCATCAGCGGTTCAGGCGGTGTGACTGTCGCCAATAGCGGGAGCGGTGGCGCGTTGACCCTGACCACGAACAATGGCTACACCGGCGGCACCACCATCAATACGGGTGCATCGCTCGCGCTGAGCGGTGCGGGCAGCATTGCTTCATCGAGCGGGGTGACCGACAACGGCACCTTCGATATTTCCGGCGCGGCGAATGGTGCGTCGATCGCGAGCTTGTCCGGGTCGGGCAGCGTGAACCTCGGCAACCAAACGCTGACGCTCACGAACGCGAGCGGCGTATTCGGAGGCACGATCTCGGGCAGCGGCGGCTTGACGCTGGCGAGCGGAACCGAAACGCTCACGAACATCAGCACCTATACCGGCACGACGCTCATCGACCGCTCCGCCACACTGGTGCTGTCGAGTTCGAACGACATCGTGCTCGGCAACGTCGTCGACAACGGCGCGTTGGTGGTGGCCGGCACGATCGGCAATCTGTCCGGCAACGGCACGCTCACGGTCGGCGCTCAGGGGCTCGCGCTCACGGGCTCGAACGGCGCCTTTGGCGGCGTGATCGCAGGTGCCGGCGCGCTGACGCTGACCAGCGGGACGCAAACGCTGACGAGCACGAACACCTACACGGGCGCAACGATCATCAGCAGCGGCAGCACGTTGGCGCTTTCGGGCACGGGCAGCATCGCTCAATCGAGCGGCGTGACCGACAACGGCACGCTCGATATTTCCGGCGCAACGAATGGCGCATCGATCGCGAACCTGGCGGGCAGCGGAAACGTGAATCTCGGAAGTCAGACGCTGACGCTCGCCAACGCCAGCGGCATGTTCAAGGGATCGTTCACGGGCGTAGGCAAGCTGGCGTTGCAAGGCAGCGGCACGTTGATCTTGAACGGCAACAGCGCAGCGTTCGCCGGGACGACCGAGGTGGCTTCGGGTTTGCTCGAGGTCGGCGACATCGGCAATCCTCAAGCCGTGCTCGGCGGCAGCGTAACCGTCGATGCGGCGGGGACGCTGCGCGGCCACGGCACCGTCGCGGGAGACGTGATCAACAACGGTATCGTCAAGCCCGGTGGCTCGATCGGCACGCTGACGATCGGCGGCAACTATACGCAGGCGAGCAACGCGGCGCTGTCCATCGAGGTCAGCCCGAGCGCGGCGTCGCAATTGAAGGTTAACGGCAGCGCCACGTTGGCCGGTACGCTTGCCATTACCTACGATCCGGGGACGTACTCGGCGAGGACTTACACGCTCTTATCGGCCAATAGCGTCAGTGGGACATTCTCCGGCACGAGCAGCACCGGGGCGTCGAACCTCGGCGCGCTCACGCCCTCGCTCGCCTATACCGCGAACTCGGTCGATCTCGTGCTCGCAGCGGCTTCCGCTACACCGTTCGTCATTGCGCCGACTGACAGCAGCATCTACACGGCGCTGGGAACGTCGGCCGTCTTTGGTGCACAGGCACAGGGCACTGCGCTGCTCGACCGCATGGGGCGCGCGGCTAGAGCCAGGCCGGGCACGCCATACGGCTGGGTAACGGCCACCGGTACCCGGACGAAGATTGGCGGCACGGACGGTGAGCCAGGGTTTGAAGCAAGGCGCTACGGTTTTCTCGCCGGCCTCGACTCGGCGAGGGGGATTGGTGTGACCGGCGTGGCGGTCGGCTACGACCACGCCGACATCAGCGAGCGCGATACGGGCGACTCCGGCACCATCGACGCACTGCGCGCGGCCGTGTACGGGAGTCGCAACGTCGGGCCCGTGAACCTGTCGGCGGCATTCGGGGCCGCCCTCGACTTTCTGTCGCAAAAGCGCCCGTTCGGGGCGCAAGGGACAGCACAGGGCGATCACCTGGGACACGAGATCAACGTCGGCGGCCAGGCCAGCTTGCCCATGACCTTTGGTGGGGTCACCGTGATTCCGCGTATCGGCTTGCGCTATGCGTACTTCCATGCGGGAAGCTTTGACGAGCGAAATGCGGGCGGACAGGATCTGAACGTTGGCACGGATAACGTGCGCAGCTTGCAGCCCTATGCGGGCGTCACTGTCGATAAGGCTTTCGGCGATGCGCTGAAACCCGTGAACGTCGAACTGCGCATTGGCTACGCGCACGAATTGCTCGACGCGAACCGTGCGATCAGCGTCGCATCGCAGGACAACACGCCGTTCACGGCACCGGGCACGAGCCTGCCGCGCGGGTATTTGACCGCCGGCGTGGGCATTGCGATGCATCCGAAAAAGAGTGTGGAAGTATCGCTCGACTACGATACGGTCTTCAATACGACGCACGCTTCCACACAGCAGGGCAATGTCCGCGTCGCGTATCAGTTTTGACGGGTTTGGTTGTTCATTCGGCTTGACTTGCCTTCGGATATGCGTCCGGATGCACTTCATGCAAAGTTATCTCAATGACCGCGGGGGTATATATGCCAACATTTCTCGAAACTTGGATGCAGCGGATCGATGGTGAGAAGCGCTTGTCCGAGCTCACCATACCGGGCACACACGATTCAGGAACCTACCGGAAGCAGGGGATTTCGTCCGCCACTTGCCAAACCCTGAACATCATCGGCCAGTTGACCTCTGGCATCCGATTTCTAGATATCAGGTTGAAGCGTGGAAGCGACGACGATGGCGTGTTGTGGGTATATCATGGACCCATTCCAATGGATTTGAGATTCAAAGAGGACGTGCTTGTAAACTGTCAAAAATTTCTGGATGACAATCCGTCCGAAACGATCGTGATGTCAATAAAAAATGAAATGAAAGACCCGTCCCAGGAAGAAAAAGAAGATTTCTTCGAAGACGTGTGGAAGATCATATCGGACTCGGGCCGGTTTTGCACGGACGATCAAGTGCCGAAGTTGAAAGACGTCCGGGGGCGCATCGTGCTTTTCCGTCGATTCTGGACGGGCCAAACGACGTACCCGGTCGGCTTGAATGCCTATGATAACTGGCCGGAGGACAACGAAGCAGCATTCAGCAATTCGGGAGCTAAATTCTACGTTCAGGATAGATACTACGGTTGGTCGGATGGCAACGAAAAAAGCGATAAGTTCAATTATTGGGTCAAGCCAGCGTTTTTGAAAGCGTCTGCATCTCCCTCGGCAGACACGCTGTTCGTGAACTTTACTAGTGGAACCGGTATTTTGGGCGGATCTCTTCCGTTTTCATCGACGCCGAGGGACGTCGCCGATGTCGTCAATCCTTTGGCGTACGATTATGTGAAGGAATTTCGGGCGAAGCGCTACGGTATAGTTCCCATGGATTTTCCTGAGATGCCCGATCGAGGGGTGCTGTCGAAGAAATTAATTGATCTGAATGTCTTTATCAGGAATGATCTCAACGGCAAGCGGCTCAGGAACTCATCGACGGAGGCGGTCTATCTGGTTGTCGATGGAACTTTGCATCACGTACTCACGGCCGAGAGTGCTAATAGGATTTTCGGGCAACATTGGGGGATCGATGAAAGCTTGCATTCTGAGAATATCACCAACGGCCCAATCTTGGAGGATGCGGGCCTCGTTAAATTCGACAATGGAGCGGAAATATTTCTTAGCTTCAGGAGCCGCGACTCCGATCGTCAAGTTATAAGACACATTCCGAACATGGCATTGAAGGAGCAATACGGGCTCAACGGGACGTGGACGAATTTGCCTGAAGCCGATAGGGCACGCTACATACTTGGCGCACCGCTGCCTGCATAGGTGCGAAAACGCCTCATGCAAACGGCTCGATTGCATGAGGCGTTATGTGCTTCGGACGAACAGTCGAAAGCGGTCGCAAATGCTCGTCAGGCTTTAATTCCCGCCGGCTTCGCAGGTGCAACGGCGGCAGGCGGCGCGACGCGCTGAGCCGGCACCACGACCACGACGGGCTCCGGCATCGCCCACATCGGCGCCGCGAACACGACGGCTTGCTGGGCCGGCATGGCGAAGGTATCGGCGAACGCCGCCTGCTGCTGCGCCGGCACGGCGAGCGTATCGGCAAACGCCGCTTGCTGCAGCGCCAGCATCCGCTGCTGCATCGCCATCATTTGCGCCTGTGCCGCGCGCATTTGATAGTCGATCGCTTGCATCTGCCGCAGCGCGAGCGCCGGCGGCATGCCGCCCGTGCTCGTTTGCACTTCGAAGCTCGCGTTGCCTTGCGGGCTATGCCAACTCCAGGTGCTGACCTTCATCGGTCCCGCAGCGGTTTGAACGACGTGCGTGTCGGCTTTCACCGGCACCGCCTGACCGTTCACGTTGATGTACATCGGTTGCGCGGCGGATTGGGCGCTCGCTTGTCCTGCCAGTGCGAGCACGGGAATCAGCGCGAGCGCGCCGGCCGCCATATACGAACGAAATTTCATGATTCGTATCTCCATCGATCGATAGGCTCGAAGAATCAACTACGGATCAAACTTGCGGCTCCCGGAGGGAGTCACCGAGAACTATGCGAGCGCTGGCTTAAACGAAGATTAAAGCTCGAGCCGCAACACGGCCCCCGGTGCCGCGCCCCCGCAACGACGCGTGCGCACTGGCGCGCCGCAGTCACGATATGGCGGTACCCGCTGACGCCCACGGTTGTCAGACATCTCCGCGTTGCCCCGAGGGTGCGCATTCGCCATCGAGCACGCCCGATAGGTAACTTTCAGTAATCCTACGGATCCATTGGGCGCTTCCATTCGGCTCTGCTGCAATCCCCTATTCAGTTTCTCCGTCTGCGAACGATAAAGCCGGGTAAGAGGCTCGTTCCTCGCACGCCACCTTTTCAGTTCCACAGTACGGGGTTTTGTATGAATACTTTGACGAGCAGCATCCGCGCTCGTATCGCAGCAATTCTTGGCGCGTGCATTGTCCTCATGGTCGTCATCGGGGTGTTCTCGCTGACGGGACTCTCCAAACTGAACGGCCTGGTGAACGAAGGCTACAACGGTAATACGGTTCCGATCATCCAGCTCAGTGCAATACGGGCTTCGATGCTCGACGTTCGCCTGCAGTTTCGCCGTCTGCAGGTGTTCCGCGACGATCCGCAAAAGGCGAAGGACTCGGCCGAGGCGGCGCGCGGCGACATCGATAAACTCGCCAACGCGTGGAAGAGCTACTATCCGGCCGAGGTTTCGTCCGGCGAAGAGCGCGCCGTCGCCGACAAGATCAATGCGGGCTTGGGCGAATTCGTGCGCATGTCCAACGATATCGCGGCCGACGTGACGGCCGACCCGCAAAAGGCCATGGCCGATGCTGCTCAGATCGAGCAGCATGCGGCCGCGGGTCGAACGCTGAGCGACTTGCTCTCGCAAGACATTGCCGTCAACGATGCGCAAGCGAAGGCTTCGGTCACCGAAAGCGAATCCACGTTCAGGACCATTTTCGCCGTTGCGGGGGCGCTGCTGGCCGTCGCCGTCGCGATTGCGTTGATCGGCGCCGTTTTCCTGCAGCGCTGGATCATGAAGCCGCTGACGAAAGCGATCGGTGTCGCCACCCAAATCGCGTCGGGACGGCTCGACAATCGCGTCGTGGTCGATGCAGGCGGAGAATTCGGGCAATTGCTGAGCGCGCTCAAGGAGATGGACGAGAAGCTGAGCCAGACGGTGCGCGGGATCAAGACTTCGGCCGAATCGGTTGCAGGCGCGTCGAGCGAAATCGCGACCGGCAACGTCGACCTCTCCGCCCGCACCGAGCAGCAAGCGGCCTCGCTCGAGGAAACCGCGGCCAGCATGACGCAGTTGACCCAGACCGTGAAGCAGAACGCAGATAACGCGGAGCAAGCGACTGCGCTCGCGACCAATGCGACCGATCTCGCGAATCAGGGCAATGAAGCGGTGCAAGTCATGGTGGGCACGATCGAGAAGATCAGCGGCAGCTCGACGAAGATCTCCGAGATCACCGCCGTGATCGAAGGCATTGCCTTCCAAACGAACATCCTGGCCCTGAACGCGGCCGTCGAAGCTGCTCGGGCCGGCGAGCAGGGGCGCGGCTTCGCCGTCGTCGCCAGCGAGGTGCGCTCGCTGGCGCAGCGCTCAGCTACCGCGGCGAAAGAAATCAAGGAGCTGATCGGCAGCTCGGTCGATGAAATCCACGACAGCGTGCGCCAGGCCGCCGAAGTCGGCTCGTCGATGAACCACGTCAAGGGCGCGATCAAGCAGGTGTCCGACCTCGTGCAGGAAATCGCCGCCGCCTCGGCCGAGCAGAGCCGCGGCATCGAGCAAATCGGGCAGGCCGTTTCACAGATGGATGAGGTCACGCAGCAAAATGCCGCGCTCGTGGAAGAAGCGGCGGCTGCCGCCAAATCGCTCGAGGATCAGGCCTCGACGTTGCGTCAGGCCGTTGGGACGTTCAGGTTGAGCGAAACCGCGGATTCGGCGGTACATGCGCGCCCCGCGACGGCACCGAAACGTGTCGCGGCGCCCGCGCGCCCCGTTCGACCCGCCGCGCATGCGGCACATGTAGCGCATCGTGCCGTGGCGCGAGAACCGGCCATCGGCACCAAGGCGTTGCCGGTTCGCCGCGAAAGCCAAGCGGCGAAGCCGCAGCGCCGCGAGGCTGCGCCGGAGCTCCGGACCGCGCTGGCCGCCGTCGACGACAAAAGCTGGGAAACGTTCTAACGGCCTAGCGTTCCGACGTTCCGACGTTGTGATGGCAGGCACGCGCGGCGATGGTCTCGAAAGGGACCATCGCCGCGCGGCGCGTCAGGCGAGATTCCCCTGGCACAGATACTTGATCGACAAGTAATCGTCGAGGCCGTATTTCGAACCTTCTCGGCCGTACCCCGATTCCTTCACGCCGCCGAACGGGGCGGCTTCGCTCGAGATGGCGCCCTCGTTGATGCCGACGAGGCCGGTCTCCAACGCTCGCGACACACGTTCGATCCGCTTCAGATCGGTGCTGTAGAAGTACGAGGCCAGCCCGAAGGGCGTGGCGTTCGCGGCCTCGATGACGGTGCGCTCGTCCTCGAAGCGGAACAGCGGCACGACGGGGCCAAAGGTTTCTTCTTCGCAAAGCAGCATGCTCGCGTTCGCATTGGCGAGCACCGTGGGCGCGTAGAAGTTGGAACCGAGTTCGGAAAGGCGCTTGCCGCCCGTCAAGATCCGGGCGCCGCGGGTCAAGGCATCGTCGACATGCCGAGCGATCTTATCGACCGCGCGCGCGTTGATCATCGGCCCGATCTGCGTCGAAGCATCGCTGGCGGGCCCGACCTTCAAGGCTTGCACTCGCTCGGTCAGCAATGCCGCAAAGCGCTCGTAGACGCCCGCGTGCACATACACGCGGTTCGGGCAAACGCATGTCTGCCCGCCATTGCGGAACTTCGAAACGATCAAGCCGGCCACGGCGGCATCGAGATCGGCATCGTCGAATACGATGAACGGCGCGTTGCCGCCCAACTCGAGCGAAAGCTTCTTGAGCGTCCCCGCTGATTCGCGGGCCAAGTGCTTGCCCACGGCCGTCGAGCCCGTGAACGTGATCTTGCGCACGCGCGGATCGTGCAGCCAATCGGCGACCGCATCGACCGTCCGCTCGCGCGAAGCGGTGATGAGATTGAGCACCCCCGGCGGCACGCCGGCTTCATGGGCCAGCAGCACGAGCGCCGATGCCGTGAGCGGCGTGTCCTCGGCGGGCTTGCCCACCACGGTGCAGCCGGCCGCCAGAGCGGGCGCGATCTTGCGCGCGATCATCGCGAGCGGAAAATTCCAGGGTGTTACGGCAGCGACGATTCCGATCGGCTCTTTGATCGCGCTCATGCGCTTGCCGCGTTGCTGCTGCGGGATCAAATCGCCATAAATGCGCGTCGCTTCCTCGGCGAACCACGCGACATAGGAGGCGCCGTACGCCACTTCGCCGCGTCCCTCGGAAAGCGGCTTGCCTTGCTCGCGAGAGATCAGGGCACCGAGGGCATCCTGGTGCGCAAGGATGAGCGCATGCCAGCGCCGCAGTATTTCGGCACGCTCTTTCGGCAAAGTATCGCGCCAGGCGGGTAGGGCGGCCGCCGCGGCGTCGGTCGCCGCACGCGCATCGGCGGCGCGGCTATCGGCCACTTCGACGATCGGCTTGCCGTCCGCCGGATCGGTCACCGCAAAGCGCGCGCCGTCGATGGCCGGCACCCATTGCCCGCCGATGAAGTTTTCCGTGCGAATCAATTCTTCGGGCGAAAAGATGCGCGTCATGTTCAATGCTCCTGCAGGCGTGTCGGTTGCGGCGGCGCCGGCCCGGGTGTGTCGGCGCGGGCGGCCACTGCGACGGGGTTGTCGGATCGATCGTTCTGATCGTTTTTGATCAAGCGTCGGCGATTCGTTTGGCGATCGCCGCGCCCACTTCGTCGGTTTTCGCGGTCCCGCCTAGGTCGCCCGTGCGGGGGCCGTCCTTCAGCGTCGCCTCGATCGCGGCGAGGATCGCGTCGTGCGCCTCACGCTCCTTGCCGCCGTGATGGCCGAGGAAGTCGAGCATCATCGCGGCCGACCAGATCATCGCGATCGGATTGGCGATTTGCTTGCCGGCGATGTCGGGCGCGGAACCGTGCACGGGCTCGAACAACGACGGAAACGTGCGGTCGGGGTTCAGGTTCGCCGACGGGGCCAGCCCGATCGTGCCGGTACATGCCGGGCCGAGGTCGGAGAGGATGTCGCCGAATAGATTCGTCGCCACGACCACGTCGAAGCGATCGGGGTTGAGCACGAAGCGCGCGCAAAGAATGTCGATGTGCTGCTTGTCCCATTTCACGTCGGGATAGCCGGCTGCGACTTCGGCCGCACGTTCGTCCCACCACGGCATGCTGATCGCGATGCCGTTGCTCTTCGTGGCCACGGTCAGCTTTTTCTTGCCGCGCCGCTGGGCGAGGTCGAATGCGAACTTCAGCACGCGCTCGCTGCCGCGCCGCGTAAAGATCGATTCCTGCAAGACGAACTCGCGCTCGGTGCCCGCGAACATCACGCCGCCCACCGACGAATATTCGCCCTCGGTGTTCTCGCGCACGATCCAGAAGTCGATGTCGCCGGCTTTGCGCCCGGCCAGCGGCGAGGGCACGCCTTCGAACAGCCGTGCCGGCCGCAGGTTGATGTATTGGTCGAATTCGCGCCGGAATTTGAGCAGCGAGCCCCAGAGCGAAATATGATCGGGCACCTTCTCGGGCCATCCCACCGCACCGAACAAAATTGCATCGCAGTGAGAAAGCTGCGCTTTCCAATCGTCGGGCATCATCTGACCGTGCTTCTCGTAGTAGTCGCAGCTCGCCCACTCGATATGCTCGTATTCGAGCGATATGCCGAAGCGGCGGCTTGCCGCATCGAGCACGCGCAAGCCCTCGGGCATGACCTCCGTGCCGATGCCGTCGCCGGGAATCACGGCGATTCGATATGTGCCAGCCATGACGCTATTGCCTCCTAAAGGAAAAGCCGAATTTTCTAGCGAAATGCGAAACCGGCCGCGTATGCGGCGCAGGCCGATTCCATGATGCGCGGCATGCGCTTTCGCGCCATGCCGCGCATACGATTCACGAGTGCGGGAACAGCACTTCGAGCGGATAATCCGTTTTCACGAACGGCGATTTGATGATCACGTAGCTGAAATACTTTTCGATTCCGATGTCGCGTTCGAGCAGGCCTTCGATCACGCTTTGGTAATGGCCGACACTGCGGGTCACGAACTTGAGCAGATAATCGTAGCCGCCGCTCGCCAGGTGACATTCCATGATTTCGTCGACGTTCCTGATCGCGGCCACGAAGCGGATGAAATCCTCGCGGCGGTGATCGGCAAGCGTGACCTCGGTGAATACGATTTGCACGTCGCCGAGCTTCTCGAGCTGGATCTGCGCGCCGTAGCCGACGATATAGCCAGCCTTCTCCAGGCGCTTGACGCGGATCAAGCATGGGCTCGGCGACAAACCGACGGCATCGGCGAGCTCGACGTTCGTGATGCGCCCGCGCTTCTGAAGTTGCGCAAGGATTCGCAGATCGATCCGGTCAAGCTTGTTATCGTCGCTCATCGCACTGTCGCCCGTGGCTTGCACTCACCAGCGGCTACTTTAGCACGCGACCGCGCGCGTTTTGCGGTCGAGCGCGGCGCGAACCTCGGGCTGCGCGAGCACCTCGTCGAGCGTCCCGCGCAGCCGCTCGAACAGCAGATCGAATTCGTCGGCCGTGTAGGACAATGCGGGAGCAAAGCCGAGGATGTTGTCGCCGAATGCGCGAAAAATCAGGCGGTTGCGGTAGGCTGCCGCCGCGATGCGATCGGGCAGCTTGAGCGCGGCGTCGAAGCCCGCCTTCGTTTCCTTGTCCGCGACGAGCTCGAGCGCACCGAGCAATCCGCGATGGCGTGAATCGCCCACGAGCGGATGCGCGAGCAAGGCATCGAGGCCCTGCGCGAAGCGCGGCGCCAGCGCCTGCGCGTTGGCGAGCAAGCCGCCCTCATGATAGAGCCGCATGACTTCGAGGCCGATGGCCGCGCTGACCGGATGCGCGGAATAAGTGTAGCCGTGCCCCACTGCGGCGTCGGGGCTTGCATCGGCAATGCCGCGATAGATTTCATCGGACATCAGCACCGCACCCATCGGCGCGTAGCCGGCCGTGAGGCCCTTCGCGACCGTCATCAGATCGGGCTCGACCTGTTCCGCCTCGCAGGCGAAGAGGGGGCCGGTGCGCCCGAAGCCGGTGATCACCTCATCGACAACGAACAGAATGCCGAGCCGGCGGCTTGCTTCGCGCATGGCTTTGAGCCATCCGACCGGCGGGACGATGACGCCGCCCGATCCTTGAATCGGCTCGCAGAAGAATGCCGCGACGTTCTCGGCCCCGAGTTCCGCAACCTTGGCTTCGAGCGCGGCGACCGACGCCGCAATGAGCGCCGCATCGTCGGCATAGCTGCCGCGGTACGCGTAGGGCGACGCGATGTAATGCTGATGCGGCAGGGGCAGATCGAAATGCCGATGAAAAACCGGCAGCGCGGTCAACCCCGAACCGACCGACGACGAACCGTGATAGCCGCGCTCGAGCGAGATGAATTGCTTTTTGTTCGGCCGACCCGTCGCGTTGAAGTAATGCGTGACGAAGCGCACCGCGGAGTCGACGGCGTCGGAGCCGCCGAGCGTGAAATAGACATGCTGGAGCGACGCCGGCGAGCGCTCGACGAGCTGGGAGGCAAGTTCGATCGCGGGCGCGGACCCGAAATGGAAGTAGCCGGTCGCATAGGGGAGCTTCTTCATTTGCTCCATCGCGACGTCGACGATGCTCTGCTGGCCGTACCCGACGTTGACGCACCACAGGCCGGCGAATGCATCGAGCAGTTCGTTGCCCTCGGCGTCGCGGACGAACGAGCCGCGTGCGGAATCGAGGATCGTGACGCCGCGGGCCTCATGGGCGCGGTAGTTCACGACGGGATGGATGAGATGCTTGCGGTCGGCTTCGATGAGCGAGGAAATCGACATGGTGGCGGGCCCGTACTGGTTTGAACGATGACGATTCATAGTACTGGCGATGGGCCTTGCATCGTTTCCAAAAAAGGTCCCTGAAAAGCGTGGGGCGCGCGTTTTGATGCATGGAGTCAGCACAAAATGCTGCTCTTCAGCACTGGCGCGCCCGAGCGTCAGTAGCCCCGGCTGCGATCGACTTCGCCGATCATCGGCTGCCCCAGGCGATGCCGGCGCAGGTTTTCGAGGACCGCTTCCACTGCGGTTTCGGGCCGCGTCGCGCTGGCGACGTGCGGGGTGATGCGCACGCGAGGGTGGCGCCAAAACGGATGGTCCGCGGGCAGCGGCTCCGGCGTCGTGACGTCGAGCAGCGCATAGCGCAGGTGTCCCGCGTCGAGCAACCGCAGCAAATCGTCTTGGACGAGGTGCGCGCCGCGTCCCGTTTGGATCAACGATGCGCCGCGCGGCAGCTTCCCGAGCAGACGCGCATCGAGCATATGGTGTGTGGCCGGCGTCAGCGGCAGCAGGCAAACGAGCACGTCCGTGCGAGCGAGGAATGCGTCCAGCGCGCCCTCTCCGGCATAGCATTGCACGCCGTCGATCGCATGCTCGGATCGGCTCCAGCCTGCACAGTTGTAGCCGAACGCGCGAAGCCGCTCGAGCACCGCTTGGCCCAGCATGCCGAGCCCGAGCACCCCGACGCGGCATGAGGCGGCGGGACGAACGGGCATCTCGCGCCACGCGGCATCCCGTTGCTGATGGGCATAGTCGAGGAAGTCCCGGTGAATCGTCAGCACGGCGTGCGTCACGTACTCGACCATGCCCTCGACGATGCCGGGCTCGACCATTCTGACGACCGGAACATGCGCGGGAATGGCGGCGAAGTCGAACTGGTCGATGCCGGCGCCCGTCGAAAACAGCACCTCCAGATTCGGGAGCGTGCGCGCGAGATCGGCGGGCGGCTGCCAGGCGGCGAGATAGCGGACTTGCTTCGGATCGCCGAGGTCGGGCCACACCTTGAAGGGGACATCGGGTGCGCGTTCGGCGAAAAGCTCGGCCCATACGGCGCCGCGAGCGGGGTCGGCCTTATAGAGAAACGTCATTTACGGAACCGGTCAGCAGATGGCTTGGTTGATGATGCCGTACTGCGCGAACTGCGCATCGGGCGGTGGCATGTACGCGGCGTTGCGCAGCATCTTGACGACGCTGTCCACCCGCGTGAGCCCGAGCGATTCGAGCCATTCCGTGAGGCCGCTTTCGGCTGGGACGTCGACGCGGACGAACATTCCCGGATTCGACGCCAGCCAATGCCCGATCAATGCTTTCGCACGGACGGTGTTCTCGTCGCGCGGTGCGACGACCGGACCGATCGCGCGGCCACGGCCGAACCGGCGAAACAGCGCGAAGCCGATCAACTCGCCGTCGCGATCCAAGCCGATCCCGTCGGCGGCTTCGATGAGCGGCGGCAGCACCGATGCTCGATCGAGTCCGCTGGCGCGCGAGGCCAGCTCGACGAGACGCGGCGTGTCGTTGACGCCGAGCGGGCGCAGCCGCTCGCGCGACGGCAATTCGACCAGCGGCGGCTGCAGCGCGGCTCCTTGGTGTTGGTCGAGCATGCCGACGGGCGCGAAACCGAGCTTTTCGTAAAGAGGGCGTCCTACCTCGGTGGCATGCAGGACGGTGGCGCGGGGGCCGAGCTCTTCCAGTCCCATTTCCATCAGGCGCCGGCCGATGCCGTATCCCTGGTGTTCCGGAGAGACGATGACCATGCCGAGCGACGACGTGTGTGCGCCGTACTTCCAGCAGAGCAAGGTTCCGATCACGCGTGAGTCGCGTTCGGCCACGAAGCCGACGCCGATGTTCGCGACGAATTGCCAATCTTCCGCGCGATGCGGCCATTTGAGCTGGGCCGTCAGTGCGTGCGCAGCCTCGATGTCGGCCGATGTGAAGCGCCTGTAATGAATGGAGTCGGACACGCGTACCCCCTCAGGGTCTGGATTGACACGAACTGTGTCATGCGGCGTGCGAACTGACTAGGACGATCTTTTCGTCGCGCGCGGCGCGGCCCCGCGAACGGTTGATGGGCGTGGAGCGCCGCAGACTCTGCTGCCGGCCCGGGGCAAAACGCACGATTTATGTCATCGGCGCTCGCCAAATCAGAGACATCTATGTTTTTGCATTGATTTAATGTCGTCATGACGTGAGCGTTCGCACGATGGTGCGGCGGCTCGGAACCATCGCAACCCGTCGCAACCGACTGAAGAACCTACTTGAGGAAGCACTGAGATGATCGACTTCGAGCCGAAATACATCACTTTCGACTGTTATGGCACGCTGACTCGGTTCCGCATGGCCGAGATGACGCGCGAGTTCTACGGCAAAGCGCTCGATGCCGCCAAGCTCGAAAGCCTCGTCCAGTTCTTCTCGGGCTATCGCCGCGACGAGGTGCTGGGTGCGTGGAAACCCTACCGCGACGTCGTCGTCAATGCGCTGCGTCGCGCCTGCGAGCGCGTGGGCGCGTCGTTCGACGAGGCCCACGCCGAGAGTATCTATCTCGCCGTGCCGACCTGGGGCCCGCATGCGGACGTGCCGGAAGGGCTTTCGCGTCTCGCCAAGAAATACAAGCTCGTGATTCTGTCGAACGCGTCGGACGATCAGATCCAACGCAACGTCGATTTGCTCGGCGCACCGTTTCATGCCGTGTTTACGGCGCAGCAAGCCCAATCGTACAAGCCGCGCATGCAGGGCTTCGAATACATGTTCGACCAGCTCGATTGCAATCCCGAGGACGTGCTGCACGTCTCGTCGAGCCCGCGCTACGATCTGATGACGGCCCATGACCTCGGCATCAAGCACAAGGCGTTCGTCAACCGTGGCCATGAGCCCGCGGCGCCGTACTACGAGTCCTACGAAGTCAAGGACATTCCGCATCTGGCGTCTTTGTTGGGGCTTTGATGCGCCTAGCTTTAACGTTGGAGGGATTCGGCGTTCGCGCCGATGCCATTCGAACCCGATCGAGGAAAGCCAGATGAAGCTCGAGTCCTATTGGCTCGATACCGCGCCCGCCGTGTCGTTCGGCAACGACGCTGCCGTGCAAGGACGTGTGGACGTTGCCGTCGTCGGCGGCGGCTTCACGGGTCTTTCCGCGGCGCTTGCGCTGGCGCGGCGCGGGGCGAGCGTGGCGCTGCTCGATGCCGGCCGCATCGGCGGCGGCGCGTCGGGCCGCAACGGCGGGCACGTCAACACGGGCGTCGCACAGGACTTCGGTGCGCTCATCAAGCAACTCGGGCGCGAACGCGCACGCCGCTGCTACCTCGCTTATGCGTCGGCCGTCGACACGGTCGAGCGGCTCATTCGCGAGGAATCGATCGATTGCGACTATCTTGCCTCGGGCAAGCTCAAGCTCGCCGCGAAGCCGCATCATTACGAGCATCTCGCGCAGACGGCCGAGCTGATTCATCGCGAGGTCGATCAGAACATCGAACTCATCGACGCGACGCGCATCGGCGACGAAGTGCAATCCGACCGGTTCTACGGCGGGCTGCTGCAGCGCCACGGCGGCCAGATGCACATGGGCAAGTTCGCCGTCGGGCTTGCGCAAGCGGCCGCCCGCAACGGCGCGGCGCTTTACGAGCACGCGCCGGTCTCGGCGATCGTCAAGCAAGGCGCGGGCGGTTATCGGATCGTCTCGAGCCGCGGCGAGCTGACGGCGACGAACGTATTGATCGCCACCGGTCCCTCGAAGCATGGCCCGTTCTCCTGGTATCGGCGGCGCATCGCGCCGATCGGATCGTTCATCATCGTGACCGAGCCGTTGGGTGCGGACGTCGTCGCACGGATGTTTCCGAACCGGCGCGCCTATACGACGACGCGACTGATGCACAACTATTTCCGCTTGACGGCCGACAACCGGCTCGTATTCGGCGGCCGTGCCCGCTTCACGGCGTCCGAGCAACCGTCCGACGAGAAAAGCGGCCGCATCTTGCAGCGCAATCTTGCGGAGCTTTTCCCGACGCTCGCGCAGGCGCGCATCGACTATTGCTGGGGCGGCCTCGTCGACATGACGGCCGATCGCCTGCCTCGGGCAGGCCAGCACGACGGCCTGTATTTCTCGATGGGTTACAGCGGACACGGCACGCAGATGTCGACCCACATGGGGCAGGTGATGGCCGACGTCATCGAGGGACGCGAAGACGCGAATCCTTGGCGCGATTTTTCATGGCCCGCGATTCCGGGCCATACCGGCAAGCCGTGGTTCTTGCCGATCGTCGGAACCTACTATCGCATCAAGGACGTGTTTTATTGAATCGTTTTATCGACCCCGTCCAGCAAGTGCAGTACCGCAGCACCGAAGTACCGCAGTGCCGTTACGACGCAGGCAGTCAAGACCTGCGCGGCGTATCGATCCATTTATTTGCCACCCTTGGCTTACCTCGCGGAGAAGTTCAATGAAAAAGGACACCTCACAATACGGTCCTGTTGCGTCCGAGACCACGCTCGAACAATTGACCGCGAAGGGCACTTCGCGACGCGATGCGCTGCGTGCGCTCGTTGCCGCGGGCCTCGTCACCGTCACGGGTGGCGGCCTGCTCGTCGCGAGCACCGCGGCTCACGCGCAAGCGAAGCCGAAGCAAGGCGGCAAGATTCGCGTGGCGACGCAGTCGTCGTCGACGGCCGATACGCTCGATCCCGCCAAGGGCGCGCTCGCGACGGACTACGTCCGCTGCAACATGATCTACAACGGGTTGACCGAGCTCGATGCGCACCTTGCCGCGCAAATGGCGCTGGCAAGCTCGTTCGATACGAAGGATGCGAAGGTTTGGACCGTGAAGCTGCGTTCGGGCGTGCAATTCCACGACGGCAAGCCGCTCACGCCGGCTGACGTCGTCTATTCGCTGCTGCGGCACAAGGATCCGGCAACGGCATCGAAGGCCAAGACGCTGGCCGATCAAATCGCCGACGCGAAAGCGACGGGACCGAATGAAGTGACGATCACGCTCACGGGCCCGAACGCCGATTTGCCGGTGATTCTCGGTGACGCGCATTTCTTGATCGTCAAGGACGGCACGAAGGATTTCTCCACGACGGCCATTGGCACGGGCCCCTTCAAACTCAAGGAATTCACGCCGGGCGTGCATACCGTCGTCGTCAAGAATGAGCACTATTGGAAGCCTGGCCTGCCGCACTTGGACGAGATCGAACTGATCGGGATCTCCGATGAACCGGCGCGCGTGAATGCGCTGCTTTCGGGCGACGTGCAGCTCATCAATCAAGTGACGCCGCAATCGGCCGCCCGCATCAAGGGCACGCCGGGGTACACCGTGCTGGAAACGAAGACGGGCCAGTACACCGACCTCATCATGCGCAACGAGGGTGGCATTACCGGCAATCAAGATTTCCGGCTCGGGCTCATGCACTTGCAAAACCGCGATCAAATGCGGCAAGCCGTGTTTCAAGGCTACGGATCGATCGGCAACGACCAGCCGATCGATCCGACGAACAAGTATTACTTCGCCGGTTTGCCGCAGCGCAAGTTCGATCCGGACAAGGCCAAGTTCTATTTCAAGAAGGCGGGGGTGGGCAGCACGTCTTTGCAATTGTTCGCCTCCCCGGCGGCCGACGGCTCGGTCGACATGGCGATGCTGCTGCAGCAGGCCGCGCCGCTCGCGGGTCTCAATCTGCAGGTGATGCGCGTGCCTGCCGACGGCTATTGGTCCAACCATTGGATGAAGCACCCGCTCAGCTACGGCAATATCAACGCTCGGCCTACCGCCGACATGCTGTTCACGCAGTTTTTCAAGTCCGATGCGCCTTGGAACGAGGCCAACTGGAAAGATCCGAAGTTCGATCAGATGCTGCTCGCGGCGCGCGGCGAACCCGATGAAGCCAAGCGCAAACAGATCTACGGCGACATGCAGGTACTCGTGCACGAGAAGGGCGGCATCGGCATCCCGATGTTCCTGAGTTCGATCGACGGGCACAGCGCGAAGCTTCAGGGTCTTGGGTCGATCCCGCTGCTGGGGTTGATGGGTTGCATGTTCGCCGAGCACGTGTGGCTCGAGGCTTGATGCATGCAACGCAGGCAAGCGCGGGTCCGGGCGTGAGGCTTCCCGGTTTCGTGCTTGCCTTGCGGACAGAGCGCGTGCCGGCGGTAAGCCGCCGATGCACCGACTGAGACTGGAGGAGGCATATTTTCGATGAAACATCCCGCGTATAGGCTCGTCGCGAGCCGCCTCGGCCTCGCGTTGCTGACCTTGCTCATCGTCTCGGCGATCGTGTTCGCCATGACGGGCCTCTTGCCCGGCGACGCCGCGCAAGAGGCGCTCGGGCAGGCTGCGACGCCCGAAGCCGTTGCGGCGTTGCGGCACCAATTCGGCCTCGATCAGCCCGCTTTGCAGCGCTACTTCGAGTGGCTCTTTCATATCGTGCGCGGTGACTTCGGCAATTCGATGTCGAATAGCCTGCCCGTCGTCAACCTGATCAAGACACGCTTGCCCAATTCGCTGATGCTCGCGGGCCTGACGACGATCGTCGCGGTGCCGGTCGCGTTGATCATCGGCATTTTGTCGGCGATGTATCGCGGCTCGTGGCTCGACCGCGTGCTCAATATCCTCACGTTGTCGACCGTTGCGGTGCCGGAGTTTCTCGTTGCGACGATCGCCGTGCTGATCTTCGCCGTGAAGCTGCACCTGCTGCCGGCGCTGTCGTATCTGTCGTCGGTTTCATCGTTCGGCGATTTGCTCCGCATCTATGCGATGCCCGTCATGACGCTGTGCTGCGTATTGATCGCGCAAATGGCACGCATGACGCGCGCGGCGGTGCTCGACCAATTGAGCTCCGGCTACGTCGAGATGGCGTGCTTGAAAGGCGCATCGCAAGTGCGCGTCGTGCTGCGCCACGTGCTGCCCAATGCGATCGGGCCGATCGCGAACGCGGTGGCACTGAGCTTGTCCTATCTGTTCGGCGGCGTGGTCATCGTCGAATCGATTTTCAACTACCCGGGACTCGCGAGCCTCATGGTGGATGCGGTGACCAACCGTGACATGCCGCTCGTGCAGGGCTGCGTCATGGTGTTTTGCGCAGCGTATCTCGCGCTCGTACTGATGGCCGACCTATGTCAGATCATTTCCAACCCGAGGCTTCGTCAACGATGAGCCGCTCCGCCAACACGTCCGTCCCGCACCCGGGCACGCAGATCTACGAAGACGGCGCGTCCGGCTCGGCCGCCCGACCCCGGCGGCGACGCGTGCTTCGCTTGTCGGGGCTCGGCAAGATCGGCTTTGCCCTCGTCTGCTTCTGGCTGTTCATTGCCGTATTCGGTCCGTTGCTCGCGCCCTACAAAGAGGGTGCGCTGACTTCGCCGTTCACGCTGGCGAGCTACAGCATGGCGCACCCGTTCGGCACGGACTATCTGGGCCGAGACATGTTGAGCCGCATTCTTTACGGCACGCGCTATACGGTGGGCCTCGCGCTGGCCGCCGCCGTGCTGGCGAGCGGCGTCGGCACCTGCCTCGGCCTGCTGGCGGCGATTTCCTCGCGCTGGGTCGACGAAGTGATGAGCCGCTTCTTCGATGCGCTGATTTCGATTCCGAGCAAAGTGCTGGCGCTCGTGGTGATCGCTGCATTCGGATCGTCGATTCCCGTGCTCACGCTCGTCGCCGCCGTCGCCTACACGCCCGGTGCCTTTCGCATATCGCGTTCGCTGGCCATCAATCTCATGACGCTCGAATACGTGCAGGTTGCGCGAGCACGCGGCGAACGCATGTGGTACATCGCACGCGTCGAGGTGCTGCCGAACATGATTCACCCGGTGATGGCCGATTTTGGGCTGCGTTTCGTCTTCATCGTTCTTTTGCTGAGCGGGCTCAGTTTCCTCGGCCTCGGCGTGCAGCCGCCCAACGCCGACTGGGGCTCGCTCGTGCGCGAGAACATCGGCGGCTTGTCGCAAGGCGCGCCGGCCGTATTGATGCCGTCGATCGCGATTGCGACGCTGACGGTCGGCATGAACCTGCTGATCGACAGCTTGCGCCGTCACGGCGGATTTGCGCAGGGAGGTCAGCAATGAGCGACGTCATGATCGAAGTGAAGGGGCTGCGCGTCGTCGCCGGCGGTGCGGAAGGGGCGCTCGTCGAGCTCGTGAAGGGCGTCGACTTCGTCGTGAAGAAGGGCGAAGTGCTCGCACTCATCGGCGAGTCGGGCTCCGGCAAGACGACGATCGCGTTGTCGTTGCTGGGCTATACGCGGCAGGGCTGCGCGTTTGCGGGGGGAAGCGTGCGCGTGGCCGGGACCGAGGTGCTCGCCCTGAGCGAGGCCGGCAGGCGCGCACTGCGCTCGCGCACGGTCGCCTACGTCGCCCAAAGCGCGGCAGCCGGCTTCAACCCGGCCCGCACGCTGATGGACCAGGTCATCGAGCCCGCGCTGCTGCATCGTTTGATGTCGCGCGAGGCTGCACGCGCCAAGGCCGTGGCGTTGTTCCGGGCGTTGGCGCTGCCGTCGCCCGAGCACATCGGCGATCGCTATCCTCACCAGGTGTCGGGCGGGCAACTGCAGCGCTTGATGGCGGCGATGGCGCTGATCACGGATCCCGCCGTGATCGTCTTCGACGAGCCGACGACGGCGCTCGACGTCACGACTCAAATCGAAGTGTTGGCCGCGTTCAAGCGCGTGATCAAGGAGGTCGGCACGACGGCGGTGTACGTATCGCACGATTTGGCCGTCGTGGCGCAGATGGCCGACCGTATCGTCGTTCTCAACGGAGGCGAAGTCCAGGAGAACGGCGACGTCGACCAAGTGCTCGATGCACCGGCGCATGCCTATACGCGTGCGCTGCTCGCGGCATCGGCGCATCGCGAGGGCAAGGCCGAGGACGCGCAGCGAGGCGAGCACGGGGCGGTAGCCACGCCGCTGCTGGAAATACGCGGGCTTTCGGCAGGCTATGGACGAATCGGGCGCGACGGCAACCCCGCGGTATGCGTGCTCGACGACGTCAACTTGTCGATTGCGCGCGGTAGCGCGCTGGGCGTGATCGGCGAATCCGGCTCGGGTAAGACGACGCTTGCGCGCGTCGTTGCCGGACTCGTCGAACGAGCGGGCGGCGACGTTCTCTTCGAAGGACAGCCGCTTTCCGCGCAATTGTCGGGCCGGACGTCCGATCAATACCGCAGAATCCAGCTCGTGTTCCAGAACGCGGACACCGCGCTCAATCCGAGCCACACGGTGGAGGAGATCCTCGGCCGGCCGCTCGCTTTCTACAAGGGATTGCGCGGTCCCGCGGCGAAGCGCCGGATCGCGGAGCTGCTCGATCTCGTCAAGCTGCCGGCCTCGATGGCGACGCGTCGACCGGGCGGCTTATCGGGCGGGCAAAAGCAGCGCGTCAATTTCGCGCGGGCGCTCGCTGCGGAGCCGTCGCTGATTCTTTGCGACGAAGTCACGTCGGCGCTCGATACGGTCGTCGGCGCGGCGATCCTCGACTTGCTGCGCGAGCTGCGCCGCGAGTTGAACGTGTCGTACATGTTCATCAGCCATGACATCTCGACGGTTCGTGCCGTCTGCGACGACGTCATCGTCCTTTATGCGGGCCGGCGCGTGGAAGCGGGGCAGCCGCGGCTGCTCGATCAACCGCCGCATCACCCCTATACGGGATTGCTCGTCGATTCGGTGCCCGCCCTCAAGCGCGGCTGGCTCGATGCCCGCTGCAACGTCGGGACAGCCGCACTTCCGCCGCTTGCGGACGGCTCGGGTGGCGATGAGCTTTGCGGTTTCCGCGCACGGTGCTCGGCCCGGATCGAAGGCAAATGCAACGCGCTGCGGCCACCGCTGCGAACGCTGCCTTCGGGCGTGCAGATTCTCTGCCATCGTTCGGCCGAGGAGTTGAAAGCGCTGCAGCCGCTGCGGGGCGCGGCGTGAGCGGACGGTTTTCGACAACGGCTCGATTGGCCGTCTTCATGGACGGGCGAGTGTGGATGCGGAGCAGGAAGAAGCGGGTGTGAGATGAGGCGAACCGAGGGGCTTGATCAGGCACGGGCGTTTATCGAGGCACACTTCAACGAACCGTTGACGCTCGAACAGATGGCCGCACCCGCGGCGCTCAGCATTTCGCGTTTCGCGACGGCGTTTCGCGAGCGTTTCGGAGCGTCGCCTTATCGATATCTGTGCGGCTTGCGCATTCAACGTGCGCAATCGCTGCTGCTTGCCGGCGTGCCCGGTATTGCGGTTGCCACCGAGGTCGGCTTTTTCGATCAAAGCCACTTCGGCCGGCATTTCAAGCGCATTTGCGGTATGACGCCGACAACGTTCGTCGCGCGCGCATTGACGAAGCACGGTGTAGGGATCACCTTGGGGCAACGCGTCGGCATCGACATCGACGATGCGGCCGTCATGGCGAAGGCCGGTCCATCGCGGGTGACCAAGCGCGCTTCGTCGAAGCATGGCTCAATCCGATGAGGACGGTAGAATCACAAGCGATGCACCTGGACCCCCTTCCCCTAGAGCCTTGAAAGCGCAATGCAGAAGGAAAATCGCACTGATCTTGCCGGGTTGACGCAGTATCTGCTCGATCTGAATGCCGACGCCAACGGCACACGCCGGCTAATTGCCATCGCGGGAGCGCCCGGCGCCGGCAAGAGCACGTTCGTCGAAACGCTTCGCGATCGGATCAACCGAGATCGGCCGGCGTTCGCTCGCATTCTTGCGATGGACGGCTATCACTTCGACGACCGCGTGCTCGAGGCGCGCGGCGACCGCGCGCGCAAGGGGGCGCCGCATACGTTCGACGTGGGCGGCCTCGAAGCGATGCTGGGGCGGCTGAGCGCGGATGACGGCAAGGACATCGCGGTTCCCGTCTTCGACCGCTCGCTCGAAATTGCCCGCGCCGGGGCGGAGATCATTTCCGCCTCGGCGAGGATCATTCTGGTGGAGGGCAACTATCTGCTGCTCGATGATCCGGCATGGGCACCGCTGAGGCGATACTTCGACGTGACCGTGATGCTCGACGTGCCGCGGCACGTATTGGTCGATCGCCTCGTGGCCCGGTGGCAAGGGTATGGGATGAGCGAAGCGGCCGTGCAAGAGAAACTCGAGAGCAACGACCTGCTCAATGCCGATCTCGTTCTTTCTCGCAGCGTGGCGGCCCAGTTCGTCGTCGCGAACTTTTGAGTGCTGGCGGGCGCTACCCCCACTGCGAGCGTTAAAGGGCGCGCACGATACCGCCATCGACGCGAATATTCTGGCCGGTGATGTAGCCTGCGGCATCGGACAGCAGGAACGCGACGGTTTGCGCGATCTCTTGCGTTTTGCCGAAGCGGCCAACCGGGATGCGCGCGACGATTTCCGGCGTTTCGGGCCAACTGTCGATGAAGCCAGGCAGCACCGAGTTGATTCGAACGTTGTCCTTGGCATAGCGATCGGCGTAAAGACGCGTGAACGAGCTCAACGCGGCGCACAGCGCGGATGAGACCGGCATGGCTTGTTCGGGCGCATCGGCGGCGAAGCTCGAGATATTCACCACCGCGCCGCCGCCTTGCTCGAGAAACGCCGGCGTCACTCGACGCAGCACGCGTGCGACGTTGAGCACGATGAGATCGAGGCCGGTGTGCCACTGATCGTCTGTGATGGAGAGCAGATCGCCCTTGGGAGGGTGGCCCGTGTTGTTTACGACGGCATCGATGCGGCCATATTTGTCGAGCGTTTCGCCAACGAGTTTGTCGATGTCGGCCGGTTCGGTCACGGAACCGGCAATGCCAAAGCCGCCGAGTTCTTTTGCGAGTTCGACGGCGTTCCCGGACGGCGACATCAACGCCAGGCGATAGCCGTTTTGCGCCAACTCGCGCGCGATGGCCGCGCCCATGCCTTTCCCGGCTGCGGTTACGAGTGCGACTTTTTCGACTGCCATGTGTTTCCTCCTTGGGTTGACCCGGTGCGTAGACGCGTACCCGGCCGCGTTCGATTGCCAACTTTATGGCGTGAGGATAGCGTTTGTCGAGTGACGTTGCTTGGTGCGCCAGCGCATTGCGTCCCCGCCGAACTGTTCACGGAATCCGACTAAACAGTCGAGGCAAACTTGTCGCAACTGTGCATGTCTTGCGCTTTCGTTATCGGAAACAATGCGGCTAGCCAGCCGGCCTCATCTTCCTGTGCCACCTATGCATCCTATCCGCGACTTCGAAATCGATCGACCGCCTTGCCATCGGGCGCATGAAGTACCGTTTTTCCATGGGCAGAGGGCTTGAACGGATGGATACGTCTCGATCGCCAATCGAACTGCGCGGCAGTGACGAGCTTTCCATCCGGGTCGGCGCGCTCGCTCCGCTGAGCCGCCCTGGGTGGACCGAGGCGGGGCAACACTTGGTCGCCGGGCTCGACTTGGCCGTCCGGGAAGTGAACGGCGCCGGCGGAATCTTGGGGCGGCCGCTCGAATTGATCGTCCGGGACACCGCTGCCGATCCGCAGAAGGCTGCGGCGGCCGTGGACGAATTGGCGGAATTGGGCGTGGCCGCGCTGGCGGGCGAGTATCACAGCGTCGTCGCTCGCGCCGTGGCTGCGCGAGCCGATACGCTCCGCCTGCCGTTCCTGTGCTCGTCAGCGGTGCTCGACGCACTCACCGAGCAGCCGACCGATTGGGTCGCTCGGCTACCACCGGCGCAGTCACACGGCTGGCGCATTTACGCGGATTTCCTTCGGAGGGCGGGGCACCGTCGAATCGCAGTGGCAATTCAGCCCAGCGTTTATTGGGCGGCGGGGACGCGGATTTTGCGTGACCATCTCGCGCTGTGCGGCGGTACCGTGGTCGAGCTCGACACTAGCATGCTGGCACTGGCAGCTGTTTGCGACGAACTGTTCGCGAGCCGGGCGACTATGCTTCTGCTATTGATCGGCGATCCGGACGCGGCTGCGTCGGTGGTCAGAGCGGTGCGCAGCGACGCGCGGCTGGCCGGCATTCAGATCGGCGCTCCGGCGGGGCAACCGGAGTTCGCTGCGTGGGCTGCGTCGCTCGGGCGCGATGGACTTGCGATTCCGTTTCTGCGCTATTTTCCCGAGCGCCTCACGCCGCTCGGTGCCCGTGTGGAGGCGGCGTTGCGCGAGCGCCTAGCCGCAGCGCCTTCGTTCGTCGCCTTCGAGGGATACGACACGATCATGGTCCTCGCCGACGTGCTCAGGTCACAGCGGGAGGAGGGGCGGGAAAGCGACGCGCTGTGGTCGCGCGTTGCAGTCGAAGGCACTCGCGGAACGATCACGTTTTCGCGTGTACCGGGCGTCAGTGTGTGGCAATGGGCTTGGCCTCCGGTACAGGTCGTCGACCGCGATCCCGATCCCGACCAACGCGGCGCCTTTCGAACGCTCCACGCCGGTTGACGCGTCATGCTGCAAACTCGCTCTTCACGGCGGGCACGATGTCAATCGTGGCTTCTTGCGAAGCGGTAGTCATGCTTTGGAGCGTGGAGATCGATTTCTGGTGCCTAGCCCGAGGTAGCGGCTAGCTCCTTCAATACGTTGGCGATTCTTTGCACTGGCTCGAAGGCGGGAGCACCTCGAGCCGGTGCGGCTGAAGGGCACCACGGATACGGTAGCGTTCGCGCCCAGGCCAGAATGGGCGTACTGCAGGCGTCGGGCAGCGTGTTCATTTCCTCGATCGTGATTTGCAGCTTCGAGATCTTCCCCTGGGTGTCGTCGAACTCCCATTGGTATTGGCCGAACCCGACACGGGCCGCACCGGCGCGCTTCTCCGTCATGCATACGAGCCAATGGCAATGCAGCGAAAGTTCGTTTTCGGGCGGCTTCCCGATGCAAAACGTGTAGACGTTTTCGTACTGAAGCGCAAACTGGCTAACGAGGACATTCGAAATCCCAGCGGCTCCTTTGATGCTAGTTGGAAATGATATTTCGCTGGTTTTTACATTCATGACGAGTTCTGCTTCGCTCGTGAATGCGTCGAAAATCAAATGTGGGCGATTGCAATCTTTTGCTGCGATGTAAGTTTCGATTGATTTTCGTAGTGATGACATTGGAATGCCCGCGGCAAGGGAGGGTGGACCGAGCTTAACATGGCATCGGGTAGGGGCGCTGATGCCCCTGCGGGCTCGATGGTCATGCGATGGCTCTGCCTTTTCTTCGATAAGGAATCTTTAACGCTTGCATCAATAATTTCTGCGTTGCGGGTTCCTGAATCGGTCGAGCATAATGAAATTCGATCTTTCGGTCGTATTTGGAACGACGGTTTGCGGAAACTCAATAACTGGAGAGGTTGAAATGCTGCTCTACCACCGCCCCACCTCGGGGCACAGCTACAAAGTTCGCCTTCTGCTGTCTTTCCTCGGGATCGACTACGACGAAAGGATCGTGAAAGCCGCGGCGGGAAAGAACATCGTCGATCCCGCTTACTACGATCTGAATCCAAGGGGGCAAATCCCGACGATCGACGATAACGGGCATGTCGTATGGGGCTCGACGGCCATCCTCGCGTACATCGCGGCACGCTATGATGCCGCCCGGACATGGTTGCCCGCATCACCCGAGAAAATGGCGGCGGTCATGCAGTGGATGGAACTCGCGCAGAACGAAGTCAACGGATTGTTTCTATCGCGCGCCATTCAACTGTTCGGCTATCCCGGGGACTTGACGTCCGCACAACGGGCAGGAAATAGGGCACTCGACATATTGGAAAGGCGTTTGACCGGTTGCCGCTGGCTCGCCGCTGGGGATGGCCCCAGCATTGGCGACATCGCGTGCTTTCCTTACGTTGCGCTGGCATCGGACAATGGCTTCGATCTTGCCGCTCGGCCCGCCGTGTGTGGATGGATCGACCGCATTGCATCGCTGAAGGGATTCGCGCCGATGCCGGGCATGGAGTCGCTGCTTTCGTCATAGCGCGGGGTGGCTTCGGCGTTGAGATGGGCTACGACGCCGCACCCATTCGCTTGCCCTTCCTCTTGATTTCGCGCGAGAGGTCTCCCAATGTCACCATCGCGAATTTTTCGAGCAAAGCCGCCTCGGCTTCCCTGACCGTCGCCGAAAGATGCGCGTTCACGGCTTGCTCGACGAGAGATCACAATCTCCCATCCCGGCGCTGCCGGTCGCGGACGTTTATGGGGCGCCAACGATGCACTCGACGCTCCGGCTGAAATCATCGAGAATGTTCGTTCCGAAAGCGCGGGCCGGGCGCGCGAGCGGTTGCTTTCACAAACAATATCCGAGGGGACGACATGGCCAATTTCGAAACGAAAGTCAGGGGGCTTTTTACGCAAAACGCCGATGGCGCAGCGTTCGACGCCTACACGAGCATCGGCAGTCAAATTCAAGTGGAAGGGCGCGCGAAAGTCTTTATCGAGAAGAAATTCTTTCCAAAGAGGCTCGAGAGATTCCAACTGATCGAACTCCCCAAGCCGTTCATCCCCCCCAAGCTCGTATATTCGCTCGAGTTGGACGAGGCTGCCGAGATAGGAAAGTTGCTAACGGCCGCCTACATGACCACCGATTACCGGCGCGTGCTTCAGGATCCGTACTGGATGCAGCTTTTCAACGTTCAAGACCGGGACTTCAACTACATCGAAGGCACTACGCCGCATACGAACACGGAGTCATCTCTGCCGTGTCACAACTGCGGCTTGATCCTACCGGCTTCTCATATCACGATCGATCACACGAAGCCGCAGGCGGGAGGGCAAGACCAGGCGATCTTGAAAGTTCTTCGGGGCTTGTATCGTGGCCTGACCATGATGCCGGGCAGCGGACACATGGCGTATGCGTACAGCTCTGGGGCGACCGACCCTTTGCCTACGAAGGCGGGCCGAGCCGCTTCATCGTCTTCCGAATTCGAAAAGGAACGGCGCTATACGCTGACGGCCAAGGGGATGACGATGCTGAGCGTGCTGATCGCGTCGACGGGCTTTCAGCCCGTGCTGAATGCCTGCATGCATTCGGCTTTTAATCTAAGACCGTACTGTGCCAAGTGCAATATCTCCAAGAGCAACACCCTTACGGATCTTTCTTGGATCAATTAGCAACGGCATTGGCACGGCTCGGCTCCTGCCAAAATCGCGCGGTCAATGCTCGACGCCCATCTGTTGCTGCACGAATCGCGACGGCGATGATCCGGCGCACCGAGTGAACGCCGTGCTGAATGCGCTCGCAGAGCCGTAGCCGACACGCTCGGCCACTTTCGCGACGCTGCCTTTGCGATCCGGCCTATGGGGCCGACTCGCTACTTGCCGTCGCGCGTCGAGATCAACATGTGCGCCAATGCTTGCAAAAACCGCGCAGGCCCCGCCGCATGGAGTGCTCGCCCGCTGCTGAGCGCTCCATCGATGATCGTCCCGAACTGCAGCGCGAAAGTTTCCGGATCATCGAGGCCTATTGCTTTCGCCAACTGAGCCAGCCGCCGCCGCATTTCGCGTTTGTGCGCGACGGCGACCTTACGTGCCGGATGCTTGTCATCGGCGTACTCGGCCGCGATATTGATTTGGGGGCAGCCGCGATAGCCGGGCCGTGCAATCCGATCGCCGATCCATTTGAGCTGCGCGTCCAACTCCTCGCGCGGTGCACCTTCGTGCCGCGCCGCCACGGTGTCCCAGTGCTGCCAGAAGTCTTCATCCTCGCGCAGAAGAAACGCCTCGATCAGGTCGTCTTTCGTTGCGAAGTGCCGATAGAGGCTCGTCTTGGCGACACCGGATTGCGCCACGATAAGATCCACACGGGCGCGGACGCCGTCATCAACTGCGCCGGGCCGTTTCTCGATACCGCGTTGCCGATCGTCGACGCGGCGCTCCGAGCCAAGATTCCCTATCTCGACGTGACAGCCGAGCAGCCTGCGCTGCAGGCGATCGTCGATCAACGCGATGCGATGGCGCGTGCCGCGGGTGTGACCTTGCTCCCGGCCGCAGCGTTCTACGGCGGTCTTGCCGACTTGCTCGTCACGGCCGGCGCGGATGCAAGCCGTCCCATCGAACGTGTCGATATCGCCGTGGGACTCGACAGTTGGCAGCCCACGCGCGGAACGCGCGTGACGGGCGAGCGAAATCGTGCGACGAGGATGATTCAGCGCGGCGGTGTGCGGGTTCCACTGCCGCAGCCTGCGCAGGAGGGCACATGGTCGTTTCCTGAACCGATCGGCGAACGAGCCGTGGTGATGTTGCCGTTTACAGAGGCATTGACGGTGTCGCGTCATCTGCCGGTCGACACGGTCGAATCGTGGTTCGTGCTTTCGGCACTACGCGAGCTTCGCGATCCTAATACGCCGCCGCCGAAGCCGAGCGACGAAAGGGGGCGCTCCGATCAACGCTTCGTGATGGATGTGGCGATAGCGCAGGATGGCGCCACGCGTCGCGTGACGGCAACGGGGCGAGACATCTATGCGGTCAGCGCGCCGATCGTCGTGGAGGCGGCCGCGCGCTTGCTGGGCGGTAGGCGTTCGTCGATGGGGGGTGTCGCGAGCCTCGGAGAGATTTTCGATGCCGCCGATTTTCTGGCGGCGCTCGATACCATCGAGGTGACGTATGGCACGGTATCGAGGCTCGCGCTTCAAAGAAAGGATGCTTGCGCAAGTTGACGATCGATCGCCCCGGGCAACGCGAGAGGCGCGGAACGAGGCGTGCGGCATGGGCGGTGACCGCGCCATGGCACACCTCGTCGCCCGGGAAGGCAGCTACGCTCGATCGGCGCCGTACCCGCCGCCGCCGGGCGTGTGGATCACGACGACGTCATCTTCGTCCACCTGCATCCGGTGCCGCGCTCCGAAGTCCTCGCGCGAGCCGTCCTTGCGCTCGATCCAATTCACGCCGGGAGCACCCGGCGCCCCGCCTTCGAGGCCGAACGGCGGTACGAGACGCCGGTTGGCCAGCATCACGGCCGTCATCGGCTCGAGAAACCGCAAGCGCCGCTCGGTGCCGTCGCCGCCACGGTGCCGTCCCGCGCCGCCGCTGCCGCGGCGAACGCCGAATGCATCGAGACGAACCGGGAAGCGCCATTCGAGCACTTCCGGATCGGTCAGGCGCGAGTTCGTCATATGCGTCTGCACGGCGCTACACCCGTCGAACGTCGGCCCGGCGCCCGCGCCGCCGCAGATCGTCTCGTAGTACTGAACGCGGTCGTTGCCGAACGTGAAGTTGTTCATCGTGCCTTGCGCACCCGCCAACACGCCCAGCGCGCCGTACAGCGCATCCGTCACCACCTGCGAGGTTTCCACGTTGCCCGCGACCACGGCAGCGGGGTAGCGCGGGTTCAGCATCGAGCCTTCGGGGATTCGGATGTCGAGCGGCTTCAGGCAACCGGCATTGAGCGGAATGTCTTCATCCACCAGTGTCCGGAAGACGTAGAGCACGGCCGCTTTGCAGATCGCCGACGGTGCGTTGAAATTGTTCGGCTGCTGCTCGCTCGTGCCTGCGAAATCGATGACGGCCGACCGGTTGACTTTATCGATCGCCACGCTGACGACGATCTTCACGCCATCGTCGAACGCGTATTCGAAGCGCCCATCCTTCAGCACGGACAGCGTGCGCCGCACCACTTCCTCGGCATTGTCTTGAACGTGCCGCATGTAGGCTTGAACGGTATCGACACCAAACTGCGCACACATGCGATCGAGTTCTTGCGCGCCCTTCGTGCAAGCTGCCACTTGCGCGCGCAGGTCGGCGAGATTCTGCTCGACGTTGCGCACGGGCCAGCGTCCGGAGAGCAGCTTGTCGCGCATGCGGCCTTCCAGAAACTTGCCTTCCGCAACGAGCTGAACGTTGTCGAGCAGCACGCCTTCTTCGTCGACGTGAACCGAATCGGGCGGCATCGATCCCGGCGTGACGCCACCGATATCGGCATGGTGCCCGCGCGCCGCGACATAGAACATCGGGTCGGCGCATCCCGGCGTGAACACGGGCATGATGACGGTCACGTCGGGCAGGTGGGTGCCCCCGGCATAGGGCGCGTTCAGCGCAAATGCGTCGCCGGGGCGCATCGTTCCGGCGCGGCGTTCGAGGACCGTGCGCACGCTTTCGCCCATCGAGCCCAAATGAACGGGCATGTGCGGTGCATTGGCGATCAAGTTGCCGTCCGCGTCGAACAGCGCGCACGAAAAGTCCAGCCGCTCCTTGATGTTGACCGAGTACGACGTATTCGCGAGCGTCACGCCCATTTGCTCGGCGATCGACATGAACAGGTTGTTGAAGACTTCGAGCAGCACCGGGTCCGCTTGCGTGCCCGCGGCATGCCGCGTCTCGAGCGCAACCGTGCGCTCGACGACCATGTGGTTATGGCGCGTCACCACGAGTTGCCATCCCGGCTCGACGATGGTCGTGCCCGTGCGCTCCTTGATGATCGCGGGGCCATCGATCTTCGCACCGGGCGCCATCGCATCGCGATCGAACACCGGTGTCTCGCGCCACTCGCCGCCGGTGAAGATGCGCGTCGTCGTGAGCGGTGCCGGTTCCTCCGATGCCTGTTCGGCCAGCGGCCAGCGCTCGTCGCCCGCTTGCTGGGTCCGGCCGATGGCCTCGACCGCCACGGCCTCGACGATCAGCGCGCGATTCGGCATGAGGAAGCCGTAGCGCGTCCGATACAGGCTTTCGAACTGAGCGATGACGGCGGAGATGTCTCGATCGAAATCGACTTCGAGCGCCGTATCAGTGCCGTCATACTTGACGTGAAGCTTATGGCAGAGGGTGATGCGGCTTTCGTCGATGCGCTGGGCCGTTACCTCGCCGCGCGCAGCTTCCGCCAGATCGGCGAACGCGGCTTCGCATGCCGTGAGCGCACGGTTGTCCAAGGCAAGCTCGAGCGCGCGTTGACGCATGGCGCGCACGTCGGCCAGCCCCATGCCGTAGGCCGACAGCACGCCCGCGAGCGGATGGATGAAGACGCGCGTCATGCCGAGTGCGTCGGCGACGAGGCAGGCATGCTGTCCCCCCGCGCCGCCGAAGCAGGCGAGGGTGTACTGCGTCACGTCATAGCCACGTTGCACCGAGATTTGCTTGATCGCGTTGGCCATGTTCTCGACTGCAATCTTCAAGAAGCCTTCTGCGACTGCTTCGGGCGTACGCTCGATGCCGGTCGCCGCGGCAACCTTGGCCGCCAACTCGGCGAAGTGCCGCCGCACGATTGCATCGTCGAGCGGCTCGTTGCCCTCGGGGCCGAAGACCTTCGGAAACCACTTCGGATCGAGCTTGCCGGTCATGACGTTGCAGTCGGTCACCGTGAGCGGGCCGCCGCGGCGATACGAGGCCGGGCCCGGATTCGCACCGGCGCTTTCCGGCCCGACGCGGAAACGCGCCCCGTCGAAACTGCAGATCGACCCGCCGCCCGCGGCGACGGTTTGTATATTAATCAGGGGGGCGCTAAGGCCCACGCCGGCCACTTCCGTGACGAAATCACGCTCGTATTCGCCCGCATAGTGCGTGACGTCGGTGGACGTGCCGCCCATGTCGAAGCCGATGATGCGGTCGAACCCCGCGAGCGCGGCGACTTGCGCCGCGCCGACGATGCCGCCGGCCGGCCCCGACAAGATCGCATCCTTGCCCTGGAAGCGATGCGCGTCGGTCAAGCCGCCGTTGCTCTGCATGAACTGCAGCGGCACCGGGCCCAGCTCGCTTTCCACTTGCCGCACGTAGTGGCGCAAGACCGGGGAGAGATAGGCGTCGACGACGGTGGTGTCGCCGCGCGAAACGAGCTTCATCAGCGGGCTGACTTCGTGGCTCACGGAAATCTGCGTAAAGCCGATCTCCTGTGCGATGCGCTTGAGCGCGCGCTCGTGCTCCGGATGCCGGTACGCATGCATCAGGACGATGGCGCACGACCGGATGCCTTCGTCGTAGGCACGCTGGAGCGCTGTGCGCGCATCGGCTTCATCGAGTGCCCGAACGGGCTCGCCGCGCGCGCCGATGCGCTCGTCGATCTCGACGACACGCTCGTAGAGCAACGTCGGCAGCTCGATGTTGCGGACGAACAGTTTCGGCCGGTTTTGATAGGCGATGCGCAGTGCATCGGCGAACCCCTTCGTGATCGCGAGTACCGTGCGTTCGCCCTTGCGCTCGAGCAAGGCATTGGTCGCCACCGTCGTGCCCATCCGCACGCATTCGATCAGCTCCGCAGGTACCGGCGTGCCGCTCGGCACGCCGAGCAATTCGCGAATCCCTTGCACGGCGGAGTCGCGGTAGCGCTCGGGATTTTCGGACAACACCTTGTGCGTGACGAGCATGCCGTCCGGGCGCCGCGCGACGATGTCGGTGAACGTGCCTCCGCGGTCGATCCAGAACTGCCATCGTTGGGAGTCCGAAGTAATTTCTCTAGGTTCTTGCTTCATGTCGTGCTTCATGCGTTTCGGTCAGGACAGACGAGAGGAAATCAGTACGCTGTACTTCGTGCTCAGTACTTCAGCTTCGCACCGCGCGTCTCGGGCAGCGTCAAGGCGGCGAGGATGACGATGCCGTATGCACAGGCCGCAAACGTCCCGATCGCGGCGCCGAGCGCCATCTTCTGCGCCACTAGGCCGATGAGGAACGGAAAGGCGGCGCCGACGGCACGGCCGAAGTTGTAGCAAAAGCCTTGGCCGGAGCCGCGGATGCGCGTCGGGAACAGCTCGGACATGAATGCGCCCATGCCGGAAAAGATCCCCGATGCGAAGAAGCCGAGCGGGAAGCCGAGGATCAGCAGCAGCGTGTTGTCGAGCGTTACGTGCGTATAGGCCAGCGCGATGACGATCGATGCGAGCGCATAGACGATGAACGCGAACTTGCGGCCCACCCGGTCCGACAGCCACGCACCGCACAGGTAGCCGGCATACGAACCTGCGATGATGACGGCCAGGTAACCGCTCGTGCCGACGACGCTCAGATGCTGCTGCGTCTTCAGGTAAGTGGGCAGCCACGTCGTGATCGCGTAGTAGCCGCCTTGCGCGCCGGTGGCCAGCAGGGCCGTGCGCAGCGTCGTGAACCACATGTCGGCGCTGAAGATCTCCATGAACGAGTGCGTCTCGTTCGTTTCGCGCTCGTGCTGCTTGGCCAGGCGATGCACCTCCGGTTCTTCGACGAGGCGCCGGATGAAAATGACGAACGGGGCCGGCAGGATGCCGAGCGCGAACAGCGCACGCCAGGCGGTGTCGGTCGGCAGCAGCGAAAACACGATCGCATAGAGCGCGGCCGACACGGCCCAGCCGATCGCCCAGCCTGCCTGCACCATGCCGACGGCTTTGCCGCGGTCGCGCGCCCGGATCACTTCGCCGATGAGGACGGCGCCGGCCGTCCATTCTCCGCCGAATCCGAGCCCCATCAAGCCGCGCGCCACGAGCAGCTGCCCGAAGTTTTGCGCGAACGCGCAGGCGAGCGTGAACACCGCGAACCAGAGGATCGTGATCTGCAGTGTGCGCACCCGGCCGACGCGGTCGGACAGGATGCCCGCGATCCAGCCGCCGATCGCCGACATCAACAGCGTCACCGTGCCGATGAGCCCGGCCTCGCCCTTCGTCAAGCCCCACGTCGCGATCAATGCCGGAATGACGAAGCTCAGGAATTGCGTGTCCATCGCATCGAGCGCGTAGCCGATCTTGCAGCTCCAAAACGCGCGGCGCTCGTTTGCGCGCAAATGGCCATACCAGCCGAACATGCCATGGCTGTCGCGGCCCGCGTCGGCCGGTCCGTTGCCTTCGTCGGCGCGTTCGATGTCGGGATAACGTGCTTCAGTATTCACTTGGGTCTCCTCACTGTTACCAGGGCGTTCGAATGCAGGTGCCGTCAGAGTACGGCGAGCGATGCGTTGGGGATGTCGGTCACGAGCATGTGCCCGGGCCGATGGGCGATGGCGAACGGCAGGCACGCCGCTTCGAGCGCGCTTTGCGGCGTCACGCCGCAGGCCCAAAACACGGGCACTTCGTCGTCGCCGATCGTCACGGCATCGCCGTAGTCGGGGCGCGACAGATCGGCGATGCCGAGCGCGCGGGGGCTTCCCAAGTGTATGGGAGCGCCGTGCACGGAGGGGAAGCGGCTCGTGACCTGCACGGCGCGGATCGCATGGGCGCCCGTCATCGGCCGCATCGATACGACGAGCTGCCCGCCGAAGGGGCCGGCGGGCGCGTTGGCGATATGGGTGCGGTACATCGGCACGTTGACGCCTTCGTCGACGTGCCGCAGCGGGATCTGCTCGTGCGCGAGCATTTGCTCGAACGAGAACGAGCAGCCGATCGCGAATGCGACGAGATCGTCGTTCCACAGCGAGCGAATATCGTCGGGCTGCTCGGTCAAGGTGCCGTCGCGATAGACGTTGTACCCGGGGACATCGGTGCGCAGATCGAGGTCTTGGCCCAGCGACGGTATGTTCCACCGGCCCCGCTCGCCGACGCCGAGCAACGGGCAGGCTTTCGGGTTGGCTACGCAAAAGCGCAGGAAGTCCTCGGCATACGCGCTCGGAATGATGACGAGATTGGCTTGGGCGTACTCGCCGCATTGTCCGGCAGTGGGCCCTTTGAAGTCCTTGCGGCGGACGAGTTGGCGAAATCGATGCGGCATGACGACGTTCCTCGATGAAAGTGGCTTGGGGAGAAGATTAGGTTCGAACGCGATGACGCGCCAGCAAGTTATTCCGGGCGCCGGTGTCAAGTTTCGTTTAACGCTTTCGTGCGGGTTTTCCCGGGATGTGAATCGGCAATGAGCGGGGCGAAAAGCGCGGAGAAGCCTGCAACGCAAGGCTTTAGACGATTTATGCGCGGCCCGATACGAGCCGTGCCGGATTGGCTAATCCCGCACGAGATGCCAGGATTCGTGCACCGAAATGGAACGCGCCGGTTTTTTGAAATGCTTAACATTGGCGCATGGATGCCGATATGCAGACGGGGAGCAAGTCAACTGCAGTCCGCATCCTCACGCCCGAACAGCCCATTTCGTTGGAAGAAAACATCATGTCTCGGTTAACGCTGCGTCAAAAGCTCTGGATTCCACTCCTACTGACTTGGGTAGGGTTGCTTACGCTGACGGTCTGGCATGCCTTGCAAATGCGCGACATGCAGTTGAGCGAGCGCAAGCATGGCCTCGCCGACGTCACCGAGCTGGCCTATTCGATCGTCGCGGGGCTCGACCGCGATGCCCAGGCGGGCAAGATCGGTGCGGACGCGGCGAAGCAGCAGGCACTGGCTCGCCTCGCCGATCTCCGCTACAGCGGCAACGGCTATGTGACCGTCGTCGGGGCCGACTCGGTCGTCGTCATGCATCCAATCGCGCCGAAGCTCGATGGCAAGGACATGTCGCAGTGGAAGGATGCGAAAGGCAACTTTCTCTATCGGGATATCGCGGTGGCCGGCTCGTCGCCGAGCGGGATGGGATCTGTCGAATACTGGTGGCCGAAGCCCGGCGAAACCGAGCCGAGTTCGAAGCTTGGCTTCGTCAAGCGCTACAAGCCGTGGAATTGGGATTTGATTGCCGGCGTCTACCAAGACGACATTCAGGCGGCGTTTCACCACACGCTCGTGACGTCGCTCGGCGTGCTCATCGCGCTGGGCGCGGCGATTTCGATTCTGACCTCGCTCGCGGTCAAAAGCGTGAGGCATTCGGTTGGGGGCGAGCCCGCGCGGGCCGCCGAGCTCGCCCGTCAAATCGCTGCGGGCGATTTGACGGGAAGCATCGATGTCGCCGAAGGTGACGACGAGAGCATCGTGTCGGCCATTGCCTATACGAGAAACACGCTTGCCGCCACGGTGGCGCGCGTGAAGTCCGCCGCCGAGACGATCCGCGTGGCGGCCGCCGAGATCGCCACGGGCAACGGCGACCTATCGAGCCGCACGGAACAGCAAGCGGCCTCGCTCGAGGAAACCGCGGCGGCGATGGACGAACTGACGTCGACGGTCAAGCAAAATGCCGAGAATGCCTCGCGTGCGACGGAGGTGGCGGCGAGCGCGTCGTCGGAGGCCGAGCGCGGCGGCGGCGTCGTGGGCGACGTCGTCGGCAAGGTCAGGGCGATCGCCGAAAGCTCCAAGAAGGTGGCCGACATCACCTCGGTCATCGACAGCATTGCTTTTCAAACGAACATCCTCGCACTGAATGCCGCGGTCGAAGCTGCGCGCGCCGGCGAGAACGGCCGTGGCTTCGCGGTCGTGGCGAGCGAAGTCCGCAGCCTTGCCCAACGCAGCGCGGCGGCGGCGAAGGAAATTCGCGTGCTCGTGGACACGTCGCTCGCGCAGGTCGAGAGCGGCGCCGCATTGGCCGAAAGCGCGGGTGCGGCGATGGACGGCATCATGGCGGCCGTCAAGCGCGTTACGACAATCGTCGACGAGATTGCGGCAGCATCGGCGCAGCAAAGCGTCGGTATCGACGAGGTCAATCGCGCGATCTCGCAGATGGACGGTGCGACGCAGCAAAACGCCGCGCTCGTCGAGCAGGCCGCGGCGGCGGCCGTATCGCTGAACGAGCAGGCTCAGCAGCTCGGCGAGGCGATGCAGGCATTTCGCGTGGCTGCCGACGTGTCCCACGGCGCGGCGCGATGAATACGCGATTCGTCGAAACGTTCGTCACGCTGGCGGAGTTGGAAAGCTTTCGCGCAACGGCGCGCGTCTTGCACGCCACGCCGGCGACGATCTCGTTGCGGATCAAGTCGCTCGAAGACGAACTGCGCGCCGAGCTCATCGATCGGTCGACGACGCAGTTTCGCCTGACGCCGGCCGGTGAGAGCTTGCTCGGGTTGGCGCGCAACCTCGTGGATGCCGCGCGTGCGTTGCGCGAGGCAGCGGGACAGGAGGTGGTCGTCGGCGGCAAGCTGCGTTTGGGCGTGATCGAGACGGTCGTTCACTCGTGGCTCGCGCACTATGTCACCCATCTCAACGCCAAGTTTCCGCAACTCGATGTCGATTTGACCGTCGATTCGAGCGCCGTGCTTCAGCAGCGGCTGCTGGCGGGCGAAATCGACTTGGCCATTCGCGTCGAGGGCATCGACAGCACGAAGATCGCATCCAGTGCGATTGCGAGCTATCCGGTCCGCTGGATCGCGAAGCGCGGCCTGCTGTCGCGGCGCACCGCCGGGCTTGCCGCGCGCGTGCTGCAGCGGCCCATCCTGACGTTCGGGCGCGGCACGGCGCCGCAAGTCGCTTTGCAGAGCATCGTGCTGACGCTGGCAAGGCAAGAGAACGTGCGGCCCGAGCAAACGCGCGTCACATGCTCGCCGTCCGTCGCCGCGATCGTGCAGCTCGTGCGCGACGGTTACGGCGTAGCATGCATTCCAAGCCTTTTCGTCACCGACGAACTGCAAACGGGCGAATTCGTCGAGCTGCCGCTCAAGCCCGTGCCGCCGCCGATCGTCGTGTCCGTTTGCAAACCCGCCAATGCGAGCGCCATGGTCAACGCCGCGGCCAGCGCGGCGCACCTCGCGTGCACGGCCTATTGCCGAACGAAGCGGCGCGATTTGGTCGAAGCGCTTTGAGGTAGGCGCCGTGCGGGAGCCGAGCCGCTACGTTGCCGCCGCGGCCGCGCTTGCCGCGCACGCCGCGAACAGCCACCGCCGGAAAGCCGGCGCCGCCGGCGTCTCGGGGCGTGCCGGTGGGCAGACCAAGAAATAACCGCGCGGTGTCGTCACCGGCTCGTCGAATAGCGTCACCAGTTGCTCGCAGGCGATCAACTCATCGACGAGCGGCCGCCATCCCAGTGCGACGCCCTGATGCGTGAGCGCGGCGTTCATGACGAGCGCGTAGCTGTTGAACGTCGACCCGTGCTGATCGGGCGGCGCATTGAGACCGTGCGCCGCGAACCAGCCATTCCAGCCGAGCCAGCGCTCCGGTTCGGTCGGCTGGACGTGCAGCAAAGGCACCGAATAGAGATCGGCCGGTTCGGTCACGCCCGGATGCGCCTCGCGGAACTTCGGCGAGCAAACGGGAACGACTTCCTCGGGGAACAAGCGCGTCGCCGTGCACGGCGCCCAATCGCCATCGCCGAATGCGATGGCTACGTCGGCGTGATCGCGGCGCGGATCGAACGCGAGCTGGGACGTCACGACTTTCACGTTGATGTCGGGCAAGAGGCGCCGCAAGTCCATGAGCCGAGGCACGAGCCAGTACGTCGCGAACCCCGCATCGGTGACGATCGTCAATGCGCCCTTGGCGCGTGCGGCGCGGATCTCGGCCACCGCGTCGCGTATCGTCGCCATGCTTTGGCGCACGGCTTCGTAAAGGCGCTGGCCTTCGGCCGTCAGCGCGACGCCGCGGTGCCCGCGCTCGAACAGCGGCGCGCCGAGCTCCGCCTCCAGTTGCACGATGCGCTGGCTCACGGCCGGCTGCGTCGACCCGAGCTCGCGCGCAGCCGCCGTGAAGCTCGTCAACCGAGCCGCCGACTCGAACACCGACAGCATCTGCAGCGGCGGCAAACGGTCCTGGTCAGACATAAGCGTGCCTTATGGGGCTATAAACGGCGACCGTCTTCACACGTGAATTCTGGGTCGACATATTGACGTCATGCACAGCGGCCACGAGCGATCGCGCAAAGGCCGGCAACGTACCGACGACTCTCACGCATTGTAACCATCGATTTTCATGAAGCCCAACACCGGAAAAAATATCCTCGTTCTGATGGCCGACCAGATGACGCCCACGTCGCTGCGCGCCTACGGCAATACGGTGTCGAAGACGCCTCGCATCGACGCGCTGGCCCGCGAAGGCGTGGTGTTCGACTCGGCCTATTGCGCCAGCCCGCTTTGCGGGCCGTCGCGCTTCGCCTTCATGGCCGGAAAACTGCCGTCGAAGATCGGCGCTTACGATAACGCGGCCGAATTGCCGGCGCAGACGTTGACGTTTGCGCACTACTTGCGTGCCGCGGGATACCGAACGGTGCTGTCGGGCAAAATGCACTTCTGCGGTCCGGATCAACTGCACGGCTTCGAAGAGCGTTTGACGACGGACATTTACCCGGCCGATTTCGGATGGGTGCCGGATTGGGAACAACCCGAAGTCCGGCCGAGCTGGTACCACAACATGAGTTCGGTGCTCGATGCCGGCCCATGCGTGCGCACGAATCAGCTCGATTTCGACGATGAAGTGACCTTCACCGTGCGGCAAAAGCTCTACGACATCGCACGCGAACGGCAGGCAGGCAGCGACGTGCGCCCCTTTTGCGTCGTGGCGTCGTTGACGCATCCGCACGATCCTTATGCGATTCCGTCCGAGTATTGGGACCTCTATCGCGACGAAGAGATCGACTTGCCGCGCACCACGCTGAGCTTCGATGAGAGCGATCCGCATTCCAAGCGGCTACGCCACGTCAGCGAGAACGACCGCACGCCGCCGACGCAACAGCAGGTGCGCAACGCACGCCGCGCTTACTACGGCGCGCTGTCGTACGTCGACGCGCAGTTCGGGGCGATCCTCGACACGCTGCATGCGGCCGGATTGGCCGACGACACGATCGTCGTCGTCACGTCCGACCACGGCGACATGCTCGGCGAGCGCGGGCTCTGGTACAAGATGACGTTCTTCGAAAACGCGGCCCGCGTGCCGCTGATCGTGCATGCTCCGAAAGCGTTCGCACCGCGCCGCGTCAAAGCCTCGGTATCGACGATCGATCTGTTGCCCACGCTCGTCGAACTCGCGACGGGCAAGGAGGAGGAGGCCTGGCCCGATCCGGTCGACGGCCACAGCCTCGTGCCGCATTTGCAAGGCGATGGCGGCTACGACGAAACGTTCGGCGAATATCTTGCCGAAGGGGCGGTGGCCCCGATGGTCATGATTCGCCGCGGACCGCACAAATTCATTCACACGCCGGCCGACCCCGATCAATTGTTCGATCTCGAAGCCGATCCGCAAGAGTTGACCAATCTCGCGAGCGACCCTGCGCATGCGCAGACCGTCGAGGCGTTTCGTGCCGAGGTTCTGCAGCGGTGGGACCTTGCGGCGCTGCATCGCGAGGTGATCGCGAGCCAACGGCGCCGGCGCTTCCACTATGCCGCGACGACGCAGGGACGCATTCAATCGTGGGACTGGCAGCCGTTCAACGATGCGAGCCAGCGATACATGCGCAATCACATCGAGCTCGATACCCTCGAAGCGATGGCGCGCTTTCCGCGCGTCGCACGAGAGTGAACGAGCGGCCGCGATGATCGCCGAATTAGTTGAACCAATCGAACGACAAGTAGCGTTACCACACAGGAGTGGGAAATGAACCGAAGCACGCACCAGAAGTCCCTGCGCTGGGCCGCCGCGCTGTTGTCGGCGGCCACCATCGCACCTTGGACGGCGCCGCTCGCCGCGGAGCCGGAAAGCTGCATGCAAGTCAGGATGGCCGATCCGGGATGGACGGACATCGACGCAACGAATGCGATGGCGGGCGTGGTGTTGAGTGCGCTCGGATATCACCAGAAGGTGGATAACTTATCGGTGCCGATCACGTACGAGGGGTTGAAGAAAGGGCAAGTCGACGTGTTTCTCGGCAATTGGATGCCGGCGCAAGGGCCGCTCGTGAAACCGTTCGTCGAGAGCCATTCGATCGACGTGTTGCACGCCAACCTGACGAATGCCAAATTCACGCTGGCGGTGCCTGACTATGTGGCCGCGGCCGGCGTGCATACGTTCGCGGATCTGGCGAAATACGGCGACAAGTTCGGCGATAGGATCTACGGCATCGAACCGGGCGCGCCAGCGAACCAGAACATCTCGAAGATGATCGGCGACAAAGCCTTCGGGCTCGGCGATTGGAAGCTCGTCGCATCGAGCGAGACGGGGATGCTCACGCAGGTGGGGCGAGCGGTGCGGGACAAGAAGTGGATCGTGTTTCTCGCATGGGAGCCGCATTTGATGAACACCGAATTTCACCTGACGTACCTGTCGGGCGGCGATGCGTATTTCGGCCCGAATTATGGCGGCGCGACGGTGAACACGGTGACGAGAACGGGGTATGCGAACCAGTGCGGCAACGTGGGCCGGCTATTCAAGCAAATGACGTTCAACGTCGACCTCGAAAACAAGATCATCGCGAACGTGCTGCAAAACAAAATCAACGTGAATACCGCGGCACGCGACGCGCTGAAAGCCAACCCGCAGTTGCTCGGCCCCTGGCTCGACGGCGTCACGACGGCGAGCGGAGCGAATGGCCTGCAGGCGGTGACCAGCGCGCTTGCCGGTCACTGACAGCCGCGGGTTCCCTATCGGCCCCTACCTTCGTCACCTACGCATAGATTCATACCGGCACCACACAACGAGACCCTCATGATGAAAGCATTTCGCACCCCGATTCGGTCGGGCGTGGCGCTGGCGCTCGCCAGTCTGCCCGTCCTCGCCCACGCTCAAAGCAGCGTCACGCTGTATGGCATTCTCGACGGCGGTATTACCTACGTCAGCAATGCGGGCGGTTCCCATGCCGTCAGATTCGACGACGGCGTCTCGTACGGCAACCGCTGGGGCATCAAAGGCAAGGAGGATCTCGGCAACGGGTTGTCGGCCGTCTTCGCGTTGGAGAGCGGGTTCCGGCTCGGTACGGGCAGGCTGACGTTCGGCGGCGCCGAGTTCGGTCGGCAGGCTTACGTCGGGCTCTCGAGCCGTTGGGGCACCGTATCGTTCGGCGATCAGCTCGACATGACCGAAGAGATGGTGTTCTTGTACAACGTCTCCGCGTGGGGAAGCGGATATGCGATTCACCAGGGCGACTTCGATCGATTCAACGGCGATCGTCTGCCGAACTCGGTGAAGTTCATGTCGAACGATATCGACGGATTCAAATTCGGCGGAATGTGGTCATTCGGCAACGTCGCTGGGAATTTCCATCAGAACAGCGCATACAGCTTGGGTGCGCATTACGCGCACGGCGCTTTTACGATGGGGGCGGCTTATACGCAGTTGAACAACCCGAACGGCATTTATGCATTCGATCCCTACGCCATGATCGGCGCTCGAACGTTTCTCGGTCGGCCCACCGTGAGTGTCGACCCAACGACGGGGGCGATCACCGATCTGTTTTCGAGCACCGCGTTCCCCGTGGACAAGCAAGGGACGTTCGGCGTTGGAGCGAGCTACGCGCTGGGTCCCGTCACATTGATGGGCAACTATTCCTATACGACGATCAAGGCGTTCGGGCAATCGTCGCACATGCAGGTGGGAGAGGGCGGCGCGTCATGGTTCGTCACGCCGGCGCTGAGCTTGAACGGCGGGTACCAGTACACGCATTTCGAAGGCCACCATTGGAATCAGGTGTCGGCAGGCCTCCATTACTTGCTCTCGAAGCGCACGGACGTGTACATCTCCGGCGATTACTTGAAGGCTTCCAGCGGCGTCGATGCCGTCATCGGGTACAGCTTTACGCCGTCGACCACGTCGACGCAGGCCGACGTGCGCATCGGCATGCGGCATTCGTTCTGATCGGAACTCCTCGTCGTACTTGGGCGGGCGCGTCTTGGACGCGGCCCGCTATTTTTTATTTTCCCGATTTTCCCGACTCGCTCGATCTGTCTCGCCGCGACGAGCGCCTTGCATGACACGCGGGGTTTAGGACGCCCGCAAAAAGAGGCGGGCCGAAGGCTCGCCTCGAACGGCCTATTCAGCGCCTGGGACAGCAGGCTGAATAGGCCGATGACCGATCTCGTCGCTTATTGCGTCTTGGTGGCAGCGTCGGTCTTCGTATCGGCCTTGATGTCGGCCTTCGCGGGTGCGGTCGTCTTGTCGGCGCCGGCAGCGGTGTTTTCCTTCTTCTTGCTCATCTTGTGCGCGTGCGTCTTCTTCGCATGCGGGGCCGGCTTCTTCACAGCGTGGCCTGCCGTCGCCGCCTTTTCGTTCATGGTGCTGGCTTCGGTGGCGGACGTACCCGCCTTCAGGGAGCCGTTCTGTGCCGCGGTGCCGGCCTTCAGATCGGCCTGGCCTGCTTGCGTCGATGCCGTTGCGTTGGCGTTGGTGGTGGCCGCCGGTGCGGCGGTGGTTTGTGCAAAGGCCGTCGAAACGAGCAGGGCGGAAGCGAGGGCAGCAAACATCGTCTTCATGTGTGACTCCTATGTAGGGCGGCTGAAAGAGCTCAGCGCTGCCGGTTTAACGCTGTGAAGACGACGCGAGTTGACCCTGCTCTGGTGACAAAACGTAAGCGGTGTGACGAAACAAAATCGTCTCGACTTCGTTTGCGTGATCGATCGCAGGTTCCTTAAGCGAGGCTTAAAGGAGTGAAAGAGCACGCGACGACTTTCGTTCGGATTCCATGCGTCGAGCTGCGTTATGCTTGCGGCAGTACGAATCGTTCCTGCGAGATGAAGAACTCGATCAAACTGCTGGCCCTCGTCGCCGGCCTGAGCGCGTCGTTGGCGCTGACCGGCTGCGACGACCGTGAATACGAACAAGCGATGGGAAAATTGAAGGCCTTTCTCAATGCGATCAAGCCCGACTCGCTCTTGCTGCGTGGGCTCACGCCCGGCGTGACGACCGAGGCGCAGATTCGCGACCAAATGGGGCAGCCCGAAACCGAGCGTGCGTTGCCGGATGGCGGCAAGCGTCTCGAGTATCCGCGCGGGCCGCAGGGCACGACCACTTATATGGTCGACGTCGATGCGCACGGCAAGCTCGTTGCCGTCAGACAGGTGCTGACCGCGCAAAACTTCGCGAGGGTGCGCATCGGCATGACGCAGGACGAGGTGCGGCAACTGCTCGGCAAGCCGGGCGAGGTGGCCGTTTATCGATTGAAGCCCGAAACGGTGTGGAGTTGGAAGTGGCAGGAAGGCGGGCCTTCGGGGGATGCGTTCTTCAACGTGCATTTCGATGCGTCGGGGCACGTCTACACCACGTCGCGCTCCGACGTCATTCGAGGTCGCTAGCCTACCGCACCCTACGCTACCTTTCGTGTTTCGCGAGCTCGACTGCCAAGAAATCGACGAACGCGCGGATTCGCGCCGACAGTTGATGGCGCTGGGCATAGACCGCGTAGATATCCGCGCCGGGCGTATCGTAGCCGGGCAGGATGGCAACGAGGCGCCCGTCGGCGAGATACTCTTTGACGTCCCACTCCGCACGCATGAGGATGCCATGTCCGTCGAGCGCCCACTTGACGGCGATCTCGCCATCGTTCGTCGTCAGATTTCCGTTGATGCGCACGACCTCGGTTTGGCGTGCGGCGCCGCGCGGGTTCGAAAGCCGCCAGACGCCGTAAGGTTCGTCGCCTTGACGAATGCCGATGCAGTTGTGGTTGGCGAGATCACGCGGCGTTGCGGGCAAGCCGCGTCGAGCGACATAGGCCGGTGCGGCGCATAGGAGCCGCCGATTCGGGGCGAGGCGTCTTGCGATCACGCGGCTATCGGGCGGTTCGCCGAAGCGCACGCATACGTCGAACGTATCGTCGCTGATCGGCGGGGGGGCCACCGAGAGCTGAAGCTGCACCGAAACCTGCGGATACTGCGCGACGAAGCGCGATATCACGGGCCCGACATGGCTGCGCCCGAAACCCAACGTCGCGTTGACGCGCAACAACCCTGTCGGACTCCGCTGCGACCCGCCGAGCAGCTCACCCAACTCGTCGATTTCGTCGAGGATACGGCGCGCGTGCTCGAGATAGACCTCGCCTTCGGGCGTCAACATCATTCGGCGCGTCGTGCGATTGACGAGCGGCACGCCCGCGCGCTCTTCCATCTGCGAGAGCCGCTTGCTGACGGCGGCCGGCGTCAGTCCCAGCTCCCGAGCCGCGGCGCTCAGGCTGCCCGATGCAGCAAGGGTCGAGAAGAAACCCAGATCGGCAGGTTGGACGGCGTCCGTCACGGCTGACTTGTGAATTGAAGTTAAAGGCGCTTTGAGTCTAGCACCGATTCTTGAACTCCCAATTCGATAGAGTGCGTCGACGAATCATCCACTTCGCGGACGGAAATATGAAGACCTATCGCATTGCGACCATTCCCGGCGACGGCATCGGCAAGGAAGTCGTGCCGGCGGGAAGGGCGGTGTTGGAAGCGCTTGCCGAGACGACGGACCGTTTCGCATTCGAGTTCGAGAACTTCGATTGGGGCGCCGACTATTACCGCGCGCACGGCGTGATGATGCCCGAGCGCGGCCTCGATCAACTGCGCGGCCGCGATGCGATCCTGTTCGGCTCCGCCGGGGATCCCGACGTGCCCGATCACGTTACGCTCTGGGGTTTGCGCCTGAAGATTTGCCAGGGCCTCGATCAATATGCGAATGTGCGTCCCACGCGCATTCTTCCCGGCATCGACGCGCCGCTGAAGCGCTGCGCGGCTGGGGAGTTGAATTGGGTGATCGTGCGCGAGAACTCCGAGGGAGAATATTCGGGCGTGGGCGGCCGTGTGCACCAAGGTCACCCGCTCGAAGCCGCGACCGACGTGTCGATCCTCACCCGCGCCGGCGTCGAGCGCATCATGCGGTTCGCTTTCCGGCTCGCGCAGTCGCGTCCGCGCAAGTTGCTGACCGTGATTACGAAGAGCAACGCGCAACGCCACGCGATGGTCATGTGGGACGAGATCGCCCATCAAGTCGCGCAGGAGTTTCCCGATGTCACATGGGACAAGGAACTCGTCGATGCCGCGACGGCCCGCATGGTCAATCGCCCCGCAACGCTCGATACGATCGTCGCCACGAACTTGCACGCCGATATCCTCAGCGATCTCGCCGCGGCGCTGGCCGGCAGCCTCGGCATCGCGCCGACCGGCAATATCGACCCGGAGCGACGCTATCCGTCGATGTTCGAGCCGATTCACGGCTCCGCGTTCGACATCATGGGCAAAGGCTTGGCCAACCCGATCGGCACGTTCTGGTCGGTCGTGATGCTGCTCGAGCACTTGGGCGAAGCGGACGCGGCGGCACGCGTAATGGCCGCTATCGAGCAAGTGACGGCCAACCCGGCGCTGCACACGCGCGATCTCGGCGGAACGGCCGGGACGGAGCAGGTGACTGCCGCTGTCTGCGCACTCTTGCAGAAGGAAGAGGCTGCAGCCTGAGGGCGGGGCGGTTCCATTCCTATCGTTGTACCAATACGAGAGCGGCAACCGGGACGAACCGCGTGCCGCCTAGCCTCGATGGAGGAGACACATGCATTCGGACATCGAATCGCGGGTAACGCGTAAGCTCGCTTGGCGCATCATTCCATTCGTGATGCTGTTGTACTTCGTGAGCTTCCTGGATCGAGTCAACGTGGGCTTCGCGGCGATGACGATGAATAAGGCCATCGGCTTGTCGTCGACCTCGTTCGGCTTGGGCGGGGGCCTGTTCTTCATCGGCTACTTTCTGTTCGAGGTGCCGTCGAACTGGATTCTTCACCGCGTGGGAGCACGCATCTGGATTGCGCGCGTGATGATCACTTGGGGCATCGTGTCGGCAGCTTCCGCTTTCGCGGTCGGGCCGAATAGCTTCTATGCCCTCCGCTTTCTGCTGGGGGCGGCCGAGGCCGGATTTTTCCCGGGGATCATTCTTTATCTGAGTCTTTGGTTTCCGAACAGGCAGCGCGCCACCGCGGCCGCCTGGTTCATGGCCGCGGCACCGATCTCGACGGTGCTAGGTTCGCCGATCTCCGGCGCGATCATGCAGATGCATGCGATGTTGGGACTCGCCAATTGGCAATGGCTCTATGTCATCGAGGCGATCCCCGCCGTTGCGCTCGGCTTCGTCGTGCTGAAATTCCTGACCGACACGCCGTCGCAAGCGCGTTGGTTGCGGGCGGACGAGTGCGATTGGCTCGTCGCGCGGATGAAGGATGAGGCGCGAGAACGCGAGTCCCGTGCGGGGCATACGGCCGGCTCCCTGCGGGCGCTGCGCGACCCGCGCGTGCTGGCGCTCGCGCTGATTTACTTCGGCACGTCGGCAGGGCTTTACACGCTCGGCCTGTGGGCGCCGCTGATGATTCGACAGTATGGATTCAGTGCGATGGAAACGGGCCTGCTCAATGCCGTTCCCAGCGTTGCCGCAGTGGTTGCGATGATCGTATGGGCAAGACATTCCGATCGGACGAAGGAGCGCACCTGGCACGTCGTCATCCCCTGTGCGCTCGCCTGCGTCGGCTTCGTATTCGCGGGCGAGGCCGATACGGCATTGCTGATCGTGCTTGCGCTCGTTGTCGTCAACATCGGCATCAGCGCCGCGAAGGCGCCGCTTTGGGCAATGCCGAGTCGATTCCTTTCCGGCGCGGGCGCGGCCGTGGGCATCGCGATGATCAATTCGATCGGCAACCTAGGCGGGTTCGTCGGGCCGGCCGTGATCGGTTGGCTCAAACATCGCACGGGCAGCTATAGCGCGGGCTTGTATTTCGTCGGCGCAACGTTGGCCGTATCGGCGGTGGTCACGCTGCTGTTGAGCGGCAAAGCCGCGAGACCTGCGATGGCGCACGCTGAGCAAGATCGTTGATCAACCCGGCACGCGCACCCATCCCTCCATCAGGACGCGCGCGCTGCGGCTCATCAGCGCTTTCTTGACGACCCATTGCCCATCGACGAGCGCGGCTTGCGCGCCCACGCGCAGCGTTCCCGACGGATGGCCGAAGCGCACGGCCTCGCGTTCGCCGCCGCCGGCCGCCAGATTGACGAGCGTACCCGGAACGGCCGCCGCCGTGCCGATCGCGACGGCCGCGGTGCCCATCATCGCGTGATGCAGCTTGCCCATCGACAGCGCGCGCACGAGCAGATCGACGTCTCCCGCCCGCACCGGTTTGCCGCTCGACGCAACGTAGTCCGCCGGCTTCGCGACGAAGGCCACTTTCGGCGTATGCTGCCGCTGCCCGATGTCTTCGATGCGCTCGATGAGGCCCATGCGCAGCGCGCCGTATGCGCGAATCGTTTCGAACATCGAGAGCGCCTTCTCGTCGCCGTTGATCGCGTCTTGCAGTTCGGTGCCCCGATAGCCGATCGCCTCGGCTTCGACGAAGATCGTCGGAATGCCGGCATTGATCATCGTCGCCTTCAGCGTTCCGATGCCCGGCACGTCGAGATCGTCGACGGGCCGGCCCGTCGGGAACATCGCGCCGCCGCTCCCTTCTTCGTCGGCGGCCGGGTCCATGAATTCGAGTGCGACCTCGGCTGCGGGAAAAGTGACGCCGTCGAGCTCGAAGTCACCGGTTTCCTGCACGGCACCGTCCGTCATCGGCACGTGCGCGACGATCGTTTTGGCGATGTTGGCCTGCCAGATGCGCACGGTGGCAATGCCGTTGTCGGGGATTCGCGCGCGGTCGATCAATCCGCTTGCGATGGCGAACGGGCCGACGGCGGCCGAGAGGTTGCCGCAATTGCCGCTCCAATCGACGAACGCTTTATCGATCGCCACTTGCCCGAACAAGTAATCGACGTCGTGGCCAGGCCGCGCGCTCCTCGAAACGATGACCGTCTTGCTCGTGCTCGACGTGGCGCCGCCCATGCCGTCGATCTGCTTGCCATACGGGTCCGGGCTGCCGATCACGCGCATGAGCAATGCATCGCGCGCCGCGCCGGGTACTTGCGCGGCCTCGGGCAGATCCTGCAACCGAAAAAACACGCCTTTGCTCGTGCCGCCGCGCATGTAGACGGCTGGCACCTTGATTTGAGGAGAGTGCTTCATGCGTTGGTCGTCCTGTGAGTCTTGCAGTCTTGCAGCCTTGTAGTCTTGCAGCCTTGCTTCATGCGGTCGCGGCAGATTCCAAGAAGTCTTGCGCGAAGCGCTGCAGCACGCCGCCCGCCTCGTAGATCGAGACTTCCTCAGCGGTATCGAGCCGGCAAGTGACTGGCACGTCGATGCGTTCGCCGTTCCGGCGCCGGATGACGAGCGTGAGATCGGCGCGCGGCGTGCGCTCGCCGATCACGTCGAACGTCTCCGTGCCGTCGACGCCGAGCGTTCGACGATTCGTTCCGGGCTTGAACTCGAGCGGCAGCACGCCCATGCCCACGAGGTTCGTGCGATGGATTCGCTCGAAGCCTTCCGCCACGATGGCCTCGACGCCGGCCAGGCGCACGCCCTTCGCCGCCCAGTCGCGCGACGAGCCCTGACCGTAATCGGCACCGGCGATGATGATGAGCGGCTGCTTGCGCTCCATGTACGTTTCGATCGCTTCCCACATGCGCGTGACCTTGCCCTCCGGTTCGATGCGCGCAAGCGAGCCCGCCTTCACTTGGCCATTTTCGAGCACCATCTCGTTCGCGAGCGTCGGGTTGGCGAACGTGGCGCGTTGTGCCGTCAGGTGATCGCCGCGGTGCGTCGCGTACGAGTTGAAATCTTCTTCGGGCAGGCCCATCTTTTCGAGGTACTCGCCCGCCGCGCTCCTGCGCAGGATGGCGTTCGACGGCGAGATGTGATCGGTCGTGATGTTGTCGCCGAGCACGGCCAGCGCTCGCATGTCCCTCAGCGTGCGCTCGCCGGCAAGCGCGCCTTCCCAATAGGGCGGGCGGCGAATATAGGTGCTTTGTTCCCGCCAATCGTAGAGCGGTTCGGCGCGTTCGCCTTGCTGCGCCGCGAGCGCGAACATCGGCTCGTAGACACGCCGGAATTGCTCGGGCTTTACGCTCGATGCAACGACGGCGTCGATCTCCTCGTCCGACGGCCAAAGGTCTTTCAGCGCAATCGGCTTTCCGTTGCCGTCGACGCCGAGCGCGTCCCGTTCGATGTCGAAGCGGATCGTGCCGGCGATCGCGTAGGCGACGACGAGCGGCGGCGACGCGAGGAACGCCTGCTTCGCGTAGGGGTGGATGCGTCCGTCGAAGTTACGGTTGCCGGAGAGCACGGCCGTTGCGTACAGGTCGCGCTCGACGATCTCCTTTTGGATCACGGGATCGAGCGCGCCCGACATCCCGTTGCATGACGTGCATGCGTAGGCGACGACGCCGAAGCCGAGCCGCTCGAGCTCCGGCATCAGGCCCGCTGCCTCCAGATACAGCGTGACGGCCTTCGATCCCGGCGCGAGCGAACTCTTGACCCACGGCTTGCGCGTGAGTCCGGCGCGATTGGCATTGCGCGCGAGCAGGCCCGCCGCGATCATGTTGCGCGGATTGTTCGTGTTCGTGCAGCTCGTGATGGCGGCGATGATGACGGCTCCGTCGGGCATCTTGCCCGGCTCGTTTTCGACCTTGCCGCTGATGCCGCGCGCGGCGAGCTCCGTCGTCGGCACGCGGCGGTGCGGATTCGATGGGCCCGCGATGTTGCGCGTGACGCTCGACAGATCGAACCGCAGCACGCGCTCGTATTGCGCGTGAGCCAGCGAGTCGGCCCAAAGTCCGGCTTCCTTCGCATACGTTTCGACGAGCGAGACGAGTTCGTCGTCGCGGCCGGTCAGTTTCAGGTAGTGGATCGTTTGCTCGTCGATGTAGAACATCGCCGCCGTGGCACCGAATTCGGGTGCCATGTTCGAGATCGTCGCGCGGTCGCCTAGCGTCAAGCGGGAGGCGCCTTCGCCGTAGAACTCGAGGTAGGCCGAGACGACTTTTTCCTTGCGCAGGAACTCGGTCAGCGCCAGCACGATGTCGGTGGCCGTGATGCCGGGCTGCCGCTCGCCCGTCAGCTCGACGCCGACGATGTCGGGCAGGCGCATCCACGAGGCGCGGCCGAGCATCACGCTCTCGGCTTCGAGCCCACCGACGCCGACGGCGATGACGCCGAGCGCATCGACCATCGGCGTGTGGGAATCGGTGCCGACGAGCGTGTCGGGGAACGCGACGCCGTCGCGCACCTGAACGACGGGACTCATGCGCTCGAGATTGATCTGGTGCAAGATGCCGTTCCCGGGGGGAATGACGTCGACGTTCCTGAATGCCTTCTTGGTCCAGTCGATGAAGTGGAAGCGGTCTTCGTTGCGCCGGTCTTCGATCGCGCGGTTCTTCGCGAATGCATCCTTGTCGAAGCCGCCGCATTCGACGGCGAGCGAGTGATCGACGACGAGCTGCGTCGGCACGACAGGGTTGACGAGCGAAGGGTCGCCGCCGCGTTCGGCGATCGCGTCGCGCAGCCCGGCGAGATCGACGAACGCGGTCTGCCCGAGGATGTCGTGGCAAACGACGCGCGCCGGAAACCACGGAAAGTCGAGGTCGCGCTTGCGCTCGATCAATTGCCCCAGCGCATCCGTGAGCAGCGACGGCTCGCAGCGGCGCACGAGATTCTCCGCGTGCACGCGCGAAGTGTAGGGCAGCGTAGCGTACGCGCCCTTCTGGATGGCTTCCACGGCGGCCCGTGCGTCGAAGTAGTCGAGCCCGGTGCCGGGCAAAGCTTTGCGGTATTCAGTGTTCATCGTGCGTGCTTCGAGCAAAGGTCGGCCCAACCGAGGACGGCGGACCGCGTACTGTGATGAGGAATGCGATCGAGCGTCATGCGTCGATCGCGGAAACGGATTTGGCCAGTTTGCGCAACTCGAACTTCTGGATCTTGCCGGTCGCGGTTTTGGGAAGCTCGATGAATTCGATCGCGCGCGGCACCTTGAAGCCGGCCAGGTGCGCCTTGCAGTGCGCGATCAGATCCGCGGCCGTGACCGCGGCGCCGGCCTTCAATTCGACGAACGCGCACGGCGTTTCGCCCCAGCGCGGGTCGGGCTTGGCCACGACGGCGGCGGCCATCACGGCGGGGTGCCGATACAGGACGTCTTCGATCTCGATGCTCGAGATGTTCTCCCCGCCCGAGATGATGATGTCCTTGCTGCGGTCCTTGATGCGAATGTAGCCGTCGGGGTAGGCCACGCCGAGATCGCCGGTATGGAACCAGCCGCCGCGGAACGCTTCCTCGGTGGCGGCCGGATTCTTCAGATAGCCCTTCATCGTGATGTTGCCGCGGAACATGACTTCGCCGATCGTTTCGCCGTCGAGCGGCACGGGCATCATCGTTTCGGGATCGAGCACGGCACACCCATCCTGCAGGTGATAGCGCACGCCTTGACGCGCATTCAAGCGGGCGCGCTCGCCGATGTCGAATGCTTGCCACGACGCTTGCTGCGGGCAAACGGAAGCCGGGCCGTACACTTCCGTAAGGCCATAAACGTGCGTGAGCTCGAAGCCGAGCCGCTCCAAGCTTTCGATCAGCGCGGCAGGCGGCGCCGCGCCGGCCACCATCGCGTTGACGCGATGCGCGATGCCGGTCTTCAACGCGTCCGGCGCATTGACGAGCAGGTTGTGTACGATCGGCGCACCGCAGTAGTGCGTGACGCGTTCGGCGCGGATGAGGTCGAAGATCGCCTGGGCGTCGACCTTGCGCAGGCAGACGTTGACGCCGGCGCGCGCAGCCACGGCCCAGGGAAAGCACCAGCCGTTGCAGTGGAACATCGGCAGCGTCCACAGATACACGGCGTGCTTGGGCATGTCCCATTCGAGGATGTTGCTGATCGCGGCCGTATAGGCGCCCCGGTGGTGATAGACGACGCCTTTCGGATTGCCCGTCGTGCCGGACGTGTAGTTCAGGCTGATGGCATTCCATTCGTCGCTCGGCGGCTGCCAGGCGAACTTGGGATCGCCGCCCGCGAGCAGTGTCTCGTATTCGATCTCGCCGATCCGCTCGCCGGGGCCGGTGTAGAGCGCGTCATCGACATCGACGACGAGCATCGGCCGCGCAACCAGCGCAAGCACGGCGCGCATGACCTCGGAAAACTCGCGATCGACGAGCACGGCTTTGGCTTCGCCGTGCTCGAGCATGAAAGCGAGCGTCGCGGCATCGAGGCGCGTGTTGAGCGTATTGAGCACGGCGCCGATCATGGGGATGCCGAAGTGGGCCTCGACCATGGCGGGCGTGTTGGGCAGCATGACGGCCACGGTGTCGCCGAGCCCGATGCCGCGCGCGGCGAGCGCCGATGCGAGCCGCCGCGTGCGGGCATAGGTCTCCTGCCAGGTCCGGCGAATCTCGCCATGCACTACGGCAAGGCGAGCCGGATAAACGCTCGCAGCGCGCTCGATGAACGTCAACGGCGTGAGCGCGGCGAAGTTGGCGGCGTTCTTGTCCAGACCTGCTTCGTACATGTCTGTGCTCATGGTGTGTCTCCTCACCTACGCGATACCGCGACACGGGCCCGATGGCGAAGCATGGGGCGGCTTTTCCGATCAGCGCTTGCCGATCGGCACGAACTTCAGATTCTCCGGCCCCGTGTAATTTGCGCTGGGGCGAATGATCTTGTTGTCGACGCGCTGCTCGATGATGTGCGCGCTCCAGCCCGACGTGCGCGAGATCACGAACAGCGGCGTGAACATCGCCGTGGGCACGCCCATCATGTGATAGGACACGGCGCTGAACCAGTCGAGATTCGGGAACATCTTCTTGGCGTCCCACATCACCGATTCGAGCCGCTCGGCGATATTGAACAGGCGCATGTCGTCGGCCTCCTTCGAGAGCTTCTTCGCGACGTCCTTGATCACCTTGTTGCGCGGGTCCGAGATCGTGTAGACGGGGTGACCGAAGCCGATCACGACTTCCTTGTTCTCCACGCGGCGCCGGATGTCGGCTTCGGCTTCGTCGGGCGTCGTGTAGCGCGTTTGAATCTCGAACGCGGCTTCGTTCGCGCCGCCGTGCTTCGGCCCGCGCAGCGCACCGATGGCGCCCGTGATGGCTGAGTATAGGTCGGAACCCGTGCCGGCGATGACGCGGCCCGTGAACGTCGAGGCGTTGAATTCGTGTTCGGCGTAGAGGATCAGCGACGTATGCATCGCCTCGACCCACGACTTCGACGGTGCTGTACCGTGCAGCAGATGGAGGAAGTGGCCGCCGATCGAGTCGTCGTCCGTTTCCACTTCGATGCGGCGGCCGTTGTGCGAGTAGTGGTACCAGTACAGCAGCATCGAGCCGAACGAGGCCATCAAGCGGTCGGCGATATCGCGCGCGCCGGCGATATTGTGGTCGTCTTTCTCGGGCAGCACCGTGCCGAGCACGGAGACGCCCGTGCGCATCACGTCCATCGGGTGCGCCGAGGCCGGCACCCATTCCAAAGCCGCCTTGACGTTCGCCGGCAAGCCGCGCAGGGCCTTCAACTTACGCTTGTAGGCCGAAAGTTCCGTGGCCGTCGGCAGCTTTTCGTGCACGAGCAGATAGGCGATTTCCTCGAATTCGCAGGTGGTGGCGACGTCGAGGATGTCGTAGCCCCGGTAGTGCAAGTCGTTGCCGGTGCGGCCCACCGTGCAAAGTGCCGTGTTGCCGGCGGTCACGCCCGAAAGCGCGACCGACTTCTTCGGCTTGAACGTGCCGGCGGCCGGCGCTTCCTTCACTGCTTCAGTCATGGTGTTCTCTCCCGCTTCGAAAGGCGAATGATTACTTCTTGGCGGCGAACAGCGCGTCGAGCTTTTCCTCGTACGCGTGATAGCCGAGATAGTGGTAAAGATCGGCGCGCGTCTGCATGGTCGGCACCGCG
>NZ_JBQCIF010000079.1:0-182170 GCF_051953955.1 Trinickia sp. | reverse complement strand
TCCGGCATCAATTGCCAGCAGTGGATGGACATGAAGAAGTTTCAGTACGACATCAACGGGCAGCTCAGTCTGACTCAGAGCGAGTACCCCTTCCTGAAGCTGATTCACGCGGACCAAGCGGTGTTGACGGCGGAACTGACCTGGATTTACTACCCGGGCCTCAGCTCGAGTGGCGTCACGCGCACGATCGACGGCCACGCCGTGCATCAGGCGCCGGCGGCGGGGTACTTCACGTGGTTGAACAACGGCTCGAGCCTCGGTTATCCGATCACGGCGGCAGCGGGTACGTCGAGCTCGGTGGGTGCGACCGTCGATTTCAACTGGACCTACGACGGTAGCGTGATCCCGGGCTGGCAAATCACGCCTGGCGTGACGTTCACCGATGCCCTGTACGGCTATACGCCTACGTTCACCGGCAACTATCTCCAGGGCGCGAAGTCGCTGAATCTCTACGTGTTGTTCAACCAGAACCCGGCTACTTGGCAGGCCGGAATCAACTATACGGCGTTCTTCGGCGGCCATGGCGGCGTGGGCCAGCCATACGCCGACCGCAATTTCGTCGGGCTGTTCGCGACACGCAACTTCTGATTCCGCGATGGCGGCAACGGCGCGCGAGCCCGCGCGCCGATACTTTTGAAGGATGGCTTCCGTGCTTACTCGATTCGTCACCCGCCTCGAGAAACTCATTTTCGGTCACCGCGCGATCGTGCTGTCGGCGATCGGTGTCTTTACCGCCGTGATGGCGGTATTCGCCGTGCAATTGCGAATGGAGGCAGGCTTCGAGAAGCAGATGCCGATCGGGCACGAGTACATCGAGACGTTCAAGAAATATCGCAACGACCTGTTCGGCGCAAATCGCATCACGGTGGTCGTGCGCGCCCGAAACGGCAACATATGGACGCCGCAGGGGCTGACGCGGCTTTATCAAGTGACGCAGGCTGTCACCTTCCTGCCTAACGTCGACCGCGGGGGCGTCGAGTCGCTGTGGACGCCGAATGCCTTCGTCAACGAAATCACGGACGACGGCTTTCGCGCGAGCCCCGTGATCGACGGCACGATTACGCCGAACCAGCTGACACCGGCCATCGTTGCGCAGATTCGACAATCCACCGTGGACGGCAACTATATCGGCACGCTCGTCTCGCATCGCGAAGACAGTGCGATGATCACCGCCGAGCTCAACGAACGCGACCGGTCCGGGAAGGTGCTCGACTACGTCGCATTCAATCGCTTGCTCGAGCAGCAGATCCGCAAGCCGTTCGAAGATGCCGGCTACGAAATTCAAATCATCGGCTTTGCCAAGCAGATCGGCGACATTGCGGACGGCGCCAGCGCCGTGCTCGATTTCTGCCTGATCGCGCTCGTGCTGACGGCGCTCGCGGTGTATTGGTACAGCCATTCCGTACGCTTCACCATTCTTCCGATCGCGTGTTCGCTGACGTCGCTCGTTTGGCAGTTCGGCACGCTGAAGCTGCTGGGGTTCGGGCTCGATCCGCTAGCGGTGCTCGTACCGTTTCTCGTATTTGCAATCGGCGTGTCGCATGGGGTGCAGCAGGTCAACCACATCGTTCGCGAACTCTCTCACGGCTATAGCTCGATGGAGGCCGCGCGCCGAAGCTTCAGCGGTTTGCTGGTGCCCGGCACGCTCGCGCTCGTCACGGCGTTGGTCTCGTTCATCACGTTGCTTTTGATTCCGATCCCGATGGTGCGGGAGCTTGCGATCACCGCATCGTTCGGCGTTGCCTACAAGATCGTCACGAACTTGGTGATGCTGCCTGTCGCCGCCTCCTGCTTTCATTTCACCAAGGCGTATGCCGACCGTGCTCTGACGAAGCGCGAGCGCCGGTCCGTCTGGCTGCGCGGCTTGGCGCGCGTGGCGGAGCCACGCAATGCCTATATCGTCGTCGCCGTCACGGCCGCCGTCTTTGCGCTGGCCGCGTGGCAAAGCCGGGATCGCGTCATCGGCACGCTGCAGCCCGGAGCGCCCGAGTTGCGCGCCGATGCGCGCTTCAACCGCGATGCGGTGTCGATCGCAAGCAACTACGACGTCGGTCTCGATTGGCTGACGATCGTGTTCGAAGCGAAGGGAGCGGCTTGCGACAATCCGGCGATCGGGGCGGCCGAGGACGAATTCGCCTCGACGATGCGAAGCGAACCCGGGGTGGTTTCCGTTCAGTCGTACCCGGGAATGCTGCGCACGTACAACGAGGGTTACAACGAAGGCAATCCGAAGATGAACGTCGTGCCGATCGATCCCGGAAACTATGCGGGGTTGACTGCCGAGATCGGCCGTGTGAAAGGCTACATGAACAAGGACTGCAGCATGACGGCCGTTCATCTGTTCCTGACCGACCATAAGGCTGCGACGCTCAATCGGATTCTCGGCGACGTCAAGCAGTATCGCGCGACGCACCCGTTCCATGATCTGTCGATTCGGCTCGCCGCGGGCAACGCGGGCGTGCTCGCCGCGATCAACGACGAAGTCGCGCGCAGCGAGCTGCCGATGATGCTCTACGTTTATGCAGCGATTCTGGCGCTCGTGTTTTTCGCCTATCGCGACGTGCGCGCAATGATCGCATGCTGCGCTCCGCTGACGGTGGCGACGTTCATCGGATATTGGTTCATGAAGGAGCTGCAGATCGGCCTGACCGTGGCGACGTTGCCCGTCATGGTGCTCGCGGTGGGGATCGGCGTGGACTACGCGTTCTACATCTATAACCGGCTGCAATTGCACATGGCGAGCGGCCAGACGATCGTCAAAGCGGTTGAGCATGCCATGCTCGAAGTGGGGGTGGCCACGATCTTCACGGCTATCACGCTTGCGATCGGCGTCGCGACGTGGAGCTTCTCCGCACTGAAGTTTCAGGCCGACATGGGCAAGCTGCTCGCGTTCATGTTCATCGTCAATCTCGTGATGGCGATGACGGCGCTGCCTGCGATCGCCGTCGTGCTGGAGCGTTGGTTTCCGCGCCGCAAGCCCGTGCGCGCCCCGGGCCTGCTGACCCACTGACTGCCGGTCTCGACATTTGAGGTTTTGCCATGATCAGGAATCTGTTTGCGGGTGCCGCGCTCGCCTGCTTTTGCATGATCGCCGCGGGCCAGACGGCCGGCGACGCACCGACGCCGCTCAAGATCGAGCCTGCCCACGCCTGGGCCGATCCGACACACGCGATGCTGCTCGACGTTGCGCATGCGGGCAGGCGCATCGTAGCGGTCGGGGAGCACGGCATCGTGCTGTTGTCCGACGACGGCGGCCGCAGTTACCGGCAGGCCAAGCGCGTGCCGGCATCGTCGACGCTTACCGCCGTCTATTTCGCGGATGCCGAGCACGGCTGGGCGGTGGGGCAATGGGGCGTGATATTGGCCACCGCCGACGGCGGCGAAACGTGGACGCTGCAGCGATCGGACACATCGATCGACCAGCCGCTCTTTTCCGTTTACTTCAAGGACGCCCGGCACGGCTGGGCAGTCGGGCTGTGGTCGCTCATGCTCGTTACCGAGGACGGCGGCCGCGCATGGAAGGTGGCGAAGCTGCCGCCTCCGCCTGGCTCGACCAAGGCCGATCGCAACCTTTTCCATATCTTCGCGGATCGCTCGGGCACGCTGTTCATCGCGGCGGAACAAGGCATGGTGCTGCGCTCGCGCGATGGCGGCGCAACGTGGGAGTACCGGCGGACAGGCAATAAAGGCAGCTTGTGGACGGGCACGTCGAGCGCCGACGGCACCGTGTTCGTCGGCGGTTTGCTCGGCCATCTGTATCGCAGCCGGGACGGCGGCGACACATGGGATGCCATCGATTCTGCCTCGACCGGCTCGATCACGGAGCTCGTTGCATCGGGCGACCGCGTGCAAGGCGTCGGCTTGGACGGTTTCGTGATCAGCGGCACCAGCACTGCCGAGCGATTCACGGCCCGTCAGCGGCCCGATAGGGCGGCGTTGACCGGGTTCGTCGTCTCTCGTTCCGGCCGAGAGATTCTTCTTTCGAAGGACGGCATTTTGAAGCCGGAGTAGTCCGCGGCCGCCGCGAGGACGGTGTGTCTCGATGACTTGTATTTCATACCTGGGATCTCTTTTCGAAATGAGCAAAACTTCAGACGGACTCAGCATTGCGCGCGGACGCGCTGCAACTCGCGGTTTGACCTCGCCGGGGGCCCTCGCAAAAGCGCGGCTACCGGACGACGAGTACGACGTCGTGGTCGTCGGCGCGGGATTCGCGGGCCTCACCGCGGCTCGCGAATTGGGATCGAGAGGGTTGCGGGTAGCCATCGTCGAGGCGCGCGATCGAATTGGCGGACGGACGTTCGTGACCGAGCAAGGCGGTCAGAAATACGAAATCGGGGGTACGTGGGTTCATTGGGGCCAGCCGTATGTTTGGAGCGAGCTTCACCGATACGGCCTCACGATCACGGAGTCGTTGAGCGGTGCCGCCGACACCATGAGCGTGCTGACCGCCGATGGCTTGACCACGGATACGGCGGAATCGATCGGCAAGGATCTCGAGCAAGCGCTAACCGCGTACTGCGACATCGACGGAGCGCAGTGCCGAGTGGCTTTCGCGAACCCGCATGCGGCGTCGACCGAACTGCTGGCGCGCTCGGACGAGCTCAGTTTGGCCGATCGCTTTGCAGCGATTCCGTCCCAGGGCCGTCAGCGAGATCTGCTGCTGTCGTTCTTGACCATGAATGCCGCAACCGATCCCGCCAAGGGCGGATTTCACGACCAACTACGCTGGTGGGCACTCGGTGAGTATTCGGCCGATTCCCTACTGAAGCGGCTGGGGCGCTACAAGATCGCGGAAGGGACCTCAGCATTGGCTGCGGCATTGCTGAGGGACTCGAAGGCTGATATCGCGCTCGAACAACCCGTCTCCCGAATCGACGTGGTCGACGGCAAGGTTCGCGTTCGAACGAAGACGATGGAGGTCAGCTGCAAGAGCGTCGTCGTGGCCGTGCCCTTGAACGTGCTCGGCGACATCGATTTCGGGGCTGAATTGTCTGCCGCTCGTTCGGCCGCCCATCAGGAGCGACATGTCTGCGCCGGCACGAAATTCATTGCCCGCGTCGACCGCAGCGTGGGGGCTTGGGTGGGTTTCGCGCCATTCCCGAATCCGCTGACGATGATCGTGGCCGATAGAGAGGTCGACGGGAAGTCCGTCCTCGTGGGTTTTGGTCCGGACGATGAGATCAAACTCGACGACATCCACCAGATCGAGGCCGAAGTACGGAAATTTCTACCCGGGATAGTCGTCGAGGAGGTGTTCGCCCACGACTGGACCCAGGATCCCTATGCCAAGGGAGGGTGGACGTGGTTTTCCCCTCGTCAGACCTCTAGGGTGCTACCGGAACTGCAGGCCCCCATGCCGCCTCTTTTCTTCGCCAACACGGACTGGGCTAGCGGATGGCGAGGATTCATCGACGGTGCGATCGAAGAGGGAATCCGAGGGGCCCGCGATGTCCTGTCGTTTCTTCGTTCGCCCGCATGAACACCTAACGCCATAACGCCCTAACGCTCTGCCCGATCGTCACTGCATCGGCACGGCAATCCAATCCAATTCTTACTCGAAGGAATACCCATGACGCTGAACGAAGCGATCGAAACATTGCAGACCCTATGCCGAAACGGAGACGCGCAGGCACTGTACCAAGAGATGTTTGCCGAGGATGCAGCTGTCTCGGGAGAGGGCGCATCGGGCATCACCGTGGGCTGCGAAGTGCTGGCCGCGCTGACGGAAATGCTGAAGATCACGCCATATTTATCGATCCGATCGGTGCGCACGACCGAGCTCGGCGACGGCTCGGCCGTGACATGGCTCGAGTGGACGTCGCCTCCAGCTGAAGGCGAACCCGGAGCGACGATCGCATTCCGTTCGCTGACGGCTTGGCACAAGCGCGGTGACGCCTGGGTCATCGCGGCCGACATGTACGGGCTGGGCGCCTTCGCCGAAGCCTGAGCGCAATCCATCCTTGTCCGACCTCTGAGGAAGAACCCATGCCGGAATCATCTATCGGGCCGAGCGAACACACCGGCCTCAAGCGAGACACCATTGGCTGGTTCAGCATCTTTCTGATGGTGATCACGACGAATGGCCCGCTGACCTCCATGGGCGGTGGTGTGCCGGCCAGCATCACACTCGGCAATGGCATTGGGTTGCCCGGCTCGTACGTCATCGTCTGCGCCGTTTATCTGCTCTTTGCCGTCGGCTTTTGCGCGATGAGTCCTTATGTGCAGAATGGGGGGGCGTTCTACGCGTACATCACCAAAGGGCTGGGCACGATTCCAGGCGTGGGAGGCGCTTGCATCGCAGTCTTGTCGTACGTCACCATGCTGCTCGCCTGTTACGCGATGCTGGGGCACTTCGTGAGCATGGCGTTCTCTTCATTCGGTGTCGAAATACCTTGGTGGGTTTGTGCAGGCGCCGCAGCTGTCGCGGCCCATTTGTTCTGTGTACGCGGCATCGAGTTCAGCGGCCGATTGCTGCTGCTGCTCATGCTTTCCGAGGTCGGCGTGATTCTCGCCGCCGATCTGCTCGAACTGCTGCGGGCGAGTCACGGCCACCGCCCGCTGTCGTTTCTGCCGTTCGCTCCGCATGCGGTCTTCACGCCGGGCTTTGGGCCGTCCTTGATCTTCGTGGTCGCATCCTTCATGGGGTTCGAGACGGCGGCCATCTACTCTCAAGAGGCCCGCGAGGCGCAGCGCTCGGTGCCGCGCGCCATGTACGTTTCCATCGCGTTCATCGGGGTGCTGTATGCGGGATCGATCTGGCTCATGCTGAACCACTTCGGCATGGCCCAGGCAGTCGGTGTGGCATCCAACGATCCCGGAGGAATGTGGCTTTCGATGTTCTCGGTGTTGGCCGGGCATACCGCCGCCAAGATCGGCTCCGTGCTGGTCATGACGAGTCTTTTTGCGGCCGTTTTGAGTTTCACGAACGTGGTGGCGAGATATTGGCACGCTTTGGCGGTTCGAGGCCTCGTTTGGCACGCATTGTCGCGGACCCATCTTCGGCATCAATCTCCGCACGTCGCCTCGGCGGCCACGATGGTCATATCGGTGAGCTTGATACTGCTTTGCGCGAAGGCGGGGCTGAACCCCATGCTCCAGGTATTGCCTTGGGCGAGCGTTCCGTCCGCTGTTGGCGTGCTCGCTTGCCAAGCGCTCGCCGCGATCGCCGTGGTGGTGTTCTTTCGGCGCAACCGCACTGGCGTCTCGCTTTGGCGAGCGCTGTTGGCACCGGCCATCAGCGCACTCATCTTGTTGTTTTTTCTCTGGGAAATGATCGTTCACGTCGAACTCTTGTCGGGTTTATCCGCTGGGCTGAGTTACGCCATGGCCATGAGTGTGCTGCTGGCCGGCGTGCTCGCCTCGTCTTATGCGGCGGATCTTCGTCGCCGCTCGCCGAAGCGATACGCTCAACTGTCGGATCTGGTTCGCCTGCGTTGAGTACGACGAACGGTGAGAGCAGTAGTCGGAGCAGGCGGTCGGTTCCGCCGCTCGTCAGATCAAACAAGTCTCGAAAGCGGTGCCTGGTATGAAGAGGCGCTGCTCGCAAAATACCGATTCGGCCGCATTCACTTGCATCAACGCGACGTAACGCTCCAATCCATCGCAGCCCACGATCGCGAAGACACTGCCGTCGGAACCGTTGGCAAAGCGCTCGTCGCCCTCCATGACGTCCACGTTGTCATGAAGCCCGCATAATCGAGCGTTCTCCACGACGTTCCAGACCTGCGGGAGCCGCAAGACGATGTCGAGCACGTCCTCGGATATCGAAATGATCGCGGCATGAGCATCGTCGCAGCGGTCGAACCAGCCGGCTTCACCGGTTGACTCGACGCGGATCGCCGCGACGGCGTACAACAGCATGGTCGTAGTTTCGACTGTCATAGGCCGTGGACATCGGTTCGGAATGGCAGGGCACCGAACGAGCGGTGACGAGCTCTTCGCTGCCCCTCGCCGATTATTGAACGGCTCGCCCTAAGCCTGCGTAGAGCCCGGGATCTTTTCTTCTCAACCGATAGGCGGCCCACACACCCGATGCGCCGATCGCGAGCAGGAAGTACGGAAACAGCGCGACGAGCTTCGAGTCGGAGCCGCTCAAGACGGACAAGTTGCGAATGACGAGCACGAGGCAGGCGCCGAGCGAGATCACGCTGATGGCTGGAGCGATGAGCCGGTGAACGAGGCCGGCATCGCGGTGATCGCGCGCAAAAAACGCGATGACCGACGCGGCCACGAGAATCTGCACGGCGATGATGCCGATCGTCGCCAGCGCGCTCATCCACGAGAAGACGATGGCGAACGGATCGAGGCGCAGCATGGCGGAGCCTACGACGGTCACGAGCGCGATGAGCGTCTGCAGCTTGCCGGCCACGTCCGGGCAGTGATAAACGGGGCACGTATGGCCGAGCTTGCTCCAGAGCACGCCTTCCCTCCCCATTGCATAGAAGTAGCGGGTGATCGTGTTGTGGAACGACAGAATCGCCGCGAAAAGACTCGTCACGAGCAGGATGTTCATCGCATCGGTGGCCACTCTGCCGAGCAGCTTGTCGCTCATTGCGAACCAGAGGTTGGCGGGGTCTTTCGTTGCCTGCGCAACGATCTGATGCTCGCCCCATGCTTCGACGATCGCCCAGGCGGAAAACGCATAGAACGCCATGATGAGCATGACGGCCAGGTACGTGGCGCGCGGAATGGTGACCTTGGGATCGCGTGCTTCCTCCGAAAAGATCGCCGTTGCTTCGAATCCCATATAGGAGCCTAGAACGAAGACGAGTGCGGTGCCCAATCCGGGGCTGAAGACGGCGGCAGGGCTGAACGGTCTCGCGCTGAATCCGCCCGGCCCACCGCCTTTCGCGACGATTGCCAGATCGAGCAGCGTGACGATGGCGATCTCGCATACCATCAGCATCCCGAGGAGCCGGCCGCTGAACTCGATGTGCCGCGCGCCGCAGAAGTGGACGATGGCGATGCATGCGAGCGCGAACGCCCACCATGGGATGTCGATTCCGTAGTGGTGCGCAATGCCGTCGTTGAGAAAGAAGCCGAACATGCTGTAGATCGCAATCTGCACCGCGTTGTAGGCGGCGATCGCGACGAATGCGCCCCCGACGCCGAGCGGAGCGCCGAGCCCATTGGCGATATAGGCATAGAACGCTCCGGCGTTCGAGATATGCCGGCTCATGGCCGCGTAACCGATGCTGAAGACCAGATACATTACGCCGGCCAGCACGAAGGCGCCGGGTACGCCTGCTCCGTTGCCTAACGAAAAGGCCGCGGGTGTCGCGCCTACCATGGCGGTGAGCGGCGCGGCCGCGGCCACGACGAAAAAGACGATCTGAGGCAGTCCGACAGCGTTCTTGCTGAGCCCCTCATGAGGCTGACTGGAAATTTCGGTCATAGGTCATCCTGGAAATCGGATCGCTCTCGAGTCGGGGCGATCGCGGCAGGACTACTGTACGGCGGCCAAATTTCGCGTGTTGTCCGCTATCGGCAATCCGTGCCTGAGTCCGAGTTAGGACTTACCCGACCGCATTGTGCTCGGCGAGCGGCGGCTTCTCAGGCGCGTGGGGTTTGCGACGGCAGTTCGTGAAAATGTAGCTGGTAGTAGGACGAAAAACGTCCGAAATGGCAAAACCCGAACTGCGCGGCGACATCGCCGATACGAACCGAGGGCGGCGTCGTCATCAAGAATCGGCGGACGGCGTTCAGTCGAATCGATCGGAGATAGGCAGTGGGCGTCGTGCCTGCGACGTTCTGGAAGCTGTATTGCAGCGTCCTGCGGCTGATCTTCAAGCGATGGCACAGGTCGAGCACGGTCAACATGTCGTCGTCGCTGTCGAGCGCGATCTCTTGGCTCTTGCGAACGACGTAGCTCTGCGTCGACATGTGCGGCAGCGTCGGGCTTCCTTCCCCGTCGGATTGCACGAGGCTCAGCACGATTCCGATGACGCTATGCGCGAGCATCTTTTCGTCGAATGCGTCGCGATTCACGAGCGATTCGCCGTCCAGTGCCATGTGGAGCACGTCTTGAAGATCGCGGACGGCCGCTTGATAGCGCGGGAGCGACACCGGCAGCACCGGTTGCGCGAGGATGCGCTCGGGCAACTCGGAAAGTGCCGCATGCTCCGGATCCGAAGTGAGCGCCCGGTCGATCGTAAACGCGATGACGTCCGTATCGCAAGGCAAATGGACGACGAACTCCTCGCCGCCACGTAGCGTCAACAGGCTCGGCAAACTGACGGCGCGACCCTGCACGAACGGCGCGACCGCATGAACCGCCGGCAGGGCGAAGCATAGTTGATTGCGCGGCGCGTGACCTTCTTGCAGGACCCGCTGGTTCAGTTGCTCGTGAAAGACGTGAAAGTGCCGGCCCGAGATCTGGCGCAGCGTGGTGCTCGCCGAGCCGGGGCTGATCTGTTCATAGCGCTGCGTCCAATTCGCGATGGCTTGCGAGTGAAGGTACACATCCGAAAAATGCCGCGTTTCCGCGCGTAGATCCATGGTCGGCTTCACGGTTAGATCTCGGAGCCGACCGCGCCGATCGTCGTGCCGGCAGCCTCGCGTCGGCTTTGCTTGATGCAACCGAGCAGAAGCAGCATGCCGAGCAGCAGGATCGCCGCGACCGCGCCCATTGCGACGTAAGGTGATCCCGTGCGAGCCGATACCGATCCGATCAGCCACGAACCGATGGCGCCGCCGATGGACCCGCTCATGCTGATGAGCGCAATGCCCGCGGCGGCGGCGCGACCTGAAAGCAGGCGGGTCGGGATGGTCCAAAAGACGATCGGCATCGTGAACGAGGTCATTTGGGCAAGCGCGAGCAGCGCCGCGGTGGCCGCGACGCTATGAGCGGCCGCCGGCAAGGCGAGCAGGCATGCCGCTGCCGCGAATCCACAGCCGGCGACGTGCCAGCGGCGTTCGTTGTAGCGGTCCGAGCTGTGTGCGATGGCAAGGTTCGCCAACATCGTCAGGAAAGAGACGATGCCTGCGATCCAACCGATCTCGGATAGGCTCGCCGCGCCGGCGTGGCGAAGAATGGTCGGCGACCAGAAGGTCACGGCGATGAGTCCGATATAGATGCAGAAGTAGACGGCCGCCAGCACGAGAATGCTTGGCGCGCGGAAGATATCTCGGAGCGGCGCGCTCGAATGAAGCATCGAATCCGCACGGGTGCTATCAGCCTTGAGCGCGCGTTGAACGGTGTCCTTCTCATGCGCGGAGAGCCAACGCGCCTTCCCGGGGGCGTCGCACAAAAGCCGCGGCGCCAATGCCCCCAAGGCAATCGCGGGCAGCCCTTCGATCAAGAACAACCACTGCCATCCCCTCAGATCGAGGCGGCCGTTCAGGTGCGACATGATCCACCCGGAAAGCGGCCCGCCCACCATGCCCGCGATCGGGACGGCCAGCATCAGGATGCTGTTGATCCGCGCCCTGAGCCGGTCTGGAAACCAATAGCTCAGGAAAAGGATCATGCCGGGAAAGAAGCCCGCCTCCGCGGCGCCCAGCAGGAAGCGCAGGACGTACAGGACGCCGGCATTCGTCATGAACGTCTGCAGGACGGTCACTGCACCCCATAACGCCATGATGCGCATCAGCGTTCTGCTGGCGCCGATTTTCGTCAGCAGCAAGTTGCTGGGCACTTCGAAGAGTGCGTAGGCGATGAAGAACAGCGCGGTGGCCGTCCCGTACACGGATTCCGTGAAACGGAGATCGTGCATGAACTGCAGCTTCGCGAAACCGATGTTGACGCGATCGATGAAGTTCAGGACGTAGCACGCGAAGAGGAACGGGAGGATGCGCCAGGCGATTCGGCGGAACGTCCGGTTTTGGCTCGTTGCATCTGACATTGGACTCCCCAGGTATTCGTCGGTGGGAATCCCCTATGTGTTGTTGAATACCGTATTTAGGGATTCGTGTTCTTTATGATGGAACGTATCGCATCACGCAAGAACACTAATCCCGAAAAAAGGGATGGTCAACCTCTGTTTGGTAGGTATTTTCATCAGGCGCGACACATCGCGCGGCGTCTAGCGGATCTCGTCTGGTTCAGCGAATGCGGGTCTCACCTCGGCGCGGGCGCGGCCGGATACGCTTTACGCCCGACCGCTCGCGCTGCTCCCGCCAGTGCGCTGCCCAGTGCCGACTCGTTGAATAGCGCATAGTGCTCGCGCCGAAAAACCAGCGTCATGCTCGAAGTGGCTTCGCCCGTTTCTCCAGAGGGGATGGGCGCGGAGATGCCGACGTGGCCTTTGTGCAGTTCTTCGTGCGAAACCCAGTAGCCCTGCTGAATGATTTGCTGACAGTACCGCCAGAGAGTGGGCCAGTCTTCCGTGAGCGCCGGGTCTTCGGCCAGCAGGTGCCGCTCGAATAGGCGCTTGAGCCGCGCTCGGCTCATCGTCGCGATGATGACCTTCGACGAGGCGCCTCGCATCAGCGGCATGACCTGGCCCCGGCCGAACCCGAGGTTGAGCCGCTCCGGCCCGCTCTCGTGGTGGATGTTGATGATTTGTTCGTCGTACATCGTCGAGATGAGCCCTTCGCCCCCCGTGCTCCTCACGAGCTTCTTCAGTTCAGGGATGCCCGCCTGAAGGAGCGGGTCCGATTCCCGCATTTTGCGATCGAGGTTAATGATGCGCGCACCCAACGAGTAGACGCCGTTCGCGTTGTTCAGCAAGCCCGCTTCGGTGAGTTCCTTGACGTACCGGTAGCAGGTGGTGCGGGTGAACCCCATGCGCTCGGCGATGGATTCCGCTGTCATCGACATGTCAGTCGAAGAGAACAGGTCAAGGATCGACAACATCCGGGTGAGGCTCGACATAGCGTTTCTATCTCTATCGCTTCTATCTGCGGGTTGGTCAACGGCCGGGCATGCGCCGCCTCGCATGATGCCTCGTTGCTTGCGCTGCGCAAAGTCCCAGCGTTGAAGGCGCGGGTGGGCAGCCGTGCCCGGCGAGCCTCGTCCATGCGGCCGCCGCAGCCCGCTCGCCCATCTTCGAGTCGACTTTGCCATAGGTAAAAATCCCGAAAAAAGAGATTGAAATCACTGTGAATCATGAATTTTCCCCGGATTGATGAATTGACAATCTCGAAATGCGGGATTAGCATGACTTCCATCGATCGCGGCGCGGGTGCGCCGCTACGTGTCTCATCAGGACAAGCCGATTGGAAACTACTTATTCCCCCGCTCTCGCCCCGGACACGACCGGCGCCGATGCTGCGCCGAACGGCGCCGAACGTCTGCTCCTCGCCGCGCGCGCCGCTGGCGCCGAGGTTTGCTTTGCCAATCCCGGTACGACGGAAATGCCGCTCGTCGCCGCGTTGGACGCCATCCCTGGAATTCGGGCCGTGCTGGGCTTGTTCGAAGGGGTGTGTACGGGAGCCGCCGATGGATACGGGCGGATGACGGGCAAGCCGGCGCTCACGCTGCTGCATCTCGGCCCAGGGTTCGCGAACGGAATCGCCAACTTGCACAACGCAAGGCGTGCACGTACGCCGATCGTCAACGTCGTCGGCGACCACGCGAGCTGGCATCTGCAATACGACGCGCCACTGACCTCCGACATTCATTCGCTGGCTCGGCCGGTGAGCGGCATGGTCAGAACGATCGAATCCACGGCGGACATCGAGGGTGACACCGTCGAAGCATTCCGAGCCGCGCTGAAGGCGCCCGGCAGCATCTCGACGCTCGTTTTTCCCGTCGATCACCAGCAACATCCCGCCCCGGCGAATGTCGGTGCGCCAGCGTTGATTCCCTCCGCGCGCGGATTCCAAGAATCGCGCGTGCAAGCCGTCGCGCAAATGCTGAAGGCGGGCAAGCGCCTCGTGTTCCTGCTGGGCGGCGGTGCGCTGTCCGAGCGCGGGCAGCGTGCCGCCGGTCGAATCGGTGCGAACGCCTCTGTGCGTTTCTTCAGCGAGACCTTTCCGGCTCGGACGGAGCGCGGGGGCGGCCTTCCCGATATCGATCGTCTGCCGTATTTCCCCGAGAAGGCGATCGAGCAACTTCAAGCCGCGGACGCGGTGGTGTTGGTGGAAACGATCGCGCCCGTTGCTTACTTCGGCTACGAGGGGCTGCCGAGCCTGCTCGTCGATGAGCGGCGATTGGTGACGCTCGCCGATGTGGCGGAGTGCGGCGAGGGCGCGCTGGAACGACTCGCGCACCTCGTCGGACCGGGCGATTCCGAGACTTTTGTGCCGGCATCGCGCTATCCGATTCCTGATAGCGCGCTCGATCCGGCGCTCGTCGGCAAGGTGCTGTCGAACGCGCTGCCCGATGCAGCGATCGTATCGGTGGAAGGCGGGACCTGCGGCTATCCGTTCGTCACTGCGTCGGCGTCGGCGGCCCGCCACACGATTCTCACGAATACGGGCGGCGCGATCGGACAAGGGTTGCCCGTCGCGCTGGGCGCCGCCGTCGCCTGTCCGGCGCGCCGCGTGTTCGCCCTGCAATCGGACGGCAGTGCTCAGTACACGATTCAGTCGCTCTGGACGATGGCGCGCGAGCGCTTGCCCGTCGTCATCCTGATTGCGTCCAATCGCCGCTACGGAATATTGCAGACGGAACTGCGCCGCGCAGGCAGCGAACGGTTCGGTCCTCAAGCTCGCGCGCTCACGGAACTCGACGACCCGGCATTCGATTGGCCCTCGCTTGCTGCGGGCTACGGCGTGCCCGCCGTTCGTGCATCGACCACGCGGGAGTTCGAAGCTGCGCTCGGCGATGCGCTCGCTCACACGAGCGGCCCTTTCCTCATTGAAATGGTGCTCGCCTGAGCATCGCCTACCGGATTTCGAAACATGTCCACCGACGTTAATGGTTGGCGCGATCTCATCGGCGATGCGGCGCGTCGTTTTGCAATGCGCCCGCATCGGCTGTTCATCAATGGCGCTTGGCACGACGCCGCTGAGGGGGGCACGTTCGATACGCTCGATCCCGCAAGCGGGACGGTCATCACGAGCGTGGCCGACGCGGGGGCGGCAGATGTCGATGCGGCCGTCCGCGCCGCGCGCGCAGCGTTCGAATCGAATGCATGGCGCAAGATGACGCCGATCGATCGGGGGCGCTTGCTGAACCGCTTGGCCGATCTGATCGAGACCAACGCGCAGGAATTGGCCGAGCTCGAATCGCTCGACAACGGCAAGCCGCTGACGGCCGCGCTGAACGGCGACGTGGCGGGCACCGCGAAAATGTTCCGCTACTTCGCGGGGTGGCCGAGCAAGCTCGAAGGCGCGACGATTCCCGTATCGCCGAGCGGAGGACGGACGTTCTTGAACTACACGCGCAGCGAAGCGGTGGGTGTGTGCGGGCTGATCGTTCCGTGGAATTTCCCGCTTTCGATGGCTGCGTGGAAGCTGGCGCCGGCGCTCGCGGCGGGCTGCGGCTGCATCTTGAAACCTGCCGAGCAGACGCCGCTCACGGCGTTGAGACTGGCCGAATTGATCGACGAAGCGGGGTTTCCGGCCGGGATCGTGAACGTCCTGACGGGACGAGGTGCGACTGCGGGCGCGGCACTCGTCGCCCACCCCGGCGTGGACAAGATTGCGTTCACAGGGTCCACGCTGGTCGGCAAAAACATCGCGCGCCAATGTGCGGATTCGCTCAAACGCGTCACGCTCGAACTGGGCGGGAAATCGCCCAACATCATCTTGCCCGACGCTGATCCCGCCGAGGTGGCGGAGGCCGCGGCTGCCGCGATCTTCTACAACCAAGGTCAGGTCTGCACGGCCGGCTCGAGGCTCTATATCCATCGAAAGCACTTCGATCGCGTCGTTGCCGACGTCGTATCGAAGGCCCAAGCGATTCGAATCGGCCCCGGGCTGGAAGCCGGCACGCAGATGGGACCGCTCGTTTCAATGCTCCAGCATCAGCGCGTGAGCCACTACGTGGACGTCGGGCGCAGCGAGGGTGGCACGACGGTCACCGGCGGCGGACGCCCGCACGGCAGAAAGGATGGGTACTTCTTTGAACCGACGGTCTTCGTCGATACCCGAGACGGCGCACGCATCGTCAAAGAGGAAATATTCGGCCCGGTGCTGACGGCGATGCCTTGGGACGATATCGATGACCTCGTGAATCGCGCGAACGATTCGCCGTTCGGCCTCGCGGCGGGCCTGTGGACGCGCGACGTCAAGCAAGCGCATCGGATCGCCGCGCGCCTGAAGGCCGGAACCGTCTGGGTGAATTGCTACAACGTGACGGACCCGGCGTCGCCGTTCGGCGGCTTCAAAGAGTCGGGGTGGGGCCGAGAGCTGGGCCGCAAAGGCATCGAAAACTACCTCGAAACGAAAAGCGTTTGGATCAACGTCGATTGAAAACGGAGCATGCAATGGATTTGGGATTGAGGGGCCAGACGGCATTCATCACGGGCGGCAGCATGGGCATCGGCAAGGCCATTGCCCAGCAACTGGCCGGTGAAGGCGTGAACGTCGTGCTCGCCGCACGGCGCATGGAGCATCTCGAAGAGGCCGCGGCCGAGATTCGCTCACGCTTGCCGGCCGGTTCGGGAGAGCTCGCTTGCATTTCGGTCGACACGTCGAGCACCCCCTCGGTGGAGGCCGGTGTCGAGCAGGCGGCGAAGCGATTCGGCCGCATCGACATCTTGATCAATGGTGCGGCCCACCCGGGCGGCCTAGTACGTTCCGAACTCGAGGATGCCGATGCGGACGGCCTGTTGAAAGACATCGATATCAAGGTCGTGGGCTATTTCCGCTGCGCAAAGGCCGTCGCGCCAATCATGAAGCGCCAGCGATACGGCCGCATCCTCAACATCGGCGGGCTGACGGGGCGCGGGAGCAAGCAACTGTCGGGCATGCGCAACGTGGCGATCGTCCACATGACGAAGGTGCTGTCCGATCAGTTGGGGCCTTTCAACATCACGGTCAACACGATTCATCCTGGCGTCGTCGAAACGCCGCACATCCACGAGCTCTACGAGAAGGAGGCGGCCAAGCAGGGACTGACGGCCGACCAAGTCGAGCAGAACTACATCAAGGTCACGCCCATTCGCCGCGTGCTCCAGCCGGAGGAAATGGGTTGGATCGCTGCGTTCATGGCCTCACCGAGAGCCGGAGCGATCACGGGAGAGTCGATCGGCGCCGACGGCGGAATCACGCGAGGCATTTTTCTGTAAAGAGGAACAGCGAGTGAACAAAACCATTCTGGTCGCGACCGCCGGCCAGGGAATACTGCGGAGCTCCGATAACGGGAAGTCGTGGAAGCGGCTCGACCTGGATCAGGACATCGAATTCGACGGCGTGGTGCGCAGCCTAGCCGTGCATCCGAGCGACCCCTTCGTGGTGTTCGCCGGTGCCGATGTCGGCCTTTGCAAGAGCACGGACGGCGGCGTCAATTGGAAGCGCATCGATTCGATCCTGAACGGCCAGACGGTATGGTCGATCTGTTTCGATCCGAGCAATCCGAAACACATGCTCTGCGGCACGGGTGCTCCCTCGCGTGCGGGCTTCTTTCGTTCCACCGACGGCGGCGAGAGCTGGACGAAGCTCCCGCCGGAAATTCCGGAGCGGTGCGCCGGCGTGAGCAAGCCACGCGTGTTGACTTGCGCGATCGACCCGTCGAACCCGAGCCATTTGTGGTTCGGTATCGAAGAGGGGGGACTCTTTCGCAGCCGAGACGCAGGGGAAACGTGGGAGCGTATCGATGGCCAGCGAGGCGGTGTCGCCAATTCCGACATCCATTGCGTCACGTTCATTCCCGGCCCGCCGCAGACCTTGCTCGTCGTCGTGGTCAACGCGATTTATGTCTCCAAGGACGATGGCAAGACCTGGAAGGGTTTGAACGCAAAACTGGAATGGACGCTCCGTTACGCGCGCACCGTGCGTGTCCGGCCCGGCACCAACGAAGCGTTCCTCGTCATCGGCGATTCCACTCCCGGTCATACGAGCAAGGTGCTCAAATCGACGGATCTCGGCGAATCGTGGGTCGAGGTGCCGCTGACACAAACGCCCAATTCGGCGTTTTGGGCCGTGGGGGTCAACGATGCGGATCCGCTTCTCATGTTCGCCGGCTCGAAATACGGCCACTTGTTCCGGACCGAGGACGGCGGGCAGACCTGGTTCAAGGAGTGGCGCGAGTTCAGCGAAATCACCGACGTGACATGGACACCGGTATTGACCGTCGACAACCCTCCTCAACACCATTGAGGCCTGACATGGAAAAACCCAACGTCAAACGCACGCACATTGCGCTTTACGTTCGCGATCCGATTGCATCCGGCAAGTGGTACGAAGAAGTGCTCGGCATGGAGGAAACGGCGCGAGGCGAACACTGGGTGTTCATGTCCTTCGGCAAGAAGCACCACGACATCGCCCTGATTCGAACGGACGAGGCGAGACCGCCGATCAAGCGTGGCCTGCAGCACTACGGCCTCGAGATCGGCGATGACGTGACCTACTTGCGGCGCTTGTACGGAATGCTCTTGCGCAAGAACGTGGAAGTCGTGAAGACGACCGATCACAAGATCGGGTACGGCTTGTACTTCAACGATCCTGACGGCAATCGGCTCGAATTCTTTTGCGACCTGGTCTTCGACGATGGCGAGGGCAAGCGCCTCCTCCACGAGTATCACGCGCCCAGCGATCCCATCGATCTGCAACCCTTATTCGACTAACCGGTATCCGGAAATGAAAACGTCATCCAACTTCGAAAGCTTCCAAGTCCGCAAGTGGTACACCCAAATCGACGATACCCTCACGAACGAGAGTGGACTTCACGCCGACGGCGCACCACTGCGAAAAATCGTGATCGCCGCGGCGATCCTCAATCCGTTTGCGGGCCGCAGCGTGCAGGACCTCAGCGAGGTCGTGAATGCTTCGCCCGCGCTGGGCCACGAGTTTGCCCGGCGCATTCGGCAGTTGCTTGGCGATGACACGGTCGAGAGCTACGGCAAAGCGTGCGTCGTGGGCGCGGACGGCGAATACGAGCACGGCAACGCCTTCCTGACGAGTGTGTTCGCCGATCCGGTGCGCGATGCCGTGGGCGGCGGCAAGGCGTGGGTGCCGTCGACGGGCAAGCGCGGCGGCGTCAATACGACGATCGACATCCCCTTGGCTCATAAGGACGCGTTGTACGTGCGCTCGCACTACGACACCGTATCCGTCATGTTCGCCGACGCGCCCAATCGCGACGAAGTCGTCATCGCGTTCGCATTTGCTTCGCGCGGCCGGCTGCACGCGCGGCTCGGCGGCATCAAGGCTTCCGAAATCAAAGGCCAGGACGGGTTGCATTGACGGCCGGCGATAGGGGTGACATGCGATGAGCGAGTGGCAACCGAGAACGGGTGAGTTTCGCAGTGGAGCATTGACGCTGCGATACGTCGAATGGGGGCCGGTGGATGCGCCGCCGGTAATTCTCCTGCATGGCTTGCGAAGCTATGCGATGACATGGGAGCCAACGGCCAGGTTCTTTTCCGAAGACCTGCGATTGATCGCGCTCGATCAGCGAGGACGCGGCGACAGCGATTGGGACCCGGCGTGCAACTACTACACCCAGGCCTACGTCGACGACCTCGAAGCGATGGTGGCTCACCTCGATATCGACACGTTCGTGCTGATGGGCCACTCGCTCGGCGGCACGAATGCATTGGCTTATGCGGCGCGCCACCCCGAGAAGATCCGCGCGCTTGTCATAGAAGACATCGGCCCGGGCTCCTCGATCGCGACCGAAGGCGCAAAACGCATCGTGCACGAAATCGAGTCCACGCCTACGCGCTTCGACGACTGGGATGCCGCGCGGCAGTTCTGGCGGAGCAAGAGGCCGACGATCTCCGAACAAGCATTGAACTCGCGGCTCGATTACACGCTGAAGCAGAATGACGATGGCAGCGTGGTGTGGAAGTACGACGCCGAGGGGATCGGCCGGGCGCGTATCGAGCTCGCGCGGCGGCCCGAGTTGGGGGTGGAACTCTGGCCGATCGTGGAAGGCATCTCTTGTCCTACGCTCGTCGTTCGCGGCGAGCATTCGGACTTCTTGCCGAGATCGACCGCACAGGAGATGTCGCGGCGCAATCCGCGCATCGCGTGGTGCGAAGTCGCGAACGCGGGGCATTACGTTCACGACGACAACGCCGTTGGCTTCCTGCTCGCGCTCGACGATTTTTTTCGGAAGCTGAAAGCCGCGCAAGCCGTTTGAGTTCAACATCATGGAAAAGATCTGTACCAGCGTAGCGATCGTCGGCGCGGGGCCGGTGGGATGCACCGTGGCCAATTTGCTGGGTGTGTACGGCATCGACGCGATTCTGATCGACCGCAGTGAAGACATTCTCCCGTACCCGCGCGCGGTCGGCATGGATGACGAGGCGTTGCGCGTCTTTCAGACGGCCGGCGTCGCCGACGCTTTGCTCGACGACATCATTCAAAACGTTTCGTTGAGGATGTTCACGGCGAAAGGCGGGCTCTTTGCCGACATCCGCCCCGGCACGCGCGAGTTCGGATGGTATCGCCGCAACATCTTCATGCAGCAGCTCGCGGAGGCGACGCTGCGTGAGCATTTGGCGCATTTTCCTCACGTCCGGATGCGGCTCGGAACCGAAGTCATATCGCTTCGGCAGGGCGCGCGGAACGCGACGCTCACGGTGACCGACCGAGACGGCATCGTGCGCGAGATCGAAGCGCAGTATTGCGTGGCCGCCGACGGCGGCCGCAGTACGCTTCGGGACCTCGTCGGCGTGACGTTGGTGGGCAATACGCACCCCATCAAATGGCTCGTCGTGGACGTGCGCAATGCTGAGCTCGACGCGCCCTACACGGCGCTGCACTGCGACCCGAGACGGCCTAACGTATGCATTCATTTGCCCTTCGGTTATCGACGTTGGGAGTTCATGGTGTTTCCGCACGAAGATACGGATCGCCTGGTCGAGGAAGCTTCGGTCAAATCCTTGATTGCGCCGTACGTCCGCGATGCGGATCGTCTGGACGTCGTGCGCGCGCGCATCTACACGCACCACTCGCGCGTGGCGGATCGCTTCGTCGTGGGCCGCACGATGTTTGCCGGCGATGCGGCACATCTGAGCCCGCCCTGGATCGGGCAGGGATTGAACATCGGTTTGCGGGACGCAGGCAATCTCGCATGGAAGCTCGCTGCCGTGGTCAAGGGGCAGATGGATTCGTCGATCTTGACGAGCTATGAAGTGGAGCGACGCAACCACGCCAAGGCGATGATCGATCTTGCCGATACCTTCGGCCGGATTCTCATGCCGACGAGCAACGTCATAGCGTGGCTTCGCGACGCGTTTTTCAAGTCGTTCGGCTCGCTTCGCGCCGTGCGCAACTATGTGCTGCAGATGAAGTTCAAGCCGATGCCCCGCTATGACGGAGGGCTCGTCGTCGAACCGTTGCACGAGGCGGCCGATATTGCCCATACGGCTGTTGGCCGTATGTTCATCCAACCGGACGTCGAAGTCGGGTTTCGAAAAAAACGGAAACTGGACGACGTGCTCGGACCATGGTTCGCGATCGTCGGGTGGCGCACGGATCCCTATGAAGCGCTCGATGAACAGGGGAGAGCGTTTTGGCGCACCATGAATGCCGCCTTCGTCCGCGTCGAGCGTTCGCGCAGCGGTGTGTCGCGAGACGAGCGGCTCGTCGGGTCGGAGACGACGGTGTGCGTCGAGGATCTAGAAAATGCGCTGGAACCTTGGTTCCAGCAGCAAGGGCACACCATCGCGGTCATTCGTCCGGATCGGTACGTGGCGGCGCTCGCCGACCGAGCGTCGTTTGCGGAGGTCACGCGTGCGTTTGCCGCGAAGGTGCGTTCGAAAAGCGATGAATTGGAGGCGGTGCTGTGATACTCGAAGAACGAAGGTACACCTTGATACCCGGCGGCGTGCCGCAATACATCGCGCACTATCGCGCATTGGGGCGCGAATCGCAAGAAAAGCACCTGGGCCAAATGGTGGGCTGCTTCCAATCGGAAGTGGGCGAATTGAATCAACTCGTCTTCCTATGGCGCTACGAGAGTTTGGCCGACCGGGAAGCGCGCCGCGCTGCGCTGATGGCCGATGCGCAGTTCACCGAATTTAGACAGCGCGTGCGGGGCCTGCTGGTGCAACAAAAGAACTGTATTCTCAATGCGGTCATTTTTCCGGGGGCCGAGCGATGAGAGAGACGAATGGAGAGATCGAGCGGATGCCGCTGAGCGATCCCGCTTTGCTGCGCAGCGAGGCCTTCATCGTCAAGCAATCCGGCATGGGGCGAGACGGTTCGCGGTTCAGCATCGACGACTACACGACGCCGAAATATACGGGTATCGCTCGGTTGTGAGATCGCGGCCAGGCGTTGGCGAAGATGCGAAGGTCGGTGGCACCGGCCGCCGCGAGTAGGCTGGCGTATCGAAAAGTCCTTCTGTTTCAGCCCTTTTGGTGCTAATTTTCGCCCCAGAGGTAGCGCACGTTGCGCAGCCCGCACCCGCAAGGAAGATCGCAGTGGACAAGACCTGGGACATCGTCAAAACGGAAGCGGAAATCGCCAAGTTGATGGCGGAGACGGCGAAGCTGAATTTGGAGTCTCGCTGGATGCCGTTCGTCTGGGCTAGCGGCTTGATCCTCGCCGTCATGATGATCACGAAGTTCTTCTTCGAATAGACATCCAAGGGCCGGCGCTAGCCGGCTTTTTACATGAAATATACGGCCCCCACAGCCGAAGACTTCCAGCGTCTCAAGAACGAACTCGGCCGCACCGGCGAATGGATGGCCGAGCTTTTCGGCGTCGCCGGCGGCCAGCAGTGGCGCAAGTACACCGGCGGCGCCGCCCCCAGAGAGATGAGCCCGCAGATGCTGTTCTTTGGCGCAGCGCGGCTCGTGCTGTCTGAAGATGAGTTCGAGCGAGTGCTCGCGAAAATGCGCGAGATCGGCGCGCAGATCGAGCTTTAGCTTTGCTCGCCGGTGAACGCGACGGTACGTTTGCGGCGCTCATCGACGGACAACGAGAACACATCCGGGCGCGCGTAATGACCGACGACGTCGAGGTCGTAGCGGGCGCGCGTCAGTTCGTCCGTATCGATCTCTGCCACCACGAGTCCGGCCTCTCGATATAGCGGCCCCGCGAGGATGTCGCCCAACGGCCCGACGACGACGCTGCCGCCGTTGATGAGCGGCCTGTCGTCATCCCAGTGCACCACCTTCGCGCCGAGCTGTGCCGGCGATGGCTGGACCTGACACGCACTGACCACGAAGCACCGGCCTTCGTGAGCAATGTGACGCATCGAGCATTGCCAGATTTCGCGCTCATCGACAGTCGGCGCACACCAGATCTGCACGCCTTTCGCATACATTGCGGTGCGAAGAAGGGGCATCTGATTTTCCCAGCATATTGCGGCGCCGATCGTCCCCGCGTCCGTTTTTACCGTCGCGAGCGTCGAGCCGTCTCCTTGGCCCCAGATCAAGCGCTCGGTGCCGGTCGGCATCAGCTTGCGGTGCTTTGCGACGAGGCCTTCCCCCGGGTTGAAGAACAGCGCGGTGCAATAGAGCGTGCTGCCGTCACGCTCGATGACGCCGATGACGATGGATGCATCGCACCGAGTGGCGAAGTCCGCGAGCGCCTGCGTCTCTTCCCCGGGAACGTCGATCGCATTGTCGTAGTACCGTGCGAACGCTTCACGCCCTTCAGGCAACCGATAACCCAGACGGGTTCCGAAGATTTCACCCTTCGGGTAGCCGCCCAACAGCGCCTCGGGCAGAACGACGAGCCTGGCGCCGGACGAACGAATCTCGTCTTCGAAAGACAGGATGTGTTCGAGCGTCTGGGCCTTGCCGGCGGCCGATGAGCCGATTTGAAGGGCTGCAACCTTGGATTTGGACATGGCGAATCTCCTTGATCTCCTGTGGGAACGTGCACGAATGTTCTTGCAACGATAAGATTCCGTGAACAGATATCGGAACTATGTGATATGAATAGAATTAATATCGATGACGTCGACCTCAACCTCTTCAAAGTCTTCGAAGCGCTGGCTGAGGAGGGCGGGGCGAGCCGGGCGGCAATCCGCTTGAACATGACGCAGTCGGCTGTCAGTGCGGCGTTGCGGAGGCTGCGCGAGGTGTTTTCCGACGCGCTGTTCGTTCGCACTGGCCGAGGCCTCGCGCCGACATCGCGCGCGAAGGAGCTCAAGCCCATCGTCAGCGAGGCGCTTGACCGTTGTCGGCAGAGCCTGGCTATTGCATCGCCCGAAGCCACGAGCTTTCATGGCCGATCGATTTCCGTGGGCATGTCGGATGACTTCGAGATCGCCCTCGGACGGCAACTCATCGAAACAGTCGCGCGGATGGCACCTGGTGTAAGGCTGATTTACCGGCAGACGCATAGCCAAATCGTCAGCGATGCGTTGGCTAACCAGGAAATGGACCTCGCCGTGTTCGCGGGGGCTTTTGCCGGGCGGGGGCTTCGGCATCAGTTGATCGGCGAAGGAAGCTACGCCTGCCTGATCGACGCTACTCAGCATAAAAAGCGGCGCACCCTCAGCGTCGATGAATTTACATCGAGGGCGCACGTTCTCGTCTCGTCCGGTGGTGTGGTTGGAATCGTCGACGAGGTTCTGGCGGCGATCGGAAAACGCCGAACGGTTATCGCTTCCACTACCCATTTCGCGTCGTTGCCGCACCTGCTGAAGGGTACGAAGGCGGTTGCCACGATTCCAGAGCATGCGGCCGTAGCGATTTCGAGGATGACGGGTCTCGCGTTATTGCCTTGCCCGATCGATCTGCCGAAGTATCCGGTCGCGATGGGCTGGAGAAGCAACGCGATGCGGGATGCCGCGATTGTGAGAGTGCATGCCGCAATCGTTGGCTGCTTCGAGGCGAGCGTGCTCCGTCTTTTAGGCGGAGACGAGCGGTGACGCAGACGGCGACGCGTTGAACTCGACCGGCGCGCTTACCTCTGCGAAGCATGTCGGACTTCGTCCGAAAAAATGCGAGGAACCGCTCGAAGCCGACATCTGAAGGCTAGTATCGGCCGGTGACATACCCGATTGAAATGATGACCATCTCAAATATTCGCCGCCGATCGAGAAGCGCTGACGCCGAGTTACCCCCGCCACCGATTGACAACACCGGCGGCGGTGGCGATGATGGCCGAATGGATGCCAGAATCGTTGCCCTTGAAGCGGCTAATCTTGAAACGCGTGATCGGCTTGCAAGGATCGAGACGCGCTTGACTTCCGTCGCCACCCGCGAGGATCTTCATAAGGAGATCAACGCCCAGACTTGGCGACTGGTGACATTCGTCTGCAGCTTTGGTACCGCACTCGTTGCGGCTACCTACTTCGTCGCCACGCAATTCCGTTAAGCGTTGATCCCTCGAGCTGCCTGGGGCTCCTCGGCGGCGGCCGGGCACGCCGGAGAATTGCATGGAATCCAGAATCTCGGCACTCGAAGCTGCCAGCATAGAGACGCGCCTTGACGCCGTCGCGACCAAGGCTGATCTGCTCGATGTGAAGGCGGATCTTCGTCGTGAAATTAACGCTCAAACCTGGAAGCTCGTGACCTTCGTATGCAGTTTCGGTACGGCACTTGTTGGGGCGACATACTTCATGACCAGGTACGTATAAAATCCGCCGCCTTCGTCTTTACGCGTACTTATCGCCGACCGCCCCGCGGATCGGATGCGTGTCGTAGACGATGATCATCCGCTCGATGAGGCCGTTCTCATCGAATTCGAACACGTCGACACATTCGAATTGGACCGACGTGCCGTCCTTCAGCCCCCAGTCATAGACGAAGTAGCCCGTTGCGCGTCGCGCGCCTGTGGCGCTGACGCAGATGTCGATCGGCGTGATCGTGCTTTGGCCCGACGCCGCATCGACCTTCGAAAAGAAGGGCGCAGGTTCCATCCACCCGAGAAACGGCGAGTGGATTTGCGCGTCGGGCCTGAACAGTGCACAGATCGCGGCCACGTCGCCGCGTTCCAATGCTTCGAGGTAGGTACGAATCTGCCGCGTGTATAGTGTTGCGGACGATGAAGCCATCATCTTTCTCCGATCGTTTATTCGTTGAAATCCCGCTTGCTCGCGTGAGCGGGCATCGCGTACTCGTACGATAGCCACGCCTAGATGACCGAACAATCGAAAAATCCGCAAGCCGGGTATGCGGCGCATGCATACCCGCTGGCGGATTTGACGCGCCCGCTGCCGCCGATCGCTGCCTTGCAGGCATTCGTGACGGCTGCCCACCTCGGCAGCATCAGCAAGGCCGCCGAGCATTTGTGCCGCACGCAAGGTGCGGTGAGCCGCCAGGTTCAGCAGTTGGAGGCACACTATGGCTGTGCGCTATTCTTGCGCCATGCTTCTGGCCTGACGCTGACGACGGAAGGGCACACCTTGCTGAACGTTGCCGTCGACGTACTGAGCCGGTTGGCTGAGCATGCCGACCTCCACGCGGGAACGAAATCGATTCTGACGCTCCGATTGCCGTCCACGTTCGCGATTCGGTGGTTGCTTCCGCGCCTGCGGGACATCCATCATGCGCTTGCCGGCATCGAACTGCGAATCTCGACCTCCGCCGACGATACGCCGGAGTTCGACACACCCGACGTCGACGCGATCATCGTGCGCGGAGCAGGGAGGTGGACAGGGCTTGCGGCCCTACCGCTGTTCGAGGAGACGCTGACACCGCTGTGCACCGCGGAACTGGCGTCGTCGCTGAAATCGCCGGCCGATCTCGCCCGCGTCGTCTTGCTCCATCCGGGCCCGAGCCACGGCGAGTGGCATTGCTGGTTGGATTACGCCAAAGCGTCACAGGTGAACGCCGAAAGCGGGCTCGTTTTCGATACGCTCGAATTGACACTCACCGCGGCCGCACAGGGGCACGGTGTCGCCATCGGCGATCCGAGAATGGCGCGCGAGCGGCTCGAGACGGGCGCATTGGTCGCGCCATTTGGACAGGTCGCGGCGAACGGCTTGGGATACTTTCTCGTCTATCCGCCGCAACGTGCGGGGCAGTCGAAGATTCGCGCGCTTGCCGATGTCCTCGCGAAGATGGCGCAGGCGGATCGATCGATTGGGATGTCGTCGTGATGCCATCTCCGCCTGCCATGCCGCCCGCAGCCCAAGCGTCAGCCGAGCCAGCCCTTGATGCGCGTGCACATGGCTTCGGTCGCGATGCCGTAACGCTCGTGCAGCGTCGGTAACGCACCCGCGTCAAGAAACTCATCAGGCAGCGCAATTTGCCTGAAAGCCGGTGCGACCCCCGCCGTCAGCAATTCCCGCGCGACGGCTTCGCCAAGCCCTCCGATCACCGTGTGATTCTCTGCAACGACGACCATGCGGCCGCTGCGTTTCGCCTCGTGCAGGATCGTTTCCGTATCGAGCGGCTTGATCGTCGGCACGTGCAGCACGGCAACGCCCACGTTGTCGGCTTGCAGCGCTTTCGCGACTTCGAGCGCGCGCATGGTCATGATGCCCGAGGAAATCAGCAGAACGTCGTTCCCGCCGCGCAACAGCTTGGCTTTGCCGAGCTCGAACCGATAATCGTATTCGTCGAGCACTGCGGGCACATTGCCGCGCAGCAGGCGCGCGTAGACGGGCCCTTTATGCGCGGCGATCGCCGGGACCATTTGTTCGATGTCGAGCGCGTCGCAAGGATCGATCACGGTCATGTTGGGCATCGCACGCATCAGCGCGAGATCCTCCGCGGCCTGGTGGCTCGGGCCATAGCCGGTCGTCAAGCCCGGCAGCGCGCAGACGATCTTAACGTCGAGGTTGTCCTCGGCGATCGTTTGATGGATGAAGTCGTACGCGCGTCGGGTTGCGAACACGGCATACGTCGTGACGAACGGCTGAGCGCCTTCGTGAGCGAAGCCCGCTGCAGCGCCCATCAACAGCTGCTCTGCCATCCCCATTTGGTAGTACCGGTCGGGGAATGCCTTCGCGAAGATGTGCAGGTCGGTGTACTTGCCGAGGTCGGCCGTCATGCCGATCACGTTTTGCTTCACATGCGCCAATTCGACGAGCGCATGACCGAACGGGGCGGAACGCGTGACTTGCCCGTCCGCCGCGATCGAAGCGATCATCGCGGATGTTTTGAGGCGCGGCTTTTTCTCGATGGTGCTCATGCGTGTCTCCCGGCTTCGAGTGCTTCGAGCGCGAGTTGCCACTCGTGCGCATCGACTCGGATGAAATGGTTCTTCTCCCGCTCCTCGAGGAACGGCACGCCGCAACCCATCTTCGTGTCGCAGATGATGATGCGCGGCTGTGGCTCGCCATGACGGCGCGCGTTGTCGAACGCACGCTTGACCGCTTCGATGTCGTTCCCGTCCACGCGCTGGGCGTACCAGCCGAATGCTTCGAGCTTGGGCAGCAGCGGCTCGAATGCCAGGATCTGGGTGGAGGGACCGTCGGCTTGCTGATTGTTGACATCGACGATGGCGATCAGATTGTCGAGCTTCCAGTGCGAGGCCGACATGATGCCTTCCCAGATCGCGCCTTCGTCCAGCTCGCCGTCGGAAAACAGCGTATAGACGAATGCGCTCGAGCCTTTTCGCTTCAAGCCGAGGCAACGGCCGACCGCGATCGTGAGCCCTTGGCCGAGCGAGCCGCCGGACATTTCCATGCCGGGCGTATAGCTGGCCATGCCCGACATCGGAAGGCGGCTGTCGTCGCTGCCGTAGGTTTCGAGTTCGTCGGCGGGCAAGATGCCCGCCTCGAACAGCGCCGCGTAGAGCGCGATGGCATAGTGGCCGTTCGACAGCAGGAAGCGATCGCGGCCTTCCCACTCGGGGTCGTGCGGCCGGTAGCGCATCGCGCCGAAGTACGACACGGCGAGCACGTCGGCGATGTCGAGTGCTTGGCCGATATAGCCTTGCCCTTGGACTTCGCCCATGAGCAACGCATTTCTTCGTACCCGATACGCGCGCTCGGCGAGCGAGACGTCCTCGGTGATGGCTTCGGTGTTCATCAGGACTCCTTGGTATCGAAAGACCGTTGATCTGTTGATCTTTCAGCGATTGACCGACTTGGCCGGAACGAGGAACACGAGCAGTGCGCCCAATGTGACGGCCAGGGCGATGAAAATGAGCCCCGCCGTCGATTTGCCCGTGATGTCGTTGAGCCAGCCGACGATTGCCGGCGAGAAGAAGCCGGCTAGGTTGGCGAAACAGTTGACGGCGGCGATGCCCGCGGCGGCCGAAACGCCGCCGAGCAATGCGGTCGGCAACGACCAGAACTGCGACGATGCTGCAAGAATGCCGGCCGATGCGATGCTCAGGCAGACGATCGAGGCCGCGACGCTGCCCAGCATCGGCAGCGTGGCGAAGCCGGCGACGGCGACGAGCATCGGAATCGCGAGGTGAAAGCGGCGCTCGCGAAGACGGTCCGCGCTCATGCCGATGAGCGGCAGCGCGACGATCGCGCAGAGATAGGGAATGGCGGTGAACAGTCCCACCCACAGCGGGTCCGACACGCCGGCCTTGCGAATGATGGTCGGCAGCCAGAACGTGAGACCGTACTGGCCGAGCACGACGCAGAAATAGATGGCGGCCAACAGCCATAGGCGGCGGTCGCCGATGAATGCCTTGATGGAGCCGTGCGCGGTCTTGTGGGTGTCGTCGCCCTGGACGTTGCGTGCGAGCAGGCGTTTTTCGGCATCGGTGAGCCACTTGGCGCCGGCAATGCCGTCGTCGAGATAGAGCAGGATCACGACGCCGAGCACCAGGGAAGGCACGGCTTCGAGCAGGAACAGCCATTTCCATCCCGTCAGCGACAGCGTGCCTTGCAGCGAATGCATGATCCATCCCGACAACGGCCCGCCAAAAATGCCTGCGAGCGGAATGGCCATGAAGAAGATCGACAACGCCTTCGCGCGCCGCTCGCTGGGGTACCAATAGGTCAAGTAAAGGATGACGCCGGGCGCGAAACCGGCTTCGGCGATGCCGAGCAAGAAGCGCAGCGCATAGAATGCCGTCGGCGTCTTGACGAAGATGAAGCAGGCGGAGATGGCGGCCCACGTCAGCATGATTCGGGCGAGCCATTTGCGGGCGCCGACTTTGTGCAGGATGACGTTGCTCGGCACTTCGAACAAGAAGTAGCCGAGGAAGAAGATGCCTGCCCCCATGCCGTAAATCGTTTCGCTGAAACGCAGATCGTTCAGCATCTGCAGTTTCGCGAAGCCGACGTTCACGCGGTCGAGGTAAGCGCCGAGGTAGCACAGCATCAGGAACGGAATGATTCTGCGGCTGACCTTCGCATAGGTTCTAGCCTCGAACGTCGGCGAGCTGATGTTGCCGTCGGCGATCGCGTCTTCCGTGGCGGGCGATGCCGCGTAAGTGGATTTCATCGTTTGTCTCCTGGGGGCCTAGTGCTCGGCGATCCATGCGCGGCATGCGTGCGTACCGCTGTCCGCGCAATGGTCCGGTCCGAACTCCAGGTCTCGTTCCCGTGTCGTTTCGTGTTATGCCGGGTAACCGGTTCCCGCACTGCTTAGCGCGGCGCAGTCGTTAGTGGATCAGCATGCCGCCGTTGACGTCGAGCGTGATGCCGGTCAGATAGGCCGACAGATCGCTGACCAGAAAGAGGCACGCGTTGGCGACGTCGGCGGCATCGCCGAGCCGGCCGAGCGGAATGCCCTTGATGATGTCCACTCGCATTTCCGGCGTGAGCTTGTCGCCCGTGATGTCGGTTTGAATGAGGCCGGGGGTGATGGCGTTCACGCGGATATGGTCGGAGCCGAACTCGCGTGCCATCGCTTTGGCAAGGCCGAGCACGCCGGCTTTCGCGGCGCTGTAATGCGGGCCGCCGAAAATCCCGCCGCCGCGCTGGGCGGAAACGGACGACATGCAAACGATGCTGCCGCGCTTTTGCTCTTTCATCGCCGGGATCACGGCCTGCGACATGTAGAGCGTGCCGCGCAGATTGACGTCGACGATCGCATCGAAATCCTTGCCGCCGATATCGAGCGTTCGCACGGGTTGCGTGATGCCGGCGTTGTTGACGAGGCCGTCGATTACGCCGTACCGCTCGAGTGTGGCGCGGGCGGCCGATAGGCAGGCCGTTTTATCGGTCACGTCGCAGGCAAGGCCGAGATGGCCCTGGCCTAGATCCGCCGCTGCCGCCTCGGCATCTTCCTTGCGCAAGTCTAGGACGACGACATGTGCGCCTTGCGCGGCGAGTGCCTTCGCCGTTGCTTTGCCGATGCCGCGGGGCGAGGCGGCGCCGGTGACCATGATGACCTTGTTCTCGAGCAACATCGATTGTCTCCTGTGTTTCGATGGGTGCCCGTAGTGTTCGCCCAAGGGGCGACTGAAACAACGCGGAAACGCTCAACAATGGCTGAGAAAAATTCAGATAAGCGGTGTGCTCGCTCAGGCGCGCGCGGAAGCCTCGCGCTCCATCCATGCGAGAAAGCGTTCGACGCGCGGCAAGTCGGCGTTTTGAGTCGGGTAAACGAGGTGATGAGCGCCGACCTCGACGGAATGCGTGTCGTCGAAAACGGGGACCAATACCCCCTCCTTGATCCGCACCGACGCGAGCATGAGGCTTTCGAGCGCGATGCCGAGACCGAGCGCCGCCGTTTCGATCGACATGTATGAGCGATCGAACGAAAAATCGAATGTCTTTTGCGCGGCGGGCACGCCCGTGCGGCCGAACCACTGCTTCCACTGAACGAGCGGCGTTTCCGAGTAAATCAGGCGATGGGCGAGCAGGTCAGCCGGGGCGTCGACCGGATGCCGCTCGAGATACGCCGGCGAAGCAAGCGGAGCGATGCGTTCGCCGCGAATCGTCCGGACTTCGAGGTTGCTCCAGTTGCCGTAGCCGTGGCGGATGTCGACGTCGTAGTAGCCGCTCGAGAACGAGATGTCCTCGTATGAGCAGGCGAGGTTCAGTTGAATGTCGCCGTTTGCTTCCTGGAACGAGGACAGCCGCGGCAGCAGCCACATGAGCCCGAAGCTCGGGCTCGAATGCACGCGCAGGATGTCCACTTCCTTGCGGCTCGACGCGCGCTCGGTGGCACGGCTCAGATCGGCCAGTGAACCCGTTACGTCGGAGAGATAGCGGTCGCCCGTCGGCGTGAGCACGAGGCCGCGCCCCGAGCGTTGGAAGAGCGGCTGGCCGATGATCGACTCGAGGTTGCTCAGTTGATGGCTGACCGCGGAGGCGGTGAGCCCGAGCTCCTCAGCTGCGCGATTGACGCTTTTCGTTCTGGCGACGCTTTCGAACGCGATGATGGCTTTCAGCGGTGGGATACGCATCGTGAAATTTTTTTCAGTCGCAGTTGAGCAAAACCGCATTGCTCCGGCGCGCAGGGCGCTGCCATCCTGTCGACAAGCACACGGCATCGAAGGCTCGACGATGAAGCCGGCCCTGTGCAGGCGGGATCCGTTTTCGAATCCCAGCTTCATACAGAAATGACGCAGTGCATCACTGCGCAGGAGACATCCGTGCATTATCCCCACTTCGGTTCCCGGGCGCGAACCCCGACACGAAAAAAAAACTAGGCAACGCCCTCGTCGGATTGCCTTTGCCATTTTCATTCCTGCCTTTCGCCGGCTCGCCGCGAGCGATGCAATCGGCGTCCGCCGTCGGAGATTGAAGAGATGAATTCACAGCCGTATTTGCTGTCGGCTCGTTCGATCGTGAAGCGTTTCGGGCCAACCAGCGTGCTCAATGGCTTCGATTTGTCGATCGCGCGCGGCGAGGTGCATGCGTTTCTAGGAGGCAATGGGGCCGGCAAGTCGACGCTGATCAAGATCATCTCCGGTCAGCATGAACGAGACGGCGGCACGCTCGAGTTCGATGGACAAGCGCTGGGTGCCTCCGTCGCCGCGCACGTCGATGCCGGCGCCATTGCGGTGGTCAACCAGGAGTTGGCGCTGCTGCCGCATTTGTCCGTCGCGGAGAACATTGCGCTGCCGCGGTTCCGGCGCGCAGCACATCGGTACAGCGAGCGCGCATCGGAGGCCATTGCAGAGGAAGCCCTGTCGCTGATCGATCGTCGTTTTGCGCGCGAATCGGTGCGGCGCATGGTCGGCGATCTGACGCTGCACGAGCGGCAATTGGTGGAGATCGCGCGTTCGCTCGGTTCAGGCGCCAAGTTGCTGCTGCTCGACGAGCCCACCGCGAACTTGACGGCCGCCGAGACTGCACGGCTGTTCGCCGTGATTCGCCGCCTCGTCGCCGAGAAGGGCTTGGCCGTGCTTTTCGTTTCGCACCGCATGCGGGAAATTCGGCAGATCGCCGATGTTTGCACGGTGATTCGCGACGGCAGGACGGCGATCGACCGAGTCGCGCTCAATGCCGTCACCGACAGTGAGATCGTCGAATGCATGGGGCAGGGCATTCCGTCCGAAGAAAGCGCGGAAGAGCGCGGGCCCAATCGGGCGCGCGCTGCGGTTCGGAGCGAGGCGGCCGCAGCGGACACAGCGGGGCATGACGCGATCACGATCGCGCATGCGGGCATCCGTCTCACGATCCACTCAGGCGCCATTGTCGGGCTTGCCGGTGCACCGACGGGCCCCACGGCGCTGATCGAGGCCTTGACCGGGCTCGCTGTGCACGATGCGTGGGAGGTCGAGCGCAACGGCAAGCCAATGCGATGCGCGAGCTCGGCCGCGGCGGCGCGCGCCGGCGTCGGCTTCGTTTCGGGCGATCGCGGCAACAAGGGCATTCTCGCCACGCTGCCGATCATCGACAACCTCATGGCGGCCCGACGCGTCGTCGAGCGGCGCGGCTTGACGAGCCGTGCCGAACCGCGGGAGGCCGCCGGCCTCGTCGATGCCCTCGAGATCCGAGCGCGTTCGCTCTGGGATCTGCCGTCGACGTTGAGCGGGGGAACGCAGCAAAAGTTGCTCGTCGCGCGCTGGCTCATGCTGAAGCCCAAGCTGCTGGTGCTGGAGGAGCCGACGCGCGGCGTCGATATCCGCACCAAGCGCGAGATCTACGCGCTGATCCGGAAGATGGCGGCGCAAGGCACGGCCGTCATCTGGTGGTCTACGGAGTATGTCGAACTCGTCGAACTGTGCGACACCGTGCTGGCATTCGATCTAGATGGGCGCCCGACGCGCGTGCTCTGCGATGAGCAGGTAAACGAGGCGGGGCTCGCCGACGCCACGGGCATGGCCGCGTGAGCGCATCCGGCTCGCGCGCAAAACATTTCAATCTGGAGACAAGCTGATGAAGTCAGTCACGCATCCGCTCGCAACCGAGCAGCGTCGGGCCGGCGGTGGCCTCAAGCGCCTACTGTCGACGTATCGAACGGAAATCGCGATCGCGATCGCCATCGTGATCGTCGAGTTGGCCGTCGGCATGGTGGTGCCGGCTGCGCTCTCCGGCGGCAATATCGCCAACGTGATGCAGGCGGCCGCCCCGCTCGTGATCATGTCGTTCGGCGTGCTGCTCGTCATCATCACCGGCGGGATCGATCTATCGGTCGGCTCGGTATTTTCGTTGACGGGCATGGTGACCGGGCTCGCCATGGCGCATGGGTATGGTGCGATCGCGAGCAGCCTGGCCGGGTTGGCGGTCGGCATCGTCATCGGTCTGATGAACGGTGCGCTCGTCACGTTCGTGGGGCTCGCCCCGTTCGTCGTCACGTTGAGCACGTATGCGATCGCCGGCAGCCTGTCCTTCATCGTGACCAACGGCAATTCTCTACCGATTTCCGATCCGAACTATTGGCTGCTCGATGCGGGCGCGTTGATCCCAGGCGTACCGAACTATCTGCTCTGGAGCGTGTTGCTGCTCGTTGCGATCGAGTTCTCGCTGCGCAAGCTCGTGGCGGGGCGCTGGCTTTATGCCGTCGGCAGCAGCAGCGCATCCGCCCGCGTGATCGGCGTCCCCGTCGGCCGCGTGCGGCTTGCCGCCTATCTGCTGTCGGGGTTGCTCGCATCGTTCGCGGGCATCGTCAGCGTGTCGTACGTCAGCAATGCGGAAGCGACGGCGGGGGCGAGCCTCATGCTGCAGTCCATTGCCGCCGTCGTGATCGGCGGCGCGAGCCTCTTCGGCGGCACCGGCTCCGCGATCGGTGCGCTGCTCGGCTCGCTGATGATCACGATCATTCAAAACGGCGCAAACCTGATTGGCGTGAATAGCTTCTGGCAAGGCACCGTCACGGGCATCGTCATTCTTATCGCGGTCCTCGTCGACCGCATCACCAAAGCACGGCGCTGAGCCGCATCAACGAGGCTGAAGGAGACACGCATGAACATCACCCCTATGAAGCAATGCGGCGGCGCGAAGCCGTTGGCAAGATGGATCGCGGCTGCGGCCGTGACGATCGGCTCCGTATTCGCATCGCAAGCGGGCTTCGCGCAGGCGAAGCAGACGGTCGCCTATATCGCGCCTTCGCTCGATATTTCGTACTGGCAATGGGTCGGCTACGGTGTGAAGCAGCGGGCGCAGGAACTCGGGATGAACTACGTCGAATTCACGTCGGAGAACTCGCCGGCAAAGCAGATGGACAACATCCACACTGCGTTGACGCGCGGCGTCAGCGCGATCGTCATGGGGCCCGTCAGTTCGACGAGCACGCCTCCCGTTCTGCGCGTGCTGAAAGAGAAAGCCGTGCCGATCGCCTTCGCCGGGATCGGTCCGCAAGCCGGTCAGACGGATTTCACATCGGCCGTGACGGCAAACAACTACGAAACGGGCAAGGCGGAGGGCTCGTACGTTTGCAAACTGGCGAAGGCGCGCGGCGGCAACAAGGTCGCCATGCTCTCGCTTCCGCTCGACCGGGAGAATGCGCAGAAGTACATGAAAGGGGCGCAGGAATCGTTCAAAGCCGACGGCTGCGATCTCGTTCAAGTGCTGCAGACGCATGGCCTGACGGTAAACGAAGCGATTTCGCAAGCGAACGATATTCTGACGGCTCACCCCGACGTCAAAGCGATCTACGGGATGTACGATGAAGCCGCCATCGGTGCGGCGAAGGCGCTGCAAACGCGAGGCCTTACGGGCAAGGTGGCCGTCGTCACGGCTGACGGCAGCCCGACGACGATCCATCTGCTGCGCGACGGGTCGATTCAAGGCATCTTCCTGCAAGAAGCCGTCGGGCAGGGTATCGATGCGACGACTCAGGTATTCGATGCGCTCAATCACAAGGCGACTACGCAAGCACTCGCGCTGAAGGAGCCGCTCGTGACACACGACACGATCGATCAGCCCGAGGCGCAAGCCAAGCTCAAGCGCGTTTATCCGCCTTCGGCCGGCAGTTATTGATCCTTTCGAGCCGGACGCCGCCCGCATCGACGCGGGGCGGCTCCGTCCGCTTTCGCGCAGCTTTGGAGACATCATCGTGGATAGCCTGCCCATTATCGATCCGCATCATCACCTTTACGACCTGAAGACGGGACACTATCCGTGGTTGCAGGGGCCGATGCTCGACCGCGTGTTCGGCGATTACTCGGCCATCCGCAAGGACTATCTGATCGAAGATTTCCTGGCCGACATCAAGCACCAGAACGTGGTGAAGACCGTGCATCTTCAGGTCGAGTACGACCATAACGATCCGGTTGCCGAAACGCGATGGCTGCAAAGCGTCGCAAACGAGCACGGCTATCCGCACGGCATCGTCGGGTTCGCCGATCTGTCTTCGGACGACGTGCAAGCCGTGCTCGAGGCGCATTGCGAATTTCCGAACGTGCGCGGCATTCGCCAATGCCTGAACTACCATCGTGACCCCGTGAAGACGTTCATCGACAACCCGCATTTGATGATCGATCCGCGCTGGCGGCGAGGGTATGCGTTGCTCGCGCGCTATGGGCTGTCGTTCGATCTGCAGCTCTACTACACGCAAATGGAGGAAGCGCTGGCGCTGGCGCGCGATTTTCCCGATACGCCCATCGTGCTCAACCATACGGGAATGCCCGTCGATCGCACGCCGGAGGACATCGAAGGATGGAAGAAAAGCATGATGCTGCTGGCGTCGGCACCGAACGTCTCGTGCAAGATTTCGGGGCTCGGCATGGGCGATTGGACGTGGACCGTCGATAGCATCCGGCCGTTCGTGCTGCATGCCATCGAAGCGTTTGGGGCCGAGCGGTGCATGTTCGCGAGCAACTTCCCCGTCGATAAGCTCTTCAGCAGCTATGACGGCGTGTTCGACGCGTTCAAGGCCATCACGCAAGATTTTTCCGCGCAGGAGCGGTGCGCGCTGTTTCACGACAACGCGCAGCGCGTTTATCGGCTCTAGCCGACTGACGCTATCTTGCTGAGCGGCGCGCTATTGTTCCTCGACGTCCGGTTTCAACGCGCCGCTGATCCACCGCTCTTCGGATGCCATGAGATGTGCGCGAATGGCGGTTTGCGCCGCGATCGGGTCTCCGGCCTGCAGCGCCCGCAGTACCGTTTCGTGCTCCTGCACGGCTGCCGTCCAGGTTTGCGCGCTCTCAGCGTGGCCGCGCATGGCCGCCGCGATCGGATCGTGGCGGCTGTCGAATAACTCTCCCATATAACGGCTCAGCACCGAGTTGCCCGCGGCTTCCGCGATCAGCATGTGGAACTGCCGGTCCGCCTCCACGGGCGATTTGCCCGCGGCTGCGAGTCGACGCATCCGCTCGACGGTGCGGCGCAGCCGATCGAGCATGGCCGCGGTCATCCGCGCCGTGGCCAGCACGATCACGCTGCCTTCGATCGCTGCCCGCGCCTGCATCAATTCCGATGGGCTGTCGCCGAGCGCCCCCACTGGGCCGGCATCTTCCGCGCTGGCGTCGCTGACATAGACCCCCGATCCCATTCGGATCTCCACCTGTCCGCCGATCTCGAGCGCGATCAACGCTTCGCGCAGCGACGGACGCGACACCCCCAGCTTCAGCGCGAGCTCGCGCTCGGGCGGCAGACGCTCCCCCGGCGGAAATTCGCCTTGACGGATCAAGGCGAGGATCTGCGTGGCGACGGATTGGTAAAGCCGCTTCGGTTCTGTCGATTTCATGGTGCGGAGGATTGAGTTGCCGCTCGGGAGGACCCAGCTTGCGCCGAAGTCTAGCACGGAGCCTTGTCTGGGCTGGCCGGCGGGCGATTTCTGGATATATCGGGGTTTTCACTATTGGTAAGATCGCTCGCTATAAACGATGATTGGCTTGACCAACACGACGATTTTCGTTTTAATTTCGCCAATTGGACTGACCACGCCCCCACAGCCAGGTCGGCCGCTACAGGAGACGCAATGACAGTGCTTCGCGATTCATCCAGCCTCGCCGTCGCCGATCCCGACGACTCGGGCCGGGAGATCCTGCGCCTCGAGGGCATCGTGAAGCGCTTTCCGGGCGTCGTCGCACTCGACGGCATTCGTCTCGATCTGCGCGCGGGCGAGGTTCATGCGGTCTGCGGCGAGAACGGTGCCGGCAAATCGACGCTGATGAAAATCATCAGCGGCCAGTACCTGCCCGATGAAGGCGCCATCCACTATCGCAACGAACCGGTGCGATTCACGTCCACGTCCCAAGCGCAGGCGGCGGGCATCGCGATCATTCATCAGGAACTGAACCTCGTTCCCCATCTGAGCGTCGCCGAGAACCTCTACCTCGCACGCGAACCGAAGCGCGGGCCGTTCGTCGATACGCGCAAGCTCAACGCCGATGCGGTGCGCTGCCTTCAGCGCATCGGCTTGGACGTCGCTCCGACGACGAAGGTGGGGACGCTTTCGATCGCGCAGCAGCAGATGGTCGAAATCGCGAAAGCGCTGTCGTTCGATTCGAGTGTGCTGATCATGGACGAGCCCACGTCGTCCTTGACCGAATCGGAAACGGCGCAGCTCTTTCGCATCATTCAAGAGTTGCGCGCGGCCGGTGTCGCGATCCTGTACATCTCGCACCGGCTCGACGAAATGGCGCAGATCGTCGATCGCGTGACGGTTCTGCGCGATGGGCGGCATATCTCGACCGACGATTTCTCGGCCGTGACGGTGAACGACATCGTGGCGCGCATGGTGGGACGCTCGCTCGACGATGCTTACCCCGCACGCCAATCGGTGCCGACGCAAGACGTATTGCTGAAGGCGAGCGACTTGCGGCGAGAGGGTGTGTTCGGCCCCGTGTCGTTCGAGTTGCGCAAAGGGGAGATTCTGGGTTTTGCGGGCCTCATGGGCGCGGGGCGGACCGAGGTGGCGCGCGCCATCTTCGGTGCCGACCGGCTCGACGCCGGCACGATCGAGTTGCACGGCACGCGCGTGACGATCCGCTCCCCGCGAGAGGCGATTCGTCACGGCATCGCCTACTTGTCGGAAGACCGCAAGCAAGACGGCCTCGCGCTGGGGATGTCCGTCGCCGCGAACATCACGCTTGCGAACGTCGGCGCGATTTCGTCGCGTGCGGGCTTTCTGCGCTTCGATGAAGAAAGTGCCGTCGCGCGCCGCTATGTACAGGACTTGGCGATTCGCACGCCATCGGTCGAGCAGATCGTGCGCAATCTGTCGGGCGGCAATCAGCAGAAGGTCGTCATCGGCAAATGGCTGTATCGAGGCTCGAAGATCCTGTTCTTCGATGAACCCACGCGCGGCATCGACGTCGGTGCGAAGTTCGCCATTTACGGGCTCATGGACAGGCTGGCCGCGGACGGCGTCGGCGTCGTGCTGATCAGTTCCGAATTGCCCGAACTGCTCGGTATGAGCGATCGAATCGCCGTTTTTCACGAAGGCCGGATCACGGCCGTTCTCGAAACCAAACAAACTAGTCAGGAGGAGATCATGCACTTTGCTTCGGGGCGCACCCATGCTTGAAATGACATCGGATCGGAGCCAGGTCGCCGATCGCACGGCTCGGCAGCGCCGCCGCGATCTCATTCAGAAGTTCGCCGCATTGGGCAGCTTGGTCGCACTCGTCATCGCGTTTTCGGTCACCAGCACAGCGTTTTTCTCGGTCGACAACATGATGACCGTCAGCTTGCAGGTGACGTCGATCGCCTACCTCGGCGTGGCGGCTACCTGCGTCATCATCACGGGCGGGATCGATCTATCGGTCGGTTCGGTGCTTGCGCTCGCGGGCGTGTCGGCCGCCTTGCTCGCGAAAGCGGGCGTGCCGGTGCCGGTTGCCATGTTGTGCGGTGTCCTCGTGGGTGCCATGTGCGGTTACGTCAACGGCATTTGCGTCACGCGGATGGGGCTGCCCCCGTTCATCGCGACGCTCGGCATGATGCTGGTCGCGCGCGGTCTCGCGCTGCAAATTACCGGGGCGCGGCCGGTTTCGGATCTCAGCAATGCGTTCGGCGTGCTCGGCAACGGCGCATTGTTCCGCGTCTCTCACATCGGCGCGGACGGGTTTCCGGATACGACGTTTCCGGGCATTCCCTATCCCGTCGTCATCATGGTCGTGTTCTTCATCGCCGGCGCGATTCTGCTCTCGAAAACATCGCTCGGCCGCCACATCTATGCGGTCGGCTCGAATCCCGAGGCGGCGCGTCTGTCCGGTGTCAACGTTCGTGGCGTGACGCTGTTCACTTATGTGCTCTCGGGGGCGTTGGCCGGCGTGACGGGGTGTGTGCTGATGTCGCGCCTCGTGACGGGGCAGCCGAACGAAGGTGTCATGTACGAGCTCGATGCCATCGCGAGCGCGGTGATCGGCGGAACCTCGCTGATGGGTGGCGTGGGCACGATCTCGGGCACGGCCATCGGCGCGTTCGTCATCGGCGTGCTGCGCAATGGACTGAACATGAACGGGGTATCGAGTTTCATTCAGCAGATCATCATCGGCGCCGTCATTCTCGGCACGGTCTGGATCGATCAATTGAGAAGCAGGAAGCGGTAACGGTAAACCAAACGTAGTCCCATCACGAAAAAAGAGGAGCGAGACATGCAGAGGCTTTCCATTTTGGCGGTATCGGCAATGCTGTGCGCGGCGTTCAGCACGGGCGCGCAAGCGGCGGGCGGCGAGATCGCCGTGATCGTCAAGACCGTCAATTCGAATTACTGGCAAAACGTGCAGAAGGGCGCGAAGGCCGCGCTGGAGGAAGCGAAGGGCTACACGATGACCTTCCAAGGGCCGGCTGCGGAATCCGATATCACGGATGAAGTGAACATGGTCGAGAACGCCGTGAATCGGCATGTCGCCGGCATCGTGCTGGCGCCGTCCGATCCCAATGCGTTGGTACCGGCCATCAAGAAGGCGTGGGAGGCGCACATCCCCGTGGTGTTGATCGACTCGGCGCTGTCCGATGCAGGCAAGCAGTACTACCAGTCGTTCTTGTCGACGGACAACGAGAAGGCCGGCGAATTGTGCGCGAAGGCGCTGATCGACCGTGTCGGCCAGACGGGCAAGATCGCCGTCATGTCCTACGTGCCGGGTGCGGGATCGGAAATCGGCCGCGTCGGCGGCTTCAAGAAGTACATCGAAGCGCATTCGAAACTGAAGATCGTCGGACCGTACTACTCGCAGTCGCAGATGGCGACGGCGCTCAATCAGACGACGGACGTGCTCTCCGCGAATCCCGACCTGAAGGGCATTTTCGGTGCGAACGAACCGACGGCGGTCGGGATGGGACGCGCGCTCAAGCAATCGGGTAAAGCCGGCAAGCTGGTTGCGATCGGATTCGACGGCAATCAGGACCTGCAAAACTTCGTGCGCGACGGGACGCTCGAGGGCATCGCCGTTCAAGGTTCCTATCAGATGGGCTACAAGGGGATTCAGACGGTCGTGAACGTGGTCGAGCATAAGCATGTGGCGAAGGACATCGATACGGGTGTCGTGATGGTCGACAAGCAGAATCTCGACTCGCCGGAAGCGAAGAACGTCCTCTACTGAGGAACAGGACGGCCTGCGCCGGCGCCGGAGGGTGACCGGCGCAGGCCCTTGCGATAGATCCAACGATCGATAGTTTCGATACTTTCGATACATTCACGGTTGCGTCCCTCGATGATCAACGCGTTCGATATCCGCACCTTGCCGCGCAGTGGCGTGCAGCTCACGGCCTTGGGGCTCGGCTGCTCACAGCTCGGCGGTCTGTATCGCCCGATTTCATGGGCCGATTGCGCCGCGCTCGTCGACGCGGCGTGGTCCGCGGGGCTGCGGTATTTCGATACGGCGCCTTATTACGGCTATACGCTTTCCGAGCGGCGCGTGGGACAGGCGCTCTCTGCCCGCGCGCGACACGCGTTTTCGCTGAGCACCAAGGTGGGGCGCCTGATGCGCCCGGACGCGAGCGTGCAGCCCGGGGACGACGGTTGGGCCGAGCCGCTGCCGTTTCGGCCCGTCTACGATTACACCTATGACGGCATCATGCGGTCGTACGAGGACAGTGAGCAGCGCCTCGGAATGGCTCGCATCGACATTCTTTACGTGCATGACATCGGCGCCATGACGCATGGCGAGCGTCATGCGCATCACTGGGCTCAGTTGACCAAAGGCGGCGGGTTTCGCGCCTTGGAGGCGTTGCGCGACGGCGGCGCGGTGCGAGCGATCGGGCTCGGCGTCAACGAGTGGGAAGTCGTCGTCGACGCGATGAACGAGACGCGGCTCGACGTCGTGCTGCTCGCCGGCCGATACACGCTGCTCGAGCAAACGGCGCTCGAGCCGTTGCTCGACGTTTGCGTGCGAGCCGAAACGGCCATCGTCGCCGGCGGCGTGTTCAATTCGGGCGTGCTTGCCGGCAACGGCAAGTTCAACTATGCGGACGCCCCGGCCGAGGTGGTCGAGAAAGTCCGGCGCTTGTCCGCCGCATGCGAGCGTTTCGACGTCCCGTTGCCCGCTGCCGCGCTGCAATTTCCGTTTGCCCATCCCGCCGTCGTCTCATGCGTGATCGGTGCGCGCAGCGTCGCGCAATTGGAGCAAAACATCGCCTGGCTCGAACGGCCCATCCCGGCGCAATTTTGGCAATCGTTGCGCGACGAGGGGCTTATCGCCGTTCACGCGCCGACCCCGGAGGGGCGAGCATGACACTGCGCGTCGACGCCCATCAGCACTACTGGCGCATCGGGGCGCGCGCCGGTCATTGGCCGCCTGCGGAATTGAGCGCGATACACCGCGATTTCGGCCCCGAGGACTTGCAGGCCGACTTGAGCGCGGCTCGGATCGACGGCACCGTGCTCGTGCAGTCGCTCCCCACCGAAGAAGATACCCGCTTTTTACTCGACCTCGCGAGCAAGACCGACACGGTACGCGCGGTTGTGGGCTGGGTCGATTTGAAGGCACCGGATGCTGCCGCCAAAATTGCGGCGTTTGCGGCGCACCCGAAATCTCGCGGTCTACGCCCGATGCTGCAAGACCTCCCCGACGATGCGTGGATCGACGATCCGAAGCTCGACGAGGCCGTCGCGGCGATGATCGAGCACGACCTTCGATTCGATGCGCTCGTCATGCCGCGGCATCTCGACGCGCTTCATTCATTCGCGCGACGTTATCCGGCGTTGCGCGTCGTCATCGATCACGCGGCGAAACCCGATATTGCACAGCAAGCCGTGGAGCCATGGCTTTCGCGGATTGCTCGCCTCGCGCGGCTGCCCAACGTGCACTGCAAGCTGTCCGGACTGTGGACCGAGGCGGGGCAGGCAACCGAGGCCGGTGTGCTCGAGCAGCGCGTCAGTCCTTACGTCGGTGCGCTCGCCGAACTGTTCGGCCCGGAGCGCGTGATGTGGGGCAGCGATTGGCCCGTGCTGCGCTTGGCTTCGGGCGGGGGGCGTTACGACGCGTGGCTGGCTGCGTGCGCGCGCGATTGTGAACGGCTCTTGGGCGCGGCGGCGCTTCCCGAAATTTTCGGCGGCAACGCCTGCAAGTTCTATCGCATAGACGCGGCCGCCGGCCGCGCATGATTTGATCAAGAGGACATCGATATGCTTAGCGTGATTTGCGAATCACCCGGGGTTCTGCGCGCGCAGGAATCCGAACTGCCCGTCAGGGCGGCAGGGGAGGTCTTGCTGCGTGTTTCCCGTGTCGGGATTTGCGGCACCGACCTGCACATCTTCACGGGCAACCAGCCCTATCTCCAGTATCCGCGCGTCATGGGGCACGAGTTTTCCGCGGTCGTCGTCGAAGCGGAGCCAGACTCGGGGTTCGCACGCGGAGACGGTGTCTACGTCATGCCGTATCTATCGTGCGGGCACTGCATTGCATGCCGGCAAGGGAAGACCAACTGCTGTGTCGACATCAAGGTGTTGGGCGTTCACCGCGACGGCGCGCTGACCGAGTACCTCAGCGTACCGGCTCAGTTCGTGCACAAGGCGGAAGGCGTCACGCTGGATCAGGCCGCCATGCTCGAATTTTTGGCGATCGGGGCGCATGCCGTGCGGCGAGCCGACGTATCGGCCGGCCAACGCGTGCTCGTGGTCGGGGCCGGGCCGATCGGCATGGCCGCGATGATTTTCGCGAAGCTGCGAGGGGCCAACGTGACGTGCCTCGATACGCGCACGGATCGCTTGGCGTTGTGCAAGTCGCAATTGAACGTCGATGCAGCAGTGGCCGTGGGGCCAACCGACACGGAACAGCTTGCTTCGCTGACGAACAACGAGTTCTTCGACGTCGTGTTCGACGCGACCGGCAATATCGATGCGATGAACCGCGGGTTCGGATTCGTGGCGCACGGCGGCAAATACACGCTGATCTCGATCGTGCCGGGTCAAGTCACGTTCTCCGATCCCGAATTCCACAAACGCGAGGCGACGCTGCTCGCGAGCCGAAATGCGACCACTGCCGATTTCGAAACGGTGCTCGAAGCGATGCGCGCGGGCCGCATTCCGGATCAAGCGCTCAATACGCACCGCATGCGCCTTGCCGACGTTCCCGAGGCGTTCCCGCGTTTGTTGGAGACGGGCCAGACCGTGGTGAAAGCGTTGGTGGAATGTTGAGCGAGCGCCGATGAAACGTTTAGGACAGCCGGCATGAGCGAACCCATCCTTCAATTCGGCACGAGCCGCTTTCTGCTGGCGCACGTTGCGTTGTTCGTGTCGCAAGCCTTGGAGCGCGGCGACGCGATCGGCGGCATCAGCGTCGTGCAGACGACGGGCAATCCGGTCAGTCATGCGCGCGCCGCGGCGTTGTCGCAGCCCGGCGGTTATCCCGTGCGCATCCGCGGGCGGGAGCACGGAGCGGTCGTGGATAAGGTCGTCCTCGGCAACGCCATTCGCGCGGCATGGATCGCCGATCGAGACTGGCCGGCGGTTCGCCGCGCCGCAATCGACGACGTGCGCGTCATCGTCTCCAACACGGGCGACACGGGCTATCGGTTGGACGAGCAAGACTCGGCCGCGGTGCTCGAGAATCCGGCAGCCGTGCCGCGCAGTTATCCCGCGAAGCTGCTGGCGTTGCTTCACGCGCGCTGGCGGGAACGCGCACACGATGGCGTGTCGATCTTTCCATGCGAATTGGTAGAGAACAACGGCGACACATTGCGCGAGATCGTCATCGATTTGGCGACACAATGGTCGTTGCCCGAGCCGTTCGTCGGCTATCTGCGGGAGCGATGCATTTGGGTGAACTCGCTCGTCGATCGGATCGTATCCGAACCGATCGATCCGGTCGGTGCCGTGGCGGAGCCTTATGCGCTGTGGGCGATCGAGCGGCGGCCAGGGATGGAATTGCCGTGCACGCACGAGAACATCGTGTTGACCGACGATTTGCGCAGCTATGAGCGCCTGAAGCTCTTTTTTCTCAATCTCGGCCACACTTGGCTGGCGGAGCGTTGGCTCATGGAACAGCGCTCGCCGTCCCAAACCGTGCTCGACGCGATGCACGATGCAACGATGCGCGCCGAAGTGGAAGCCGTGTGGCAAGAGGAGGTCTTGCCCGTCTTCGCGGCAATGGGGATGCGTGATCGTGCGCTTGACTACGTCGAAAGTGTGCGCGAACGATTCCTGAATCCGTACCTCGATCACCGGATTGCCGACATCGCACAAAACCATGTGGCGAAGATTCAACGGCGCATCTTGCCTTTGGTCGAGCTCGCGCGGTCCTTATCGCTGCAAAGCGACCAGCCTCGGTTGCGCAGCCTGCTCGCCAAGCGCGGGTTCATCGCGCATCCGGCAAACGACAATTAGGCATTCATCATGACAGATCGGACAGTCGTGCTGCTGCATGACGATGACAACGTGGCCGTTGCGCTGCGCGCGATTGCGGAAGGCGAGAGCGTCGACGTGGGTGGACGCCGGGTGCGCGTGCCGGCCGCTATTCCGGCCGGGCATAAAATTGCGACGCGCGACATCGATGAAGGCGCGCGAGTCTGCAAGTATCGGCAGGCAATCGGCGTTGCGCTGCGCGATATCTTGGCGGGTGAGCACGTTCACGTGCATAACGTCGGCATGCCGGAGCGCCACGAGCAGGGTCAGCTGAGCGTCGAAGCGAAGGGCTTGCCGCAGCCAAAGGTCGCGCGCTCCGATACATTCCTCGGGTTCGTGCGGCCCGACGGCCAGGTCGGCACGCGCAACTTCATTGGGGTGATCGCGAGCGTCAATTGCTCGGCGACGGTATGTCATGCGATTGCCGATGCGTTCAAGGGCGACGCCATGAATGCGTTCGCGAACGTCGATGGCGTCGTGGCGATCACGCATCAGAGCGGATGCGGTATGTCTTCGACGGGCGAGGGCATCGCCCTATTGCGCCGCACGCTCACGGGTTACGCGCGCAGTCCGAACTTTGCCGGCGTGCTGTTCGTCGGGCTCGGTTGCGAGGTCAATCAGGTCGGCGGCATGGTGGAATTGCTCGAACCGCTCGGCCCATGTCCGATCAGAACGCTAGTCATCCAGGAGGAGGGCGGCGCGCGAGAGACGATCGGCCGAGGCATTGCGGTCGTTCGGGAGTTGCTCGAAGTGGCGAACGGCGCGACGCGTACGGTGGTGCCGGCTTCGAAATTGAGGCTCGGGCTGCAATGCGGCGGCTCCGACGGCTACTCGGGAATCACGGCGAACCCTGCGCTGGGCGTTGCCGTCGATTTGCTCGTCGGCAACGGCGGGACGGCGATTCTCTCGGAGACGCCGGAAATCTACGGCGCAGAGCATCTGCTGACGGCGCGAGCCGCATCGAGCGACGTGGCCGAGCGCCTGCTGGACAAGCTTCGGTGGTGGGAGCGCTATGCGGCGGCGGGAGGGGGCGAGCTGAACAACAATCCGTCGCCGGGCAACAAGGCGGGCGGTATCACGACGATTCTCGAGAAGTCGCTGGGTGCGGTAGCGAAAGGGGGAAGCTCGATGCTCAGAGCCGTGTATGACTATGCCGACCCCGTGCGCGACTCGGGCCTCGTGTTCATGGATACGCCCGGTTATGATCCGGTGTCCGCCACGGGGCAAATCGCGGGCGGGGCGAATCTCGTCTGCTTTACGACGGGCCGCGGATCGGTGTTCGGTTCAAAGCCCGTGCCGACGATCAAGGTCGCGACGACCACGGGCTTGTTCGAGAAAATGCGCTCGGACATGGACTTCAACAGCGGTCCGATCGTCGATGGGACGCTCAGCGTCCAAGAAGCCGGGGCACAACTATTTCGGCTGATGCTCGCGGTTGCGTCGGGGCAGCGGACCTGCAGCGAGATCAACGGAATCGGTGACCGCGAATTCGTGCCCTGGTTGCAAGGCGCGGTCATGTAAGAAGTTGGGGGAGAGAAGAGAGATGCGCTACTGTCTTGCACTGGATTTGAAGGACGATGCCGAGCTCATTGCTCGTTACGAGGAATTTCATCGGAAGGTCTGGCCCGATGTCATTCGCCATATCCGAGAGCAGGGCGTCTCGAGCATGGAGATCTATCGCCTCGGCACGCGATTGTTCATGGTCATGGAGACGGACGATGCCGTCTACGATGCCGAGCGCATGGCCGAAGCGGCGCAGAGCAATGCGGTGATTCAGGAGTGGGAGGCGTTGATGTGGAAGTTCCAGGCCCCCACGCCTTGGACGCCGGCAGGGCAGAAATGGGTTTTGATGGATCGGATATTCGATTTACGGCAGCAATAGGGCGGGTTGTGGCAATGTCACCGGCGTGCCTTGCTGCGCGCGTTGGCGGCATCGCGCAGTGCTACTTCGAAGCTAGGGGGCGTCGATCTCGCGCGCGGCATCGCCCCGTGCTGACGTCGACCTAGCGACCCTCATGCCGCGCGTGGTCCATCGCCGTGACGGCTTCCTTCAAGAGCGCGCGCAACCAAGCGAGCCCCGGATCCGGTGTGCGATGCTTGTGCCATTGCGCGGACTGCTCCATCGTGGGAACGGCTACGGGCACGTCGCGCAGCACGATCGGCAGGCTGCGCGCGGCCGCTTCGGCCAGCCGCCGATGCATGGTGGCGATCCGATTCGTGCCCGCGAGCAGATGCGCCGGCGAGAGGAACCCATACGTGCTCGCTTCCACGCGCTTGACGATCCCGAGCCGCTGCATGAACCAATCTTCGATCGCCGATTGTCCGTCGCCGACTTGCACGACGACGTGCCCTGCCGCCATATAGCGCTCGTACGTCATCTCTCCTTGTGCGAGAGGACTCTCCTTCCATACGACGCAGCAGAACGTTTCCTGTAGCACGACCTCCGCCGGATGCTCGGTCGAGCAATATTCCTTGGGAATGATCAAGAGGTCGGCTTCGCCGCGCTCGAGCACGCGGTTAGGGTAGGTGATCTGCGGACGCAAATCGAAGCGGATGCCGGGCGCCCGCTCATAGGCAAGCTTGAACAGATGCGGCATCAGCGTCGTCATCGTGTAGTCCGACACCAGTAGGCGAAAAAGGCGGCTCGCGTGCGCCGGCACGAATTCGGGCTGGGCCGCCACCGTCGCATCGATGCGCACGAGGATGTCGCGCACCTGATCCCTCAGCGCCTGCGCGCGTAGCGTCGGCTCCATCTTGCGCCCGACCTGCACGAGCAGCTCGTCCTCGAAGTACTCGCGCAGCCGAGCCAGCGCATTGCTCATGGCCGACTGGCTCAAATGGATTTTTTCCGCAGCCCGGCTGATGTTCTGTTCGCTCAAGAGCGCATCGAGCGCCACGAGCAGGTTGAGGTCGAGCTTGTTGAACCGCATGCGTGTTGTCTCCGCTCACGCGTTTATCAGGGTTTGACCTGAATGTATTGATGGCGTCGATATCGCCAATGGATCGAATCCATTTTTAGGATACCGCGGGCTATCTTAACCTAGCGCTGTGTTCGGGGATAAGCGTGGCGTAGGCGCCGCGCGGAGCCGGGGCACGGCATCGCCATCCCGAAGCAAGTGCAAGACGTGCCGCGCATCGGGAGCCAGCGTGCGCAGTTCCGGGTCGAGCGTGCCGCCATACGCCGTCCGTTCGCATCGCTTTTCACTATTAGATAGACGCCAAGCGGCGCGTGCGCCGCTGGGTTGAGGAGACAGCATGTCCAAGAAACTGATCGCTGCCGTCGTCGGCTGCACCGCGTTGGCCGCCGGTTCGATGAACGAAGCCCAGGCGTTCGAAGGCGGCGTTTCGCCGTATCCGGCGGGTGCCGTCGGCACGAACATCGCCAATATGCCGCCGATCCCCGGTTTGTTCGCGCTCGAGCAATTCAATTACAGCTTTGCCAACGGCCTATATGGCAACGACGGCAAGAAGCTGCCGATTCCCTTCAAAACATCGGTGTTTTCGGAGACGACGCGGCTGCTGGTGGCGTATCCGTTTCATCTCCTCGGCGGGAACGTCTATACGCAATTGGTCGTTCCCGTGGTGTCGCTGCATACGAGCGTATTTGGGCAATCGAACACGCAAAACGGTCTGTCCAATATCACGCTCACGCCCGTGCTGCTGGAATGGCGCCTGTCTCCGAATCTGGCGATCGCCTCGGGGATCGACTTCGCGTTCGAAACGGGCTCGTATAGTCCTGTCAAGCCGAGCGTGGCCGTCGGCTACACCTCGATCCAACCGGTGCTCTCCGTTCGCTACAACGTGCCCAACGGCCTCGACGTCGGCCTTGCGAACCGCCTGCTTCTGAACACGAAGAACGGCACGACGAACTACAGCTCCGGCGACGGCTACGTCGCCGAATTCAACGCCGGCTGGAACTTTGGCCAATGGAAGCTCGGCGTAGTCGGCGCGTATCTGAACCAATTCAGCGACGACAAGGCCAACGGCGTGAGCGTGGGTAACCGCATGCGCACCTTCGGCATCGGTCCGTCGGTGGTCTACGACGCCCGAAGCTGGAACGTCAATCTGAACTATCAGCAAGGCCTTTATGCCGCAAATACGGCAAAGAGCAGCAGCGTTTGGCTGAACATTGCCATTCCGCTGTGGCCGGGCTTCGGGCGCAAGGGCTGAGCATCGGCGGCCCCGCACGAGCGAAAACGACATCGTTTGATAGGGAAAAACAAGCGCCGCTCCTGGGACACCGCAATTTCAACGAAGACAATCCGCCATGTTTCGCTACTTTCCTACCAATTACGTTTGGGACCTGTCCGTCAACCTCGCCATCGAAATGGGCGCTCGCATCGGCGAGATAGAGGACATGTGCCGGCCGCTGCAAGAGGCGGCGAAGCAACCGGACGCGGACGGCACGCGAGCGTTTCGCGAGGCTTGGGTCCAAACGGCCGATCGGCTTTGCGAGCTCGCGCGTGAAGACGAAGGGCGGGGGCGGCTGCTGTCGGCGGGCGAGAAGTACAAGCGGGCAGCCATTTATCTGATTACGGCCGAGCGCATGCTCGCGCACGATGCGCCGGGCCGCATCGACCTTTATCGCCGCTCGCTCGATACGTTCGACGCAGGCATTGCACTGAAAGGCGAGCGATGCGAACGTGTCGCCATTCCATACGGCGACAAGCATTTGTCCGGTCTCTTCGTAAAGGCGAAACATGCGGGCGAGCCGGGCCCGCTGCTCGTGCAAGTGAACGGACTCGACTCGACCAAGGAAATGAAATACCTCGTGGGCCTGCCGGCGTGGCTCGCGGCGCGCGGCGTGTCCTCGCTGATCGTCGATCAGCCCGGTACCGGCGAAGCGCTGCGTCTGCACGGCATGCATGCCGTCTACAACGCAGAGATCTGGGCGAGCCGAATCGTCGATTGGCTCGAGAGCCGCGATGACATAGACCCGAAGCGAATCGGCATGGAGGGCGTGTCGCTCGGCGGCTACTACTGCCCGCGAGCGGTGGCCTTCGAGCCGCGCTTTGCTTGCGGCGTCGTGTGGGGCGCCAATCACGACTGGCGCGACGTGCAGAAAAAGCGCTTGCAACGCGAGGGAAATTTCCCAGTGCCGCACTACTGGAAGCACGTTTGCTGGGTGTGGGGCGCGAAAGACGTCGACGACTTCATGCGCATTGCCGAAGACGTGCATCTCGACGGCGTGCTCGACCGTATCAAAGTGCCCTTCCTCGTGACGCACGGGTCGAAGGATTCGCAGATCCCGGTTGCCTGGGCGCATCGCACCTACGAGCAACTCGTGAACAGCCCGAAACGCGAACTGAAGATCTTCACCGAGCGCGAAGGCGGCGTGCAGCACTCGAGCTTCGACAATTCGATCAACGCAGGGCATTTCATCGCCGATTGGGTCGCCGAAACACTCGGCGGACACACGGCGCTCTGAACGACCTACTTTCTCCAAGCACAAGCACGCGCATCTCATGAACATCATCGGACCCGATAGGCTCGTCTTCGGCGTGGACGACATCGCCGCCTGCAACCAATATCTGATCGATTACGGCCTGCAGCCCGCTCGCTGCGACCACACCGGCGGCCGTTTCGAGGCGCTCGACGGCACCGGCATCGATATCGCGCACCGTGACGATCCTGGCTTGCCGCCCGCGCTCGGCACGGCGAGCATGCTGCGCAAGACGATCTATGGCGTGGCCGATGCGGCGACGCTCGATGCGATCGCCGAGGAACTGCACCGAGATCGCGAGGTGTTCACGCTCGCCGACGGCTCGATCGAATCGGTCGACGACATGGGTTTTGCAATCGGTTTCCAAGTAACCACCCGCCGCCCGCTGTCCCTACCGGCCGAGCCCGTCAATGCGCCGGGTGCGCCTGCACAGCGCGCGCCGAACGTCGTGGCGGTGCGAGACGATGCGCCGCTCATTCCGCGCACGCTTTCGCACGTCGTCTACTTCGTGCCCGATGCCGCCAAGGCCGAAGCGTTCTATGTCGAGCGCCTCGGGTTTCGCTGCACGGACCGCTTCGAGGGCGTCGGACCCTTCCTGCAGCCCGCCGGCACGCTCGATCATCACACGCTGTTCATGATCCAGACGCCGCCGTTCATGAAGGGATGCGAGCACTTCACGTTTCATATGGGCGGACCCACCGAAGTCCTGCAAGCCGGCACGCGCTTCGTCGAGAAGGGCTATCAGTCGTTCTGGGGGCCCGGGCGTCATCGTTTCGGCTCGAACTGGTTCTGGTACTTCAACAGTCCGCTCGGCTGTCACGTCGAGTACGACGCGGACATGGATTTGCACGACGCGCAGTGGACTGCGCGCGAGGCGCCGATGGGCGCCGACGCGTCGCAGCTGTTCCTGTTTCAGCACCGCGAGAAATGGGCGCCCGGCGGTCCGCCGCCGGCCATGTCCGAGGCGGATCGATAGCGCACGAGCGAGACACGACGATGTCGAGGCCAGCCCCTCCGATTCGCCTCGCGCGGATCGACGATCTACCCGATCCCGGCGCGCGAGGCTTCGATCCCGACGGAACGGGTCGCGACACGTTGTTCGTCGTGCGCCGCGGCGCCGAGCTGCGCGCGTATCGCGATGCATGCCCGCACTTCGGCGATACGCCGATGGCTTGGCGCAGGCACGCCTATCTGAACGGCGATGGCACTCGCATCGTTTGCCACGCGCACGGCGCGCAGTTCGATATCGCGAGCGGCGAATGCCTGCTCGGGCCTTGCCTCGGCCGGCATCTCGAACCTGTCGAGATCGAAGTCACGAGCAGCGGCGACGTCATGCTGATCTCGTGACGAGCACGAAACACGTACACCAGAAGCAACGCCAGCAGCAGAAGCAAAACCAGAACAGAACCGGATGTAAGAAGGAGACACCCAATGACCGCCCCTCTTCAACGCGTCCTCGTCATCGGCGGAGGTTTCTCCGGCATGGCGACGGCGATCCAGTGCGCGAAGCTCGGCCTCACGGTCGATCTCGTCGAGATCGACCCCGGCTGGCGCTCGTACGGCGCGGGCATCAGCATCGGCGGCCCGACGCTGCGCGCGCTGGGCACGATCGGCGTGCTCGACGCCTTCTTCGAGCGCGGGCATGGTGGCGACGGCGTCAACCTGTTCACCGCGGGCGGCCATCCGATCGGCACGCTGCCGACGCCGCGCGTGGCGGGCGACGATGTGCCGGGAGGCGGCGCGATCATGCGTCCCGTGCTGGCGGAGATTCTCGCCAGGGCCACGCGTGCGGCCGGCGTGCGCGTGCGGCTCGGCTGCACGTTCGCGCGGATCGAGCAGGACGACGATCGAGTGCGCGTGTCGTTCACGGACGGCACGCAGGGCAGCTACGGCCTCGTGGTCGGTGCCGACGGCCTCTATTCGAAAGTGCGCCAAGCCGTCTTCCCCGACGCGCCGAAGCCGCGTTACACGGGGCAAGGCGTATGGCGCGCCGTGGTGCCGCGGCCCGCGGACATCGTCTGCGCCACCATGTGGCTGGGGCCGAAGGTCAAGGCCGGCGTCAATCCGGTCTCGCAAGAAGAGATGTATCTCTTCGTCACCGAGGACCGGCCGACGAACGAGCACATCGACCCCGCTGCGTGGCCGCGCATGCTGGCGGATCTCTTGGCGCCGTTCAGCGTGCCGCTGTTGCAGTCCATTCGCGCGCAGCTCGGGCCGCATTCGCAGTGCAACTATCGCCCCCTCGAAAGCTTGCTGCTGCCGGAGCCGTGGTTCGACGCGAGCGTGGTGCTCGTCGGCGATGCGGTGCATGCGACCACGCCGCATATGGCGGCGGGCGCGGGCATTGGCCTCGAAGATGCGATCGTGCTTGCCGAGGAGTTGGGGCGGCAAGCGACGGTGGCGAGCGCATTGCAGGCATTCCAGGCGCGTCGCTGGGAGCGCTGCCGCATGGTGGTGGAAAACTCCGGCCGTCTCGGAGAAATCGAAATCGCCGGCGGCGACAAGGCGGAACACACTCGCATCATGCACGAGACGCTCATGTGCCTCGTGCAGCCGATCTGACCGAACGGAGGCACGATGGAATCGAATCTTTCTCCCACCACCTCGACGCCTGCCGATTTACCGGTCGCATCGGACGCCGCCGCCCCGCTCGGAGCCCTCGGTACCGGTGCGTTGATGTTCGCGCATTGCGCGGGCATGGTCGATATCGTGGCTTTGCCGGTTTGGGTCGGCACGCTGATCGGCTCCTATCGGTTCGATCCGCAACAAGCCGGCTTGCTCGCTACGCTGTTTCTCGCCGCCGCCGTCGCGAGCAGCGTGTTCTTCTCGCCGCGCCTGAATCACTTGCCGGCGCGTGTGATGGTGACGATTGGCTTTTGCGTCGCGATGCTTTCGTTTTTCGGCATGGTGTCGATCGACCGTTATCCCGTGATGGCGGTCTTGCATGCCGTTGCAGGCTTTGCTGTCGGGTGCAGCCTGAGCTTCACGCACGGCGTGATCGGACGCAGCCGCAATCCGCATCGCTTGTTCGCCATCGCCGGCCTCGCGCTGGGCATCTTCGCGATCGCATTTCTCGGCGCCACGCCGGGCCTCATCGCGGCGCATGGCGGCCCGACGCTGTTCCGTGTCTTCGCGGCCGTCATGGGCGTCGCGGCGATCGCATCGGCATGTGCCTTTCCGTCGCCGCGAGCGCAAACCCATGCCGCGGCGGCTGCCGAGCCTCGTTTCGAGCGTGCCGTTTGGTTCGGCATGGCGGGCGTCGGCTGCATGGCACTCACGCAAGCGATGCTGTTCAGCTTCGTCCAGCGCATCGGCCTGGACCGCGGCTTCGGCTTCAATGCGGTGACCGCAACGCTGATCGCGCTCGGCTTCGTCAACCTGTTTCCCGCCCCCGTCGCGGGCCTGCTCGAAACGCGGATTCCGGGCCGCAGGGTCGTCCGGGCGGGGCCCGTCGTTCAGGCGGTGCTTGCACTCGTCATCACGCAAAGCTCGACCTTTGCACCGTATGCGGCCGCCGTATCGGTCTTCGTAGCAGTCATGATCTTCACCCATACGTTCGCGTTCGGGATGTTGGCTCGCATCGACCGCACCGGCCGCGCGGTCGCTGCAACGCCGGCGATGCTGATGACGGGTGCAGCGATCGGTCCCGTGCTCGGCGGCACGCTCGTCAAGCAGTCCGGCTACGGCAGCCTTGGGATCGTCGCCGTGCTGATCGCCGCCGCAGCCGTGTTCTGCTTGTCACGCCTCGAACGCCGTCCGTCTTCCTCAGGAGCCCAAGCTTGAAACCGAATCGCCGTTTCGTCGATCTCTCGATTTATCTCGAGAACGATGTTCTTTCCGATCCGCCGCCGCTCGCGCCGAAAATCACGTATCAAAAGCATGGCGACACGCTGCCCGAATTCATGGCGATGCTGCCGGGCACGAAGCCCGAGGACTATCCGGACGGCGAGGCGGCAGCCGCCGAATGGGTCACGCTGACGACCCATAGCGGCACGCACCTCGACGCGCCTTGGCACTTCCACTCGACGATGGATGCAAGCCTAGGCGAGGCGCGGCCCTCCATCACGATCGATCAGGTGCCGCTCGAATGGTGCTTTCAGCCGGGCGTAAAGCTCGATTTCCGGCGTTTTCCGGACGGTTACGTTGCCACCGCGGCCGACGTCGATGCCGAGCTGAATCGCATCGGCCATGCGTTGCAGCCGCTCGACATCGTCGTCGTCAATACTCGGGCCGGCTCGCGCTACGGGCATGGCGACTATCTGAACGCGGGCTGCGGCATGGGCTACGAGGCGACCATGTATCTGCTCGAGCGCGGTGTGCGCCTGACCGGCACCGACGCCTGGAGCTGGGATGCGCCGTTCTCGTATACGGCGAAGAAGATTGCCGAGACCGGCGATACATCGCTGATATGGGAAGGGCACAAGGCGGGACGCGACATCGGTTATTGCCATCTCGAGAAATTGCACAACCTCGAAGCGCTGCCGCCGACGGGTTTCATGATCAGTTGCTTTCCTCATAAGATCCGCGGCGCTTCGGCGGGCTGGACGCGTGCGGTCGCAATCTTCGACGATGTGGCGGAACCGTCGCCGAAGGCCGGCCTCGTTCGAGGGCAGGAGGCAGCCGCATGAGCTTTGCTCCGATTCGCCGCATCGTGACCGGCCATGATGCCAGCGGACGGGCGGTCGTCGCATCCGATGGGCCGCTGCCGACCGTGGTGGAGATCGCCGCGATTCCCGGAACGGTCTTTCACGAAGTGTGGAGTACGTCGGAAAGCCCCGCCGCCGTGAACAATGGCGCCGATCCGACGATCGGCCCGCTGACGTTGCCGCCGCCGAACGGGGGCACGCGCATCCGTTTCGTCGATATCCCGCCCGATACGCCGGAATTTCTCGCTCACGGTGCCGAGAGCATGCATGCGGCTTTCAGCGAGGTCGGCGATGCCAAAGCATCGACGGTGAAAGCCGATTCGCCGCATCCGCTGATGCATCGTACCGAGTCGATCGACTACGGCGTCGTGATCGAAGGCGAGATGACGTTGATTCTCGACGACACGGAAGTTGCGCTCGCACCCGGCAGCGTGGTGATTCAGCGCGGGACCGACCATGCCTGGGCGAATCGCTCGGGGCGCCCGTGCCGCATGCTGTTCGTCCTGATCGACGGGCTCTACGATCCGGCAATCGCCGCTGCGTTTGCGGCATCGACACGCGGGGATGCACGATGAAATTCGCTACGCTGCGCGACGCGGGTACCGCAGGCCGCCTGCTGCTCGTCTCGCGCGATCTTCGCCGGGCCGTCGAGGCCGAGCCGATCGCGAGCAGTTTGCTCGATGCGCTCGAGCGCTGGGATGACGTCGCACCGAGGCTGCAAGCGCGCTACGACGCCCTGAACGCCGGGACGGTGCCCGAGGCGCATGTTTTCGATCCTTCCGCGTGCTGCGCTCCGTTGCCGCGTAGCCCCCAGTGGTGCGACGCGTCCGCGTTTCTCAATCATGGGCGCTTGATGGAGCAGGCGTTCGACACGCCTCCGATTCCCGACTTCGACACGGTGCCAGTCATGTATCAAGGCGCGAGCGACGATTTCCTCGGCCCGGCCAGCGACGTGCCGTTGCCCGACGAGACGGACGGCATCGATTTCGAAGGGGAATTCGGCGTCGTCGTCGGGCGCGTGCCGATGGGCGTATCGGCGGGGGATGCGCTTGCACGTATTCGCCTGATCGTGCAGCTCAACGACTGGAGCCTGCGCGCGTTCGGCTCGCGCGAAATGAAAACCGGCTTCGGCTTCCTGCAGGCCAAGCCTTCCACGAGTTTCGCGGCGGTCGCGATCACCCCCGATGAACTTGGCGAGCATTGGCGCGACGGACGTGTCCATTTGAGCCTTCACGTCGAGTGGAACGACAGCTGGTTCGGCCACCCGCATGGGCGAGAAATGAATTTCGGCTTCGGGGAGCTCATTGCCCACGCGGCGCGCACGCGCAACTTGTCGGCCGGGACGATCGTCGGCTCGGGCACCGTGTCCAACGCAAGTCGCGACGCAGGCTCGGCATGCATCGCCGAGCGGCGCGTGATCGAGATGATCGACGAAGGCGGCGCGCGCACGCGCTTCATGCGCTTCGGCGACCGAGTGAGGATGACCGCTCGCGATGACGAGGGAGACGCGCCGTTCGGCACGATCGATCAGCGGGTCGTGCGGGCGCCGGCTCCTCGCAGCGAGGAGCCGACGGCATGAGAGTCCTGGTGACTGGGGCCGCCGGCTTCGTCGGAACGGCGCTCGTCGAGCGGTTGCTGCACGACGGGATCGCGCAGGCCGGCGACGTGTCGGAGCTGTTGTTGGTCGATCGTCAATTCGCGGGGCGGCCAGCGATTGGGCGGCGATCGGAAGGCTCGCACCGCGATGTCCGCGTCACTGAGCTTGCCGCCGATTTCAGTCGTCCGGAGATTCTCGAACCGTTGCTGTCGCGACCCGTCGACGTCGTCTTTCATTTGGCCAGCATGCCCGGCGCGCAAGCGCAAGCTCAGCCTACCGAAGGTGATCGAGCGAATTTGTGGGGCATGTTGGCGCTGTTCGAGCGAATCGCCGAGCAGGCGACGGCGCGGGGACACGTTGCGCGCGTCGTTTATGCGAGCAGCGTTGCGGTGTATGGAGACGCGCTGCCCGAGACGATGGACGAGCACACGGCGGCATGCCCTGCCATCAGCTACGGCACGCATAAGCTGATCGGCGAACTGGTTCTGGCCGATTGGACGCGGCGCGGCAAGCTCGACGGCGTTTCGTTGCGTCTACCGGGAATCGTGGCGCGCCCCGAGTTGTCCTCGGGGCATGGCTCTGCTTTCATGAGCCAGATCTTTCGCGTGGCGCAGCGAGGCGATGCCTATACGTGCCCAGTCTCCCCAGCGGCAACCGCATGGTGGATGTCGCGGACGTGTTGTGTCGACAATCTGCTTCACGCCGCGCGTTTGCGCTCGGATGGCTGGCATGCGAGCCGGGTTTGGACGCCGCCGGTTTTGCATTTGTCAGTGGGAGAAATCGTCGATGCGCTCGTACGGCGCTTTGGCGCGTTCGAGATTGCCTACGCACCGGTGGATCGGATCGAACAGCGCTTCGGCCGGCAACCGCCGCTGATCGACCATCGTGCGGTGGCAGCAGGATTCCGGCACGACGGTACGATCGACGAGTTGGTCCGGCACGCGCTCCTCGAAGTGCAATGACGTCAACCGCAGCATGAGTCGGGTAGGCGGGTTGCCGATCGGAACGAGCGAACTCGCCATGGGAACGCCATGGAGCGTTGCTGAAGGCAGAGCTGCTGCCGTCGCGGTATGATCGCAGCGACGCAAAAGCTCTCCCGACAATGGCTCATTCAACTTCACCGTCCTCGGTGGCCGCAACCGTTACGGGCATCGCGGCCGGCATGGCGCTCGTGCACTTTCTCCAACCCGTACTCGTGCCGTTCTTTCTCGCAGCGCTGCTGCGAATATGGGGCGATGCCGTGGTGCGGTCCACTTCGCGGATGCTGCCCCGTGCACCGCTGTGGTTGGTGCGGATGGGAACGGGCGCCCTGATGGTGGCGGTAATCGTCGTGATCTGTTACGTCCTCGCGGAGGGCGTCGGCTCGGTGATCCATCAAGTACCGGCCATCGTTTCGCGGCTCGACGCGCAGTCTCAGCGAATCGCGCACGCCACGGGCATGAGAGGCGCCCGGTTCTTCAGTTCGGCGATCAATCACATCGATGCGCCGGCGCTCGTTCAGTGGCTGGCGTCACGCATTCATGAACCGGTCGAGATCATATTGCTCACGCTGCTGATTGCGACGTTCATGCTGGCCGTGCCGAGTGCGCAGGACAATCCGAAGCTCGAGATTCTCGCCCGCCATGCGGCGCGTGCGGCGAGGCAACGCGCGATCATCATTCACATGACGGACAGCATCCTCAGCTACATGAACGTGCAGTTGGCGGTCAACAGCACGATCGCGCTTGCCGTTACCGGAGCGTGCTACTCGTTCGGGGTGAAAGGGACGGCGTTCTGGGGCGCGACGGCTTTCATCCTCGCGTTCATTCCCGTGATCGGCCCGCTGGTCGCGAGCGCGTTGCCTGCGCTGTTCGCCTTCGCGCAATTTCCGACGGCGTGGCATGCTATCGGTCTCTTCGCTTCCATCGAAGCGATTTTCATCGTGGCTCATAACCTCGTCCTCCCGAACCTGCAGGCCAAAGGTCAGAACATCGATGCCATAGCCGGGCTGCTTGCGCTCGGTATCTGGACGCTGCTATGGGGCGTTTGGGGCGCGCTGCTCGCGACGCCGCTCACGATGTTGATCATGATCACCATGGCGCAATTCGAAAGCAGTTGGTGGTTCGCCGCTGTGTTGTCGCACGATGGGCGGCCGGAAGCGGGTATCGATACGTTCGGCGATGGCCGCACGGAAACGGAGATTTAGCGGGATCTGCCGAAACGAGGCAGAGGCCTCCTCTACCGTCAGTCCGGGGGGGATCCGCGGCGATCTCCGCGTCTCATTCGATCGCCTCGTGCGGCAGCCCCACATAATTCTCGGCGATCGTTTTCAACCCAGCGTTGGAACTCGTGTAGTACTCATAATCGACGCGCTGCATCTGCTTGTCGAAGCCGTCGCGATCGGGAAATTCGTGAAGCAGGTTCGTCATGAACCACGAGAAGCGGACGGCTTTCCAAACGCGTCGCAGCGCGATCGACGAATACTTTTCGATCCAATCGGTGCGGCCGTTCTCATAGACGCCGCGCAGGATCCGATACAGCGCGCCGACGTCGCTCGCCGCGAGATTGAGCCCTTTGGCGCCGGTCGGAGGGACGATGTGCGCGGCGTCGCCGACGAGAAACAGCCGGCCGCATTGCATCGGCTCGACCACGTAGCTGCGCAGCGGCGCCACGCTCTTTTCGAGTGAATCGCCCGTCACGAGCGCATCGGCTACGTCGTTCGGCAAGCGCGCTTTCAATTCGTTCCAAAAGCGCTCGTCCGACCAATTCTCGGCTTTCTCCGTCAGCGGCACCTGCAGATAATAGCGGCTGCGCGTGGTCGAACGCTGGCTGCACAACGCAAAGCCGCGCGGATGGTTCGCATAGATCAGTTCATGGTTGACGGGCGGCGTATCGGAGAGCAGCCCGAGCCACCCGAACGGAAACACGCGCTCGTATTGCGTGAGGCGATCGACGGGTATCGTCTTGCGCGACACCCCGTGAAAACCATCGCAGCCGGCGATGAAGTCGCATTCGAGCGTCACCGTCTCGCCGTCCTTCTCGAACGTCACGTAGGGCGTGTTGCTTTCGACGTCGTGCAATTGAACGTTGCCGGCTTCATAGACGGTCGTGCCGCCGCTTGCTTCGCGGGCCGCCATGAGGTCGCGCGTCACTTCGGTCTGGCCGTAGACGATGACGGTGGAACCGCCCGTCAATGCCTTGAGATCGATGCGGTCACGCCGGCCGTGGAAAGCGAACTCGACGCCTTCGTGCACGAGCCCCTCCGCATCCATCCGTGCGCCGACGCCAGCTTCGCGCATGAGATCGGCCGTGCCTTGCTCGAGCACACCGGCCCGGATTCGCCCCAGCACGTAGTCGCCCGTTTGCCGTTCCAGCACGACGTTGTCGATGCCCGCTCGTTGCAGCAGTTGGCCGAGCAGTAGGCCGGACGGTCCGGCGCCGATGATCGCGACTCGGGTTTTCATGGCAGTGTCTCCTATGGCGACGTGTCGTCGTTTCCTTGTATTTTTCGACGTTCGCCTCCAGGAGAGAAGGCACATTTTTGCAATAGAATAGGACTTTTCAAAGATCGCCAGATTCGCCTTCGGCTCGGTAGCAGGGCGCGAAGGGAGGACGAGGCCGCATATGGATCATTCGCCGCTCAAGGACATCCCCGTCTTCAAGCTGTACGGAGAAGGGCATGAATGGCATACGCCCGATCTGCTGCACTGCGAATCGATCCCGGCGCGCAGCAGTCTGCACGACTGGGAGATCCGCGAGCATCGGCATGCGGACCTCGCTCAGATTCTGTATCTGCAGAAAGGATCGGCGGTCGTCAACATCGAGGGCGAGCATACGGAGATTGCCCGGCCGTCGATTCAGGTCGTGCCGCCCCTATGCGTGCACGGCTTTCGTTTCAGCCACGACGTCGACGGCTTCGTCGTCACGCTCGCCGCGCCGCTCGTCGGATGGCTGCAGGAGCAGATCGACGCCCGGCATCCGATCCTCCACTATCCGGCATGCCATCCGGCCGGCAAGGATCGCGGTTATCTGGATACCCTTTGCAGGACGATCGATCGTGAATACGCCACGCCGGCGCCGTCGCGCGATCTGCTGCTCCGATCGCTCGTCAGCGCGCTCGTGGTGTGGGTAGCCCGGCAACAAGCGCGGGAGGCCAGCGCCGGCGAGCGGCGCGACCGGGGCCAATCCCATCTGCAGGCCTTTTCCAAGCTCGTCGAGAAACACTATCGCGAGCATCTGTCCATCGCCGACTATGCGGCGCAACTCGGCATCACGGCCGTGCATCTGAACGCCGTGTGCCAGCGTCTCGTGGGGCAGAACGCGCTGTCGATCGTTCATCAGCGATTGCTGCTCGAGGCGAAGCGCAATCTCATCTATACGACGCTCAACGTCAGCCAGATCGCCGATTTGCTCGGGTTTTCCGAACCTGCCTACTTCACGCGGTTCTTCAAGCGGTTGACGGGCGGCACGCCGAACCTCTTTCGCAAACGCGGTTGAACGGCGCCTTGCCGCGCCGCGCGATTTCCTTATCGCATCCTCGCTGACGGCCACAGCGGCACTTCCGCTCGTCGGCCCCTCGCCTGGCGGCGGCCGCCATTCCCGATGGATGGCGCACGCCGCCTTTTCCGCGTTTTCCCCTAGTTTCGCGTACTTGCAATTGCTCGCGTAAACGTTATGCTTCATAACGAATATTGAAAATAACTATATCGAACGCGACAACAATCGGAGACGCAGACATGAACGACCCTTTGCAGCACGACACCGCCTACGAGCGCAAGACGCTGATCTTGCTTGGGCTCGGCTTCGGTCTCGTCGGCCTCGACCGCTGGATCGTGGCGCCGCTGTTCCCCCACATGATGCGCGACCTCGGGCTCGATTTTCAGCAGCTCGGCAGCCTAATCGGCATTCTCAGTGTCGCCTGGGGCGTCTGGGCGATCGCGATGGGCCCCGTGTCGGACCGCATTGGCCGCAAGAAGATGCTCGTCGTCACGATGGTCGCTTTCTCTTTGCTTTCAAGCCTGTCCGGGCTCGCGGCCAGCTTCGGCAGCCTCATGCTGATCCGCGCCGTCATGGGCGTGGCGGAGGGGGCCTTCACGCCGGCCAGCGTCGCGGCCACGGGCGAGGCTTCGCTGCCTTCGCGGCGCGGCTTCAATCAAGGGCTGCAGCTCAGCATGTTTTCGCTGCTCGGCCTCGGCTTCGCTCCGATCATCGCGACGCAGTTGCTGCGCGTCGTGCCGTCCTGGCATTGGGTCTTCATGATTTCGGCCGTGCCGGGACTGATCGTGGCCGTATTGATCGCAACGATGCTGCGCGAGCACCCGCGAAACGAGCTCCCGCATCCCGACTTCGTGCATGCGAAGGCAAAGTGGTCCGACTTGTTCCGCAGCCGCAACGTCCTGCTCGCGACGCTCGCGATTCTGTGTGCGATGGCCGGCATCTTCGTCGTCAGTGCGATGGTTCCGACTTATCTCGTCGAAGTGCTCCATTTGGACACGCAAAGCATGGGCTTCGTCGTGTCGGCGATCGGCTTCGGCGGCTTCGTCGGTTCGTTCGGCGTGGCGGGCGTATCGGATTTCATCGGGCGGCGTGCGGCAGCGGTCATCGCTTTCGTCGGCGCGGCCATCTTGCTCTATGTGTTCTCCCGCACGGGAGCCAACCCGCAACTGCTGTTTGCACTGCTGTTCGGCATCTCCGTGTTCGCTTTGGGTTTGCTCGGCTTGCTGAGCGGGCCGATCGCCACCGAAGCCGCGCCGCTGGGTCTCGTCGCGTCGTCGGTCGGATTCGTATCGGGCACGGGCGAGATCTTCGGCGGGGGGCTCGCGCCGTTCATCGCCGGTTTCATCGCGCAGCGCTTCGGCTTGCCGGCGACGCTCGAGTTCGCACTGGCAGGGCTGGCGGGCGGTGCCGTCGTAGCGCTGTTCCTCGTCGAGACGGCGCCGCGCAAGCGCGCGGCCGCTGCGGGCGACGCGTTCGCGGCGTCACGCGATGCCGCGTGACGCCACTGGAAGCGATGCTTCGGTGATTCGTTAGAGATCGATTCGAGATTCATACCAAGCCCGTGGCGACGACCGCGGGGAACACTCAGATCAGGCAAGGAGAGTTTTCGATGAAGCGCAAAGCAGTTTTGGCGGCGGCCGGCACGCTGTTCGCATCGCACGCGTTTGCCCAGAGCAGCGTGACGTTGAGCGGGTTGATCGATGGCGGAGTGTCCTACATCAGCAATTACGGCGGTAAAAGCATCGTCAAATTCGACGACGGCATCGAAGTGCCCAACCTGCTGAAGATCGACGGCAAGGAGGATCTCGGTGGCGGTCTCAAGGCCGTGTTCGATTTGACGAACCAATTTCAACTGGGATCGGGTTCGTTCATGCCCGGCCAGAGCCTGTTCGGACGCAACGCTTATGTCGGGCTCGACGATCGGCAATGGGGCCGTTTGACGCTCGGCAACCAGTACGACTTCATGGTCGATTCGCTGTTTTTTGGTCTCAACGACGCCGCGTTCTATGCGCAGGGCGTCTATGATTTCCGCAATGGCCCATTTGCCGGGCTGGCGTTGCCCAACAACCCGACGGGCGCGTTCGACTGGGACCGGATGGCGGGCGAGCGCGTGCAGAACTCCGTCAAGTATTTGAGTCCGACGATAGGCGGCTTCTCCGCAGGGGCGATGTACGGCTTCGGCAACGTGGCCGGCTCGATCGGCGCGAGCAACGCCCAAAGCTTCGGGCTCAATTACGTCAACGGACCGTTCGGTGCGAATGCCGCCTACACGCTCGTCAAGACGAATGTCGGCGGTGTGCAGGACAGCGTGCGCAACTGGGGTGTCGGCGCGCATTACCATATCGGCCGATTGGTGACGACGGCGCTGTTCACGACCGTGCGCAACGAACTGAACGGCGCCGGCGTGTGGCAGGCCGAGGTCGGCGCGGCCTATTCGTTCAATAGCCCATGGCTCGTGAGCGGCGTCTACTCGTATATGAAGGGCAATCAGATCGTGAACAACAATCACGCTCATCAATTGACGGCCGAAGTGCAGTACAACTTCTCGAAGCGCACGAACGTCTATGTCGCGGCGGTTTATCAGCGGGCCAATGCCGGTGCCAACGCACAGGTGAACGACGTCATGGTCGCGTCGAGCAGCCCTTCGCAATTCATCGGCCGCATCGGTTTGCAGACGCGGTTCTGAATCCGGCGAACCTCGCCAACCTCGCGCTCACGCCTCGCTGCCTTCGGGCGGCGAGGCGGGTGTCCCCCAGCGCCGCATTCATGGCGCGCTTGCGCCTCACTCCACGAAAATCTTGCGCAGCAGCGCCTTCAATTGCTCGCGCTCGGCTTCGCTCAGGCGCTCGAGCGCCTCGGCGTCGGCCAGCGCCGCGGCCTTCAGCGCGCGGCCGTAGTGCCGCACCCCCTGCGTGGTCAACTCGACGTGCTGCACCCGTTTGTCCTCGGTGCTGCGTTGGCGTGCCAGCAAGCCCCGCGCCTCGAGCCGATCGAGCAGCGTGGCCAGGTTCGGCGGCGCGACGGCGAGCGCTTCGGCGAGCGCACGCTGATTGATGCCGGGGTTGCCCCGCACGATGGACAGCACCGAAAATTCGGCCTGCCGTAAGTCGTGCTTTTCCATCTCCTTGTCGAACAACGCCTGAATCACGAGATAGGCGCGCCGGATGTTGTAGCCGACGAGATCGAGCAAGGCGGATTGATCCGCCCGCTCGCTCGCGTCGTCGCCGGAAGAGGGCAGCATCAAAGACATAAGCGTGGGGGAGAGTGATCGGAACGTGCGTGAAAAGGCGCTTCAATCTTAACATGCCATTCCGCGCCGACATGGCGCTCGCAACGACCTTCCTAGATCGTTTGCGCCGTCATCTAGTTATGTGTTATAACTATTTCCATCGAAAACGAATGACTGTTTGGTGGTGGATATGACGCAACCTTCCTACGAATTCCTGAAAGTCGAGCATGCCGATGCTCTGGCATTCGTTTGCCTGAACCGGCCTGCCAAACGCAACGCGATCAGCGATCCGCTCGTCGCGGAGTTGCGCCGGGCTTTCGAAACGATGCCGGACACGGTGCGCGCCATCGTCCTGCATGCAGAGGGCGAGCACTTCTGTGCCGGCCTCGATCTTTCCGAAATGCGCGAGCGCGGCACGGTCGAGGCGATGCACCACTCGCGCATGTGGCATGCGGCGTTCGAGCAGATCCAATTCGGGAAGGCGCCCGTCGTCGCCGTCTTGAAGGGCGCGACGATCGGCGGCGGTCTCGAGCTCGCATCGGCCTGCCACGTTCGGGTGGCCGAAGCGTCCTCGTTCTTTGCGCTGCCCGAGGGCAGCCGCGGCTTGTTCGTCGGCGGCGGGGCATCGGTGCGCGTGTCGCGGCTCATCGGCGTCGCGCGCATGACAGACATGATGTTGACGGGGCGTGTCTATGACGCGCGCGAGGGCTACGACGCCGGTATCGCGCAATACCTCGTCGGGGAGGGAGAGGGGCTCGCCAAGGCCCGCGAATTGGCACAACGCATCGCACAGAATTCTCCAACGACGAACTACGCCGTCACGCAAGTGCTGCCGCGCATTGCCGATCAATCGATCCAGGACGGCCTCTTGACCGAATCGCTGATGGCGTCGGTTGCGCTCAGCGATCCGCAGACCCAAGACCGCCTGGCCGCGTTTCTCGAACATCGGTCCGCCAAGGTGTGGCCGAAATAGATCCGTGCGCGAGCACGCGGCGCGGTGGGGTGTGGTGCGGCACCGCGCGGCGAAAACAAGACCTGCTCGACGGACGATCGGAAGAATCGTAGTCGCGAACGGAATGGAAGGAGACATTCGATGACAACTCACCCTTATCGGCGCGTGCAGTTCGGCGTCGGCCCGCTCGAAGTGACGGAAAGCCGCGACGGCGTCTTGCGCGTGCGGTCGACCACGCCGCTTACCGCCTATCCCGAGCGCGTGATCGATCGGCTGTTCGAGCACGCGGCCGCTGCTCCCGATCGCACGTTCATCGCTCGCCGCGGTGCGGATGGGCAGTGGCAGCACTTGACCTACGCTCGGGCGGCTGCGGCCGCGCGCGGCATCGGCGAGGCGCTGCTCGCCCGGGGGCTCGACGCCGAGCGGCCGGTGGCGATTTTGTCGGGCAACTCGATCGAGCATGCCCTGGTGGCACTGGGCTGCCTATGCGCGGGCGTGCCGTATGCGCCGATCTCGCCCGCTTATTCGCTGCTCGACAAGAGCTTCGGCAAGCTGCATCACATCATTTCGCTCGTCACGCCGGGGCTCGTTTTCGCGGACGACGGGATGCGCTTTGCCGCGGCGATCGCCGCGGCCGTGCCGGCAGACGTCGAGATCGCGGTCGCCGAAGGTGCGCCGGCGGGGCGTCCATGCACGACGCTCGCAGCGCTGCTCGAGACCCCGGCGACGGCCGCGATCGACCGAGCGCGCGCGACGACGAGCGGCGAGACGATCGTGAAATTCCTTTTCACGTCCGGTTCGACGAAGATGCCGAAGGGTGTCGTCAACACGAACCGCATGTGGTCCAGCAATCTCGCGATGGAGACGGCCGCGTGGCCATTCCTTGCGGAAGCACCGCCTGTTTTCCTCGATTGGCTTCCTTGGCACCACACGTTCGGCGGCAATCAGAACTTCGGGCTCACGCTGTTTCATGGGGGCACGCTGTATCTCGACGACGGTAAGCCCACGGCCGACGGTATCGCGACGACGCTCGCGAACTTGCGCGAGATCTCGCCGACGGTCTATTTCAATGTGCCGAAGGGCTGGGAGGAAATCGCACGCGCGCTCGAGGCCGATGCCGCGCTGCGCGAGCGTTTCTATGCGAGGTTGCGCATGCAGTTCTACGCGGGCGCGGCGCTCGAGCAGCCCGTCTGGGATCGGCTGCATGCCAGCGCGGTGGCGCACTGCGGCGAACGGATCGTGATGAACACGGGGCTCGGCATGACCGAGACGGCGCCGTCCGCGCTGATGATCACGGAAACCGAGGTGAGCGCGGGCCAGATCGGCGTGCCGCTGCCCGGCATCGAGCTGAAGCTCGTGCCGATCGGGGAGGGTGCGAGCCGCAAGTTGGAAGTGCGTTACCGCGGCCCGAACGTGACGCCGGGGTACTGGCGCGCACCCGAGCAGACTCGCGACGCATTCGACGAGGAAGGGTTTTTCCGCTCGGGCGATGCGGTGCGCTGGCTCGATCCGTCGAATCCGAACCGCGGGTTCGTCTTCGACGGCCGCGTGGCTGAAGATTTCAAGCTGAACACCGGTACGTGGGTCAGCGTCGGTCCGTTGCGGCAACGCGTGATCGCCGCGGGCAGTCCCTATGTGGCCGATGCGGTCGTCACAGGCCAAGACCGGGACGAGGTCGGCGTATTGATCGTGCCGAATATGTCGGCGTGCCGGGCGCTGGCAAACTTGCCGCAAGCCGATGCCGCGCAGATCTTTGCCGATGCACGCGTGATCGAAGCGTTTCAGCAGATGCTCGACACGCTCTATGCCGAAGGCACTGGCAGTGCGAATCGCGTGGCGCGCGCGGCATTGCTCGATCCGCCGCCTTCGCTCGCGACCGGCGAAATCACGGACAAAGGTTCGATCAATCAGCGTGCCGTCCTGACGCAGCGCGCGGCCGTGGTCGACGCGCTACATCGCGGCGCTGCGACCATGCGGATATGGCTGCCGCGACGCTAAGCAGCAGCGCAACATGGATTGGATTTGCCTTAGGCCGTCCGTCCATTTGGGAAACTAACCAAGGAAGCAAGCGTATGGACATCGACAATTTGATCGCGATCGATACGCACGTACATGCTGAAGTGTCGTGCTGTCAGCCGCCCGACCTGTTCGGCAAGGAATTCGACGATGCCGCCGACAAGTATTTCGGCACCGTGCTGCGCCAGGGGCGGCGCCCGACGATTCCCGAGACGATCGAGTACTACCGCGAGCGCAAGATCGGCTTCGTCATGTTCACGGTCGATGCGGAAAGCCAGATGGGGCGCCGGCGGATTCCGAACGAGGAAATCGCCGAGTTCGCCGCGAACAACCGGGACATCATGATCGCCTTCGCGAGCATCGATCCGCACAAAGGCAAGATGGGCGCGCGCGAGGCGAGGCGGCTCATCGAAGAGTGCGGCGTGCGCGGTTTCAAGTTTCATCCGACCGTGCAAGGCTTCTACGCGAACGACCGCATGGCGTATCCGCTTTACGAGGTGATCGCCGAATACGGGTTGCCGGCTGTCTTCCATAGCGGGCATTCGGGCATCGGCAGCGGCATGCCCGGCGGGGGCGGCTTGCGCCTCAAATACTCGGAGCCGATCCATCTGGACGACGTGGCGGCTGATTTCCCCGATATGAAGGTCGTCATTGCACATCCCTCTTGGCCCTGGCAGGACGAGGCGCTCTCGATCTGTCTGCACAAGCCGAACGTGTATATCGACTTGTCGGGATGGTCGCCGAAGTACTTCCCGCCTCAGCTGGTCCAGTATGCGAATACGCTGTTGAAAGAAAGGATGCTGTTCGCTTCGGACTTTCCGTTGATCCGCCCGGATCGCTGGCTCGAAGACTTTCAGAAGGCGGGATTCAAGCCTGAGGTGCATCCGCTGCTGCTGAAGGACAACGCGGTGAAGCTGCTGGGCCTGGGCACGGGGTCGGGTGTGTCGTCCGCGCCGGCCGCTTGATTCGCCGGTCGATCCAAGCTCAAAAAGGGGAAAATCGATGGAAGCAAAAGGCCAAGCTGCGCTCGTCACGGGCGCGGCATCGGGGCTCGGCGCACAGACGGCGCGCGCACTGGTCGCGGCGGGCGCGCGCGTCACGCTGCTCGACGTCAACGAAGCCGCATTGCATGCGCTCGTGGAAGAGTTCGGGCGGGATGCGGCGTTGGCGGCTCGCTGCGATATCACCGATGCGGCGTCGGTTGCGGCCGCACTCGATGCGGGTGAGCTCGCGCATGGTGTCGCGCGGGTTCTCGTCAACTGCGCCGGTATCGGGGGCGCGAAGCGGCTCGTGGGCCGCGACGGCAATGCGATGGCGCAGGAAGACTTCGCGCGCATCGTCAATGTCAATCTGCTCGGCACGTTCAACGTCATCCGGCTCGCGGCGGCGCGCATGACACGCACCGAGCCGCTGGCCGACGGCGAACGCGGCGTGATCGTCTGCACCGCGTCGATCGCGGCCTATGACGGCCAGATCGGGCAGGCGGCCTATGCGGCGTCGAAGGGCGGCCTCGTTTCGCTGACGTTGCCGCTGGCACGGGATCTGGCGCAATTCGGCGTGCGCGTCGTGACGATTGCACCGGGGCTCTTTCTCACGCCGCTGCTCTACGCGTTGCCCGAGGAAACCCAGCAGTCGCTCGCGCAGTCGATTCCGTTTCCGAAGCGGCTCGGCAAGCCCGAGGAATTCGCGGATCTTGCTCTGCACATCGTCGGCAATACGGCGCTCAATGGCGAAGTCATTCGGCTCGACGGCGCATTGAGGATGGCCCCGCGCTGAAGCGAAGGCGCTGACGCGAGAGGAGAAAGCGATGACGTAGAACATCCGCCGCGCGATCGTGCATCGCGCGGCGGATGTTTCATTGGTTTCGTTGGATCACGCCATCCGGACGATCGGCTTGATCGTCCTACCCTCGAGCGAATCGGCGATCGCTTCGTTGATCTGATCGAGCGTATAGAACTTGACCATGCGATCGAACGGGAACATGCCGAGCTCGTGCAAGCGGATAAGCGTGGGGATGAACGTATCGGGCGTCGATTCGCCTTCGACGATGCCCATCACGCGCCGGCCGCCGCTCATGAAATGCACCGCGTCGAGCGCGATCTCGGTGCCGGGCGCCGACGCACCGAGGATGCCGCACGTGCCGCGCGGAGCGAGGCTGTCGGCGGCTTGCCGTATCACTTTGGCGTTGCCCGTGGTATCGAGCGTGTAGTCGACGCCGTAGCCCGTCAATGCCGTCAACGCCCCGACGACGTCGTCGCGCGACGGATTCAACGTATGCGTTGCGCCGACGCTGCGCGCGAAATCGAGCCGGGCATCGTGCAGGTCGATTGCGACGATCGTCGTTGCCCCGGCCACGCGTGCGGCCATGATGGCCGATAACCCGACCGAGCCGCTGCCGAAGACGGCGAACGAAGCACCCGCCGGCACACGCAGCGCATTCATGACGGCGCCGGCACCCGTCTGCACGCCGCAGGCGAGCGGACCGAGCAGTTCGAGCGGGGCATCGGCGGACACTTTGACGACGTTGCGCTCATGACACAACGCGTGCGTGGCGAACGACGACTGACCGAAAAAGTTGCCGTGGATCGGCTCGCCGTCTTTCGAGAGTGCACGCGTGCCGTCGGTGCGGGTCCCGAAGAAATTGCGCGGGAAGAATGCGTGGCAATAGCTTTGAGCGTGCGCCGCGCACGCAGGGCAGCCTCCGCATGAATCATAGGTCATGACGACGGCATCGCCCGCCGCGACCTTGCGCACGTTGCGCCCCACGCGCTCGACGATGCCGGCGCCTTCGTGGCCGAGCACGACGGGATGCGGCGTCGGCAGCAAGCCGTCGCGCACGACGACGTCGGTATGGCAGACGCCCGTTGCGACCACGCGAACGAGGATTTCATCGTCGCGCGGCTCTTCGAGGTCGAGCGTTTCTATCGAAAGCGGGCCGCCCTTCTCGCGGACCACAGCGGCTTTGATTTTCATTGCTTGTCTCCGATTCCATATAAGACAGGGGACGAGTGTGAGCACTTGACGGGCGGCCGGCGCTGCTGCCGTTCCGCCGAAGGCGACACGCCTCAAGGCCAAGACTCAGAACGGCGTGCGCTCCGCCGCGCCCTTCACCGTCACCCATTGCCATTGCGTGTATTCGTCCGGGTCGGCCGGCCCGCCCATGCTGCCGCCGTTGCCTGAATCGCCGCGGCCGCCGAACGGGTTCACGCATTCGTCGGCCACCGTCTGGCCGTTGATGTGTAGCAGCCCGCACTTGAGCCGTTCGCCGATCGCCGTCGCGCGAGACAGGGACGTTCCGATCACGGCGCAGGACAAGCCGTACTCGGTGCGGTTAGCAAGCTCGACGGCTTCATCGTCGGTGTCGAAGGGCGTCACGACGGCCACCGGGCCGAAAATCTCTTCGTCGAACGCGCGCATGCCGGGCCGGACATTCGAGAGCACGGTCGGCTTGTAGAAGAGTCGCTCGTGGGTGCCGCCGGCTTCGAGCACGGCGCCGGCTTCGACCGATGCGCGCACGATCGAATCGACGTTCTGCAATTGCCGTGCGTTGATGAGCGGCCCGAGTGCCACCATGCCGCTGGCCGGATCGCCGATCGGCAGCGTATTGGCCTTTTCGACTAGGCGCCGCGTGAGCTCCGCGGCGATCTTGCGATGCGCGACGATGCGGCCCGTCGCCATGCAAATTTGTCCTTGATGGAAGAATGCGCCGAAGGCGGCATTGCTCGCGGCGAGATCGAGATCGGCATCGTCGAGCACGATCAGCGTGTTTTTGCCGCCCAGTTCGAGCGAGACCTTCTTGAGCAAGCGGCCGGCCAGCTCGCCGACCTTGCGGCCCGCGGCCGTGGAACCCGTGAAGGCGATCATTCGGACTTCGAGCGCCTCGACGACGGCGGCGCCCGCATCGGCATCGCCGGGCACGACTTGCAGGACGCCGGGCGGCAGGCCCGCTTCCTCGAACGCGCGGGCGATCAGGAAACCGCCGCTCACGGGTGTTTGCGGATCGGGCTTGAGTACGACGGCGTTACCCAAAGCGAGCGCCGGGGCGACGGAGCGCATCGACAGAATCAGCGGGAAGTTGAACGGCGAAATGACGCCGACGACGCCATGCGGCACGCGCCGTGCATAGCTCGTGCGTCCCGCGACGGACGGCAGCACGACGCCCTGCGGCTGCAGCGGCAGTCCCGCGGCGATATGGAGCTGCGTGGCGGCTTCGGCCACCTCGAGTTGGGCCTTGGCTGGGATGCCGCCCGTTTCTCGCGCGATGTAGCGTGCAGCTTCTTCGAGATGATGCTCGAGCGCAGCCGCCGCGCGTCGCATGATCGCGGCACGGTCGCGCGGTGGGAGCGCCGCCCATGCCGGCTGGGCGGCGGCGGCGGCTCGAGCGGCGCGCGCGACGTCGGCCGTACGCGCGAGGCCGACGTTCGTGAGCCGGTTGCCCGTCGCGGGCTCGATGACGTCGCGCGTCTCGCCGGCGCTATACCAGCTTCCGTCCGTCCCTCCGAACAGGCGGCCCGTCCAAGCGTCGTGGTCGATGAGCGGATTGCGAGGAGTGTCAGCCATATCCGATGTCTCCGTGTTTGAAATCGTTTGGGTTGCTGCGAGCAAGGCCGCATTTTTTTCCCGTGCGCTTCATGCGGGCGTGGTGCATGCCGATGCCGACGCTGCGGTGTAGGTCGTCGCTACGCTGCCGCAGAAAGTTATAGCACATAACAAATATGTCGACTATCGATTTCGTCGGGAGGGCTCCGGCATGGGGCGATACGCGCGGCGGATGGCGAGAACGGAAGCCGGCCGCGTTTTTCGGTCGTAGTCGTTTACCCGAATCTTCTCGTCACGGAGCTGGCATTCCGTGGATCGATGTATACAATCTAATGCATTCAGGTCGGGACGCGGCTTCGTTTGCGGTGATTGAATTTGCAAAATACACCGTATTTTGCGCTGAAAATGCACGGATCGACGGTGCGAGTATCCGTCACGCTACAAATCCACGATCTGATTTGTATACAATGAGGAGGATGCCGATGTTCTTGAAGAACGCATGGTATGTGGCCTGCACGCCCGACGAGATCGCGGGCAAGCCGCTGGGACGACGCATTTGCAACGAGCGCATGGTCTTTTTTCGCGGGCCGGATGGCGCCGTGACGGCGCTCGAGGATTTTTGCCCGCATCGCGGCGCGCCGCTGTCGCTCGGGTTCGTGCGTGACGGCCAATTGGTTTGCGGGTATCACGGCTTGACGGTCGATGCCGCCGGCAAGTGCGCGTCCATGCCTTGCCAGCGCGTAGGCGGCTTTCCGGCCACGCGCCGTTTTCCCGCTGTCGAACGGTACGGCTTCATCTGGGTTTGGCCCGGCGATGCAGCGCTTGCCGATCCCGACAAAATCCATCCGCTCGAATGGGCCGATCACCCGGAATGGGCGTATGGCGGCGGGCTCTATCACATCGCGTGCGATTACCGGCTCATGATCGACAATCTGATGGACCTCACGCACGAGACGTACGTCCATGCGTCGAGCATCGGCCAGGCCGAGATCGAAGAGTCCGCGCCGCAGACGAAAGTCGAGGGCGACACCGTCGTGACGAGCCGCTTCATGGAAAACATCATGCCGCCGCCGTTTTGGGCAGCGGCGCTGCGCGGCAACGGACTGGCGGACGACGTTCCCTGCGATCGCTGGCAGATCTGCCGCTTCACCCCGCCGAGCCACGTCATGATCGAGGTCGGCGTCGCACACGCAGGCCACGGCGGCTATCACGCCGATCCGCGCTACAAGGCGTCGAGCATCGTCGTCGACTTCATCACGCCCGAGACCGAGACGTCGATCTGGTATTTCTGGGGGATGGCGCGCAATTTCCGCCCCGACGATCACGAACTCACGGCGCGAATCCGCGAGGGACAAGGCAAAATCTTTTCGGAAGACCTGGCTATGCTCGAGGCCCAGCAGCGCAACTTGCTCGACTATCCCGAACGCAATCTCCTGAAACTGAACATCGACGCCGGCGGCGTGCAGTCGCGCCGCGTGCTCGAGCGCTTGATTGCGCAGAGCCAACTGCCTGTCGGCGCCGTGTCCGCTGCGCCGTGAGATCGATCATGCAAGTCAGAATCTCACGCAAATTTGCCGCGGCCACCGATATTTTCGCGTTCGAGCTCGTGCACCCGGACGGCGCACCGCTGCCCGCGTTCAGCGCCGGCGCCCACATCGACGTCACGCTTCCCAATGGGCTCGTCCGGCAGTATTCGCTCTGCAACGACCCGCTCGATACGCATCGCTACGTCATCGCGGTTCTGCGCGATGCGAATTCGCGAGGCGGGTCGATCGCGATGCACGCGCTGGAAGCGGGCGGCCTGCTCGAGATCAGCGAGCCGAAGAATCATTTTCCGCTGCACGGGGAGGCACGTCACTCGCTGCTGCTCGCGGGCGGGATCGGCGTGACGCCGATCATGTCGATGGCCGAGACGCTCAGTTGTGCGGGGGCGTCGTTCGAGATGCACTATTGCACGCGCAGCGCGGCGCGCACCGCGTTTCGCGACCGGCTGGCCGACGCTCGGTTTGCGCAAAGCGTTCATCTATACTTCGACGATGCGCAGGACGGCGGGCGATTGCAACTCGACGCACTGCTCGCGCGGGCTAGCCGCGATACGCATCTCTATGTATGCGGTCCGTCGGGCTTCATCGCTGCGGCGATGGAAGCCGCCAAGGCGGCCGGCTGGGACGATGCGAACGTGCATCGCGAGTTCTTTGCGGCGGCCCCGGCGCAAGGCGGCGCGGGGGCGTTTCAGGTGAAGCTGTCGAGCACGGGCCGTGTGATCGACGTCGCGCCCGACGTGACGGTGATAGCCGCGCTCGCGCAAGCGGGCGTCGAGGTGCCCACTTCTTGCGAGCAGGGCGTGTGCGGCACCTGTTTGACGCGCGTGTTGTCGGGCGAGCCCGATCATCGCGACGTCTACTTGCTCGACGAAGAGAAATCCGCCAACGATCGGTTCTTGCCGTGTTGCTCCCGGTCGAAGTCGCCCATGCTGGTGCTGGACCTTTGACGTCCGTGCTGGCCTAAAGGCAACGCCGCCTTGCGCGCTAGCCTCCCTTCGTTCTCGGCGCGAGTGATGAAGGGGGGCCGCTCGAGCAAGCGTTGAAGGATTTGCACGAGGATGGGAATGGAGTCATACGACGGAACATCGGGCGATCCCGGCGCATCGTCAGGCGCGTCGCAAACGGTCAAGGCGCAATTGGGGCTGCGAGAGCTGATTCTCGCAGGCGAATTGGCGCCCGGCGCGCGCATCACCGAACTATGGGCCGTGGACCGCCTGGGCATGTCGCGCACGCCCGTGCGCGCGGCGCTGATGCGGCTGCAGGACGAGGGGTTGCTCGACGCCGTGCCGTCGGGTGGCTATGCGGTGCGCTCGTTCAGCAGCACGGAAATCTACGATGCGATCGAGTTGCGCGGCACGCTCGAGGGGATGGCTGCGCGGCTCGCCGCCGAGCGAGGCGTGAACCGCGCACTGATGGCCGAGCTGCACGCATGCGTCGCCGAAATCGATGCGCTGCTGGCCGCGCCGAAGATGGGCGAGGCGAAGTTTTCGCGCTACGTCGAGCTCAACGAGCGGTTTCACCGTTTGCTCGCGTCGGCTTGCAACAGCGGTGTCGTCGAAAGGCAGCTCGCCAAGGTCATGGCGTTGCCGTTCGCCTCGCCGAGCGGGTTCGTCGAGGTGCAGTCCGTGGCACGCGACGCCTATCAGGTACTCGTCGTGGCGCAGGCGCAGCATCGATCGGTACTCGATGCGATCGAGCGCCGCGAAGGCGCGCGCGCCGAAGCGCTGATGCGCGAGCACGCGCGGATCGCGCATCGCAACTTGGAAAACGCGTTGACGAACCAGGCCGCCCGCTCGCGTCTGTTCGGCGCCAAGCTGATTCGCGAGGAAGCAGCGCCCGATTGAGGTGCTGTGCTAGACGACGGCGGGGCCCTACGGCTGCGCGTCTTCCTCCCGGAAAATCCGATCGGCGAGATGGAAAGCCGAATTGGCCGCCGGCACGCCGCAATAAATGGCAGTCTGGAGCAGCACTTCCTTGATTTCGTCGCGCGTGACGCCGTTGTTTTTTGCCGCGCGTAAATGCAGCGCCAATTCCTCGCCGCGGTTGAGCGCCACCATCATCGCGATGGTCAGCAGGCTGCGCGTGTGACGCGGCAAGCCTTCGCGCGTCCAAATCTCGCCCCACGCATAGCGCGTGATGAAACCCTGGAACTCTTCCGTCAGCGCCGTGCGATTCGCGAGCGAGCGGTCGACGTGTGTGTCGCCGAGCACCGCGCGGCGCACCTGCATGCCTGCTTCATAACGTTCGTCGTCTGTCATTCTCTCGTTTCCTAGTCACCGGTCAATTCAGATTCGGATGAGCGCAAGCTCACGAGCGCGCCGCGCGATAGCCCTCTAGGACCGCATCGACGAACTGCCGTGCCTGGCCGCTGTAACGGGCGGGATCGAAGAGCCCGTCGAGTTGCTCGTTGCTGAGCACGCGCGTAACGTCGGGATCGTCGCCGAGCACTTCGCGCAAGGCGCGACCGCTGGCTACTGCTTCGCGCGCCGCATGTTCGACGAGTTCGTGCGCCCGCAGGCGCCCGATGGATGCGCCAAGCGCGAGCATCACTGCTTCGCCGAGGATCAAGCCGCGCGTCATCCCGAGATTTTCGGCGAGCCTTGTAGTATCGACATCGAGCCCGGCCGCGATTTCGGTGATGTTCGCGAGCGCGCCCGCGCACAGCCGCGCGATGTCGGGCAGCGTCTCCCATTCGGCCTGCCAGCCGCCGAGCGCGCGCTCATGCTCCTGCACCATCGCGGAAAGCATCGTCGCGACGAGTCCGGGCACGCGAGCCGCGGCCGTCAACGCGGCGGCGCAGCCGACGGGATTGCGCTTGTGCGGCATCGTCGACGAGCCGCCTTTACCCGATGCGGACGGCTCGGCCAATTCGCCGACTTCGGTTTGCATCTGCAGCGAGACGTCGCGCGCGATCTTGCCGAGCGTGCCCGTCAATAAGCCCAGCACGGTCGCGGCTTCGGTCACGCGGTCGCGCTGCGTGTGCCAGGGGACGCTCGGCAGCGGTAGCGATAGGTCGCTCGCGAGCGCTCGCGCGACCGCGGGCGCCGCATCGCCGAGGCTGGCGAGCGTGCCTGCGGCCCCGCCGAACTGCAAGGCCAGGGCACGCGTGCGCAGTTGGGCGATCCGCGTGCGATGCCGCTCGAGCGCGTCGAGCCATTGCGCGAATTTCAGCCCCAGCGTAATCGGCAGGGCTTGCTGCAGCCACGTGCGCCCGATCATGGGCGTATCGCGGTAGGCCTCTGCCTGGCGCGCCAGCACGTCGCAAAGCGCATCGACACCTGCAGCGATTTGATCCAGCGCGTCGCGCAGTTGAAGCACCATCCCGCTGTCGATGATGTCTTGGCTCGTCGCGCCCCAATGCACGTATTTGGCGGCGTCGGCGGCGTGCTCTGCGACACGCGCCGTCAACTGCTTGACGAGCGGGATGGCCAGATTGCCGGCGCTCGCTGCCGCGGCTGTTAGCGCTTCGGCATCGAGCCGATCTGCCCGGCATGCCGCCTCTATGGGCGCCACCGCATCGGCCGGAATGACACCGGCAGCCGCCAGCGCGCGCGCGAGCGCCGCTTCGACGTCGAGCATCCGCTGCACCATGGACGTCGGCGCGAAGACGGCGAGCATCGCATCGGTCGAGGTCAGCCGGTCGTTGAGTCGTCCTTCATACGCGAACATGAGTGCGAGCTTCGAAGAGGAGAGGGAAAGCGATGTTGTTCGATAATCGCACAAGAGCGTGAATATCGAACGCATCGACGTAGATCGTATGCGCAGGCCGGGGCACGGGTCAAGCGCGCGATGGCCCGTGCACACGCATCATTGAGCCATCGTCGGCGGTCAACGCGAATGTCATACACGCCATGTCCCGCATCGTGCCGTGCGGGCGCCCCGCGTCGGGTGCGGATCTTCGGTCGTCGGCCGGTGCGATGCGCTGCTTCAGCGGGGCCGCCGCCGGCTAGTCGAGCGCGCGTTCGGTTGCGCGTGCCATAGGTCGGCATGCGTCAACTCACGCAAAATCTCGGCCAGTGCCTCGACCTGCGCCGAAGGTTCGCCCGCGCTGCGTCGCAGGAGCCCCACGGGCTCCTCCGCGTTCGCCATCTGCAGCGGCAACCGAGCGAGCTCGCCGCGGGTGAGGTCGTCGCGCGCCGCGAACTCGGGCGTGATCCAGATCGCGTTGGAGCGGCGCGTCAGCAAGCGGGCGACGGACACGGATAGCGTTTCCGTGCAGTTGCCCGGCACGCGCAGCGCGTGCGCATCGAAGAAGGCATCGGTATGAAGCCGCGGCACCGTCCCTGCGGGCGCGACGACGAGCGGGTGCGCGAGCACCGCCTGCGGCGAGACGGGGGGCGCGCCGAGCAACGGATGGCGCGGCTGCACGGCCATGACGAGCGGCTCGGCGTAGAGCAGCTCGAACGAGAGGCCCTGCATGGCCGAAGGGTCCGCCATGCGGCCGACCACGCAATCGAGATGCCCGGCCTTCAGCGCGGAAAGCAGCGCTTGATTCGTCGCGGTATGGAGGCGCACGCCCGTTTGCGGCTCACGCTCGCGCAGCCGCAGCAGCGCATCGGGCAAGACGCCGCTCGCCACCGTGGGCAGCGCGCCGAGCGCGAGTATCTGGACCGGAGGCGCGACGCTGCCTTGCAAAGCGCCCGCAGCCGATTCCATGGCGTGTTCGACGCCGACCGCATAGCGCAGGAAGTGCTCGCCGGCGGGCGTCAAGCGGGCGCCGTGCCGACCGCGTTCGACGAGACGGACGTTCGCGAGCGATTCGAGCTCGGCGAGCGTTTTCGAAACGGCGGGCTGAGTCAGATTCAACTGCTGCGCGGCACGGCCGAGATGACGCTCCCGCGCGACCGCGAGAAAACAACTGACGTGGCGAAAGCTGATTCGGGTTTCCATTACCGCAGGTTATGGAACGGCGGAACAGAAGTCAATTTACGCGCGCGCCCGTGCACCATAGAGTGGTCGCTGACAACATCGGCCCTTGCATGAACCGCCCTTGCAGTGCCGAACCTATTTATTCTTGGAGGAGCGCATCGATCATGTCAGACATGCCGACGGCCGGTTCCGGCCGCATCTATGGCGATTTCGCCCAGCGCGAGACGGCCATGCATCCGCCGGCCTACACGCCGGGCTACAAGACGAGCGTGCTGCGCTCGCCGCGCAACGCGCTCATTTCGACGTTGAACACGTTGTCGGAACGGACGGGGCCGGTGTTCAGCGCAGACGAATTGGGACCGCTCGACAACGACCTCATCCTGAACTTCGCGAAGGACGGCTTGCCGATCGGGGAGCGTATCGTCGTGCACGGCTACGTGCGCGACGAGTTCGGACGCCCCGTGCCGAATGCGCTCGTCGAGGTGTGGCAAGCGAACGCGGGCGGCCGCTACCGGCACCACAACGACAAGTACATCGCCCCGATCGATCCGAACTTCGGCGGCTGCGGACGCATGCTGACCGATGAAAACGGCTACTACGTCTATCGAACGATCAAGCCCGGCCCCTATCCTTGGCGCAATCGGATCAACGATTGGCGGCCGTCGCACATCCATTATTCGCTGAGCGGCGACGGATGGGCGCAGCGGCTCATCACGCAGATGTATTTCGAGGGCGATCCGCTCATCGCCCAATGCCCGATCATCAAGACGCTGCCGAGCGAGGAGCAGGTGCGTGGATTGATCGCCCTGCAGGACCCCGGCAACAACATCGCGCTCGATAGCCGCTGCTACCGCTTCGACATCACGCTGCGCGGCCGGCGCATGACTTATTTCGAGCCGACGAAGCCTGGAGACAAATGACATGACGAATCGCGCGATTTTTTCTCCGGTTGCAGCGTTCGGCCCCGTGCGGCTGCCAGAAACCGCTTCGCAGACGGGCGGCCCCTACGTGCATATCGGCCTTGCGCCGAAGCAGGCCGGCTTCGACATCTTCGAAAACAATTTCGGCCATGAGCTTGCCAACGCGCAGACGCGGGGCGAACGCATCGCGATCGAGGGCCGCGTGTTCGACGGCTCGGGCACGCTCGTGCGCGACGTGCTCGTCGAGATCTGGCAAGCCAACGCCGACGGCAAATACGCGCATCCCGGCGATAGCCGCGACCTGCCGATCGACCCGTCGTTTCGCGGCTGGGGGCGCGCGGGCGCCGATTTCGAAACGGGCGTGTTCCGCTTCGACACGATCAAGCCGGGCCGCGTGCCGGGGCCTGCCGGCGTGCTGCAAGCGCCGCACGTTTGCCTCGTGCTGTTCGCGCGCGGCATCAACGTCGGGTTGCATACGCGGCTTTATTTCGGCGACGAGCCCGAGGCCAACCTGCGCGATCCGGTCTTGGCCGGAATCGAGTGGGAAGTGCGGCGTCGAACGATGATCGCGCCGCGCACCGAGCGCGGCGGCGTGCCCGTCTACTCGCTCGACATCCGCTTGCAGGACACGCCCGACGGCGGCCGCGAGACGGTGTTCTTCGACATCTGAGCGACGGACGGCGATCGGGGGCATCAGGGCAGGGCGGCGGGCGAACGGGAAAGTTGTTCGATAATCGCACTGATTTTCGATAATCGCCATTGACCGTCCGCGGGTGCCGCACTACATTGTTCTGCAACCGTTCAGCAACCCGAAGAGGAACGCGCTATCGCTAGCGCATCCACCGATGATCGACAAAACCGTTTCTTCGCTCGAAGCCGCCGTGTCCGGCATATCCGACGGCGCCACCGTCATGATCGGCGGCTTCGGCTCGGCCGGGCAGCCGGCGGAGCTCATCGATGCACTGATCGAACAAGGCGCGCGCGATCTGACCATCGTGAACAACAACGCCGGCAACGGCGAGATCGGCCTTGCCGCGCTGCTGAAGGCGCGGCGCGTGCGCAAGATCATTTGCTCGTTTCCGCGCCAGGCCGATTCGCAAGTGTTCGACGGCTTGTTCCGCGCCGGCGAGATCGAACTCGAACTCGTGCCGCAGGGCAATCTCGCGTTGCGGATTCAGGCGGCCGGTGCCGGACTCGGCGCGGTCTTCACGCCGACCGGTTACGGAACGCGTCTTGCCGAGGGCAAGGAGACACGCGTGATCGACGGCAAGCCGTACGTGCTCGAATACCCGATCAAGGCCGAGTTCGCGCTGATCAAAGCGCACCGCGGCGATCGCTGGGGCAATCTCGTGTATCGGAAGGCAGCGCGCAACTTCGGCCCGATCATGGCGATGGCCGCGACGACGACCATTGCGCAGGTGTCCGAGATCGTGCCGCTCGGCGCGCTCGATCCGGAAACGATCGTCACGCCGGGGATTTTTACGCAACGCGTCGTTGCCGTTCCCCAAGTAAGCGCAAACGCACGGGTCGCCTAGGAGCTTTCGATGAACAAATGGACGCGCGATCAGATCGCCCAACGTGTCGCCCGCGACATTCCCGAAGGCGCCTACGTCAATCTCGGCATCGGCTTGCCGACGAAGGTCGCCAATTATTTGCCGGCCGAAAGGGAAATTTTTCTTCATAGCGAGAACGGCTTGCTCGGGATGGGGCCGGCACCGGCGCCCGGCGAAGAAGATCCCGAGTTGATCAATGCGGGCAAAGAGCCTGTGACGCTGCTCGAGGGCGGCGCATTCTTTCATCATGGCGATTCGTTCGCGATGATGCGTGGCGGGCACCTCGACATCTGCGTGCTCGGCGCGTTTCAAGTGTCGCGCAAGGGCGATCTCGCGAACTGGCACACGGGCGCGGCCGATGCGATACCGGCTGTCGGCGGCGCCATGGATTTGGCGATCGGCGCCAAGCAAGTGTTCGTCATGATGGATCATTTGACGAAGACGGGAGAGTGCAAGCTCGTTGAGGCATGCAGCTATCCGCTGACGGGCATCGAATGCGTCGATCGCATTTATACGGACATGGCCGTGATCGACGTGACGCAGCGTGGCCTCGTCGTGACCGATATCGTTGAAGGGCTGACGTTCGACGCATTGCAGGAACTGACGCCGGTACCCTTGCTACCTGCCTGAGCGAGGAGCGTGAATCCATGGATCTGAACTACACGATGACCGGACCCGAGGGCGCTCCTGTCCTTGTGCTTTCCAATTCGCTCGGCACGACGCTCGATATGTGGGCGCCGCAAGTCGATGCGCTGTCGAAGCACTATCGCGTCCTTCGTTACGATACGCGCGGACATGGCGGTTCGTTCGTTCCGCTCGGCGCCTATACGCTCGATGAGCTGGGCCGCGACGTCATTGCCTTATTGGACGCATTGCAAATCGAGCGCGCGCACTTTTGCGGGATCTCGATGGGGGGGCTGACAGGGCAGTGGCTCGGCCGATATGCGAGCGAGCGCATCGATCGATTGATCGTGGCCAATACCGCGGCGCGTGTCGGAACGCTCGAGGGCTGGCGCGAGCGCGCGGCGCTCGTGCGGGCCCATGGCATGGCCGACGTGGCCGCCGGGGCGGCGGGGCGGTGGTTCACTGCGGATTTCGTCGCGCGCGAGCCCGGCATCGTGCAACGTTTGACGGATGGCTTGCGCGCGACGTCGGCGCAGGGCTATGCGGGTTGTTGCGATGCGTTGGCTTTGGCCGATTTGCGCGGTGAGATCGATCGGATCGCCGTGCCGACGCTCGTCGTCGCCGGCCGATGCGATCCGGTGACGACGGTGGACGATGCGCGATTCATCGCCGAACGCGTAGCTGGCGCGCATCGGGTGACGCTGGAGGCTTCGCATCTGTCCAACATCGAGGCGGCGGATGCATTCAACGCGGCCGTTCTAGCATTCCTTTCGGAAACGGGCCCGGTGCAACGCTGAGCCCCGCACCTACTCGCAATCACGATTCATGCCGCGTGCGTCAGCACGCGCACTGCAAAGCGCTCGGGTGGCCGCCCTGTCGTTGACGGGCGACGCGCCTATGGCGCTATCGACGCCAAATTCCAAACAGTTGGGAAATCTCGGGCATTAGGTCATCAGAAGGACCGTATGCTGCTTCCGAACGCTTGCAAAGTTAAAAGCGCAAGCGGACTATATAAGCCAATAAATATCCATTCGAATTGCATTCGTCTCCGGTGAGGCGAATATCGAATATCGCGAGTCGGCGAGGCGATCTCTCGCCTTGAAATTGCGGATGAGTACAGCCCTGAGTGCGAAAGCGCTGCGATTTAGGAAAAATCGCGGAGAAATTTAGCGCGCTCGTATCCCCAATGACGGTGGATGGCGAATGCCTTGCTCCGTTTCTCTCAGGACGCCCGCGAATCGCAACGATCGCAATGGAAATCCAGAAATCTGACTTTACGTGCGAGAGACAGAAAAGATGAAGCATGAATGCAAGAGCCTGCTTGTTGCCAGGCAACCGCTTTTCTTTGTCCAAAAAGATTTTCATTCGTCGAGGCGGTGGCATCGAATTGCTGCTCCGTTCTGGCGGCTCATTCCCATTGCCGCTTGGTGCCTTAGCGAATCGGCTCTTGCGTCAAATCAACAGATCACTTTTCCTACGCCAGTTTGTGCCGCCAGCCCTTGTTATTTTGCCGGCAATCCAGGCGACGGTTGGTTCAATGTGGCGGGGCAGCCGCTCAGTCTGATCGCAAACAGTGCCACTGGCGGGATCGGATTTCTCGCTCGCAACGGAGGCATCATTTCCCTGCCCGGCGGGGGACAGATCATCGGGAAGATCGGTGTTTCGACGGGCATCGGCGGGATACTTTCCGGAACGGATCTCACGCTCGTCGAGGGACAACAAGGCGTGGCTGCGGTCAGTGCCCAGGGCGGCAATCTTACGCTCAGTGGCACGACGACGATGGAATTTACCGGCACGGGGTCGATCAGCGAGTGGATATTGGGTAGCAAGGGCGGCACGATTGCGTTCAATGGTCCTGTCGACATCGCTGACATTTCGGCCGCGTTAGGGGGCGTGTACATCGGCACGGGCGACGCCAGCAACGGTCCCTCCCACATCGCTTTCAACGGCGGCGGGACGATAGAAGGGACGGCCCCCGACAGTCCCACGCTCGGCATCTTCAACTTGGCGCAGGGCTCCACGGCCACGCTGAATGCGATGTACGTCAACGTTGCGAAAAACACCAGCGGCCCTTCCTCCCGGGCGGCTGTTTTCGTGGTCAGCGGAGCTGGAAGCGATGGCACGGGACAATTCACGCTCACCGACACGACGGTGAATTTTCAGACTATCGGCGGTGGCGCAGCCTACGGCTTTCTCCTGCAGTCGGATTCCGGCGCAGCGCCTACGACGGTTTCGATGGATAACAGCTCGGTCACGATGGGCTCGTCGGGATCGGTGATCAGAGTCGAGGGGGCGAACGCCACCATCAACGTGAAGGGCGGTTCTGTTCTCACGCCTTTCGACAGCGCTGCCTCCGGCTCCCTTATCGCCGTTGGCCGGTCACCGTCGACGTCCACGAACCCGGGTGCGGGAAGCTTGACGTTCAACGCCACCGATTCGATCCTGACCGGCAACGCGCTGGCTGAAGCGCCTACCGCCAATGGCGCCAAGGCGTTGACGATGAACCTCGACGGCAGTACGTCATGGAGAGGCGACTTGGCCGTGGAAGGTGGGGCGTCGGCACAGGCCGGGCTTGCGGGAACGGCGCATTGGGCTGGCACGACCGTGGGCAACTCGGGCATCGATGTTGCGTTGCACGATGCGAGCACGTGGACAGTCACCGCCAATCCGTCCGGCCTCGAGGCGCTTTCCTTTGACGGCGGCACCGTCCAAGCCGGGGTCAATGATCTCGCTTTCTCGAGTCCCATTACGCTGGCGGGAGGTGGCGGCACATTTGATACGAATGGGTTCGACGCGAGCGTTTCGAGCGTGATTGCCGGCGCCGGGGGCTTCACCAAGACGGGCGCGGGCACGCTCGACCTGACCGCGGCCAATACCTACGCGGGTGCCACTACGATTGCCGGCAGCACGCTGGCCGTGGACGGGAGCATCGCTTCGCCCGTCACCGTGGCTGCGGCGGGCACCTTGGGCGGGAGCGGCACCATTTTCGGAAAGGTCGACAATTTCGGCGTGGTGGCGCCCGGTAACTCGAGCACGCCCGGCCAGGCGTTGACTATCACCGGTGACTACAAAGGCGAGAGCGGCAGCGCGCTGGCGCTCAAGGGGATCTTCACGGACAGCAGCGGCGCTTCGCACGTCGATCGCCTGGTCATCGATGGCGGGAACGTCAGCGGGCACACGAGCGTGTTCGTGACGACGGTGGGCGGGAACGGGGAGGAGACGCGCACGCTGGACCAGGCGATCCCAGTTGTCGTCGCGCAGGGCGGCACGACCGGCACGCAAAGTTTCGCGCTCGGCGCTCCCGCAGCGGCTGGCCCGTACGAATATCTGCTCTATCGCGGATCGGCGTGGGGAGTGAGCGACCCGGACAAAGCCAACAGTTGGTACTTGTCGTCGATCGACCCGCAAGGGACGCCCACGCCGACACCGACGTACCGCCCCGAGGTGCCGATCTTCACGGCCATGCCGGGGGTGGCGCGTCGGCTCAACATGGCGATGCTGGGCACATTCGACGAGCGAGTCGGCAACGAGGGCTTGCTGTTCGGCGATACCGGGCGGCCCAGCGCGTGGGGGCGCCTGATCCGGCAGAACACGAATGTCGCGCTCGGTGGGCCGTTGTCGCCGGATTACGACGGCTTTACCACCGGTTTGCAGACGGGGATGGATTTTTTCCGCCTTGAGCATGCAAACGGTAGTCAGGATCGCATCGGCGCTTTCTTCGCCTATGGGCAGAGCCTCGGGGAGGTCAGTGGCTTCGCGCTCGGCGAGCAGGGCTACGATGCGGGCAAGATGAACCTCAGCGCCTATTCGCTCGGCGTCAACTGGACGCATCGGCATCGGTCGGGCTGGTATACCGACGCGGTGCTGATGGGCACGAAATACGACGGGACGCCCTCCTCGAATCGAGGCATTGGTGCGAACATCAGCGGCTATGGCATCACGTTGTCGCTGGAGGGGGGATATCCGCTGCCGCTGGGCGAAACACTGACGCTCGAGCCGCAGGCGCAACTCGTCTGGCAGCATATCGGCTTGAGCGGCAGTCAAGATCGCTTTTCGAGCATCTCGTACGAAACCCCGGACGCATTCTGGGCACGCATCGGGGTCAAGCTTGCCGGATCTTTCTCCGTTGGGCGTACGGTTTTCAAGCCCTATGTGACGACCAATCTGTGGCAGGAATTCCTTGGGACGGACAAGACGATTTTTGCGCAGACGCCCCTGTCCTCTGGCGGTTCCAACGCGACCACGGCCGAAGTCACGGCGGGCCTCGTGACGCCGCTGACACAGCGCGTCGGCCTGTGGGCCAACGTCTCTTACCTCACGAGCATCGCCGGGCTTCTTCGTCGGAGTTGGCGTGTCACGGGCGGCGTGCGAGTCGTTTGGTAATGCATTGCCAGAGGGGCGCGTCGAGCGAGAGCGCGTACGCTATGTCGATGCCGCCGTGGCCGGATCGACGGATCGCATCGTGCAGCAGTTCAGTGCTGTCGTCGTAGGCCCTCGCCTGGATGCTGACGGGGCCCCGGTTTAGATATCCGCCGTCATCCGGTGAAAGTAGTCGGCCATTCCGTGTCCGGAGACCACGCAAGGTCATTCACTTGATATGTAATCAACACGCTACCCGGGTCGTGTTCGGCGTTTGCGGCATAAACACCCAATAAGCTCCTGGGGATGGTAAGTATGCCATTTTCAATGTCCCCAAACCGATGATTTCCGAGATACACGACTTTCGAAATCGGTAGCTGATTGTCATCGGCCGTGTAACCATTGAGGTACATATAAATATCTAGCACGTCATCGTCATTGATTGCTGAGGTGCCGATTGCATCACTTGCCGGTGCGTCGATGTCGACATCGATGTAGTCGTGAGATGGAATTTGGAATTGAATGGCGAAACTGCCATTTACCTTGTAAAAACTATCATTGGTCAGCTCTGTGACATCTTGTTCTTCGCCGTTTGCGTTGAGATAAATGAGATGCGGATAGTTTGGGTCGCGTATCCTCTTCGGGTCCGGCATCGCGTAAGCGGTGCCAATGGCCGTGAACTCTCCCAGGCGAGAAAGGGTCGCGTTTCCGTTTTGGTCGCAAACCAAGTACTGCATCACGTTGTCTCCTCCTACATCATCCGTGCGCATGTATCCGTAGGGGACCTCGAACCCGTGTGTGTATAGGGTTCTATATTTTTCTGACGAGTTCGTGAGCAAATACCGATTCACTACGCTATTGTCTTGGTCGCGGGTGGCCATCCAGGCTACGATGGTGTTGTCGTCATATGTACTGGATTTCGCCTTGTCTACACGCGCGGTCAGGGAGTAAACCTGTTCGTCGTCCATCGTCACGGGCTCATCTTTGAAATATGGGGCCGTATAATCTGATGACGGATTGTCTTGGATGGTGCAGAAAACGACGGATTTGGTGATGGGTCCTTCAAGGTTGTTTTTTTCGTCGAGGTCGTTTTCCGGCTCTGCGAGAATCGTGGGGAATGCCGGAGAAGCGCAGGTGGTATAGACCTCCGCTACGCCACTATTGATATCCGTGTACGTTTCAATGGCCTCGCTGCCAAGAGGGTCGCCATTCGTGTCGAAATAGTAAACGGCCTGCCGCGTGGCAGTCCATGTGACTTGCACTTGCTTCGTGGGCGGTAAGCCGGTGGTCGTATCGATCACTCGTGCCGTAAATTTGATGCAAGGCATGGTGGTCGGGTCCAATGCGGAGGGATTGCCGATCGTATTGTCGACGAAATTTTTATCGTAGGCCAAACTGATAATTTTGTTGGTCATTTTCGTTCTCTCATCACAGGGTGTCGAGCTTCCAGGGTAGTGTCGAGCTTGATCGGAGCCGTTCCGAGCGACCATTGCGACATCGGGCCGGAGGCGCTGGTTACGCGGTAGTCGGCCTGCAAGGTCCCCGGCGCGCCATAACCGGCGATATGGACTTGCGGCAAAACGAGCTTCATCGGCTTGCCCCGCATGAGCGCATCGCCGGCCGTGACCGTGTAGGACAGCGTGGCGATGTTGTTGATCGGGCGTGCCGTCAACGAATACTTCCCGGACAGATAGACGAAGAGGCTGATGACGTCGCCGGGGGTGACGTTCTTGTATGGAGGAATCATGACGCCGAGGCCGGCCACGATGTCCTTGGGTCCGATCGGAGTCGACCCGATGATGCCCGGAGCGGGAAGCGTCCGAGAAACGCCCATACGCGGGCCCGTCTGGGCCGTGCCGTAGGCTCGGAACACCTTCCTGGTTCGCTCGATGGTGCTCGTTCCGCGCTGTCTCAGATAGCAAATCGCATTGCTGGTGCGCAAGAGCGCGTAGGCGATATCGACGCCCTCGAAGAACTGGCTGGCGGGGCCGTAATAGACGACTACGCCGTTCAGAATGACCGAAACCAGATCGGTGCCGGAGACGATGTCCCAGGCGTCCGAAATATGCGCTTGGAAGGTTGGCGTATCGCTCGGCATGGGATTGAATACGCCGTTGAGCTGAACCTCCGGCAAGTTTGACTGCGCGAGGCTGTCATCGGAGGGGGCGATGCTCACTTGTGCGCTATGCGTCGAGAAGGTGCCCCCCGAGGGCGTGCCGTAGGTGGCCTGTAGCGAAAGGAGTTGAAGGTTCATCGAACCGGCTTTGAACGTCGCGACACCGCCGGAATCCGTCTTCGCGACGAACGCTGTGCCTTGCGTGGTGCTTTGCGTCTTCAGCGGCAGATTGTCTTGGCCGTACATCGCGATGTCGGCGCCATCGGGATCGGTCCATATCAGCACGTCTTTTCCGGTACGGTCGCGGCCGCTCAACAGGATTTGGCCGGTAACCACCTGATCGGGATTGCTGGGATCGACCCCCGATAGGATCGGAGGATTATGCGCAAAGGGCTTGTCGAGCATGATGCCCCGCAGACTGGGCACGTTGATCGGATCGACGAATCGCATCGATCTTTGGGCGAAATCGTAGCTTCCGGTGAAATAGTTCGGCGAACTCGCGGAGACGAGGGCCGCAACGTCGCTGCCGGTCGTACAGGTGATGTCGTTCGTCGAGTCGCCGTTGAGATCCGTCTTCGTCGGGTTGCGCCACAGGAAGTTGAACCGGTCTTGCGGATAGACTGCCCAGTAGATGTCCCGCTCCGGAAAGGGCAATCCGTCGGGCTGCTGATAGGTGGCCCGCAGGGGGTAGGAGACGCCCTCCTGATAAGCCGGCACGGTCGGTGGCGCCAAGGAGACGTTTCCCTGCGATTCCACGGCAACGAGGCGGCCGTCTTTAATGGCCACCAGCATCGTGCTCGTATCGGGCTGGAGGGTGTACGGGTTGATGGCGCGCGCCGTCACGGTAGCGATCACGAACGCTCCTGGCTCGCAACTGAATGCATTCACGGCCACGCCATTTTCATCGGTCATGGTCGGGCCGTTCGTCTGCAGTGCGATGCTACCGGCCGGTTCGACCGTCCACTGAATCGGCTGCTCGGCGAGAGCGGCGCCTTCGTTCAATCGATAGGTTGCCTCGACCAGATGCAGGAGCGGATCGGAGATCAAATCGCCATCCACGGGGCGCAATGCGATATGCGCGGTGTTCGGTGGGGGCATGCCGTACTGAAAGCTGAGCGAGGCGAGGTTGCCGATGTCTAAAAGTTCAGTGCTGTCGTTGTAGGCCCTCGCATAGACGGTGACGGGGCCTAGGTAATCATCGCCGACGGCCGTGATCGTGACCGAAGTATTGCCGTTTGAATCGGTGACGGACGGGTTGTCGCTGAATTCGAACTGACCTGACGGGAAGGCGGACCAAATTATTTTCTTGTGCTGGAAAGCATGGCCGCTGTTGGCATGCGTGTAACTCGCTGTCAGCGAGTGCGGAACGTAGGGCGTCAACGGCAACGGATCCAACGAAGTGATCGTGATGACCCCTGGGTCGCCGATTGGCTGGATGCCGCTGTTGAAAAACGCCTTGCCGAGCACTCTGTCGGGCAACCCGGATAGAGGGTTGGGAGAGGTTGCCCAGATGTTGGCCCAAAAGGAGCGATCGCTGTTGGCCCGGATTCGCACGCTGCATTTGCCGTTGCGATCCGTCGTGCTGGGATAGGGCAGCTCGAACAGGGAGTCCTTATAGGTGCTCGACAGCACATCGGCGGTCCAGTTGACAACGCGGTTCGACCATGGCGTCGATCCGTCATACTGGGTGATCGTCACGTCGACCGTATGCCAATCTTTCATCGAAAGATTCTCGCCGTCCGGGATCGACATGCTGATCCTGCCGCGCAGCGTATCAAGCGGAGGCGCACTGCCGCTGTAGAAACAGTAGGCGGTGGCGCACATATGCCAAGCGCCATCCTGTGGCGAGTAGTAGGTCCCGGTAATGCCCGCGCAGTACGCTGTCCGAGTGCTGGTGCCCGTCATCTCGGCCTTGGCTTTTCCGGCGGTCATCGAGCCCAAGGGCATCAGCTTCACTGGCGCGTAGCGAGGCTCTCGCTCCCAAGAGACCTGGTTCGTGGAGACGTTGTTGGGCGCCTCCAAGGTGAGCTGTTGCACGACACCGCTGCGGAATGGCTCTGCGCTGGACGGCGGATTCAGATAATGGGTGGCCGACTTTGCGTAGGATCCACTCGCTATTTGGTACGGATCGGAATGCCAGGTGTCCGCGCCCGCAGCGTTGGCATAGATGACGACTTGCGAGCCGGCGGGGGCCGTTGCCGTGACATACGACAGCGCCTCGCCGAAATCGTCCGCAAATGTAGTTCGGGGGCTGGTGGTCGCCGACCCTGTCGACTCGCCGGAGGAACGCGAGGCATACACCGACATCGGCATATATTTGCCGGGGGAACCGTCGCGACGCCAATACGTCACGCCCGCAAGCCGCGGCGTATCTTCCTCGAGGCGCGTAAGCGAAAGCGAGTAGTACCCTGGGCCGCCGGCTGTGGTATCGAAAGTCAGCGGTTTCGTATCGGAACATGAGTATTGCGCGCAGCTGACGGTGAGCGTGCCGGTCAGTTCGTCCGGGGCTTTTTCGGCAAGGCCGCGGCAGCGCACCCAGAATATCGCCCAGCCGTCGGCACGAGTGGTGATGGGCAATGGCGAATATTCGATTCGAGATCCGCTTCGAGAGGTGGACGTATTCACCTCGATCTTTGCGCCGGATATGCCGGTTCCGCTGTTATCGAGCAGTTGCGCGTAGACGAGCACTTCCGAATCGGCCGGCAGGATGCTGTTCGGAGCCGGGTAGCCGATCGTGAGGCGATAGGGTGCGCCGCCCGATATGGCCTCGTCGGGCGCTGCGATATGCCCGCATGTGGGCGGCGGTGCCGCTCGTTCGGGCGAGGCGGGGCAGAACATGACGGCGTGCTCGGAGCGGCAGCGCACGGTGCCGACCAGATGGGTTCTGCCATCGGGGGTTTGGACGAAGATGGGCTCGGGCTTGGCGTGCGGCTGTGGCGAGGCGATCACTTCGACGGTGGCGATGCCATCGCTATCGGTGACGGGAGAGCGGCGCTCGATGACAGGCTCCTGCCGGAACGCTGCCCATTGCAAGGGGATGAACGCTGCCGGGCTTCCGTCATCGTTCGTCACGCGAACGGCGAGCGTGAAGACTGTGCCGGCCGTCAACATATGGCCATCGGGGGCATCGAGCAGCAAGGTGATTTTCATGATCGGCGCATTCCTCGGCGCGCGCATCGCGCGCGCCGAAATAAATAGGTATGGTCAAAACCCTCGTGCATCAGCCTCGTGCGGGAAAGCAGGGATCACGGATAGTCCGTATCCGTTCCGTATTCGATGGGGTAGACGCTGTAGTCAAGCTGACCATTTCCCAAGTCGATGTAATAATCGATGTAGGAATATGCCATCTGAGACTTCGGGCCGAGCGCGTAACCGAAAATCAATGGGTAGGGCAGAACAACCTTCGTCGCCACGCCGGCCGAAATCTGAACCTGCATCGTTAGGCCCGGGGAGTCCGGGCCGCTATGCCTTTCTTGGCCGCTGAGGCCACTCTTATGGTCGTTCTTATAATAACCATTCAGATAGAACAGGACGGTGGCCGTTTTCCCGGAATATTTTCCCTGGAGTATGGGGAGATACACCCTCAGTTCGTGGTACTTGTCGATCGTATCCGTGGTGATGTTGAAGTTGGGGGACGGCGGAGCCACCTGCGCTTGATTTAGAATGCGATTGAGATTCGGAGATAGATCCGGCACGTTCCCTGCCCATTCCCCCACGCTATAGAACCTGAAGGGTGTGCTCATAGACACGCTGCCTTTCGCGTCCTGAACGAAATAGACCAGCTGATTCATGTCGGCAGGCGGGACGTTCTGGGTGATTTCCGTTAGCGGCGGCTTCAAGGCCGCGTAACCCACCGGTATCTCCGGCGGAAGCTGGGCAATCGTCGTAGTCGTGGTTGTGATCAGGCTATCGTTCATCAGGGCAAAAAATGAATCGTACTGATTTGCTTGTCTTACGTCGTCCCGAGGCTGCGCCATGAATTGGGTTTCATCCGAGCTGATATTAAGATATTCATGCCCGTTACTATCCGAGTCGATGCCGGGAACGAGGAAGCTTTTGTAGTTCGCCGTTTCTCCATCAGTTCCCGCGAAGACAACCGTCGATTGCAATGGCACGCCACTCCCCAGGACCTGGGGAGTGAGCAAATATTGATGGCTTCTGTCGTCGGCGAAATAGGCCGTCGCTTCCCCGGTCGAAGTTGCTGAAAGCGAGAATGGGATGCCGCCGTCCGTAGGCGCCTTCGTGCCCGAAGCATCCTGATAGACGTGAAGCGTGCTCGTCGCAGGCGATGTGAGCCATTGAACTTCCGCGCCTTCCACAGGATTTTCACTTGAATCGGTAACGGTTACGACCACCTTGACGATGTTCACCGCCGAGAGAATGCCATATCCGATTGACGGAGCGAATAGCTTGTCGGTGGTAAATTTGAAACTGGAAGACAGCGCTTGAAAGGAAATGGTGACTGGCGTGCTGGACTTGACCTTCACGCCGCGATACATGAGATTGGCCGTAAATTTGACGGCTTGCGCAGTCGTCGCGCGAGCCATTTGAGTTCCGGAGTTCGTGCCAACCGTGCCGTCGTCCAAAGATTGAATGACTGGTAGATCATTGTGTTCGAACACTATGCCTTTGTCGTTGGCCCACTGAACGGTGTACTGCTCCCCGGGCGTCATGCCTGTTACCGCTGCGCCGAGCGGAAAGCTGTCCGTGATGCCCCCAACGGTTGCCTTTGTGGTGATCGTGATGCCGTAAGCCATGTTTGCCTCTTTATTAACAATCGTGCGATAAAGAATGGATTAGCAATGCGGATCAAACTCGACGTTTCCTTTGATGCGCCATTCTGCTGCTCGTTGACGGTCGATTACGGAGGTATTCCCGATGTGCGTGCGCTTTCCTCGCGGCTGCGATACCGAGATAATGAAATGGGGTGCTGCGCCGGATGGTCTCCCATCGTCGCTATACTCTAGCGCATCTGGCTATTCGATTTTTTTCTAGAAAACCAGATCTTGGGAGATTGAATTGAATTCGATTACCTCGGGCATCGCAAGGGGCGCGGATATCTCGAGGGTCATGTCTTATGCAGGAACGTTCAGGCGTTTTACCCAGCAATAGGGATTTTGCTCAATCGTCTGGCGCTGCATTGGCAGGCCAGTGCTGCAGGGGGGAGCGTGCGCCCGCCGTCCGTCATCGACAGCGTTGACGCGCCGCAGCCTGCGCACTTATGCGGCGTTGCGCGCCGATTGCGCCGCCCGACGATCGGCACTGCGCTGTGCGAGGCCGGCCATCGCCCAAACCCCGAGGCCGGCGACGGCAAGCAGCGCGCCTACCCATCCCGGCGAAGTCCAGCCGAATCCACCGGCGATCGCCAGCCCGCCCAGAAATGGCCCGAGCGCATTGGCCGTGTTGAACGCCGAATGATTGAGTGCGGCGGCCAGGCTTTGCGCATCTTCGGCAACGTCCATCAAGCGGATTTGCAGCACGGTGCCGAGCGAGCCGCCTACGCCGATCAGGAAGACGTCCAGCGCGATTGTCCAGATGTTGGCGGCCGCGAGGGGGAATGCGAGCAGCGTCAAGGCGCTCCAGACGAGCAAGAGCCCTGCGGTGCGCATCACGGCGCGATCGGCGAACATCGGCACGACGATGTTGCCGATCGTCATGCCGATGCCGAACACACTTAGGACGAGCGACGCGGCGCCGATCGATGCATGCGTGACGGAAGCCAGGACGTTGGCGAGATACGTATAGACCGCGAATAGCCCGCCGAAACCGATTGCACCGATGCCGAGCGTGTACCAGACCTGCCCGCGCTGGAGGGCGCTCAGTTCGCGCAGCGGGCTTGCGCCGGCGGCTGCCGGCGTCGAGGGGGCCCATAGGCGCACACAGCTCATCGTCGCGGCACCCATCAATGCCGCGAAACCGAAGCTCCAGCGCCAGCCGAGCGCATGACCGAGCCAATTGGCGAACGGCACGCCAACGATCGTGGCGAACGTCAGCCCGAGGAACACGCGGCCTACGACGGCGGTGCGGCGGTTCGCCGGCACGAGCGAGGTTGCGACGAGTGCGGCGACGCCAAAATAAGCGCCGTGCGGCAATCCACTGATGAAACGAAAGAAGAGCATCCAGTGATAGCTCGGCGCGAGCGCACTCAGCGTGTTGCCGGCGACGAACAACGCCATCAACGCGATCAGCAGATCGCGGCGATCGAGCCGCGCGCCGAGCACGGCCAGGGCGGGGGCGCCGATCACCACCCCCAGCGCATAGGCGCTGATCACATGACCGGCTACCGGAGCACTGATGCCGAGCCCGCGGGCGAATAGCGGCAACACGCTCATCGTCGCAAATTCAGTCACGCCGATCGCGAAGCCGCCCACCGCCAAAGCGAGAATGACCCAGCCCGTTTTGCTCTTTGCCGCTTCAATCTGGTGCATTGCCGACTGCCGTAACCAAGTGGTGTTTACCCGAAAGCAGCCATTCTAGTGGCGCCGGGATAAGTTCGCTTGCAGCAACGCAGGTCCGCTTTGCGTCAGGGAGTCGACGTTTCCAACGGTGGCACCTTGGCGCCCACGTTGGCTCGCTGTCCGCTGATAGTCAGAAGCCTCGTAAATCGCCGTGTTGCGGGCGGATCACCGTAAGCGTCCATAGGCTGGCGAAATCAAGGCCCGCCGGACGACGGTGTTTCTTGCACATCAGGCGTGGGCGTCGGTGATGACCCAGCGCCTGCCGGCGGGAATCCGCCGTTTCCGTGCGGCGCCCCGTTTGCCGGCTCGCCGGAGCCAGGCGGCAAAATGGTCGGCGCCAGCTGCGGCGCCGTACCGCCCGTCGACGTTCCCGATGACGACGTTGGCGCGCCACTCGCCGGCACCCCGATCAGCGGCGGCTCGGATGCCGGCAATGGCGCCGATGCCGGCGCCGGCACGTTTGCCGAGGCCGGGGAAGCCGGTGCGGCGACGGACGCCGCCGACGAAGGCGCGGCGGACGATGCGGCAGGCGCCCTGACCGGCGGCGCATGATGCACCGGCGCGGGCGCTGCCGGCGGCTGCTTCGATCCGGACAACCACGCTATCCACGCACGCAGCTTGTCGCGGAACACGTCGAACGTGCTCGGCTGCACTTCGGTGTCGAAGCGCACGCGCGAATCGACGAGCCGCGCATGCAGCGCTCGCTGAAAGAATTCGCCGACGATCGGCAGCGCCGTATGCGCTCCATCGCTGCGGCGATTGCTGCCGAACGTCACGCGGCCGTCGTCGAATCCGACCCAGGCGCCCGCGACGAGCTGCGGATGCATCAGAATGAACCAGCCATCGGCATTGTCTTGCGTCGTGCCGGTCTTGCCCGCCACATCGGCACGGATGCCGAAGCGCGAGCGGATGCTTGCTCCGGTGCCGTGGTTGACGACGTCGCGCATGACGTCGATCAGCGTTCGGTCCGCCGCGACCGGCAGTGCTTGCTCGGGCGATGCGGCTTCGAATTGCGCGAGCACGTTGCCGTTGCGGTCGTCGATGCTCGTCACCATGCGCGGCTCGAGATAGGCGCCGTCGTTCGCGATCGTCGCATAGGCAGAGACCATTTCCTTGACCGTCACCGGGCTCGTTCCGAGCGCGAGCGAAGGGACCGGGTCGAGCGTGCTGTCGCGCACACCCATCTTTCGAGCCAAACGCGCGACGCGGTCCGGCCCGATCTGCTCGATCAACTGCGCCGTGACGCGGTTGTTCGAGTAGGCCAACGCATTGCGCAGCGTCATCGGCTTGTCGGTCGGCGGATCCTCATCGCTCGGACGCCAGATTTCGCCGCCTTTCAGGGGGATTTCGACGTTCTGATCCATGAACGTATCAGTCGGCTTCGCGCCGGCCGCGAAGGCCGCGCCGTAGACGAACGGCTTGAACGTGGAGCCGGGCTGGCGGCGCGCCTGTTGGACGTGATCGAACGGTTCGTCGGCGAAATCGCGGCTCCCCACCCACGCCTTGATTTGACCGTTGCGCGGGTCGATCGCGAGAAACCCTGCCTGCACTTCGATCTTCTGGCGGCAGAGGTCGCGCACGAAGCTGCGGTCGGCACCGAGTTGCTTCAGCGCCTGCGCGTCGGTGAGGCCTGCGCTACGCGCGCTCCGATACTCGGGCGACTCGCGCATGAATGTCTCGAACAGGTCGTTCGACGGCGAGCAGCCCGTGCGGCCGCTCCATTGCGCATTGGCGCTCGACTGCAATTGATTGGCTTGCTGCTTGACTGCCGCGGTTGCCATCGCCTGCAGGCGCGAATCGATCGTCGTATGAACGACGAGACCGTCGGAATAGATGTTGTAGCCGTTCGCATCGGCCCAGCCGATCAGCCATTTGCGCAATTGCTGCGCGAAATGCGGGGCGGGGCCGGGCGGCTCTACCTGGCGCTCGAAATCGACGGACAGCGGCTTCGCCTTCAGCTTCTCGTAGGCGGCCTGTGAGAGCTTGCCGTACTTGACCATCTGCCCGAGCACCGTGTTGCGCCGCTGCAGCGCGCGCTCGGGGTTGATCACGGGGTTGTAGTAGCTGTTGCCCTTCAACATGCCCGTGAGCGTGGCGGCTTGGAGAATATCCAGGTCGTCGGCCGATTTGTCGAAGTAGGTGCGCGCCGCCATTTCGACGCCGTACGCGTTGTAGAGGAACGGCACCGTGTTGAGGTAGGTTTCGAGAATCTGGTCCTTGCTGTAGGCCATCTCGATCTTTTCCGCCGTGATGGCTTCTTTGATCTTGCGCGTGAGCGTCGGGGCGCGGCCCACTTCGTCGGGGTATAGGTTGCGCGCGAGCTGCTGCGTGATCGTCGAGCCGCCTTGGCGGTTGCCGCCGAACGTGTGCAGGGCGGCGGACAAGGTGCGCTTCCAGTCGATCCCGTGATGCTGGTAGAAGCGATGGTCTTCCGTCGAGATCAAGGCATCGATCATGTAGGGCGAGATCTCTTTGAGCGTCACCCATTCTCGATTCGACGGCTTGAATTCGGCGAGCAGCTTGCCGTCTGCCGACAATATCTGAGCAGGCCGATCGACGCGCGCCTTGCGGATGTCGCTGATGCTCGGCGTGAACGGAATCAGCACGATCACGTACAACAGGACGAGCGCGGGTGGTGCGGCAAGCGTGAGCAGCACGCCGCGCCGCGTCGGATGGCGCATGTGGTACCAAGCGGCGGCGAGTGCGGGCTTCGCCAGTTCAGCACCGAGGCCGATCAATGCCGCGACGAGATGAAAGCATAGCGCCGCGAGCCGAGCCGCGCGGCCCGCCCATCTAATGCAAAAATCCCGTGCGGTCGTCAAAAATCGGTGCATCGCGCTGCCGTCGGCCTGTCTTGGAAAGGGTGCATGGTATCAAACAGCCGGTTGCGCCCGGTTCGCGGTTTCTCTTCTGCCCGAGGCCTAGTGCGGCGCTAACGTGCTTTGGCCCGCGGGCGTTTCTTGGCGCCGCCCGCGCGCGCCGTTTGTGCGACGGAGGACGGAGCGAGGCTCGCACCAGTCGCGGGGCCGGGGCCGCTCAGTTGCTCCATCGAAGACAGCGTCTCGGCATACGACAGAAAATGCTGGAGATAACCGGGCGACACCGCTCGCATCAGCGAGAGCGCGCGATGCATCAGGCTATGCGAATTGAGCGGGCCCGCATTGTCCGGCACCTGTTCGAGCGATTCTCGCAACTGCTTTTCGGTGTTGAACCGAGACCACGTCTCGCGGAAGTAGTCGAGCATGGGCAAGTCCGGCGAACGATCGCGCCGAAGGGGAGGCTGCACGTCGTTCGGCCCGTGGGATTCGCTTTCCGTCGCGATCGTTGGCCGGCTCGTCAGTAGGCCGACGAGCTTGGCGAGCGCGGTATGGCTCGGCGCGTTTCTCGTCGAGGTCTGGCTGGCAGGGGCCGCCGATGATCGCGCGGGATTGCCGTGGGGTGCCCCGGCTTCGACGTCGGCGTCGGTACTGGTTCCGGTAATGGTTTGGGTTTCGGGTCCGGCGTCGCGCTTGCTTTCGCTTTCACTGTCGGCGAGTTCGACCGCAGCCGCATAGTCGGCAATCCAAGCCGCGAGCCGTTCATCGAGCACGCGTCGCGCATCGCCCTCATAACGGGCCGCGCGCCGCGCCAGCGCGTCGATGAAGCGAAAGCGCATGGGGTTCACGCGGTCGGCGCCTCGTGTGCGCCATCCTTCGAGCGTCGCGCGCACGTCCGCCATGTCGGACGTGTTTTCGATACCGCCTCGCACGTCGCTACTCATGCTTTGCGGCATCGCTGGATCGTTTCGGCACCGGTGCGATTTCAACGCGGCGATTCTTCGCCCGCCCTGTCTCGTCGCCGTTCGAGCTGACCGGCTGCTGCGAGCCGAATGCGGCCGCGAACACGGATTGTGCGGGAACGCCGGCCTCGATCAGCGCGCGCGTCACAGTGAGGGCGCGCTGCGCGGACAGCTCCCAGTTGTCGGCGAAGCGCCGGTTGCCGGCGCGCACTTGGTGGTCGTCGGTGAAGCCGCTGACCATCAGAATTTCGTCGTGCGAGCGCAGATAAACGATGAGCGGACCTGCCAGCGACTTCAGCAGTTCGCGCCCTTCCGGCTGCAACTGATCGGAATTCAGCGCGAACAGCAGGGCGCCGCTGATCCCGATGCGTCCGTTCACGAGCGTGACGCGCCCAGCCGCGAGCGGGCCGGCGAGCGCCTGCTCGAGCGTCTTACGCCGCTGCGCCTCGACTTGCCGCTGCTTCACCTGGTCTTCGAGGCGTGCCGACAGTTCGAGTTGCAAGCCGATCACGCCCACCAGAATCAGCACGAAGGCACCCACGAGCACCGACATCAAGTCGGCGAAAGCGGCCCAGACCGGCGCGGTCGGCTCCGCGCCGCCGTCGATCTCGTCGCTCATGCCGTCTCGGCTCCGCTCGATGCGCGCTGCGCTGCAAGTTGCTGCAAGTCTTCGACGATCTGCTTTTGCGACAGCATGCTCAGGTCGATGACCTCGCGGGCCTGCGCCACGTAGTACGCCAGTTGCTCGTCGCTGCGCGTGAGCGACCGATCGAGCGCGGATTCGATCCGCTGCAGATGAGAGACGAGCTTTTCGTTCGATGCGCCGAATTCCATCACGGCAGCGCCGAACGCATCGCCGAGGCTCGCGACTTCGACCGCGCTGCCGGTGAGTTGCGCCGCGACGCCGCCGAGCTTGCGTGTTTCGGTATCGATCGTGTCGGCGAACTGAGAGCCGACGCGCGCGAGCAAGTCGGCCGACGTGGATACCAGTGCATCTACGGCGCCGCGCTGCTCGGTCGATGCATGGTTGACGGCATCGAGCAACGTGCCCAGCGTTTCGAGCAGGCGCGCGCGCTCGTCGAGCATCGCCGTATCGCGAACCATGCTGTCGGAGAGCTTCTGGCGCAGCTCGGCGATCACCTCGGCCGCGGCGCGCGGTGCTTCCGAGGCGGCTTGCACGAGCCGCGCGATCTCGGCGATCGTACCGGCCGCATGTGCCTCGGTTTGCGCGGCGATGTCGCGCGCGGTCCGCGCGAGCGTGTCGCAGATGGCCTGTTGGCGGGTCGCCGTGTCCTCGCCGCTTTGCCGCCAGGTATCGCCGAGCGACTTTGCCATGGCATCGACCGCGCTTGCCCATGCCTGCAGCCGCGCTTCGTCGCGGGTTGCCAGTTGCTGCTGCAGGTCTTTGTGCGATTCATCGAGCGTGCGCAGCAGCGATGCGGCGTGCTGCTCGAACGTTTCGACCGACTCGGCAAGGGCTCGTTCGTGCTGTGCCGCCAGCGCCTCGCTTGCGCATTCTTGTCGTGTCAGAGCGCTGTTCCATGCGGCGGAGACGCTGCCGACGCCGGCATCGACACGCGCCGACACGCTATCGAGCAACGCCGACGAACGTTGCTCGAACGTGCCGGTGAAGCGTTCGAGTGCCATGCGCAACTCGTCGACGAATGCTGCTTGCGCACGCTGCTGTTGCTCGAGCGCCGTGGTCCACAGGTTCGCCACGGTGGCCGTGCTGGCTTCGAAGCCGGTCGACAGACTCTCGAGCTGCTGTTGCACGGCACGCGAGACAGTCGCTCCGAGCGCCGTGACCTCGCGCGACAGCCCCTCCATCGTCGACTGCACGACGGGCTGAATCGCTGCGCTCGCACCGCGCGCGCTTTCGGCCGCGCTGTCGCGCAACGACCGGCCCACCGACGACGCGAGCGTCGTATAGGCCTTCTCGACCGCGGCATGCAGCGCTTGTTGATTCGCGAGCTGCTGCTCCTGCTGTGCGAGGCTCGTCCGTTCGATCGCGGCCATCATCGATTGCAGTCGATCGACGAGCACCGGCATGGTGTCGGCTTGGCGCTGCAGTAGCCTGAAGCTCTCCTCGCGCCGCCATGTTTGCGAATACGTGCGTAGCTTGGTGACGATGCGCTCGTCGAGTTGCCGTGCGGCCTCGAGCCGTTCATGCCGGCACAACGCCGACAGCAGCCCGAGCATCGCGGATGTCGCAACGCCGGCGATCGACGTGCCGAATGCGAAGCCCAAGCCTCTGATCGGCGCGGCCAGCGACGCGCGGATCGCCGCGAGATCCGTCGCGCTGTCGAGCGCGGCACCGGTCCCGCGCAACGTCGTCACCATGCCGAGCAGCGTGCCCAACATGCCAAGCAGCACCAGCAGCCCCACCAGATAGGGCGTCAGCGATGGTCCCGGTAACGCTGCGCGCTCGCCTTCGACGCGCAGCCGCACCGCGCCGCGCAGCGCCGGATGCAGACGTTCGAGCCACGCATCGAGGCTCGGCGGTGGTGCCGTGAGTTCTGCCACGGCCTGCACGAGGCTCGACGTGCACTGTTGGAAGCGGTGCAACTCGAGCGCGCCCGCGACGTAGCAGAGGCCGATCAACAGCGTGACCGCGAACGCGATCGGGTTGGTGATGGCATAGCCCGCGCCGATCCAGCAGACGACGCCGAGCCCGGAAAGGAAGACGAGAAGATCGAGGCGATATCTGGACATAAGGTCCTGTTAGCAGGCGCGAAGAGCCGCGCGCAGCCCTTCGACCGGTTGAAAACGAATGTCGAGCTCGGCGAACAGCACGCTTTGCATGTCCTTGCGGAACGCATCGAGCCAGGGGCCGTCCTTCACCTTTGGGGGATCGATCGCGGGCGTTGCCCGAGATGCCGCGTCCGGCACGGTGTTTTGCTGTCCGTCTTGCAGGGCGCCCGGCTCAGCTTGCGCATGCCCGTTCGTGGCCAGTTCCGCGTCGCGCAGGCGCTCGAAATGCGCAGCGAGGAGCCCCGGCACGGCGGCTAGCGCATTGTGCTCGCGCACGCCGAGCACGCGCTCCATGACCGCATCCACTTGAGCGAGCCGCGACGTCGCGCCGCCGCGCGACGCGAGCATGCCGCGCAATACGGCGCGCAGATTGCCGATCGCGGTTTCCATCTCTTCCTGTAGGGCGAGATAGCGCTGGCGAAACGCTGCGTACTCCGGTGCCACATCGGCCGCTGCATGGTCCTGACGATGGCGCGCGTGACTATGCCGCCGCTCCCGCTGCGGTGCAAGCGTGGCCTCGCGAGCGATCGCGTTGGTCAACGACGTCCGCACGCGTGCGCAGAGCGCGTCTTCGGCGTCCTCGGGCATGCGCTCGCGCGAGCAGCCGGCGGGCGCGTCGGTGCTCAGCGCGGAGGACAATGCAATTGCATCGGTCCAGCCGAGCCATTGGACCAGTCGATCGGCGAGCGGCGGCCCGGACTCCGAAAAGCGGGCGTCCGTCAGACGAGCGAGAAGGCGGATGAGTGCCGGGCCGCTGAAGGCCTGGCGCCCAGGAGCATGCACCATTGCCACGAGCAAAAAAGGCAGCAGTTTACACGCCCTGGGGGAGGGGTGGTCCACACCCCATTTAAACGGGGCAGTGGCGTCCGATGACCGTTGGCTCCCGCTAATTGGTCGGAAGGAAAGGCAGGGGGTGTCCGGCTGCGTCGGCCCACTCACCAAAGAAACGCTCCATATCTGAGCGATTCTCCCAATCCAAGACAGCGTCCGCATCGGCGCGTATCGCTGTCAGCACCTTATCTGCGGCGGGAGAGTGTGCGCCGGCCACTATCACGTAGCTTCTGAGGCCCACCGATTCCAGTTGTGTCTTCGCGTAGTGAATCGCGTAGGCCTTGCTATAGGCTGCATTCTTGTGCTGTGAGGTGACGAGATCGCGGTCGTCGGCACGCAGATCGACCGTTTGTGCGACCCGCAAGATTCCATTCTGGAGCGCGAACTCGACTTTGACGTCGGCCTCTGGGTCCGGCATGTAGTGCTCTACGACTTGGTGGTCGGGTAACGCTGCTTTGTCGTCCGCCAATATTCCAAGCAATTGAAAACGATCCCTCACATCGTAGAAGAGCCGGGAGCGGGCCTCGCGCGAGCGGCCGCGCGAAACCGGGGTCTCGCATTGGGTCGCTAAGGCAAGCTTGGCATGCTTGACGTAGTCGGCTTCCGTTTCGAACCGAAACGTTCCAAGGTGCGAAACGGCTTGGGGGCGCAGCACTCTAAGCGCTTCCAGCAGGCGAAGTGCGTCATCGCAACCAGCATCGCCGACAACCAGTGGGATGTCGTTTTCTTGGGCACGTAGTTGCTCGATACTCGCGCTCGGGGCAAGCGCTTTGATCTTACGCAAGTTGTTCGCGATATGTACCCGCACGCCTCCGGACGGCATGAATACCACTATTCCATAGTTGACATGCTCTGTCCTGTTGGGGTGCGGCTGAAACTGAAGGGTGCAGTATCGAGCGATGTACGATGTCATGGTGCTATCCCGGCTACGCGGACCAAGCGCTCATTATCCCACCATCGGCGCAGCTCATCCCGCGTGATCATGTCGAACCATTCATCTGGTGCATCGTCGACGATCGCATAGAACTCGCCGGGTTTGATGGCGGCCAGTCGCGCCTTCGCTTGGCTGAACGAGGCCGAGTCGAACTTCTTCAAGCGGCCGCGAATGATCTGTTCGATCACGACCAGGGTGCTACAGACCGGGTCGAGCGGAAGCATTCCCATCGGAATCTGATCGGCTGGCCCCGCGCGAGAGAAATCCATCGCGAGGCACATCGGCGTCTGCGCACGGCGCACGAAAAGATAATTGCCGACGTGCCGATCTGGATTGGAAAAGAATTGATCGACGGCAAAGATCGCTGAAATGTCCGAGGCGTGATCCGCAAGCAGTTCCATCGCTCGCATTGGCCCAGCGGGGCTGATTTGCTCGGCCGTGTCTTCCCAGCGCGATCCGAAAGCCAATTGTCCGTCGATGCACTCGACGACATGATATTCCGGAACCGGGATTCCACAGAGTTCGCAAAGCCGGTGGCCGATCCATTCGGAAATGGGCAGAAGCTCCCCATCTTGCACGCGCTTGATCGCGTATCTAATCCGATCCTTCGTATAGCCAATTAGTTTGAGGTCTTTGGAATCCGAGTACGGCTCCTCGTGTTCTATCGGTATCGGAAGAAAAGTACGTTGGCTCATATAAAGAATGCAGCGCAGGGGGAGCGTGCGGCGGTGATGAAGCTATCGCAAGCGTCTTGATCCAGGACGGTGTAAATGTCCGCACGTTAGCACGCCTCGATGACCGAGAGTGGTATCGATCGAAAACTAGGACCGTTGGAATGGCCTAAGTTGTGTTGCCCGCTCGGATCGCGGGACGTTCGACCGCGCGGCGATGAGCTTGGGGCGTTTAACGAGCGCTATCCACGGCAAATGCACATGGTGGAGGGTAAGCGCTGATTGTGCAGGACCGACGGTGCGGGTGATGACAGCGCCAGTTTCCTATACCGCCAAAATTCTATCGGCAATCCGGAATCAGTCCAGTTGCATCGAGGTTTTTAACCTCCAACACTCGATATCAGTCCGATGTAGCAGATAGATGTCTGGTATATCGGACGGTACGACCGAGGCCCCGCCGGTTTTCTGAAGCTTGCCACCAGGCGTCGAGGCCGACTGCCCGTCCCTGACTCTTCTTTCGCCATAAGGACTGACATGAAACTCGCCAAACGGGGCGCCCAGGCTGCCTATTTGCTCGCTGTTGCCGGGCTGCTCGCGATGATGGGCTGCACGAAGGTGTCGACGCCGGATCAAGCCGCAGCCTCTTCGTCTTCCACGCTTCAAGCCGTTCTCCAGCGCGGCACGCTGCGCGTCGGCGATTGTCTGACGTTCGCGCCGTTCGGCTTCTACGACAAGAACGGTCAGCCGGACGGCTATGACGTCGATCTCGCGAAAGAGCTTGCGAAAGAGATGGGCGTGAAGCTCGAAATCGTCAATACGACGAGTGCGAACCGCATTCCGAATCTTCAGACAAGCAAGGTCGACGTCGTCTTCTGCAACTTCACACGCAATCTCGAACGCGCGAAGGTGATCGACTTCACGACGCCATACGTCGTTGCCAGCGAGGCACTGCTCGTCAAAAAGAGTAGCGGCATTCAATCGGCAAAAGATATGGCGAATCGCACGATTGCCACCGTGAAGGGCTCGACGAACGGCGATGAAGTCCGCTCGATGGGCATTCCGGTCAAGATCCAGGAATACGACAGCTCCCAGGCCGCCATTTTGGCCGTGAAGCAAGGGCAGGCCGACGCCATGATCGAGGACAACAACTTCCTCGCCTACCAAGCCAAGCTCGACCCTGACCTCGTGGTCACGAACGAAGCACTGGTGCCGCTCGAGTACAACGCGTTCGGCGTCAAGGCCGGGGATCAGGAATGGCTCAACTATCTGAATCTGTTCCTCTTCAACATCAACGCGTCGAAGCTCAACGCGCAACTCTACAAGAAGTGGTTCGGTGTCGATCCGCACTATCCGCTGAACCCGCAGTTCTGAGGATGAAGGGTGCCGGCGCGCCGCGAACGAAGTGGAGGCTTAGATGAGTTACCAGTGGCTGACGTTGTGGGGCTATGTCCCGGAGTTCTTGCAGGCGGCCTGGCTGACGCTACAGGTAACGGTGCTTTCGTTCGCGCTCGCGGTCGTGCTCGGCTTGGCGACCGCGATCGCCGGCGCCTCGCCGATCGGTTTCATGCGGTTCATTGCCCGATGCTATGTGGAGGTCATCCGCAACACGCCCGTTCTTTTGCAGATCTTCATCGTCTTTTTCGGTCTGCCGTCGGCGGGGATTTCGCTGAACGCGTATTGGGCGGGCGTGCTTGCATTGGGGCTGAACGTCGGAGCCTATTTGTCGGAGGTGTTTCGTGCCGGCATTGCGTCGGTGCCGCGCGGACAGATCGAGGCGGCCGGCATTCTCGGCCTCGAGCCGGGGCAAATCTTCATGAGCGTGGTATTGCCGCAGGCGGCCCGCGCGGTGTACCCCGCGATCGTCAACTATCTGATTCAGCTGCTGCTCGGCACGTCGCTGCTGTCGGCCATTGCGCTGCCCGAGTTGACCGGGACGGCCACCGTCATCAATGGGCGGACGCTGCTCTACATCCAAACGTTCGCCGTGACGCTGGCCGCGTATCTCGTGCTCAGCAATGTGCTGTCTTGGCTTGCCGGTCAGCTCGGCGCGCGGGTTTTCCGCCCCCCGTTGCCGCTCCGTAAGCGCGCCCGTTTCGGCGGCTTCGCGATGCGCCGGACCAATCGGGCTTGATTGCCGCAACGGAGGAAGACCATGTCAATCGAATTGCTGAGAAGCAGCTTATCGATTCTCTTCGAGGGGCTCGTCACGACGGTGCTGCTGTCCGTGGCGTCGATCGTGGGCGGGACGCTGCTGGGCTTGATCGCAGCCGTGTTGCGCTCGTTCGGCCCGTGGGGCACGCCGCGCATCGCGCAGACGTACATCGAGCTCTTTCGCGGCACGCCGGTTTTGATCACGCTGATGTTCATCTACTTCGGCGTGTCCTACTTCGGCTACGCCATCGACGTTTTCGCGGCGGGGGCCATCGGCCTGAGCGTCTATCAGGGCGCCTATATCGCCGAGATCTTCCGCTCCGGGATCGAGGCCGTGCCCAAAGGGCAATGGGAGGTGTCGCAGATCCTCGGTCTCGGCCGCGCGCAAACGTTCGCGTTCGTCGTGTTGCCGCAAACGGGCAAGATCGTGTTGCCGCCGCTGGTCGGCCAATATCTGTCGCTCATCAAAGACACGTCGATCGTCAGCATGATCGGCATGTCCGAGCTGATGCACGGCGGCCAAGCCATCGTGGATCGGATCGGAAGGCCTGTCGAAATCTACGGGCTCGTCGCGTTAATTTACTTTGTCGTGTGCTTCCCCATTTCGCAATGGGTGCGCCACCATGATCGCAGGAGGCTGTCGTGACCGATCAAAGCCCAATCAAGCCCGTCATCTCGCTCGCGGGCGTCAGCAAGTCGTTCGGTGCGACGCATGTATTGAAGGAGATCAATCTCGAGGTGAGCCCCGGTGAAGTCGTGGTGCTCATCGGGGCCTCGGGCTCAGGCAAGAGCACGGTGCTGCGCATCATGGCCGGCTTGGAGACGACGGATTCCGGAGAGGTCTGGGTGGGAGAGGTACCGCTGCACGATGCGCGGCGCGCCAAGGAAATCCGCGGCCACGTAGGCATGGTGTTTCAGCAATTCAACTTGTTTCCGCACAAGACGGCGCTCGGCAACGTCACGCTCGCGCTGATCAAGGCGCGGCGCATGAGCCCGGCCGACGCGCGCAAACGCGGCATGGAAGCCCTCGAGCGCGTCGGTCTCGCCGATCGCGCGGAGCACTATCCGAGCCAATTGTCGGGTGGTCAGCAGCAGCGAGTGGCGATTGCGCGCGCGCTGGCGGTCGAGCCGCGCATCATGTTTTTCGACGAGGCGACCTCCGCGCTCGATCCCGAGTTGGTCGGCGAAGTCACCGAGGTCATGCGAGGGTTGGCGCGAGACGGGATGACGATGGTGGTCGTCACGCATGAGATGGGCTTCGCGCGCCAAACGGCCGACCGCGTCGTGTTCATGGACAAAGGCGTCATTGCCGAACAGGGCGACCCGGAGCATCTCTTCGTCAATCCCGCGAACGAGCGGACGCGGCAGTTCCTGCACCGCGTGCTCGATCATTGAATGCGGCGGCATTGCCGCCGTCGTGGCCGCGTCCTGCCGCGCCACGGTAAACTTCGACCGCTTGGCAAAAACTGACCGAATGAAAGCATAGACGGAGCGGATGAATGGCTGCAGCAGAATCGTCGCGGGCGAGGGGCGTGGATCGTGTCATTGCGATGTTTCGGCAATTGCATATCGCTCAACGCCCGATGAGCATGCGCGAATTGATCGAGGCGACCGGTGCGCCGCGCTCGAGCATCTACGAATTGGTCGCGATTCTTTCGGAGGCCGGGCTGCTCGAAACGACGGCGGACGGCAGCGTGTTCTTCGGACGCGAAATGCACTACTACGGGTCGGACTATTCGACGCACAACGACCTCATCAGCCGCGCGCATCAAGCGATCCTCGCATTGGTGAGGAAGTACGACGAGACGACACAGTTGTGCATGCTCGAAGGGAATAAGTATACGGTCGTGTTGTCCGAGAACAGCGCGCGGCCGTTCAACATTACGTCGGACATCGGCGTCAGGGTGCCGATTCCGTGGACCGCCACGGGACGTCTGCTGCTCGGCCATCTGAGCGCGGACGAGATCCGGGCGCTGATTCCGAGCGACGATTTCGTGCTGGACAACGGCGTGCGGATCGAGTTCGACGAATTCATGCGCGACGTGCATAGCGCAAAGGAGCACGGGTATTGCTGCACGGAAGGGCTATCGAACGCATTCAGGCTTTGCATGGCCGCGCCGATTCGCGACCGCGCGGGGTTTCCGACGGCCGCGCTTTGCTTCATGACTGCCCGCGATACGGATCCGGGTAGGCGCAGCGCCATGCTTGAGGATCTCTTGCAGTCCGCGAAGGCGCTGTCGGAAAGATGAAAAGGGGCGCCGCTAGGCGCAACCGCAACCAAAGGAGAGAGTTTGATGAAGCGTTATGGCGTAGAGGGCGGTAAGGGCACCGGCGGTCAGCACATGCCGTTCGCGCGCGCGGTGCAGGCAGACGGCTGGCTCTATGTGTCGGGTCAGACGCCGATGGAAAACGGCGAGGTCGTGAACGGCGGCATCGTCGAGCAGTCGCACAAGGCAATCCAGAATCTGTTCGCGATTCTCGAGGAAGCGGGCTATGGCGCGCAGGACGTCGTGCGTTGCGGGGTATGGCTCGACGATCCGCGCGATTTCGCATCGTTCAATAAGGTGTTCCGCGAGTACTTCGGCGAACATCCGCCCGCGCGCGCCTGCGTGGTGTCGAGCATGGTGATCGACTGCAAAGTCGAGGTCGATTGCGTCGCTTATAAGAAGCCCGCCGTTTGAGGCGGTTTGCCCGCCCACTGCGCGGCGTCCGCCCGTCGATGGGCCACGGCCGTCAGTCCTTCGTCTGCGCCTGCGCGCGTCGGCGTTGCAAAAACTTCCGCAGCGCCGGGTCGCGCTCGAGACCGATCGCCATGTCGTAGGCACCGAGCGCTTCCGCTGTGGAACCCGCACGCGCGAGCAGGTCGGCTCGCGCAGCCCAATACGGTTGATATTGCGCGAGGCGCGGATCGTTCGCGTAGGGCGCAAGCGCATCGAGCGCCGCGCGGGGGCCTTCGCATTCGGCCACTGCCAGCGCCCGGTTCACGGCAATCACCGGCGATGCCGCGATGACGAGCAGCGCGTCGTAGAGTTGCACGACCTCGTCCCAGTTCGGCCGTCGGGTCCTGCAACGGTGCACGTGCGCCGACTGCAGCGCGGCTTCCAATTGAAAGCGCCCGATTGCTTTGAAGGTGCTCGCGCGCAGCAGCAGTGCATCGGCGGCATCGATCATCGGCGCGTTCCACTGTGACGGGTCCTGCTCCGATAGCGGCACATAATCGCCCGCCGCATCGCGTCGTGCGTCGCGCCGCGCGTGCGCGAACAACATCAACGAAAGCAGGCCGAGCGCTTCCGGTTCCTGCGGCAGCAGTTCGACGAGCAACTGCGCGAGGAACAATGCTTCGCCGGCCAGATCGTGCCGCACGGTATCGCCGCCGACCGGATCGCTCCACCCTTCCGCAAATGCCGCATAGATAGCGTCGAGCACGGCTGCCAGCCGCCGCGGCAGCTCGTCGCGCTCGGGGACGCTGAACGGAACGCCCGCGTCGCGGATCTTGCCCTTTGCTCGCGCTAGGCGTTTCCCCATTGCCGCGGGCGACGTCAAGAACGCGGATGCGATCGTTTTCGCGTCGAGTCCCAGCACGACCTGCAACATCAACGGCGTGCAGATCGTCGCCTCGAGCGCGGGGTGCGTGCATGCGAAGAGCAGGGCCAAACGGCGGTCGGGCAGGGCGCTGGGATCGCGCTCGTCGATCTCGTCGGCGAGCAGCACGAATTCGGTCATCAGTTGATCGCCCACGCGCCGATGACGCGCGGCATCGATCGCACGCCGTCGCGCGACCGTCATCAGCCACGCCTCGGGATTGGCGGGGCAGCCGCGCTTGGGCCAATCGATCAGTGCGGCCGCGAAGGCGTCGGCCAGCACGTCTTCTGCCGCCGCCACGTCGCGCGTGCGCATCGCCAAGAGCGCGACGAGCTTGCCGTAGCTGCGCCGCGCCACGTCTTCGGCGACTGCCCGGGCGGTAGCGTCTGCTTCGCAGTCGCGCCCGGACATGGTCATGCGCCGGTTGGCGATTCGCAGGGAATCGTCCAGATCGGGCGGACCTCCATGACGCCGTGGCTTGCGCCCGGGCAGCGCGCCGCCCACGCGATCGCCGCATCGAGGTCGGGGGCGTCGATCAAATAGTAGCCGGCCAGTTGCTCCTTCGAATCCGAATACGGCCCGTCCAGCACGTGCGGCTTGCCGTCGACGAGCCGCACCGTGGTGGCGGTGTTCGTGTGCTGCAGCCGGTTCAGTCCGCGCACGACATCCGCGCTGCGCAACGATTCGGTATAGGCGCGATAGGCGCCGACTCTTTCTTCCCGCTCCGCGTCCGTCAGCTGGTGCCAGTCGCTTTCGTTCGAGTAGATCATCAACAGATATTGCATGCGAGCCTCCTTGGTTGGATTCCGGCGGATGCGGCGAAATCGTGCCGCCGTCACCATGACGCGCGCACGGGTGGCCAACGGACAAGCGGCGACAAAAAAATCGTCGCGCTACCTGGCGTCGTTATAGACGGTGGCGCGCGATACGCCCAGGTGCTGGGCGATCGTCTCCATCGATCGGGCCTTGCCGGCGTGCCGGCGGCCTCATGGCTCGAGGCGGGCCAACTGTCGAGGACGAGGCATGTCGCATGATGCCAGGGCTTTTTGAGGTTGACTGTTCGTATACAATTAGACACAATGTAAAGTCATCAGCCCACCGTTCAGCGATCGAACCGTCATCCCACCGACGATATGCCAACAAACGCCCAGCTCCTCCTCCTCGATCGCGACGTCGTAGCGCCGAGCCTCACCGCAGACCAGGTCATGGCGGCGGTTCGCGACGCCTTCGTCTTACATAGCCAGCGGGCGGGACGCGTATTTCCGGTCGTCCGCACGAAGCTGCAGACTGGGGGCGTGTTCGGGATCAAATCCGGCGATGTCGCCAGCCGGGACCTTTTGGGCTTCAAGGCGGCGGGATTCTGGCCGGCCAATCCGGGCCGGGGCGGCGAGCCCCATCAGGCAACGATCGCGCTGTTCGACCCCCACACGGGCCGCCCGCTCTGCATCATGGACGGCAACGCGATTACGACGGCACGCACGGGCGCCGCGGGCGGCTTGGGAATGCAGTTGCTGGCACGCCGCGAAAGCAGCAGAATCTGCGTTTTCGGCACCGGCGTGCAGGCGCGTGTCCAACTCGACTATGCGCTGAAAGTATTGCCGCATCTTCGCGAGGTGCAATATGTGACGGCCGACGGAGCGCGCTCGCCCTCGTTCGAAGCGGTATTCGAAGGCCGTTGCAGCATCGGCCCGGCGCGCGACCGCAACGATGCCGTGGCGGCCAGCGACGTCGTCATCACGGCCACCCCGGGCGGTGGTCCGCTGTTCGATGCCGTTGCCGTTCAGCCGGGCACGCACCTGACTTGCGTGGGGGCCGATACGGCCGGCAAGCGCGAGCTGCCGGCGGGCGTGTTGGAGCGCGCGCGCATCGTCGTGGACGACGTAACCCAGGCGCGCAGCATCGGCGAGTGCCAATGGGCGGCCCAGTTGCCGTGCACGGAGATCGGCGATCTTCTGGCCGCGGCGCCGGCAGCGGATCGCTCGGCAACCGACGTGACGGTATTCGACATGACCGGAATCGCGCTGCAGGATTTGACGGTTGCGCGCTTCGTGTACGAGCACGCGATCGAACAAGGGCTCGGAACGGCGGTTCCATGGCCGTGGTGAGCGACATCGACGTCGACACAAACGTCGGCATTGGCATTGGACTTGCGAAACGACCATGACTACCTACGAACTTCCCACCTATGCCGACGTCGAGGCCGCGGCGGCGCGCATCGCCGGCGTGGCCAATCGCACCCCGGTGCATACCTCGCGCACGCTGAATGAACGCGTCGGCGCCGAGGTTTTCATCAAGTGCGAGAATTTTCAGCGCATGGGCGCGTTCAAGTTCCGCGGTGCCTTCAACGCGCTGTCGAAATTTTCTCCGGCGCAGCGCAAGGCCGGCGTCGTGGCTTTCTCGTCGGGCAATCACGCGCAGGGGATCGCTCTCTCCGCAAAGATCTTGGGTATGCCGGCCACGATCGTCATGCCTCACGATGCGCCCCCGGCGAAGGTCGCTGCCACGAAAGGGTACGGCGCCCAGGTCGTGGTGTACGACCGTTATTCGGAAGACCGCGAAGCGATCGGCCGCCGTCTGGCCGATGAGCAGGGCCTCACGCTGATCCCGCCTTACGACCACCCGGACGTGCTCGCCGGGCAAGGGACAGCCGCGAAGGAACTGTTCGAGGAAGTCGGCGCGCTCGACTATCTGTTCGTGCCGCTCGGCGGCGGCGGGCTGCTCTCGGGCACGGCGCTCGCGACGCGCGCGCTCGCGCCGCAATGCGTCTTGTACGGTGTCGAGCCGGAAGCCGGGAATGACGGCCAGCGTTCGCTGCGCAGCGGCAGCATCGTCCATATCGATACGCCGAAGACCATCGCGGATGGGGCGCAGACCCAACATCTCGGCAACTACACGTTCGGCATCATCAAACGCGACGTCAACGACATCTTGACGGCGTCGGATGCCGAACTGGTGGGCGCGATGAAGTTTTTTGCGTCCCGGATGAAGATGATCGTCGAGCCGACGGGGTGCCTCGGGCTGGCCGGCGTGCTCAATTCGAAGGACGCGCTCAAGGGCAAGCGCGTCGGCGTGCTCATCAGCGGCGGCAACATCGACCTCGAGCGCTTCTGCTTGCTCGCGGCCGGGTAGGTTGCGCGAGCGGGAAACCGGGATGCGGCTCGCACGGCGCGAGGGGCCAAATCCGGCTGGGCGGCGCGCACCGGCTACAATAGCGTTTTGCGCATCGCCCGCGCCCGTTGGGGCGCGGATGCGGGGCGCGGGCTCCGGACGGCCGGTTGGCTCGATCTACTCTCCATCCTCGATTGAACGGTTTCCTTCATGAGTACTATTCTTGAAAGCCTCCCGACCGGCCAGAAGGTCGGTATCGCGTTCTCCGGCGGCCTCGATACGAGCGCCGCGCTGCACTGGATGAAGCTCAAGGGCGCCGTCCCGTATGCCTATACGGCCAATCTCGGCCAGCCTGACGAAGAGGATTACGATTCGATTCCGCGCCGTGCGCTCGAATACGGTGCCGCCGGCGCGCGGCTGATCGATTGCCGCCCGCAGCTCGTGGCCGAAGGGATCGCGGCGCTGCAGTCCGGTGCGTTCCACGTCTCGACGGCCGGCGTCACCTACTTCAACACGACGCCGCTCGGCCGCGCCGTGACGGGCACGATGCTCGTGGCGGCGATGAAGGAAGACGGCGTCAACATCTGGGGCGACGGCAGCACGTACAAGGGCAACGACATCGAGCGCTTCTATCGCTATGGCTTGCTCGTCAACCCGAACTTGAAGATCTACAAGCCGTGGCTCGATCAGCAGTTCATCGACGAACTGGGCGGTCGCGCCGAAATGTCCGAGTTCATGCGCCAATCGGGCTTCGCATACAAGATGTCGGCCGAAAAGGCGTACTCGACCGATTCGAATCTGCTCGGCGCCACGCACGAAGCGAAAGACCTCGAAAGCCTCGAGTCCGGCATCAAGATCGTCAATCCGATCATGGGTGTCGCGTTCTGGCGCGACGACGTGCAAGTCGCCAAGGAAGAAGTCACGATTCGCTTCGAGGAAGGGCGCCCCACCGCGCTGAACGGCGTCGAATACAAGGATGCCGTCGAGCTGATGCTCGAAGCGAACCGGATCGGCGGCCGGCACGGGCTCGGCATGAGCGACCAGATCGAGAACCGCATCATCGAGGCGAAGAGCCGCGGCATCTACGAAGCCCCGGGGCTCGCGCTGTTGTTCATCGCCTATGAGCGGCTCGTCACGGGCATCCACAACGAAGACACGATCGAGCAGTACCGCGACAACGGCCGCCGCCTCGGCCGCCTGCTCTATCAAGGCCGCTGGTTCGACCCGCAAGCGATCATGCTGCGCGAAACGGCGCAGCGCTGGGTCGCGCGCGCGATCACGGGCGAAGTGACGATCGAGTTGCGCCGCGGCAACGACTATTCGATCCTCAGCACGAAATCGCCCAACCTGACGTATCAGCCCGAGCGCTTGTCGATGGAGAAGGTGCAGTCGACGTTCTCGCCGCGCGATCGGATCGGTCAACTGACGATGCGCAACCTCGACATCACCGATACGCGCGAGAAGCTGCGCATCTATTCGCAAGTCGGTCTCTTGACGCCGGGCGAAGCCTCGGCGCTGCCGCAAATCAAGGGCGAAAGCGATGAGAAACATCGATAACCCGTCCCAGGATCGGGAAGTCGGCGTTGCCGATGCGACGCAGGACTCGACGCGCATCGACGACGTGCGCATCGGCGCCGTCCGTCCGCTGATTTCGCCCGCGCTGCTGCAGGACGAACTGCCGGTGCCGCAGTCGGTTCAAACGCTCGTGGAGCATGCGCGCGTCGAGATCGGCGATATCCTGCACGGCCGCAACGATCGGCTCGTCGCCGTCGTCGGCCCATGCTCGATTCACGATCACGACCAAGCGATCGAGTACGCGAATCGGCTCAAGGCCGCCGCCGACGAACTGCGGGACGACCTGCTGATCGTCATGCGCGTCTACTTCGAAAAGCCGCGCACGACGGTCGGCTGGAAGGGTTACATCAACGACCCGCGGCTCGACGGCAGTTTCCGGATCAACGAGGGGTTGCGCGCCGCGCGGCGACTGCTGCTCGACATCAACGGCATCGGCTTGCCGGCTGCGACGGAGTTTCTCGACCTGCTCGGCCCGCAGTACATCGCCGACCTCATCGCATGGGGCGCGATCGGTGCGCGCACGACGGAGAGCCAAAGCCACCGTCAGCTGGCATCGGGGTTGAGCTGCCCCATCGGCTTCAAGAACGGCACCGACGGCCGCGTGCAGATCGCGGCGGACGCGATCGTCGCTGCCCGCGCGAGCCATGCCTTCATGGGCATGACGAAAATGGGCATGGCCGCGATCTTCGAAACGCGTGGCAACCATGATGGACATGTGATTCTGCGCGGCGGCAAGACCGGCCCGAACTACGACGCGCAGAGCGTCGAGGCGTGTTGTGCGGTGCTGCGCGAGGCGGGCTTGCGCGAGCAGGTCATGGTCGATTGCTCGCACGCCAATTCGGGCAAGGCGCACGAGCGGCAGATCGACGTCGCGAACGACATTGCCGCGCAGCTCTCCGGCGGCGAGCAGCGCCTCGTGGGCGTCATGGTCGAGAGCCACCTCGAAGCCGGCCGGCAAGACTTGAAGCCGGGTGTGCCGCTCCGTTACGGCGTCTCGATTACGGATGCATGCCTGAGTTGGGCGCAAACCCAGCCCGTGCTCGAAGCGCTGGCAGAAGGGGTTCGGCGCCGGCGAGCCGCGCGCCTCAGCCTCAAATAATCAGCCGAGAAATCTTCGAGCCTTCGAGCGACACGCCGGCCATCAGGCCGGCGTTCGTCAGCACGAAGGCCTCGACGGGCTTGGTAGCCGTCGAAGTATCGATGTCGCCGTTCGCGCCCACGTTCACCACGGCGACGGTGGCATCGACTCCGGCGGCCCAGCCTTGGCTGTTCAGGAATTTATCGAGCGCCTCTTGCGTCATGAACAACATGACGATCGCCTTCGATTGCGCGCCGATCTGCAAGCCGAACGAGCCCGACGTGATGCTGTAGTAGCCGCTCGTTTGTCCGCCGACGCGCAAGGCGCCCTTCCCGTATTGCCCACCGAACCAGAAGCCCGCCGCGATGACCGACGGAAACACGAGGACGCCGCGCGCCTTCTCGACGAGCTCGCGCGAGCCGTGCACGGTCGAGTACAGCCGCGTAAGCGTCGCCTCGACGTCCGCGTCGATCGTCGCGCGCCGCCCGGCATTCGCCTCGGGCGTGCCCGACGTCGAAAGCGGCGTGGTCGTGCATCCGGTCAGCGCCAGCCCGCTCGATGCGAGCGCGGCGCCGGTCATGATGATGAATCGACGGCGTTGCATGAATCCTCCTGACGAAACTCACGAGCAAACGAAGCGGTCACGGCGCCGGCCGCCGGGACAGCGCGGTGCGCGCCATGCGCTAAAGGCAAAGACCGAGAAATCAGTGCCGGAGTTCCATGGGCCAGCCCTCGGCCCGGGGCTGGCCGCTTGTGCCCTGCCGTTCGGCGCCCGTCATGCGCGGGAGGCGGCGGCCGTAACCGCCTGCAGCCTAGCGCGGCACGTTCACGACGCCTTTGTTGACGACGATCGCATTGCCGCCGGGGCTTTGCTCGATCGCCGGCAAATTCGCGGTCGTGAGCGCGGGCGCCGCCCCCGGCGTGCCGCCGCGCGGCACCGTGCGGATCACCTGGGAAGGCGGCAACGGCGCGCCGTCCTTCAAGTGATGCCACATCAGATCGAGCGCCTGCAGATAGTAGTAATGCACGGGAATGAACCGCGTATCGAAGCCGGGCCAAGGCAAGAACGCATCGAAGTGCTGGCCGTTGAGCACTTCATAGAGCGACACCTCGCTGCGAGCCCCTTCCCGCGCGCTGTTCGCGGCGAGGTAGGCCCGCGACGCGTGGTTGATCGGCACCAAGGCATCGCTGCGGCCTTGCACGAGAATGGCCGGCTTGCCGTGCAAGTCTGCATCGACGCGAATGGCGCGCACGCTGTCCATCATGCGCGGATCGCGCTGCGTCCATAGCCGCCGCATGCAAACGGCGCCCGCGAAGCTGGCATCGGGCGTGGCGAAGCGATGATCGGCGGCGCCGTTGGTCCCATCGTCGTAGACGAGGTTGATGCCATTGGTCGGCGGAATGCCGTTGCCGGCCCCGAACACCGTGGGCATCGGCGGGGCGGTCGGCGGGACGCCCGCTGCGCCGGTTGCCGCGTTCGTCGTGCCGAAGCTGAAGCCGCAGAGGTTGTCGAGCACGCTCGATCGCGTGTAGGCGTTCGCATAGGTGACGGCCACGGCCGGCACGGCTTGCGAATCCCACATCGGCGCCTGCAGCAGATCGGAATCGGCCTCGTAGCCCGCCGCATGTAGCTGGGCGAGCGCATCGTTCGCTTGGGTTTGCAAGTCGCCGCCCTTCACGTACCCGGCTGCCGCAAGCGACGCGCAGCGCGCTTGCCGGATCGCCATGGTTCGAGCGATGGGAAGCGCGGTGAGATAGGGCGCTCCGCTGGCGGCTTGCGCGAGTGCCGCGCAAGGCTGCAGCAAGTTGGCCAGCGTGACGTAATCGGCCAGCGGCTTGCCCGCTTCCTCGATCGGCTGCCCGCCTTCCAGCACGCGAGCGCGATGCGGCATGCGCACGTTGACTTGCGGCTCGCCTACGACAACGGCCGTGATCCATCCGCGCGTGTCTTGTTCGGCCGCTTCCAGCGAGGCGCCGCCGCCGTTGCTGACCGAGGCCGCGATGGTCGTGATGGTGCCGGGTGCATAGCGGACAGGGTGATGCGCGTTTGCGGCCACCGCGCCGAATTGATGATTCAGCGCCCAATAGGCGAACTGGACGGCTTCGAGCGTGTCTTTGCCCCAGTCCTGCTCGGGGTTTTGTTGCGAATGAGCGTGCTTGAACGCATACCGATAGGGGAACGCCGCGTTGTAGCGCGCGATGTCGCCGCTACTTGCATTGACGGTGAAGAGGCTTTCTTGGCCGGCGGCGGTTGCGCCGGCGAGCTCGCCGTCCATCAGCGTGACCGTGCCGGTCATCAATTCCTGCGCGCCGTTGCCGGTGCCTTTGTCGGTGTAGGCGACCGCGCAGCCGCGCTTGAGCCCCCATTCGCCGGCCGCCGACACGGCGCCGTAGACACCGCGCGATCCCGAGGAGGTGGCTGTGACGATGCATGGATTGGCCGGATCGAATTGCGCCGGCACTTGCACCATCAGCGTGACGTTTTGTCTGCCGCTGCCGTTGTCGGCATAGGCGAGGTACTCCGTGCCTGGGATCTTGCCTTCGCCGAGCGTGTCGTTTCCGTTCAGATCGACGTTGGGGCCCCAGAAGCGGCCGTATCCGCCGTTCGGCGTCATATCGACGAGCGCCCGGTAGTTGGTCCAAATCGCCAAGCGGCGCAATTCGGCGGCGGTGGGGTGAGCGGGATTGGCGATCGCGGGAGCCGGCCCTTCGAGCCCGGTCTTGCCGAGGCCGCCGGTCAGGAGGTCATCGCTGACGCCGTCGTAGGCGTGCATTCGGAGGCTGCTTGCGACGATGAATGACGGCAAGCGGTTCAGATGCTGGCTTTGACTTTGGTTTTGGCCTTGGCCTTGGCTCGGTGGCGCATCGCGATCGTCATCGGCGCGAGCCGTGGAAAGAAACAATGCGCCGACGATTGCGGCGCCCGTCAGTAAGGCTGCTCTTCGAGTGGCAAGAGGAATGGCTTTCATCGCGTCTCCTTGCGTGAGTTGGCGCGCATGGCGCCGTTTCGATGCGAAGAACCTGCGTGACACTGCCATGACATCGACGCGAGAAGGCGAGCGCGTGCATTGTGCGCGGCTCGCCGCCGGTCGACTTCGCGATTGTGAGGAAAGTTCGCATAGCCAGCAAGCGTCGGCTATCCCCTAGCGTTTTGTTTCCCCTCTCCAGCAGCCGCTCGCTCTGGCGCAATCGAGCTAGCGCGGCAAGATTCGCTTGCGCGGATCGACACAGCGCCGCGGATCGACGGGCTCCGCATGATGATGCTGTTTCGTAGTCGTACTAGCGGAGAGCACCTGGTCGGCAAGCTTCGCGATTTCGACGAGCAGCTCGATGCCGCCCATCGGTGTCGCATGGGACGGCTCCGATACCGCTTCGAACGCGTTCGAGGCTAGCTCGGCCGTCGCCTCCAATACGTCCGCCCGTGCCCCGCTGCCTCGACGATGCGGTGTTTTCGAGCGCTGATCGCTATGCTGGTCGGCCATGTCTACGTGATCTCCTGGGGAGAATCGTCGGCGTTCGCCGTGATTCGGGTTTGACACAAATTCCGTATAAGATGTAGCATACGTAAAACTGATGACCGATCGTAGCACGAAATGACCAAAGGACTGGGCGCGCCGAGGACTGAATTGATCGATTTGCTGACGTCGCCGCTCGGCCGTATCGTCGCGCGTCGAATCGACCAAGCGCATGCCGATTCACCTTTGCCCGGATGGGACGGCCCGAGTCTCGAGCGCGCCGCGGCGCGCGTGGCCTTGCTCGTGCGTGGAATGAATCGCGATCAACTCGAGAATTGCGATGCGGAGTTGAACGTCCTTTTCGGTGCCGTGCCGTTCAGCGTGGCAATCCCCGTCGCCGTTGCGATCGAACTGAAGTGGCCGCATCACATCGACACGCTACCCGAGGCGAGCCACCGAATCGAGCTCGTGCGCAAGGCCGGCCAATATGCCGTGCTATTCAGCGCGGAGCGCGTCGCCGATGTCCTCTCGGCCGTCAACAAGCGCGAGGCGAGGGGGTAGCGTGCCATATCTGCCGTTTCCGCCGATGCCCGAGCAGACGTTCGGCTATTGCGTTGCGCAAGCCGAGCAGAAATATCAGGTCCCCTCGTGCATTCTGCAGGCCGTCCATCAGATCGAGTCCGGCGGTACGCTGCGGCCCGGACTCGTGCACGGCAACAGCAACGGCACGAAGGATTACGGCGTGACGCAGATCAACACGGTCTGGGCCAACTACTTCGAACGCAAGTTCGGCATTACAGCCCCTGAGTTGGCCGATAACGCGTGTTTGGCGGTGAACGGCGCCGCCTACATCATCCGCTACGAAATCAATGCCACGGGTAGTTTCTGGGCCGGAGTCGGCAACTACCATAGCCGCACGCCGCGCGAGCATGACCGGTACGTGGTGCGCGTCGCAAAAGCCGCCGAGGGGTACGGATGTCGGATCAGGTAAGCCCGCGCAGCTCGACGCCGGTCGTATTCATCGCCGCAGTCGGATTCGGATGCGTGCTGTTCGCGCTGTGGCAGCTAAAGCACGATGCGATCGTGCGTGCACTGATGCTCTTTTGCGATTACGAGGCGCGGCCGCTTTCGGGGTGGCTCACACTCGCGCACGTGCTGCGACAGCGATTGGCCGTCTATTTCCGCTATGCGAACGTCGTTTCGTTTCCGGAGGCGTTTGCGTTGGCGTGGCAGGTCGGGGCGTTCTACCTCGTCATGCCCGTCGCGTTCGCCGGATGGGCCGCTCGGCGTGCGATGCGCCATCCGATCGTGCGCGCCCGGCGCGTGCACAGCGTGCAGACCCTGCTCGAGGCGCAAAGCAAAAGCTTTTCGGCGGTGGCGCCGGTGTTGCAGCGCGACTTATCGAATGATCGCTCGCGCGAATGGGCGTCTTCGGTTCATCCGGAAGAGTGGACCGCGCAACATCGGCTCATCGTCGATGGCAGGCTAGACATCGACCGGGCGCGCGCACTGCTCGTCGCGCAACTCGGCAAGCCGATCGGTTCGTTCGACGCATTGACCGGCGCCGAACGCGCGCTTTTCGCGGCGTTCGGCCTAAGGGCGTTCTTCAAGGATGTGGAAGCGTCGAAGGCACTCCTGGATGTCCTGAACTACAGCGCGAGCAATCCGCAGTCGCAGCCGAACCTTGCGCTCGCCGACGAAGCGTTCAAGCGTTGCGCGGGAGCCGAGGAAGCGAAACGCTGGCTGCGCAAGCACCGATACCCGCGAACGCTGTTGATGGGGCTGCTGATCGAGGCGCGGCAACTGGGCGTGTTGCCGTCGTCGATGTTCATTTGGCTCAAACCGCTCGATCGCGCGCTCTGGTATCCGCTCAACACAGCGGGCCGGAAGGTCCCGTTCATGGAATCGGCGGGCGTGTTCAACCAATGGCAGGCTGAGCAAGTTGCGTGGGAAAGCGGCTGCATGCTGCGGGGCCCTCATGTCGAAGACGCGTTGGTGGGCTTGCGGCGATATCTCGAAGACACTGGGTTGCTGGCGACGCCGCAATCGGATCGACCATAAGGAAAATACATGCGATTGAACTTCGAACGGAGCGAGGCGCGCACGCGCGACGTCGTGCTGATTGAAACCGACGGGACGGTCTACACGTCGTTCGCGAAGACGGGTTATCTGCGCGCCGCGACGCGTACGCGCTTCGCTCGAGGCATGGCGGCGGCGACGGGCGCATTCTCGGTCTCGCGTGGTCAAGCGCAGGCGATGGAAGCGGGTGTGGAAGGCTCCGCCAATCACGGGCTGGTCTTCATCAGCGAAGTCGACGGCGAAGAGAAGCTCGCGCTAATCGAACGTTTCGCGAGCGAGGCCGACGCCGAGCGCGCGCTCGGCATGATCGAAACGGCACTTCGGCGCTCGGCGGTCGCGCAACGAGGCTTGCGGCTCTGGCGGACCTTGCTCTGCTGGGCCGGGGCACCGTTTCTCCTCTTCATCGTGTCGATGTCGGGCGTGCAATTCCTCAATTCGCACAACGCGGCGTTGGATGACTTGAACAAGCTCGCCCACTTGGCGCAGCAAAACCCGAGCGTATTCGGCATTCCGGCGGTGTCGCTGCCGGCGACGGCCGCCGCGGCGGAGCCCGCAATTCAGGCCGCACCGGGCGGATCGGCGCCGGCATTTTCGGCGGACTCGTCGTTCGCGCCCGCATCGATGAGCGTGAGCACAAGCGCGCCCGCCACGGCCGATGCCACTTCGTCGTCCGCGGTCGCGTCGGTGCAAGCGGGCACGCACGGCATGGCGCAGATTCATTTCGGACTCGAGAATCAGCCCCCGAAAAAAACGCTATACGTTTATTCGGACCCGAACTGCCCGGCCTGTCGGCGGTTCGAGTCGCACATCAACGACTTGTCTCGCGATTTCTCGATCTATGTGATACCCGTTGCTTACCAGCATGGATCGGCGACGATCGCATCGCAAATCCTGTGCGCCGCCGACGACAAGCAGAAGTGGATCGAGGCGATGAGCCGAGCGAGCACGACCGACTCGGTGCCGGGTGAGGACTGCGAGCGAGGGTATGCCGGCCTGAAGGCAAACATGGCGATGTTCAATTCGCTCGGGTTCGACTCGACTCCGCGTGTCGTCGGCGGCGACGGCACGGTGTTCCCGGCGGGAGCAACGGCCAGTGCCATCCGCGTCCGAGCGGCTGCACGGTAAGCGACGTCCATGGCGCAGCGATACGGCGCATCGCGCTGGCAGGAAATCGACCAGCAGCGGATCACGCTCGATCCGCGCACGCTGTCCGAGCGCTTTGCCGGATGGTTGCTCGAACCGCGCAACTACGCGAAGTTCCAGCTTGGAATGGCGGCGTGCGCTTGCGTGCTCGCCGTCGCATGGATGCCGATCACGATCGCGATGATATTGACCCACGTATGGTTCGCTTTGCAGCGACAGACGTTGCCGATGCGTTATCCGAAGGATCTCGGCGGCATCGACCCGACGCTCGACATCGAAAAGCCGAACCCGAACGGCAAGGGCGAACTCATCGAACATCGACCGGCGGACGGCATCCTCTATCTCGGCAATCAACGGTCGAGCGACCGCGACGAACACCTGAAGGAACTCTGGGCGACGAACGACGACGCGCGCACGCACATGCTGCTAATGGGCACGACCGGCTCGGGCAAGACGGTGACGTTGCTGTCGCTGTGCTTCAATGCGCTGTCCTGGGGCTCGGGCTTCTTCTATTCGGACGGCAAGGCCGATTCGAGCCTGCACGCGTCGGTGTGGGGATTGTGCAGGCGAGTGGGGCGGGAGGACGACTACCTCGTGCTCAATTTCATGACTGGCGGCGCGGACCCATACGGCAAGCGACGTTCGACGGAAAAGACGTCGAACGGCACGAATCCCTGGTACGAGGGCAGTCCCGACTTCTTGTCGCAATTATCGTCATCGTTGCTGCCGAAGGCGACGGGCGATGGTGCGCAATGGCAGCAGAAAGCCGTCAACATGATGGACGCGCTGATTCGCACGCTTTGCTACGAGCGCGCTGTCGGGAATGTGACGTTGTCGATCGGCGTCATCCGCGAATATCTCGCATTGCCCAACCTGGTCAAGCTGTACCTGAAAGGCAAGCGCGGCGAAATCCCGGAGTTCGCGTTCTTGCCGATCAAGGCTTACCTGGAGACGGGCCTACCCGGCTTTCGCCCCGAATATGCCGAGAAGCCCGACAAGTGGGACCAGACGGTCTGGGACCAGCATGGTTATCTGACGGGGCAATACGCGCGCACGCTCTCGATGCTCACCGATACCTACGGTGCCATCTTCAAAGACAAGTATTCCGAAGTCGACATGATGGACGTGCTGCTCAATCGCCGCGTTCTCGTGGTCATGATCCCGACACTCGAAAAGTCGGCTCAGGAAGCGGCGAATCTCGGAAAACTGATCGTCTCGAGCATCCGGCTCATGATGGCGATGAACCTCGGGCACAAGCTCGAGGGAACCTATGCCGAGGTCATCGATACGAAAGCGACACGCTCTCCGGCGCCCTACATCATCACGATGGACGAGCTCGGCTACTACTTTGCCGAGGGCATTGCGCTGATGTTCGCCCAGGCCCGCAGCCTCGGCTTCATGATGATCGCGGCGGGTCAGGATATCGCGGCGATGGCGAAGGGCGACAACAAAGAGGAAGTCGATTCGATGATCGCCAACACGAAGATCAAGTACTCGCTGGCGCTCGAAGATCCGGACAAGACGCTCGACGTGTTCAAGAAAGTCGCGGGGGAGTCGATCTCGGTGGAAGTCGGCTCCTTCGAAGGCGCGACGAGCCACTTTACGTCGGCGCACTACCGGCGCAATTTGACGGGCTCGATTCAACGGCGCGACCGCATCGACTTGCAGGAGCTCAAGGCGCTCAAAGAGATGGAAGGCGTGCTGATCTTCAAAGACCAGGTCACGCGCGCGCGCAGCTTCACGTGGTTTCATTCGGTCGAGAAGACGAAACTGCCGTTTCGCCTCAATCGATTCCTGCAAGTCGACCGACCCCGGTTGGCCGAGCTGCCGGTGCGCAGGCGCACGAGCGAGCAGGCCTCGCAAAAAGCGAGCGGAGCGGCGCGAATCGCGGAGCGATTGCGGGAGGGGGAAACGCCGGTGTACCCGAGAACGATCGATCCGATCGTGGCAGCCGTTTGCAACACCTATCGCGCGATCGAATCGAGGGATGCCGACGTATCGTCGATCGAGCGCGGCATTGCGTACTATGTGGCGGCCGTCGAGGCGATGAAAGCGAGCGGCGTCGATGAGCGGGGGCGGTATTGGCGAATCGCAGATCCGGCAACCGACTTGCAGACGTCGCAACCCGCCGCTCCCACGCCAGGGCCGGCTGCCTTTGCGCATGCCGACGCCGAGGTCCGCTCGAGCACGCGCTCCGAGCCTGCAGCGGATGTCGGCGCCGAAGCGGCAGCGCATCGCGAGGTCCAGGCGTGCACGCCCGATCCGGTGCCGGCGCACAATGAGCTCTACCAACATCCACCGTTGTGCGAAAAGGCGGCGAACGATGGGACGGGCATGACGATCGGCTTTACCAGCGCAACCCTCGATCGGCTCACGCAGGTGGAGGAGGCGCTCGGGCGACGCGATCCGGCCGGATCGGCGCGGACGATCGAAGCCCAAGTATCGTCCCAACTGACCTGGGCTCAGCGGCCGATCCCGTTGGCGGAGCGTGAATTGCATGAATTGTTGGCGCGCATCGAGGCACTGGCGGGCGCCGCGACAGGGGAGCGATCGTAATGCTCGGGCGACGCGCATTCTGCAAAGCATTCGCGGCTGCGGCGGCGATGGCGCCGTTCATGCCGCCGGCCCGCGCCGCCGAGGAAGCAGCCATCGCTCCGCCCACGCTGCTGTGGGTGCGCCGTGGATCGGACGAAGCCATGATCGACTATTCGACCGACGAGGGCTTCCGGGCAATCGCGTGGATGCTGCGCGACGTGCGCGCCGGGGTCGTCGGCGTGCCGGCTTGGCGGTTGCTCCAGCAATGGTCGTGGATGCAGGCATGGCTTGCCGAATACGGCCGGCACGTTCGCTTCGACATTCACTCGGGCTTGCGCACGAAAGAGACCAACACCTATTACGAAGGGGCGTTGGCGTCCTACCATTTGCCTGACGCGCAGCGCGTCTTTCGGGCCGGCGACTTCAGCACGCCGTCCATTCCCAGCGAGTACATGGGGCGTCTCGCCTATTTGTCGCAGCAGGGCGGGGTAGGCTTTTATGCGCGAGATTTCATTCATACCGATGTGCGAGGGCGCGTGGTTGCCTGGCGGTCGCGATGAGGCGCCTCGGCCCACGGTGGCCCATTGTTCATAGGATTTCGGCCGATTCGAATGTGCCGGCCATGTTCAATTCGCCCCCCCGGATGCGTATAATGTGCGGGATACATAATCGAACAGGGAGCGCCGGGCGCCTGCACCATGACGCAAAAAAACAGTCCGAAAACGCCGATTCTCGCGCTGGATCTCGAAAAGTTTCGGGTGAAGTACGGCCTCTCGATCAGTTCCGCATGCGAGATCTTCGGCCTGCAGCGAGCCAAATGGACGGCACTTCAGAAAAACCCGTCCGCGGTGCTGGCTGACAATACCGTTTGCATTTTGTTGGATTTCTACGATCGCAATCCGTCCACAATACCCATCCGGCGCGTCATCAACATCCGGCAGCACATGGTCGATCTGGGATACGACCCGGACAATCCGACGGACAAGGCATTGTTCGCCACCACGCATGGGCGCGAGAAGGCGGCCTCGTATCGCTGGGATGGCGGGCAAGGCGGGATCAGCAAACCTGTCGAGCGGCTCATCGAAGCCACCGATCGCTTGCCGACCGAATCCGGTAAGAAAAAGCGCCAGGTGCTCGAGACGATCGCACGCGACGTAGCGGCGAGGCAGGGTATTCGTGACCCGCTAGCGCGGGGTTCGTGGCGTAAGGACGACTGACGGGGAGCGAATGATAAAGGCTAAGCGTCCAGGCATCGACGTGAGTGTCGTGGTGTTCCATAAGCCGGGAAATCTGCCGGCGGCGCTGAACGTCTCCGAAATTACCGTTCCGCTTGCTCGGCGCGTGCCCGGCTATGTCACGGGGCTCTCCGGGCACCAGCGGATGGAAAGCATGATGTACGCGCGGCAATATGCCGATGCGAAGCGGCTCGAGATGATCGTCGTCGATCTGCTCGTCGGCTTCGAGTTGCCGCTCTATCCGAAGGTGCTGCCCCCCGAGCTCGTGAAGGACCACGACGTGCTCAACCTCTTTCGCGCGTCGAAAGAGCTGATTGCATGGATTGCCGAATATTGGCAGCAATGGGTCGTCGACGACGAAGGGCAACGGGCCAAGACACGCTACGAGTGGAGCCGCCCGGCCGATTTCGTGGCGCGGCGGCCCGATTTGCTGCCGCGCTTGCTCGAGCTCGAGCCGTTCCAGCACATTCATCTCGTCACGCATCCCGTCATCACCGGCTATCACGACAAGCCGCTGACAGCGACGTCCTTCCGCGCCGGGTATCCCTTGATCGAGCGCGCTTCCGCGCGTTTTCATCCCGACATCGAAATCATCATCTAAAGGCCGCATCGGTGCGGCAATCGCCCCGGCATCGTCTCGATGCACGGGGCTGCTCGCCCTCATGGCGCCGATGCGCCAGCGATCGTGTCCCTTGCAGGTGCAAACGCCCCCTTGCCTTCGCTTTGTGAATTGCGTATGATACGTGTGATACGTAATTAAATGCGGCATGCCGTGAGCGGCTTTCCGGCGGCATAAGACAGGTCGAGGCGCGTATGGAAAACACATTGCAAGCTGCAGGCGCGGTACAGAACGAGCGGCGCGAGACGAACGGGGTCGAGTTGACCGCAGCCGGGCGATTGCTCTTCGCCGCGGTGATCGCCGCAACGATATTCGGCGGCTGGGCGGCCTATCAACGTTACGACAGTGCCAAGGCGCCTGTCGTGCCGATGCGGCAAAGCGTCGCGCATCCGGCGCCTGTTTTCGCAGCGGATGCGGCGAGCGGTGCGGGTGGGGCCGGCACATCGCGTGTGGCCGGCACGGCAGGCGAATCCGTCGAATCGAAGCTCACGCATTTGATCGAGACACTGCAGCAAGAGCGTGCAGTGCATGGCGCACAAGCGGCCGCTTGGCGATCGGTAGCCGATACGAGCCGGCTGCAAATTGCCGCACTCGCGTCCCAACTGCAAGCGGTGGAATCGAAGATCACTGCCATGGAAAAGGTCGCGCCTGCTGCGGCTGCGGCACACGTGCCGCACGAAGCCGTTGCCGACGTGGCATCGAGCGCGCGAGCCGTGCATTCGGCGCTCGACGTGGCAAAGAGCACGGCGCAGGTCGACGTGGGGTCGTTGCCGGTCGAGGCCGTATCGGCGCAATCGTTGAATCTGACCGGCCTCGGCAACGGTGTCATTCAGCTCGGCACGCAAAAGCTCGCGGTCGGCCAGGCGCTGACCCCTGGCGAAACCATCGTCGCCGTCGATCCGGTCAGCCGTTCGATCGTCACGAATCGGCGCATTCTCAATGTCGCGAACTGAGGTCCCGATGAACGAACCCGGCTTTCTCGTGCGCGTAGCGCTCGGTATCGGTTTGGCGAAACGTACCGTGCCAGCAGCCCGAATGCAGTCCGTGAACGATGCGGCGGTGGATACGGCGATGTCGGCGCAAGCCAAACGAGCCCAACCCGTCTCGGCACCTCCGGCGCAACAGGTGCCTCCAACGCAGCAATCAGCGCCGGTGCCGCCAGCCCCGCGTTCGCAACCGACGATACCGGCTCGCAACGAGCACAGCGCTGCGCCGCGGCCCGTGCACGCGGGGGCCAATGCCGCGCCGAAGCCCTCCCAGTCGTTGCCCGACGGATTGCCGACGCGCGCGAAAGCGACCGATATCGGCACTGTCATGCCTGCGGCAGCGCAATTGACGGGCGATTTACTGATCGAAGAGAGCATCGTCTTGCAATGCGTGGTGCGGGGCAACGTGACGCAAACGGGCGATCACCAGGTGGTGCTCAGCGCGACGGGCGGCATACACGGCACGCTTCGGGCGCGCACGGCGGTCATTGGCGGCACCGTTGAAGGCGACGTCTACGCCGATCGCGTCGTGTTGCTCGAAACCGGCGCTGTTCACGGCAACATCGAGTATTCGACGATCGCAATCAAGGAAGGGGCGACGATCAATGGTGTGTTGGTGCGCGTCGTGCCGAACGTGGTCGGCGGCGATGACGACGCCAACGGACAGGCGGCGCGCGGTGAGATGCCGGGCTTGCGCGCAGTCGGGGCGCCCCTTGATCCGCACGAGCGTGCAGCTTGACGATGGACGCTCGCCGCACGTTGCGATATTGGAGCGCGTTGGCGGTGTGGAGCGGGCTGTGTGCGCTCGCGTCGCAATGGCATTTTGCGCACGTGCTGTTCATTTGCGAGCACGTCGAGGCGTTCTATCACGGCATGGCCGATGACGCTACCGTTGTGCGTGTCATGCATACGCTCGTGGCCGTCGTCTGGACCGCAGGCGCCGCGGCCCTGACGGTTTGTCGGCAGGTATTCGGTCCTGCGCGCTGCGTTGCTCGGAGATGAAACGTTTGCGTCTCGGGTGCCGAGAGATTTTTTTCATCGTTTTGATCGCATTGACCATTGCCGCGCGCCTGGTCGACGCGTGGCCGGCTTCCTCACGCGATATCGCGGGCGTGAGAGCGCTGGCCGCGTCCAACGGAGCGGCGCGATCGTTCGTAGCGGAGAGCCTGTCGGCGGACGACAGTCCCAGCAGGAAAGCGGTCAGGCGATGGCGAGCCTGGGTCGCCGCGATCGAAGCGGCCGATGCGCGCGCGGGATCGAATGCGTCGGGCGTGACGGCCCGCGGCGCGGCGCAGGGCACGGAGATCGGCGCGGAACACAGATAGAGGCTTACACATGGCATTGGACGACAACATCGACGCGGTCCGGGATCTGCACGATTCGGGCAGCCACGCGGCTCGCTTGTTGGGGTACTTGAGCATCGGAGTGCTGCCGAGCCGGGAAAACATTACGCAAGCGCAGCAGTGGCTCACTCGGGCCGCGGACAGAGTGGCGCCCGTGCTGAATGACGCGCAGGCCGATCGCGCAACGCAGCGCTTCCAACCGGGGCCGAAGGGCTAGCCGGTATTTCGCGCGAGAGTCAATTTATGGAGGGATGCTTCATGAGCATGCGCACGTTCGGCAGTCTGATGTCGATCGCGGCGGTCATCGCGACAACGGCCGAGCCGGTGATGGCTCAATGCGCGATGCAAAGCCAAATGCAGGCCGCGCAGCAGGCCGAGCAGGCACGGCGTTTGGCCGCCATCGACGCGAACATGCAGACGCTTGCGCTGCTGAACCAGCTCGAAACGGCGTGCATGCAAGGCTTTCAGATGATCCCGACAGAACATCTTCCGGATGGCGAGGTCGTGTTCGGCCTGCTCACCAGCATCGAGCAGAAGGCCTGCCAGGGGCTGGCGAATCAAGCTCGCTCGACGGCGCAATCGGCGATGGCTGCGGCGCAGGCGAAGGTTCAACAGCAGATCGACAGCATTACCGCGAGCGTCGGCAAAGCGGCGGGGGGCAGCGGCATGCTGGCCCAACAGGCCGCGGCTGTGTCGACCAGCAGCGGTTGGGGCTCAGCGGTCGTGAACGCCATGTCGAGGATATTCAAATGAGACGGAGATTCGCAGCGCCGGCTGCATTGTGTCTTGCGTTTGGGCTTTCCGCGAGCACGAACGCGTATGCGATATGTGACGGATGCGTGGTGGCCGCGGTGACGACGGCGCAGATCGCGCTCGTCGCTGCCATCGGGTCGCTCGGCTCAGCGTTGGAATACGAGCTAAATTCCATCGACAGCGATATAGAGGCGATCGGGGGGAAGAATTCTGCAACGAGCACGATGGCGTCGAACACCCAGCGTGAAATGACGGCGCAAACGCAGCAGCAGGGCGAAATCGATTCGACGCTTCAGGAGACGGAGTTGCCGCTCGATCCCTGCGCGACTTCGACGAGCAACTATGCGATGCAGGCTGTGCACAGCGTCAATACGACGGCGTCGAGCTATCGGCCGGGAGGCGGGGCGCCGGTATCGAGCACGCCGTTGCAAAAGGCGCTGAACAGCTACACGCCATCGGTGGAGGCATCGCGCCGTGCGTCCACGGCGATTCACGAAGCATCGTATTGCAATGCGAACGAGGTTGCGCTCGGATATCCGGGATGCTCGCCGTCGTCGATGCCTGACGGCGATGCGAGTGCCGATTCGCTCTATAGCGGCGCGGGAATGCCGGGCAAGGATGTCGACTTGACGTTTACGCCGCAAGAGATCGAGGCGGCGCGCGCATACGAGCGCATGTCGATCGATCCCGAGCCGCCGCAATACATTACGCGTGCCGAAGCCGGAACGGAGGTTGGCAAGCTTTACATCGCAATGCAAAAGGCCTACATGGCGAACGTGACATCGGCGCAAAACACGCTGAACACGATGATCGCGTCGCGCGCGCCGTTCCCCGGCAGTGCGCAGTTGATCAGCGACATCAACGCCTCTTCGGATTCTGCGCAGCGGTACTTCAATGCGAATGCGTCGCCCGTCGCGAAGAGCACGGGGACGATGAGCCTCGCTGAGCTCGAGGATTTCGAAGCTGGGCGCCGTTGGCGCAATCCGTATTGGCAGATTGAGATGGGTGCGGTCGCTGATCCCACGAAGCTGGCCCGCGAGCAGCTTTACACCACTGCGTTCATGGCCGATATGGCGTACCAGAGTTTTCAGCGATCGCAGCACATGGAAGTGTTGCTCAGTCAGATCCTTGCTGTGATGGAACGCACGGGCGAGCGGCCGATGCTCGAGGCGCAGCTTCAGCGCGTGCATGCGACGAATGCTCGGTGAGGGCGAAGACGTGCGGAAACGGAGATGTCTCCCGTGCGGCACGCAGCGGTGGGGGTGCCTCGAGTAGGCCAGGCTGGAGGGTAGCGGATGGACGCCATTGTTGGGTACATGATCGCGCTGACGCTATCGATGATGGCGGTGGCGGGCTTCACGACGTGGGCACGGCAAGGGATTGCGAACGTGCAGACGGCCGCCACGGCCAGCCAAATGTTGGTATTCGATCGCGCCGCGCAGCAGTATGTGCAAGACAATGCCGGCCAGTTGTTGCCGGGCTTGTCCACCAATAACGCGTACACGGTTCCGAGCGGTCAATTAACGCCTTATCTGCCTAAGGGCTTTGCGCTCAAGAACCCGTTCGGGCAAACCTGGCAATTGCAAGTGCTCAAGACCGCCGGCGGGCAACTGCAAGCGCTCGTCACATCGCAAATGGGCAAGCCCATCTCCGACACGAAGCAGCTCGTGCAGATCGCCGCGCAAGCCGGTGCGCAGGGTGGTTTTGTTCCCTTCGCCAATCAAGGCGGCGATGCGGCGATGAATTCGACCAGTGCGATGGGTGCTTACGGTGGCTGGACGGTGCCGCTTGCAAGCTACGGTAACCCCGGCAGCGGTCACCTGGCCTCGCTGATCGCTTTCACCAACTCGCAAGCGAACAATGACTATTTGTATCGCGTGGCAGTGGCGAATCAGCCCCAGTTGAACCAGATGCAGACTGCGCTCGACATGGGGGCGAACAACGTCAATAACGCCGATAACGTTACTGCCACGGGCGTGAGCATTCAAAACCCGAACGGCAACTCGACGCTCGTGCTTGGTCAGCAGGCATCGATCGCTGCCAATGATGCGGCCCAACAGATTTACCTGCACGCGAACAACGGCGCTGTCGTAGCGAACGCGGCAGGCGATGCCTACGAGGGACTCACATCGGGGTGGGTAAACGTGCAAAACGGGAATCACTTTCCGACCATTACGCTCGGCAATTCGTCGATTGCCAACGATGACGCGCATCAGCAGCTAACCCTGCACGCGGGCGGTCAGACCGTCGTGACGAACAACGCAGGGACCGCTTATGCGCCGTTCGTCGCAGGCAGTGTCGCCAGTGCCGGCGACATGAGAAGCGGCGGGAACGTGTATGTCACCGGAAACATCTACGACTCCGGCACGGTGAGCGGGGGATATTTGCAACCGAATGCGATCGCCGCCGCGGGGGCGGCCTGCGGCACCAACGGTCAAATTGCCAATTCGGGGAGTGGTCCGCTGTTTTGCGACTCGGGGGTGTGGACCACAATCGGCGGCAGCACGACTTTCTATGAAGCTGGAACGTTCAATGGCGAACTGGCGGGCCAGTGCATCGGACCCAATCCGATCACGGGAGGGTGCTCATGTCCCGCTGGAACGAAGTGGTCTCAGTTATCAGGGCAGACATTTCACTATCAGCCGTGGGACGGCACAGTGATCGCGTGCATCCCGTAGGGCCGATGCGAACGGATATCCGTCGCAGGCTCGGCTGCAATATAGGAATGCTTAGGCTTTCAAGCCGACTTTTGTTATAGGTTGTGCATGCGGGAGGGGCGATGATCCAGCGGTCGCTGATGATACCCTGAGCCGTCCTAAGAACTTCTCCAGAACTGGACGTTGCGAAGTCGAAGCATAATCAGCCGTGTCCTTCGGACTCCGAAAAGGCTGTCAGGCGATGTGCTAACATCATTCGCGGGCGAGTTGGCTCGTCAGGTTTGGCTGTACGAAAAGGTAAAATACGGCTAGTAATTCGTTTGGTTTTAAAATACGGGGGCAAGTTGGAGACCATAAATTTTTGTGCTAGGAGGGTGTACCGATTTCGGAATCCTCCTTCCGGCGAGCAACAGCTGGTGAGGCAGTTCTTTAATAAGAAAAACGGTTTCTTTGTTGACGTTGGGGCGAATCACCCGACTCAAGAATCGCAGACCTGGCACCTTGAGCAGCTAGGATGGAACGGTCTTTTGATCGAGCCTCTCGACGAATATTGCGAGCTGCTGAGGAAGGAGCGCCGCGCGCGCACAATTCAAGTAGCCTGCTCTAACCCGCAAAATCATGGTCAACAACTGAGAATGACCGTCGCTGCCGGGCATTCGACGCTTAACGCTAACCCTATTGCTCTGGGCACTCATAGCAAACAGTTCGAGACAGTCGAGTGCCGTACGCTCGACTCCGTTCTGCAGGACAACGATGTGCAAACGATTGACATGATGTCAATTGACATCGAAGGGCACGAGATGGAGATGTTCGCCGGCTTTTCGCTGATGCGCTGGAAGCCCCGCCTCGTGTTGTTGGAGGACCACGTTACGACTCATGAGAAGCACCGGTATATGGTATCGAGCGGCTATCAGCTTATCTTCAGGACTGGGCTGAATAGTTGGTATGTGCCGATCGAAGAAAGGTTTTCTTTGAGCAGTATTGCACGCTTCCAGAAATTCAGAAAATATTGGCTTGGATTGCCGGGGCGAAAAATAAAATATCGCCGGTAAGCTGAAGCGGTCTCGTGCTGGAAGCATGGTTGGTCCAGCACGTAATTCACCGCGGTATTGCTACGCCAAGCCGATATGTGGCGGATGATCGACTCCTCGTATCCGGGCGCAATTACTCCGGGCGAGCGCCGCAAGCTCGGCGACGGTCACTGGCTTTAACACCTATCGTTGTATTCGAAGGCTTCGAGGGCGGTACGCGATGCCATGACGCGGTGCGCACCGATTGACTAGATTTGTTAGTTTCCGTATCATATATATGACACGGAAGTTTGCCGTGCTCTTGGCATTCTGGAATGCGCGCGCGCGCGCGCGCTCGCTCGCTCGCTCGCTTGCTTGCGAATTGTCCGCCCGGCTACAAAGTGACGGGCGTTGGCTATATTCAAGGCAGCTACTGCCCAGCCGTCGGCAACAACTACGGAGTAGCTGGCGCGGTTCCCTACGACACTAGCGTTGCCGTGTGGCCCACGGACTACTACAGCTACACGTTCATAGCCCAAGCGAAGTGCTCGCAGGCGAGCTAGTGCGCCGCCTCGTCAATCCTGGGTATGGCCGACGATGGTCTCCTCCTATCAAGTTGTGATCGCCCTGTCGGTCTTGCTGCTGCGATGATGAGAATGGGCGCCTCAGCAACTGTGCCTCATCCGCGGCTTGTTGCGCGGTGCTTGGGGTGCACGCGGTTTGCATTGAGGCTAGCCTGCTAGAGTAGCGCGCGGCGAGGACCGCCAACTGCGAGGTCAATTGACATTGTTTTATGAACACGTTTCATATTGACGATACGAAATTTTTGACCGAAGATCCTGCTGTCGTATCGGGCAGTGGCTGCGGTCGTCGGCCACACTAACACCGGCTGTGGCCGGTATTCACCCTCGTTTCGCCGAACGGCGACGCAATCGGCGGTTTGCCGTTCGGCATCCTCCGGGATGCGGTACGAGGGTTAGGTTGCTCTGCAGACAGTAACCCGTGTTCATGGGAACGAGATGGACGACAGACAATCAGGCAGATGCAGGGACGGGCATCGCTCCGTGGAGCTCATCGACAAACTGACTCTTGAAGATCAAGGGCAGGCACTGAAGACGCTGTATGTCGTCAACGGCGTAATCGTCTACAGCGGGCTGGTCCAGCGCCTGTTTTGGGAGCAGCGCTCGCTCGTTGCCGAATCGTTTGTCGAAGGCGTGACGATAACGGTCAATGGAATGAATGATCAGCGCTACTCATTTCGAGTCGAGACGGTTACGCGCATCACGCGTGCGCTGCGATACGCCGCGTGGCTCGAGCAGGTGGATCAACTGGCGCTAGTTCAGTGGAACGAGCGCGACTATACGAAGCGGTCCGGTGCTCATACGCCCGGCGATTCGTGGATCGAGCCATACCTCGAAGGGCTGTCGCCGCTGGAGGCTTGGGAAATCGAAAAGCAGGCTGCGTCGGTATGGAGCGATGCAGTTCCTTTGGCCTCGAACACCGTGAATGGAATTCACCGCGCGCGAATTTCCCCGAACCGTGTTATGCGATAAACTCGCGCGATTTCCACCTATTGCAGATTACAAGACCGGGGGCCGAAGTGAAGTTGCGCGAAATGGGCGTTTTGCTTGCGATGACAGGGGTATTGTGGATGACGAATGCGAATGCGGCGGATGCGGGAAAGCCACCAGTGCCGAAGCTGGAGCGGACCATTTCGCTGGGCCATGCGCCGTTGCTGGGACTGGAAGTGTTGGCGGGGAAGTTCGCGCCGATCGTCAAGAAGATGAGCTTCAGTCCTGACGGGCGTTATCTGGGGCTGGTTGAAACGACGAGCGAGAGTGCAACCGATATCGTCGTTTGGGACATTGAGGCCAATAAAGAACAAGCGCGGATTCACTGCGATTCAGACTACGCGGATTTTGAGTGGGAGAAATTGCTGTGGCTGCAAGGCGGGAAAGTCGTGACGTTCGGCGCGGGGCCGCAATGGGATGCGATGTCGGGGAAAGCACTTCCCGATAATCCTGCAGTAGGCGGCCTGGAGCGGTTGAATAAGGACGGCACGAAGATGCTGACGGTCTCGGGAACGATCGGCAACCCTTCCACTATCCACGTCTATGACACGAAAACATGGGCCGAGCAGAAAATCGACCTTGAAGGCCTTCAAGTGGGTTCGGCGGTATGGACTGCCGATGACAAGATCATGGCGACGGTCAGTGAGACGGCCGATTCACGCGGAAAGGTGGCGAACGGACACGACGTAAAGCCTTACGATGCAGCCATCCGATTGATCGATCCGTCGGGAAAGACGCCAACGCGCGACGTATGGTTTACTGGGAAGCGGACGGGCGACCCGCAATTTCCGTTGCAGATTGCAATTCCTGTTGACTCCGACATGGAGCCGAACTTCGTTAAAAACCAGGTCGTTCTTGGCTCAGGGCTTGCAATTGACGGCGCGACACTCACTATTCGCCCGTTTTTTGGTGAGGAGTCTGGGGGAATTGCTGTCAGTTCCGACGGACGATGGTTGTTCTCGAAGGGGATGACATCTGTCGATCCATCGCTAAAACCCGTGCTGAATATGGTGGTAGACGCTGCATCAGGCAAACCGGTATCGCAGTTTAGCGGCGGCATGAACCATTTAGGCGGTATTGCCGCTAGTCCTGATGGAGAGTGGTTGGCGATCGGCGATGAGAGTTCCGTTTTGTTATATAGCCTCAAATAATAGACCAATGTGCGGTAACCAGAACGGGGAACTTAACCTATGGGGCAGTCAACGCCTTCGGCGACAGTTGAAGACCTGATCACTGCTGATGTCGCAGCCTACGGGGACGTCGGGGCCCCCAGATTAGGTGGTCATTGGCGACAGATACCACTCGGGAAGTTTGTGGACCCGGGATTTGCAAAGACAATGATTCGCTTTGGATACTCGGCGCAGGTCTATGTCGATGCAAACACTGGTGAAGTGATCATCGCGAACCGCGGCACGCAAAACTTGGCCAATGTTAAGACCGATGTTGGGGTTGCCCTTGGTCAGGTGGCGAACGCCCAGCCTATTGCGGATGAGTTTGCGAAGCGAGCGCTGGTAGTAGCGAAGCGGGTCTTGTCGGATGCCGGTGTCAAAATGACTGCGCTGTACACCACCGGGCATTCACTCGGTGGTGCGGAAGCCGAGGGGCAAGCTCAGATGTTCAGCGTGCAGAAGGGACCTGAAGCGATTCCAGTTGACGTGCACATCACCAACTTCTCGATCGACGCACCGGGCATCGGTGAGCGGGCACACAAGGGCGATCAGAGCCGTTACACGAGCTACAACCTCTCGGCGCGTGGCGATGTCGTTCACAAAGCGGGCGGTGACCAGTTGGAGGGCACGGTTCAGGTCGCGCTGCCGATCGGTCCTCGAATCGCGCAGACCGAAGGGATGATGATCGCCGGTGCCGCTACGGCAGTGGAGTTGCCTTTTGTCGGTTTGCCGATGCTGGCGTACGGTGCCGACCAAGCTTTGGAGGCCCACCGCAGCACCTTGATTCTCGATCAGGTGAGGGGCACGGCACTCGGGGATACGAAGGTGATGGAGCTAGGAACCTCGGGCAGCGAGATTCTCGCAGCGTTCAAAACCAAGTCTGCGAGGGTAGAGCCTGTCACTGCGCAAATACAACCCAATACGAACGCTGCGAACGATGCACACGCGGCGACGACCGGCGACGATCACTACGACATCTGGGGCCTAGGCGAGAAGGGGAATATCGATCCGGCTGCATTGAAAGTCGACGCAAACGTCATCTATGCCGAGAAGTGGCTCGATGCGAACGGGTATCAATCGAAGGCGCGCCTGCAGTATAGGAACGGCTAGTGTCAGACCAATTTCGATATGAATGTGCGAGTGATCGTCGCGCATTCGGCCGAGCGAAACCTAATTAATCAGCGAGGGTGTAGTGCAGCGAATTAAGGTGATTGTTGGGTTGAGATGCGTAGTTCTAGCAGCAACGATGCTATTGGGCGCATGCGGGATAGGGCCGAAGGCGCCTTTCTACTCGTTCGAATTTGATGCGCGCGAGGATAGCCCGGAGGTCGAGGTGCTTGACTACCAGTACGGTGATTCCGCCATACCTGGAACTCGCCCATCTGCGGAAGCAATACGTCTTCATCAGGTTGGCCAAGGTACTAAGACATATGCTCCGATGCCACCTGCTGATTTCCTGTACGTCAAGTGGCGCATGCGCCAAACGGGACAAGAGTTTGAGGACCGGGTGGATCTTCGCAGACGCCTGCCACAGGCTCTCGAGGGTAGCCGGGTTCACTTCGTCATCGACGGTAAGCAACTCTTCGTTTACGTGATTTCCCGCGAGAGGACGACGGGGCGATGCCCGGCAGATCCGCAAGCCGTGCTTAAAAAGATCCGACCCCAGCAACGGATATTCCTTGATTACTGCTCTCATATGGTGACGCAGATCTATCCGAGCGAAGGGACGCAACGGTCAGTGCGGAGTGACGAATGAGTGAGGTTAAGGTGTTGTCGCTGCAGGAAATCGCACAAGTGCGAGAACAGGCTTCGGCGATAGCGGCGAGCGCAGAAGGAGCTGAAGGTGCGAAAACGCGATTTGTGTTTTTTGCTGCGTTCGATGGCACGAGGAACGACCGATTCAATGTTCCTCTCTCGGGAAATCCGCAAGATACCAACGTTGCGGAGCTGTATGACCCAGTCGAGCGTGCGACGCACGACGATTCGAATCTGAGCACGGTGTATTACGCGGGGCCCGGAACTACGGGCAGTTTGCCTGAGTCCGCCTGGCTTGGTGCGCAGGTCACCCGTCAGGTCGTAGCGACCGCTGAGCGCGCGTACGCTGAGTTTTGCCAAGAGGCGACCACATGGCTCAACGTTCACCCCGGCGGCTCCGTCACCGCGATGATGACAAGCTTCAGCCGCGGCGGGGCGTCGGCCGCAATCTTTTCTCAACTACTGTGGGAGCGCGGCCTAATCGATCCGAACAACGGCAAGATATTGATTGCTCCAGGAAAGGTCGGCGTTACGGCCGGCTTGATCTATGACCCCGTCGACACCGGTGTCGACGGCAATCTCGCTTTTGCCCCGAACGTGCGGAACATTACGGTCGTGCGTTCGCTCGATGAACGCCGCACGCAATTCAGAGGCGCGGAATATACGGGGCAGCCGGGTGTGACGGTTTTTCCTTTCACCGGAAACCATTGCGATGTCGGTGGCGGCTACGACAACGGCCTGGGTGCGCTATCACTAGAAGCCGGGACGGCATTCTTTCGGAAATCGGGTTTGCCCATCGCGGACGTTGCCGAGGCACGTCGGTTCGATCCGACGCAGCCGGTAGTCATTCACACGGAAGGTGTCGACGATTATGGTCACCGGAAGTGGTCGGAAGACAACCTATTCGGCTATGGCATCGCACGGTCGAGCGAGCACGTGGTCACCGCAAGCATGAAGCGTGAGCGAAACGCCGACGGTGAGACGACGCACTTCACGGATTTCAACGGGACACGCGTCGATTTGACTACTCGCCCGGACGGCGGATACACGGAACGCATGACCATGCGCGGTGGTCAGGTGACAGAAACGTCTAGTGAGAGGGCAACTGCGTCGCCATCCAGCGATAATGCTGCCGTCAAGCACTCGTCCTCACCTGAGGCAGTCAGCGAATTCGATATTTACGGAATCGACGCGCAGGGCAACATCCATCCGTCGCTGTTCAACGATGCGCAAGGCAAGAGCGAGCGGTACATCGAGCAGTGGTGCGACGAACGAGGTTATTGCGCGCCGACTGCCGCTACATTCAAGCATGGGGGGTGACGTCTGCGCACGGCGCACGGCGCACGGCGAGCGTCGTGCTAGCGCGGCACTTGTTCGCAGATTCCGTGTCGAGCGTTGGTTCATCATGGCTGCCACACTCCCAAGTCCATTGACTTTGCATCGTTAAGAACGTATCGTATGTTCGATACGGAATTAAAGCGTGTCAAACGCTGATGCCGTATCAGGTGACGGCCGCAGTCATCGACCCCATCGATGCTGGTTGCCGTTCGTAGTGATCCTCGTCGTGCCGAATGGCATGCAAGGGGTCGATGTACGCATAGATGCAGGGGCAGCACAGGCAGAGTTCGCCTGGGCAGTGTGCATCGGCGGAGTTGGCTAGAGCACGCAGGTCGAGAGGGCGGTAGCGGATGGACGCCATTGTTGGATATGCGATAGCGCTGGTGCTATCGATGATGGGGGTAGCTGGATTTGCCGCGTGGGCAAAGATCGGCGTTTCGAACGTGAAGACGGCGGCCACGGCCAGTCAGTTGGTCATCTTCGATCAAGCGGCGCAGCAGTACGTGCGAGCCCATGCTGCGCCGCTCGCATTGCAGGCCACGCAAAACGTGCCGGTGACCCTCCATGCGTCGGATCTGATCGACTACCTTCCAGCGGGTTTTTCCGGCATCAATCCGTTTGGCCAGACGTGGCAGGTTCAGGTGCTGTTGCTCCCAGGCCAGCAATTGCAACCGCTAGTCACATCGCAAAACGGTGCGCCGATTTCCGATGCGAAGCAACTGGTGCAGATTGCGGCTCAGGCCGGTGCCGAAGGCGGGTTCGTGCCGTATGCGAACCAGGCAGGCGATGCCGCGATGAACCCAGGCGATGCGATGGGCGCGTACGGCGGGTGGAAGTTGCCGCTAATGAATTATACGAATCCCGGAAGCGGGCACCTTGCTTCGCTGCTGACCGTCGTGAATGCGCCGTCCTTGAACAACGAATACCTCTATCGAGTCGCGATACCGGGCCAGCCCGGTGTGAATCAGATGGAGACGGCGATCGATATGAACGGCAACGACATCGACAACGCCGGCAATGTGGGTGCCCAGGGTGTGAGCGTTCAAAGCGCTAGCGGCACGTCGACGGTCAAGATCGGCGCGGGATCGGCTTCTTACGCGAATGCCACGCAACAGCTGACGCTGGCGGCGAATGGGGGGGCGAAAATCGCGGATGCAACGGGAGCACCGGCGCCGCTCACGGCGGGGGACATTTCAGCAGGCAATATCAACGGAAGCTATCTGCTGGCCAGCGGTGCAGCAATTGCCGGGGCCCCGTGTAACACCGCCGGGCAGATTGCGAATTCCGGAAGCGGCCCTCTGTTTTGCCAAGCTGGTGTGTGGTCGATAGAGGGAAGCGCTGTGGGTTTCGGTGGCGACTTCACCTACTATTCTGCTTACGGCGAATGCGCTACAGCAAATATTGCGACAGGGTATTGCTCTTGCCCCTCGGGATACACCGCATTCGCCCAGGTTGCGTTCGGGGTAAGTAGCGAGAGCCCCGGAGGTGCTGTTTTATACGCCTGCGAACGCTATCCGAACTAGACTGCAAATCCGATGTGTCGATAGCGCCACCGGACGCGGGCGACTCGAGTTCGTTACGACACTAGTGTTGCCCTTCGCCGGCAGCCCTTCCATTCAAGAGCGCGGAATGACGCAGGCCGGCTGAGAATGTTGCAGTGGCCCCGTGCTCGTTCGCCGATATTACATCAGGCATTTCTAAGTCATTGCGCACAAATTGCGTGCGCGATGCAGGTTCCACCGTTGCCCTCATTGCAGTAGTATCCATTCCCCGATGGCGAGCACATGCGAGGCGCGATTTCGCGCCCGTCTCCCCCACGATTCAGGTCGCAACTGCCGCCAGTCAGCGCATAGCCCGCTGGACATAAGACTTTGGCGATGTGCTGTAGCAGCGTGTCCATGGCACTTCCTCAAGGGTTGACCTGGACCCATTCCAGCATGTCGCCGGCAGGAATCGTCGCGGGAACGACCGCCGCTTGACCCGTGGCGATCATGACAGCTTGCCCGGCCGCGGGCACCCGATACCACGCAAGGCTCCCATAGGTGTCGTTCATCAGTTGCGCAGCTTCGCCGGGCTTCGATGCGGCATAGGCATAGACGTTTCGTGCGCCCGATGGCCCGGGCGTCGTCATGCAAGAAGCGCCTTGAGGCGCTACGGCTCCGGCAGGCAAGATCACGGCTATGTTTTGGCTGATCACGGGCGATGCCGTCGCCGCATCGAGGCACGCTGCAGCGTACGTCTGCATACGCTGGGAAGTCACCGTTGCCACGTTCATCATTTGCCCCGGTCTTCCCGCGCCGGTGACGGCTTGTGCGAGCTGGTCCATCTGCATGCCAAGGCCGATGAAGAACAGGACGACCATGATTGGAAGCACGAGAAAACCCATCTAAATCCTTCCTGCCTCGACGGTGGCACTGACGATCCTGCGCTGGCGGTCGATTTCTGAAGACAGCTGAGAAAAATCGCCTTTGCGCAGCGTCGCGCGAATGGCAGTCTCGTTGGTTGCGCCCGCAATGACGAGCGGGGTCACGGTCAGTATGCGGCGCTCGGTGCCACCATAGCTGGCCATCCGCATGCTTTGATGAATGACGGCGCACAGCGCGTCGGCCAAGAAGCTCACATCGAGGCCCGACTCGCGCACCATGTTTTTCATACGCTCGAGCGCCGTTTGCACGTCGTTCGCGTGCAGCGTCGAAGATACGAGGTGTCCACTCGTGCCCGCCAGTACCGCCTGTGCGGCCGCTTCGCGCGTGCGAATCTCGCCTAGCATGATGAGGTTGGGGGCTGCGCGCAGCAGGCGATGGATCGTCGTGCCGAACTCTGCGTCGCTATGCACTTCGGTTTGATAGCAGGTGCCGACGATCGGCCCGGCTCCATGGCGCCCTTGAAGCACGATTTCGACCGGGTTCTCGACCGTGCAGGCCGTGCCGCCGAACTTGCGCAGCCGTTCGATCATCCACGAGGCCTGGCTCATCGATTTGCCGTCACCCGTCGCGCCGGTCCATAGAACGAGCCCGCCCTTGCCGAAGTGCTCGGAGAGCATCGCGTCCAGTAGGCGCGGTGGGTAGCCGAGCTTGTCGTAGTCGATCGGTCGATCAAGCAGGCGACGGCAGATATAGACGTCGCCCTCGAGCGTTTCGATGCGCTGCACGCGCAAGCCGATGCCGTCCCACTCCGCGCGAAAATCGAGGCCGGTTCGATGTTCCTGCAGCCGGCGCCGAAGCTCGAGCGTTTCCTCGAGCGTGCGTTCGCCGAGCGTGCGCCGTTCCCGATCGCTTGGGCTCGTCTTGAACCAAGCCCCGTCCGGCTCCAAGTACAGATCGGAAAAGGGCAGCGCTTTCAGCGACAGGCCTCGCATCGACTGCACGTCAGCCATGACGCACTCTCCAATGGCGACGATGTGCGAAACCGAGTATCGGCCGCCGGCTGCGCGTACGTGCGGAAGCCATCATTGGAACGTCAGCACGATGCTCAAGCCATTCGTGCAAGCCTGCGCGGCGGACACGGCGTCCGGCTGCACCGCCTGAGTGAACGGCGCGCCACCGCCGACTTGCAGCGAGACATAGTCCTTCAGGCTCGTCACGACGCTCGCGCATTGCTCCACTGTCTCCGATCCGCCGCCGCCGAAGGTGATCGTGCCTTCGGTGCTACTGGCTGCATTGCCGAGCTGAACGGCGTTGCCCCATGCGTCGGTGACGCCTGCCGCGCGCACCATGTCCGAGGGAATGACGCCGGCGCTGACGAGTGCGTTGGCGTTGCCCGTGATGAAGTTCGTATAGCCGTTGCTGTTCTGCGAGAACTGCGAACGTGCATTCGTCACGATCTGCGTGACGTCGGTCGTGATCGTACTGCTCTTATTGGCGGCGAAGGCTTTGTAACCGGCCAAACCCACGCCGGCCAGCGCCAGCAGACCCAGCACGATTGCGACGACACGACCTAAAATCCCATCCATCAGTAGCTCCTATTAGTCAAGAAATGCACGCGCCGATCACATCGTTCCCATCGATGAAGCGAGGATCGAAGAAATGGCGTTGGTGCCGAGTTGCAACACGAAAAATGCGGCGAACATGAGCGCTGAGAACAAGGCCGAAATCACGACGCCCTGAAACATCAAGCGCCGCTCGAGGGTCTCGGCATACTGTCGCGCGACGACTTCTATTTTTTCCGGGAAATCGGGGAAGCCGACATAAGCGCCGATTTCGTCGATGAGATCGAGCGAGGGAAACTCGTAGCCGGAGCGCCGCATTGCCGCGTCCATCTTCAAGCCGTTCTTCAGGCCGCCGTGAATCGGCCGCAGACGCGACGCTTGCCAGGCCGACGATGTGAAGATCTGCCCGGCCAGCGCCTCCGTATCGGGCACGCCCGCGCGCAGCAGCGCCGCGAACGAAAGCAGCCAAGCGAAGCCCACGATCTCGCGGTAGACCGAAAACGCAATGACGTATTTGTCGAAGAAGGCACGCCCGGGAAGCGTTTGCTGCCCCGTCCAGCGGGGTAGGGCCCACCAGGTGAGCGCACCAGCGATCACGATCAGCGCCAGCACGACAGGACCCGTCCAACCCGTTGCTGCCTGTCCCATGACGTATAGTGCGTAAGCCCAGCCGGTCCATTTCGACACGGGCACGGCCGCCGAGAACTGCGGCACGATATAGGCACCGATGACGAACAGCACCGCATACAGCGAGAACAAGTACATGGTCGGAGCGAAGAAGCTCGCCTGCAGCTTGCGCCGCATTCGAGCCGTTCGTTCACGGACGTCGAGCACGAGCCGCATCGCATTGGGGAGTTGGCCGGTCTTCTCGCCGGACGCGAGCACGCTGCGCTCGAGGTCCGTGAGGTTGTGCTGCATCGCGCGCATCAGGGTCTCGCCGTCGATCACTTTGCGCCATACGCGATGCGCGGCTTCAGCGGCCTGTTTGCGGCCGCGCCGGCGCAGGCGATCACGGAAATCCTCGAGAATCTCCGTGAGCGTCCGGCCATTGTCCATCTGACTGGCCGCCTGTTCGTAAAGCCTTTTACGCAGACTCCACGACAACCCCGTGCTCATAGTGCCTCCATCTTCGATTCGAGTTTGTGGACGTTGCGATGAACGTCGAGCGGATCGACCCGCCCAGCAAATACGAGGTCGATCGCGTTGGCGAGCATCGACTTGTCGGATCCTTCTTTGCGGCGATGATTGCGCCGAGCGACGAGCAGGCCGTGCGTCAGGAAATCCGTCATGAATGCCTCGTCGGTGACGACGATTTCAGCGACGGCCTGCCGGCCGCGAATCTTGTCGCCGCCGCAGGTTTTGCACCCCGCGCCGCGCACGCGAACCTGCGATAGATCTCCCCACGTACGCAGCGCGTCGACCATGTAGGCCGGCAACGCATCAGGCGCATCAGCGAGCGGGACGCTGCAGTCGGAGCACAGAACCGGCACGACGCGCTGCGCCACCATGCCGACGATCAACTCGTGATCGCATATCTGCGCGCGCGACAAGCGTTCGCGATCGAGCATCTCGAGCCGCGGGATCGACTTGTAGGCGTCGGTCACATGCAGTGTCGTCCAGACGAAGTGGCCGGTCATCGCAGCTTGCAGTGCGGCCACCGCTTCGTCGGCCGCACGAATTTCACCGAGCAAGATGATGTCCGGATCCATCCGCAGCGTCATGCGAACCATGTCGCGGAAGTCCTCTCCGTTCGCGGCCAGCGAGATGGCCCACGGCTGCGGATATTCGGGCGGATCTTCGATCGTGATTTGGCGCGCCTCCGGGAAGATTTGCGCTTGATACTTCATGAGCTTGAAGAGCGTCGTCGTCTTGCCGCTGCCGGTCGGGCCCGTCACGATGACGATACCCATCGGCAGGCGCACGAGTCGTTCGCACAATTCGAGTTGTAGTGGTGTCAGCCCTTCGACTTCAAACACGCCCTCGGGCCGTGACGGCACGCGCACATCGATGGGCCGCGCAGCGGCCGGCATGACAGATCTGTCGCGGCCGTACTGCAAGCGTGCGACCATGAAGCTGCATCCGGCTTCGAGCGGATACATCGGGCCGCGAATGATCCGAACGCTGGACAGGCCCGTATCCGGCAGCGCATCGCCGTGGATCTGCGCGTCTTGGAACGTGCGCGGGTTGTAAGTGGACTGCTTGACCGTCGCAAGCCCCGTGTAGATCGCTCGCACAAGCGCTTCGCCTTCTTCACGGCGCATCGTGAAGTTCTTCGCGACCTTGTAGTCGCCTTTGAGGCGAAGCTGCACCTCGGCGTACTTCTCGCGCACGAGCACACACATGTCGCTCGCGCCCATCGCGGCGCTGTCGACGAAAATGCGGCGGGCGAGGCTCAGCGTCATCAGATCCGCTTCGTCTTGCGCGCCCCGGCCCGATTGCGCTTGGCGCAGCGCTTCGAGGTCCTGCGCCGATACCTTATGCACCTTCGGTACCACGCCCTTGCGCGATAAGTCGCCGAGCCAGGTCAAGAACGGTGGTGTGCCGGAATGGCGCGCATCGACGTGGATCTCGAGCGATTGCGCATCGAGAATTTGCTGGACCTGCTCCGGCGTCAGTAGCCCCGCACGGATCGCCAGATCGCCGAGCCGGCCGCCGGCTTTTTCCTGCACGTTGAGCAGGCGTGTAAGCTGACTTTGCGAGAGCAGGCCGAGATCGATTGCGACGCGGCCGAATCGGCGCCCCATCGTCGCGCGATAGACGACGTGCGGCTGCAGGCCGATCGGCGGCAACGGCAACGGGGCCGGCTCATCGAAGGTCTGCAACGTCAGTGCCGCGCGAGCGTCCGCGGACGAGTCCGCGACGAACGTGGGCTTACGGAAGCGTTCGGAGATACGCATCAAGATCGTCCTCCTTGCGAGGGCAGGGCGCCCGTTCCGGGCGCGGGATCCAGAACCGTCTGCGGGGGCAAACGGTCGAGCACGTAAAGCGCCATCGATAGCGCCCAGCGGTGCGAGGCCGCGGTCCAGGCGAGCGCCTCGACACGTAGGCCGGGCACCCCATCGAATGCGGGTGCAAGGCCCATCCATGGAGGCATGCGTCCTGAGATTGAAGCGGAGATGCGTTGCCAAGGGTCGGGCGGCGGCTGCGACCCGTTCTCGCCCGGTAGTTTCGGCTTCGGAGCCATGGCCGGATCGATGGTCAGATCGAGGCCGTATCGCTGCGCGAGCGTCCACAGTGCACTGCGCGCGGTGGGTTGCAGTGCGGCGCTCGGGGACGGTGCGCTGAATTGGACCACCCGTTGCAGGTCTTCGGCGGCGCTACGTGCATCCGGTGAGAGCTTGCCCGGCGCGTTTGCGGCGAGCCCGCCGACGCGTGCCCATCCACGATGAATGTCGATACCGCGCGGTTGGACCCGGCACTCCCAAGTCGCAAGCATCCACCCGTCGCGTGCTAGCGGCTCTTCGTTCCATGCATCGCGGCAAGCATCGAATACGGACGACGGCATCGCCGTTTGCGTCCAAGGCAAGATGTGGGCTTGCGCGGTATCGCGCGCGTGCAGTGCGGCAGCGATCGCGCGTTGCCTTTTCAGTTCGGCTTCACGTTCCTTCTCGACCTGTTTCTCGTGATAGAGCCAAGCCCCGGCTGCCGAGGCGCCCACGACGAGCAGGATGGACGAAGCGACTGCGATGTTGACCCAAGGACGACGCTGAAGATCGCGCAGCACGAGATGCTTGGGCGTCGATAGCGCCATCTCGGCGAGATCGTCGAGCGTGCCCTCGGCTTCTTCCCAATCGCCGAGCGTCAAATGCTGCTCGCGCACGCGCAACAGCTCGTCGAGCTTGCCGATCTGATCGCCTTCTGGGATGACTTCCTGCCCATCGCGAACGGCGATGTACCAATAACGGTCCTCGCCGAGCTTGTACAGACCCATCCAAGGCTGCGGACGCTGATCGGCAACGATGGTTGCGAGCGCCTTCACCTTCGAGGGCGAGCTTACGCCCACGATCGGTTCGCAGAAGCCGACTTGGACGGAGCCGGCGATCGTCTTGCGGACGAGGCCCCAGCGGCCCTTTTCCATCGATAAGGCCCGCAGCTCGGCCGCCCTCGGGATTTTGTCTTCGTGCCGCCACGAAAGGCCGGCCGCGAACGTGCCCTTGACGCCGGGAAGCGTGATCAGTTCGGCCACCTCAGACCCTCAGAACGACGACGTGCTTGCCGTGTGCGAGCGTCACGCTCGATTCGGTGATGCTTGTGACTTTCCAGCCGCCTTCGATCGTGTCCCCGGGGCGAACCGAAACGGTGTGCCCGTCGATCGTCAGCACGGCCCGATACCGTCCATCGAAACCGCTGATCGACACGGCCTCCATTCCCGGTTTGGCCGTGGGCGAGCCCGTCGCGCCCGCCGAGTTGCCCTGTGCTGCGGGTCCTTGCGTCGGGGTGCCGCCCCATGGCGTCATCGGCGACGGCATGCCTTGCGCAAGTCCCGAAGGCGCCGTGCCCCCGTTCTCGATCTGCGCTTTGAGTTTCGCGATTTCGGCTTTCGCCTCGAGGATCGGAATTTGCGCCTGCAAATTCGCGAGCTCTTCCGCCGGTGAAGCGTCGCTCGCAGCAGTTTGGGCTTGGCTGGCGCTCGGCGCCTGCATCTGGGTTTGTGCTCGTCTCACCGCTTGCGCGTGCGCGGTCAGTGGTGCGAGCGGGGCGGCGACCGATGCAAAGGCGATCGCCAGTGAAGTCAGGGAGGATTTTGTCGACATGGAATTCTCCGTTACAGCAGTCGGGCGGAGATGACGACGGCAATGATGCTGTCAGCCTTTTGTGCATCGACACCGCCGCCCAGAAGCGGCATATACGGACTGCCGACGCCGTTGTTCGTAGAGGCGGTTTGCTGCTGGCGCATGCCGGTCAGCACGAGCGTTTCGCCCGGTTTCAGGCTGACGCTCTGCTCGAAGCGGGTCACCTGCATGGTCGGCAGTTGCACGCTCGATTGCCCGGAGCCCGAGCCCGACGTAAAGGTTTGCAAGCTGAGCAAATCGGACAGCGTCATGTCGAAATCGATGAGGATGCGCCCGTTGATCACCTTCGGCAGGAAGCTACTCGTGAAGCCCGGCACGAGCGTGGCGGTTTGCATTGTCGTCGACGAGCCGACGCTGGCCGTTTGCGTGCTCTGCGTCGATGAGACGTAGCTTTGCTGTTTGGCCGCTTGCAGCGCGAGCAGCTTGCCGTTTTGCGTGATGCCTGAGCGCGAGATCAACTGCGAGACGTTGCCGAGCGTCGAGAGCGCCTGCACTGCCGCTGTCGTGCCGCTCAACGTGCCGCTCAGGATGTTGGCGCCAAACGTCATCGGCGAGGAACTGCTCATGACGGTGGGCGGCGTTGCCCCGGTGACCTTGACGCCTGTGTGGCCGCCGACCGATTGATAAGCGAGCGTGAGATTCAAACCGTAGTTTTCTTCGCGCGACAGTTGAACTTGGTAGACGTGAACGTCGATGGCCACTTGCTTGCCGAACATCGCATCGAGGCTCTTGACCCACGACTCCACTCGATCGCACTGCGGCGGGGTGCCCGTCACGGTCAGCACGCCGAGATTCTTGTCTGCGACGACTTGCGCACCTGGCCCAGCCACGGCCTCGGCGGTTTTCTCCATTTGCTCCCACGGGCTGACGTGCACGCCGAGCGTGATCGTTTGCCCGCCCGTGCCCGACGAACTGCCGCCCGCGGCGCCTGTTTGCGCCGCGCTCGAGGGAGGTGTGCCCGCGCCTTGCGATCCTTGCGACGACGGACCGTTGGAATCCCCTGTCGAAATGGAGCCGTTCATGCTCGCCACGTCCGCGATGCTCGGCAGCGTGAAGCTGCGGGTCTCGGTCTTGAAGAACGTGACCATGCCGTCGCGGTAGCGCGACCATACTGCGTAGCGCGCATCGACGACGTCGAGAAAGCCTCGGAACGTGCCCGTGTAGCGCGGCGCCGGACGCGCGACGTCGGCCGCGCTTAGCCCTTCCCGCGCGCTGGCGCCGCCAGGGGGTGGCAACTCAGGAAGCCTGGGGCCGCCGGGCAGGCTCGCGGCGGGCGAGGGCAGTGTGCGCAGCGGGGAGGCCGGCAGCATCGATGAGCTGCCGGATGTGCTGCCGGACGAGAGATTCGAGGCCGACTCGACCGACGGATCCACGACGGCCTGCACGCCGACGTTATCGGCGATCCATGCCGCGATATCGCGCAGTGTCGTCGAATCGTTGCTCTTGAAGACGACCTGTTTGTCGTACACCTCGGGCTGCGGCTTGCTCGCCCGTATTTTCTCCCCCAGCAGCCATGCTCCCTCGTGCACCTGCACGACGGGCCGAGTGGGCACGACCGTGTCGAACTGGCTGTGCGCTTCGCGATCCAGCGCAACCTGTGTATCGTGAACTTCTTGGAGGCCGCACCCGGCGAGGGTAATGAACATCATGACCGCCGCGGCCGTGCGCGTGAGTGGACGGGTCAATTGCATCATTCGTGTGCTCCTGCCTTATCGACGACGACCGCATTGTTGCCTTTCCAGATATCGGCGCGCACGTCAGCGCCGTCGTCGGCCAGTTGAGTGAAAACCTGCTGGACGGCGTCTTGAAAGTTGCCTGAGAACGCGTAGTCGTGCGGCACGACCCAGTCGTCCGGGGTGTTCCATGTGATCGACCAACCCGCGCGCTTGGCCCAGTCCTGCAACTGCGTTTCGAGCGATTGGCCGCCGACTAGCGCGAACGTCGAACCGGCTGCCTGCACGGTCGCGGCCGCAGGTGCTGCCGCGACCTGCGGGGGCGGCGTCGCGGAGGGGGGCGGCAAGACCAAGTGGCGCAACGAGACGACATGGCGGTCCCAATCGATCGTGACGCCGACGCCCGGCACCGGTGCGATCGCATCGGCGAGCACGGTGTCCCATGGCAAGCCGCCGCTCCAAGTGGCGAGTTGGTTACGATCGACATCGCCGAAATCGATCGTGAACGTATGCGGCACGATGACGGGCAACATGTCGGCCAAGGCGACGTCACGTCCGCCACCGCGCGGGGTTTCGATGCCGGAGGGGCGAAAACCGACTTGCGCGAGCTTGTGCATCGCGCTGATCGGCGCAGGCTCGGTGAGCGGCCGAGCGACAACCGAGGCGGAAACGGCGGCTGCCGCGGCCACGGATGCTGTGGCGGGTGCGCTCGGCGAAGGCGACTCGTTGACGAATCCGGCTTGCGCTGAGACTGCCCATGTCAGAGCGCCCGTGAGCATCGTCAGGGCGGCGACGCGGTTGATGCGAGGCATCGTGCACTTCCTCATTCGTGAAATCTCCGGTGATGCCACCACGCGCGTCCGTGAATCACCGAGCCGCGCAGCGCGTGGCGAATCGCGCGCAACAGGACGGGCAGCGTGTACCCCTTGCGTTCCATCAAATAGAAGCCGACGATCGCGAGACCCGCGACGCCGAAGGTCCACGCGCGCGGGTAGTACAGAGCGATCAGGATCGGGAAATAGCCGCGGGCGTCGATGCCCATGATGCGCGGCGTGAGAGACGCATCGCGCCAGATCGAGCGACGTACCTTCAATCGTTGGACTCCCCGGCATAGCGGCGGTACGATTTTGCGTCGATCAACTTTCGATCGAGCAAATCGCGCAGCCCCGTGTTCATGTCCTGCTTTTTCTCCGCAACGATCTTGCGCAAAAACGCGCCCCATTGCGTATAGGGCATGTCGCTCATCTCACGCTTGATGCCGCTGTCGAAGTAAAGGTATTCGCGCACGGCCACGCGATTGCCATCGAGCGTCGGCACGAGGATCTGCACGACGATCAAACGCAGTGCGCCGAGAATCTTCGAGGCGATCGCCGAATGCTGGTCGCCGGGAAATACCTGAATCGCGCGGCTGATCGTCTCCGGAACGCTTTCGGTGTGCATCGTCCCGTACGCGCCATGGCCCGTGAGCGCGGCTTCCACCATGGCGCCGATCGTTTCGGCGTCGCGCGCTTCGCCGATGCCGATCAGCGTCGGCTTGCAGCGCATGGCGTTTCGCAGGCCCCGCGCGAAGGTCGGAATGTGCCTACCGATCTGCATCTGTCGGATCTTCGGGCCTTTGTTCCTCACCTTGGTGAAGAGGAATTCGATCGGGTCTTCGTACAGCAGAATTTTCACGTCCCCGTTCGTTTCCGATACGTCGGCGTAGAACGACGACATCAACGTCGTTTTGCCCGAGCCGGTCGGTCCGCAAATGAGCACCAGGCCGCGCGGCTGAAAGAGGTTTTCCCGGATGCCGGACGGCAGCCCCAGCGCATCGAGCGCCGGCGGCGTTTCCGGGATCGTCCGCATCGTGATCGACAACCCGTCTTCCGCGTCGCCGATCTGTGCTCCGGCGATGTTGACGCGGTAGCGGGCGGTATCGCGCTCGATGACGAATCGATAGGGACGGTCGGCATCGCTCCCCCCCTTGATGACGCCGATCAACTCACTGCCGAACGAGACGGCGAGTAGCGTCTTGATTTCACCGTCCTTGATGGTGCGCTCGGTAAGCGCGACTTGGCGGCCTTTGATTTCGCCCCAGACGACATCTCCAGTCTGGAAGACGATGTCCGACGAGCCGACCTCGCCGCAATAGGCCAGAAACGCCTGCAGATCGCTTACGCCGAAGTTGGCTTCGAGCTTGAACGGCTCCGGCATGGTCATCATTGCCAACCCTCCCGCGCCGCGAAACCGGGCCAGCCGGCGGATAGAGCCGCGGCCCTAACGACGCCGCTGACATACCCGTTCTTGAAGCCTTGGCTGTAGTTGCCGGTGTTGTAGGCGGATAGTGCGGCCAATAAAGCCGCTTGCGCGCTCGGCTGCGTCTTGGTCGCCTGCAAGTAATTGCGCGTCAATACCGTGCCGCCGGCGTAGACGTTCGTGCACGGGTCGAACACTCGCTCGACCGTCAGCCCCAGGCTTTCCATCGTCTTCGAATTGATTTGCATCAAGCCCATGTCAATGTTCGCGCCGGTCGCGATCAATCGCTTGGATTCCGCGACGGCTTCTTCATATGAGTTTGCTTTCCGGTAACGCTGGCTGCCGTTCACATTGATCGCCCACGGGTGGCCTTGCGATTCCTGGTGGATGACCGCCAGCATCGTGTTGGCCGACACGAACGGAGCGCACGCCATGACCAGCGTCATCAGATCCATCAAAGGCTCCGTTGGCTCGCCGAAAAGCGATCCCGTGCCATGTCCGTGAGCCGGCAGAAATCCGTGAGATCTTGTGCGGGCAAAGCGCCTGACAGCAGGTATCCCTGCCACGCGTCGCATCCCAGCTCGTTCAGTTTGGCGAGTTGCTCGTTCGTTTCGACGCCTTCCGCAAGCGTCGTCAAATTGAATTCGCGAGCGATCGCGATGATTGCGCGCACGATGCGCGTATCGAACTCGCTGACCGTCGAGCCGATGAACGAGCGGTCGATCTTGAGCGTATCCACGGGAAAGTTCTTCAGATAATTCAGCGATGACCAGCCGGTGCCGAAATCGTCGAGTGCCACGCGCACGCCGAGTTCGCGTAGCGAGCACAAGATCCGAACGGCTTTTTCGGTGTCGGTCACAAGGAAGCTCTCGGTCAGTTCCAGCTCGAGTAACTCGGGCGGAAAGCCGCTTTCGTCGAGAACCGCTTTTACGCGCTCGGCCAATGCGTCACCGAACTGCCGGCCCGACAGATTCACTGCAATGCGAAGATCGAGGCCCGTCTCCCGCCAGCGGCGGCCTTGCCGAACGGCTTCGCAAAGCACCCAATCGCCGATGGGCGCAATGAGGTTGGTTTCCTCCGCGACATGGATGAAGGACGAAGGCGGGATGATGCCGCGTGTCGGATGAAACCAGCGAATGAGCGCTTCGGCGCCTACGATGCGGCCCGAATGAACGCAGAATTGCGGCTGATAGTGCAAAACGAAGTGCCCATTGCGCAGCGCATCTCGCAGTTCGGCCTCGACCGTTGCTCGCGCTCTCGCTTTTTCGTTCATCCGTGCGTCATAGAAGCGCAGCGTGTTGCGGCCCTCGCCCTTGCCCGCGTACATCGCCGTGTCGGCGTTATGCAGCAACTCGTCGACGCTTTGGCCGTCGTTGGGCCATACGGCCACGCCGACGCTCGCGCTGATCTGAAACACGTTTTCCCCGACTTCGATTGGCCGTGCGCAGGCATCGAGAATGCGTTCGGCAACGATCGACGTGTCCTCCGTGCTACGCAAATTCGGCAGTAGCACGACGAACTCGTCGCCACCCAGCCTTGCCACGGTGTCGCTATCTCGCAGGCATCCGCGCAAGCGCTTCGCCGCTTCGACGAGCACCGCATCGCCGGCTGCGTGGCCGTAGGTATCGTTGATCTTCTTGAATCGATCGAGATCGACGAACAGGACCCCAAGAAACGCTTGATCCAGGCGGCTGGCCAACCGAATGGCCTGGTCTATGCGATCGCGCAGCAACTCGCGGTTCGGTAAGCCGGTCAGGGGATCGAATTGCGCGACCTGCCATTGGCCTGCTGCCGCCTTTGCATCATGGTCGAGCGGGCGAATCACGAATGCGGCGCCTTCGGCGACCGGCGAGCGCATCACCACCGCTGTCGTGCCGCCCTCTGGCCGCTGTGGGTCTCGCAACTGCTCTTTCAGCGTGCTACCCCATGAGAGCGTGCCCCCGAATGCGAATTGAGCCTGCGCGTCGTCGGTGGCTAGAAACGTGTCGAATCTTTTGCGCTCTTCATCATCCGACAGCAGATCGTGCATGCGGCATTCGCCGAGATGCATGGGAGAAAAGAGGCGCACCGCGGCATCGTTCGCATAGGAGATCGCCTGTTGGCCGGAGCGGACGAACAACACGGGCGAAGGAAGTTTTGAAAGGATTTCGCGGTACATACGTGGCCCCCTAATACAGCACGTCAATCATGACGACGCCGTCTCGGCCGGACGACGGCATCACACAGGTTCCGATTTGAGTCGGCGTCACATAGCAACCGTAGACGGAGATCCCTCCACCGGATCCGTAGCCGAATGGAGTCAGCGCGCCCTGATATGCACCGCTTGCGAGTGGAGTGGAAGGATTTGCCGAAAAGCTCTGATTGCCGAAGTTGCCCAATCCGTAATCGCTGAGTCCGCAAGCGCCGGGACCACCGGCCCGAACATAGGGTCCCGCCGCAATCCGGTTGGGAGTGGGATACGTATAAATTCCGGAAAACTCCCATGCGCCCCCTTGCGGCCCAGGAACCGGAACGCCTCCCGAAAGATTGTCAGCGCCCCAACTAGTCGCTCCGCTTCCGCCATCGCATTCGAGCAGAACGCCGACGCTTGGGGAGATCAGTTGGCTTGGCGTGCCCGGATACCCGCCGAGACCGTCATCCCCGAATGGCGCCGCGTAGACGAAGTAGGGCGTGCCCGGCACAGGGGTAGTCGTCAAAAATGGTTGATAGGCAGTCCCGCCTTTGCCGACCACGACCGTTAGCGTTTCACCGGCGGTCAGGTTGACTGGCGCGGAAAACACGAATCCGCCACTTGCTCCAGTCATGTACTGACTGGCGAAGCGCCAGCCGAGACCTGATCCCCCGCCTCCGGCCATGGTGACCAGAGCGCTCTTCACGCCCTGCGGCACGGTCCAAGTCCCCGAACTGGTGAAGACGTAGCGGTAGGCACTGGGCATGTCCGTGGCTTTGCCCCAAACGGTTCCGTTGCAGCCCAGCAATTTGCCTTGGGAGTTGGAGGCGATGAGCCCGACCGTTTGGCACGGCTGACCTTCTGCCGCGGTGCCGGTGACCTGAAGCGTTGCCGTGATGTCGGCGTCCGAGTGGATCGTCCCCGCATTGTTGATGTTGTGCTTCATGCCGGCGGTGTCTTGCATGTTGATGTCTCCGGTCCTCGGCAGGCTGCCGTCCCGGCGATCGAACACGAAAAGACCCGATGCGTCGTAGCCGTTCCTGATCGAAATGAGGCCGGCCACGCCACCGGGATTCGTTCCGGTTTGCGTGCCGTTTTGCGTGACGAAAATGCTCGGATTGCCGCCGAACGACGCTGGCATGGACACGCCGGCGTTGCCTGGGCTCGCGGTGGTGGCGGCGATCGTTGCGCGGCGAACGTCGACGGCGTTGGTGCTCGGATCGATCAGCGGGCCGGTGCTCGTGACCTGAAACGGTAGATTGCACGTTGGAATCGTGCATCCGCTGGAGGTGTCGACGGTAATTTGAATATTGAAGCCGATCGCTTGCCCGTTGTACACGACAGGGCTCACGTTCCTGCTCGCCAGAAAACCGAGTCCATTCAAGTCGGCCGTCGTTGGCGTCAACACGCGTGCTGCAGGAAGCGTATAGCCGTTGCGCGTGATGTTCTGGCCTTCCTGGATCTCGGCGAAGAACGTCGTCGTGTACGTCTTCGCGGCGTCGTTGATTGCCCCGAGCGTTGCTCCGACCAGCCGTGCTCTGTCGTCACGGCTTTGGTTCACCGTCGTCCGCCAGTACTGCTGTCCCACATAGGCCAACACGACGCTGAGCAGCGTTACGAAGATCGCCATTTGCGACAGCAAAAACCCGCTTTGCTTTCGCTTGATCGAAGATTGCACGGCTCGGTGTTCTCTTTTCATGGTCCTCGTCGCCTACAGGTTCTTCAACTGCATGCTTTCCACTTCCTGCATGAGCGAAGAGAACTCGCCCTGCTTGATGTGCGCGACCACCTTGTTCTCGCGCGCAAGCGCCGACGCAACGAGCTTTCCTTCGAGATCGAAGCGTTGATGCACGGCAAGCTGAAAGCTCGCGGCGATGAGGTCGTTCGCGTTTTCCTCTCCAGCGGCACGCGCCAAGGCGGACAGGCGTTGCAGGCCGGCTGGGATCGTCTTGGAGTGCATCGTTACGAGCACCAGATGCCCGTCGACGGCCACGCGAAGCAGTTGTGCGGCCGTCGCGCTGTCGCGCACCTCACCGTAGCCGAGCATCGACGAATCCTTCGCCGGAAAGCAGCGCAGCGCGGCATGAATCGCGTTTTCGTAGCCGCCGACTTCGTCGGCGTCGATTTGCTCGCAGTAGCCGTGGCCGTGCTCGCCTTCCAGCAGATCTTCCGGCGGGTCTTCGATGGTCAAACAGTACCCGCCGTGCAAGCGAAGCCGGGCCGCGATGGTGGCGGAAAAGGTCGTCGTTTTCCCCGCACCCGTCAGTCCGCAGATGACGACCAGTCCGCCGGCCTCGCGCATCTTCGAACCGAGCAACAGTGCCTTGATCCAATGCGGCAACCCGAGGACGTCGATGTCCGGACAGGCGTCACGCATGCGGCGCAGCGCGTAGCGGCCTTCCCGCATGCGCTGAATGCGCCAGCGGCTCGCATCGTCCAATTTCACTTTTTTTCGGCCGGGATTGGCGGTGATCGCATCGACGAGCTGCGCCATCAACGGTTGATGCTCCGGCCCAGCAGGCTTTTGGCCGGGGAAGACGATTGGCCTACTCAGGCCATCGATCGACAGGTGGACGTCGGTAATGAGCGGCATTGTCATCGGTGATTACGCTCGTCCGAAGGTGAACACGATCACATTGGTCGAAGTCGAGCTGCACTGCGTGCCCACAGCCGTCAAATCGACGTTGTTGGGCCCCGCCTTGACTTGGGTGCCGTTGATCGAGGCCGTCAAGAAAAGATCGTTCATGAAGCTGCTTCCGATCTTTACGCACTCCTTCGTGGGGATGTTGTTCAGCGTAGCTTGCCCCTGTGTGTTGCCCGCCGCCGGAGCGAATGCGATCGTCCCCCACTGCGTCACCAAATTCCCATCGGGCACACCGCCGGCCATTTCGACGAAGCTGTCGTTGAGCCAGCCGTTTTGCGCAACCTGCGCGGTGGTCAAATTGGCGAACGAGGTTTGGTTTTGGTAGGCCGTTTGGATCGAAGGGATGGCCTCGTTGAAAGCGTCGATGATCTTGCTTGCCCGAATGCTGGCGAGAACACGAGGCACGACCACCATGGCAGCGGCGGCGATCAATGCAATGATGCCAAGCACGATCGCGAGCTCGGTCAGCGAGAAACCGCGTTGTCGGGCGCTTCCCGTGCGCTTCGGCCTCGCGGCCGTCTTGCGTGTATCGAGCTCGGCGTCGCTCGCGTCTATCGGTTGAAACTTCGTCGTCATCGAATGTTCTCCTAAGTTAGCGAATGGACTGGATATAGGTTTCCATCGCATCGTTGAATTCAAAGCTTGCGAGCACGATCACGCCTAACACCATTGCGACGATGCCCATTGCAAGAAAGCCGCCGAGAATGGCGCGTCGCTCCGCCGCTTCGACGGCTTTGTCGCCGTGATCGAATGCAATCATGCGTAGCGCCTTGAAGAAATCGGTTCGCTCGGAGTAGTCCTCGATTCGATCCATGATTCGGTATGAGAACAACCCCGTGTCCAATGCGCGTGCCGGACTGTCGGGCGTCAGCGCGAGGCGCTTGAGCATCAACGTGATGTGCCATGAAAGCCATGGGCTTGCGAACTGCCGCATGCGTTCGAGCGCTTCCTTCATGCCGTGATTGTTCGATTGCAGAAGAATGGCCAGCGAGACGAGGAAGTTGTTTGCCTCGTTTTCTCGGTATGAATTCCATGGTAGGAGCGGAACCTGGTCGAACTTGGTTCGTACGCGGCCACGCCAGTTCGGCCGGCTCCAAAGTACCAACCAGATCGAAAAAATCAGGCCGAACCCAAATAGCACCCCGTGTTGGACGATTGCGTTCGAGAGGTCGTACATCTGTCGACTCACGACCGGCCACCGTTCCAGCGGAAGCGATTGCAGGTTCTGCGGCGCGATGACGAGCGCATACGCGAGAAAAAAGCCGATGATGGCAATCACCGCCATCCCCGGTGAGATCAGCGACATGAAGTAGGTGGCTTTGATCTTGCCGGTCAGCCGGATGGCCCGCCCGAGGTAGACCATCGCTTCATCCAAGCGGCCATCTTCCTCGGCCGCCGTCAATACCATGACTTCGTAGGCGGGCACGGTGTGCTGAAGCGCATGCCCGAACGACATCCGCCGCATCTTCCTGAGCCAATGCTCATACAGCGGAGCCCAGCCGGTCTTGCGCCGGCGCGAGCGCGCGGCCATCTTGCGCAGGCGTTCGTTCGTCGCTGCCCCGTCGCGCAGGGCCGATGCGAAGTCCTCGTAGAATTCTTGACGACTCGAATCGAACGTATTGAACAGGAGCCGGCTCAGCTTGAACGCTAGATTCATAGCGAAACCTCCACGAGTTCATAGGTCTCGAACGGCTCGAACTCGTGCTCGACATCGCGCGGATCGATGCGCCCGCAGGCGATCTTGTACAAGGCATGCTCAAAGGCCGTTTTCCCCGTCATGTCCGGATCATCGAACGCCGTGCGCCGGCTCCCGCGCCAGTAAAGCTCGGCCTTTTCATCGAAGCCGTCGGCAATGTGTTGACGAATCACCTTGTCAGGAACCACGATTTCCGCCACCACCGTGGAGCCGACGATGCCGCGCCCGTTGCAGTGCGGGCAGCCCGTTTCGTTGACGCAGTAGATCGTGCCGAGATTCAAGCCGAATTTGCGTTCGAGAAGATGCTGCTTGTCCTTGGGTAGAACGTCACGGGACGGCTGTTTGCAGTGGTCGCAAAGCACGGGTAGCAGGCGCTGAAAGATGAGCGCTGCAATGAATTGCCGATCGGCAAGCACATGCCGGTCGAGACCCAGGCGATATAGGCGCAGTGCCGCGCCGATCGCCGACGCCGTGTGCAGCGTCGTATAGATCTTGTGGCCGGTCAGCACGAAGTCGGCCAGCATTTGCGCGGTGGTTTTATCTCTTGTTTCGCCCACCATCACGTCATTGGGATCGCCCCGCAGAATGTCCCGTAGCACGCCGATGGCATCGGTGTCGCTGCCGTCGTCCTCGTCATGGTCGCTGCGCTGGCGTGAAATTTGGCTGACACCGAAAATCTTGTACTCGACGGGGTCCTCGACCGAATAGCGCTTTTTCAGCAACCGCTTCGGGTCGAATTCCATCATGGTTTTCAGCGTCGTCGATTTTCCGGATCCCGTCGGGCCCGTGATCGCGATCAAACCGATCGAACGGCCAACGGCCAACTCGAGCTGCTTGACTTGCGATGCCTCGTATCCTCGCTCGGCGAACGTCGGAGTCTGCTGCCCAGGCGTTTCCACCTGCAGCACCCGAATGACGACGTCCCATCCGTCGGCGACGCGAATGAACTTGTAGCGAAGCTTATAGCTGGTCGCGTTGTGCGTGATGCGGATCATGCAGCTCAGCGATTTCGCTTCCAATGCGAAGGAGCCTTGGCTTCGCGAACGGCCTTCGGCCATTTCCGTGAACATGAAGCCGGCGATTTGCTCGCAGGTTACGACGTCGAAGCCGCGATACTGATAAAGGCGGCTGTGAATGCGGAACAGCACCATCCCGCTGCGCTCGCGGCAGCAGATGTGAATGTCGGTGGTTTTCTCCGCGATGGCGTCGCGAATCATTTCGTCCACGAGCGGCCGAACGTCGCTCGCTTTATTGTCGGCGCCGTCCTTGGTGATGGCGTTGTTGACCTGCGCGATCAATGCCACATCCGCCAAGCGCTCTTGCGCGAGCTTGTAGCCGGCGCTCAGCACTCGACGACGCAACTCCAGGTGGAGCCGCTGGCCGACTGCGCTTTCGGAGACCAAGATGATGGCCTCCCGGCCCCCGAGATCCACGGCCGCCACTGCCGACAGATCATTGCCGGTGATGCCGTGTGTCTTCGTCATCGGCGCGCGGAAGGCCGGTAGGTCCTCACGTGTTTTGACACGTCCGGATTGGCGCAATTGTCCAACCAGCTTCGCAATCTGTCGCCTCGCGTCTCCGGCCGGCGCAGGCGTTCCTTCATGGCCGTTCAGAAAGCCAAAGCCTTTGGTGAACATGCTTGGCTCCCTGAGTCAGCGCATGGCTGCCGGTACGGCGATCGGCGGCGGCACCATCGGCGCGGACGGTATCGTCACGGGGGACGTCGCGGTCTGACTGCTTCCGCTGCCTTGCCAATCGAGCGTCACGGTCTTTCGCTGCGTGACCCGGTTGCCGCTCATGCGGACCAAGACGATTTCATACGGTTGGATGCTCTCGAGCTTCCAGCCGTCGATCTTGGAGATATACGGCTCCTGCATCGATACGGGGACGCTGCGGCCCTTGTAGTTGACTTCCGCCACTTCCTTGCCCACCAACCCCCAGATGGCTTCGACGACCGGTTCCTTGTCGTTCACGTCCTGCTTCACGCCCGGCAGGGGCGTTGCGATCGTAGGAGCGGCAGGGCCGGCCGCTTGAGCTTGGTTTGCGCGAATCTTGGCATCCATTTCGGATTCGAGGAGTTCTTGCTGCTTCGCCAGCAGCTTGCCGAACGTATCCACGGACGTATCGGCCGGCATTGCATCGCCAGCACGCGCTAGCACTGGGACCAGCAGCAACGAGACAACGACATCACGGATTCGCATACGCTTCCCCTTTCAACTCAAACGTGATTTTTTCGCCCAGCTTGAAGGACACGCTGCGCACGCCTGCATCGGCCGGCAGGCGCATTGCCAGGTCTTTGAGCAGCACGGCGGTGCCGCTGGCACTGAAGCCGGTTTTCACGGGCACCCATTGATCGTCGATGCCTGCCGCTTTTGCGGCTACCCTTTCCCAGCCGCCTTGAAGCGTGACCGTCAAGCCAAGAGGTCGCGAAATCTGGGCGAGATTGCCCAACTCCAGTTGAACCTTTTCCCGAGGCGTAAGCGTCTTCGCGACGCGCGGCGCGATCGGCGGCAGATGCACCGATATGCTTTGAACGACTTTTTGAACGTCTCCGTCGAGCGAGGGCGCCGGCCACGCGGCAGGCTTGACCTTCAGATAGCCGCCCCATGTTGCGAACGCTTGTGCCTTGTATGTCAACGTGCAACGGCTCCCCTCGCACTCGAGCTCCGACAGCCGCCATCCCGAAACCAACGTAGGGACGTCACGCAACGCGTCGACGTACGCTGGCACTGCGTCGCGTGCGGGCGCGGCGGCATTGATGGCTGTGCCGACCTGGTTCGCCAATTGAGCTTTTCGCTTCGCGATCTCGCGCCGATGCGCTTGTGCCTCGCGTCGCCGCGCATCGTCGTCGGATTTATCCTGGTAGTACACGTAGCCGCCGGCTAACGAGGCGAATAACGCAATCGCCAAGATTCCGGCGACCGGAATGGACGAATGCCGCTCGAACGACGCCTTCGAGAAGTCTCGCTTTTTGATCGAGTGACCGAGAATCTCCAGCGAGAACGGTCTGACGTCGAGGCCATACGGCAGCGGGTCGAACAGTTCCGGTTTGTCGGTATAGATCGGAGCCTTGCTCGGATCGGGCAACGACGTCAAAAAGTCGCGCACGTGACCCATCAAGTCGATCGCATCCGCGACGCGATCCATTCTGTTCACGGGCATGCCGTCCGCCACCGCGAACACCCACAACTGTCCTTTCCCCAGTTCGATGAGAGTCAAGTACGTGTCTTCCGAGACCGCCGCGCGAACCAACACCGCAGCAGCGACGGGCCGCCTTTTGACTTCTCCCTTGGAGACGAAGGCGACGTACTCGCCGTCTTTCCCCTTCGCGCTCCAGATGAATTGCCACGCTGCGTTGACACCGCGGCCGAGCTGTTTCACTTCCGTGCTCTTGCCGTCCAGGCCCGGCAACTCCAGCCAGTCGAGGCCGGCCACCGCTTCGCCGAATCCGGGAATCGGAACGGGGATCGCCGCAGACATCAGTTCACTCCTTCGACGATCTGCGGCGTAAGCAACACCAGCACCGCACGGCGCGTCGTGGCCGTGGAAATGCCACCGCCCAGCAGCGGTGTCAGCGTTGCATCGAAGGACTTGTCCGTCGCCTGCTGCTGAGAGTCGTCGAGGCCAGCGAGCACGGCGGTCTCGCCATTTACGATGCTTGCGTAGATCTGATACTGATTGGCCGTCGATTGCGGGTATTGCAGCTTGACGCCGTTCGATTCGATCGTGACCGTATTGCCTCGCATCGAGGCATCCATCGAAAATTGAACGATCACCGAGCCGTTCGGCTGAATCGACGCGCGCATGTTCAAGAACGTGCCCGTCGTGAGCTGGCCGGGCTCGACGCCGGGGACGGCCGTCGTGGAGTTCAACGTGCTCGCAGCGGGCGACGATCGCGCCGGGTAGATGAAATTTTCGGTGTTTGCGATCGACAGCGGGCGATTGTTCAACATGGTGTAGGTCTCGTCCTTGCGGATGTTGACCTTGCCCACTGTCGACAGGGCTTGCAGGAAGGTTTGCGTGGTGGAGTTGCCGCCGTTGCGAATAATGCCTAGTTGCCCGAATCCCGTGGACCCGCCGGGCAAGCCCGCCGGCGCGAAGAAATTCACGTTCCATTTCGCCGCGGCTTGATTGATCACCCAGGACCAATCGACGCCCATGTCGTTGTTCGTCGTCGCGGTGACGTCCACGATCTGCATGCGCATGCGCACCTGGCGCCCAACCGATTTATTCTCGGCTTCGACCAATTCCCGAATCTGCTCTTGGACCTCGCGCGTGTCGGTCACGGTGATGACGCCCGACGACGAAATCGAATATTTGCCGATCCCGTTCGGCGTCAGGGCGGCTTCGATCGCGGTCTTTAGACCTTTTACGACATCGATGGAAGCGCTCAACTTCGCCGAAACGTCCGACGACGACGACTCGCTGCCGGGCTGCGACATGGAGCCCGTCGTGCCGCCGCCGCTGTTGCCGCCTGACGTGTCGCCCGTCGACGCGGTTTTTGCGATCGTTGCGGTCACATCGTTGGTGTCCGTGATGGAGGCGATTTGGTACGTGCGTGTCACCAAACGCGAGATCAGGATCGCACCGTCCTTGTAGTCCCAGCCTACGCCGAACTTACCTGAAACTTGGTCCAGCAGTTCGGTCAAGGTGCCGCCGAACGGCGTGGTCTGGTCGATGATGAAAGACCTCGCCGGCGGTACAGAGGGGTAGCCGCCGCTCATCATCGACATGCTCGGCGCATAGGACCCGATGGGCCCCGATTGCGGAGGCATGGCCACGCCAGACGGCAGCCGCACGCCGTTCGCCGCGGCCATCCCACCGGCCGCAGCTTGCGTCATGCCGGCGCCTCCCATGCCCCCCATCATCATGCCCATGCGCTGAGCAGAGAAAACCTCTATCGGAATCAAGGCATCGGCGCTGACCCGCACCGGCATGCCGACGATCTTGCTGATGCGGTCGGCGATGACCGTCAGCGTTGGCTGATCAGGAAACGCGAAGCGAATCGGCTCGCTGAATACGGCAGGTAGTTCGGCGTCGCGCGACACCTTGACCGTTTTTTTACCCAGCCAAACGCCATTGACCTCTCTTACGACGGCTGCCTTTTGCTGATCGTCGTGACGCAGCAACGACATGCGATCGCTAACGGCTTGATTGCCCTGTGCGACCGCGCTCCGGATTTCGTTGCGCTCCATGACGGTACCGCAGCCCGCGAGCGACGCGATCATCACGAGTACGAGGCTTCGCTGTAGATTCGAGATCATTCTTCGTATTCCTTGGGTTATTGCGCGCGCTGGCCGGTCTCGGTGACTCGAAGGACGCGATTGCCCGTGTACATGATTCCGCTCAGGTTGACGTCGGCTGCGGATAAAGACGAAAAGAGGGCTTTGACGGCATGGCGAAAGTCGCCGTCGAACGACGCGCTTACCGTCACCGGGACATCGACGGAGGCATCCCAGACCAATTGCCAACCCGCTTGAGCGGCCCATTTCGACAAGGCATGCCTCAGCGTGCCGTCGGAGGGCGACACGATCCAGCTCGGATCGGCGCGCGGGACGCTCACCGGGGGCGAGGCAGGGTCGAGGGGTGGTTTCGCCGCGGGCGCTGCGTCGCGTGCGGCGGCGCGAGACAGCGCAACCGTGCGAGCATTCCAATCGAACGTCAGGTGCACGTCCGGCAATGGCGCGAGCGCATTGGTCAGGACCGTGTCCCACGGCAAACCGCCGTTCCATGAGACAGGCAACGCCGGATCGACATTGCCTGTGTCCACACGAAAATCGTGCGGCACGACCACTGGCAGCATGTCGGACAGGGCGACGTTGCGGCCTTGGCCTCGCGGGATATAGAGGTCGTTCGGGCTGAAGCCGATCTCGGAGACTTTCTTTCCTTTGGACACGGGGGGCGTTGCCGCCAAGGGCTTGACTTCGACGTCGGGCGTGGAGACGGTGGCCGCGGCGGGGGCCGGTGGTGCCTCATTGATGAAGCCAGCCTGCGCCGTGGAGGCGCAGGCGAGGCAGATGATCGCCACCGCGAGTGTCGCGACGCCCCGAGTCTTGTACATCTCGCACCCTTTCATACGTGGAGTTTCCTCATCATTTCTTGATGCCCGTCGCATCTGACGCTTCCGAAGCCGCCGCCGCCACGCTCGCCTGCCACTTGGAAGGATCGGTGACGAAACCGCCGTGATCGGTGACGCGATAAAGCGTGTCGCCCACGTCGATATGGTTGCGATCGCCAGAAACAACGCGCGGGGCAACAGCGACTTCCGGCTCGGACACCATGCCGCGGTTGAGTAGTTCCGAGTAACGCAACATGCCCGTGTAGTCGCGGTTCAAGCGGGCCATGTTCGTTTCGAGGATTTGGTCCGCGAGCGCGCGCCCTTGCTGATAGCCAAGCTCGACTTGTTGCTTCCAATAGGCGCGTTCGGCCGCGGTTTTAGGCAACATCGAAGAAAACGGCAGCGCGTCGACCTGGGCTTTGATGCGCAGGCCCACATAGAGATAGTCACGCCATGACGGCGCGATCGAGGCGAAGCGTGCGGGCACGACGATTTTGTACATGGCGTCGGCACGGCGCACTTGATCGCTCGATGCTTCCACCGCATCACGTGCCTCGGTGATGACGGGCGGCAGCACGCCGTTACGCGTGATCAGCGCACCGAAGCGGTACATCGTGTCGAGCCGCGCCGCGCGTGTATCGAGCGCGGTGATGATTTCGGCCGAGCGATCCGCGAGGCCCTTGTGACTTCCGAGCGGCAATGCGGCTTCCCGCAGCACGTTGGCACGGGCCGGCGTGATGGCGGCTGCCGCGGGCGCACTGTCGGCCGACAAGTTCGCGATGTCATGGACGGACATATGCGACGTGTCGGGAGCAATGTCGTCCGCCATTGCCGATGCGCAGGCGATACCGAGTACGCACAAAGCGAACGCGCAGGAGAGGACGGACGAGCGCAGCTTATATCGCACGGTAGCGCAACTCGAGGGAATCGCTTTTCAGGACGACGTCGGCGCGAGCGCCCAGTTGGGTCCCGATGTTTTCGAGCACCGATACGAAATCGGTGTTCGTCGCGTCGATGGCGATTGGGGCGGCGATCGGTTTGCCCGAGACACTGAATTTCAAGCCTTTCGCCTCGGCGATTTTGCGTAGCACTTCCGGCGCATCCCCGTACCAACGAACCGTGATGAAGTCGCCCGAGACGAGCACGACGCCGCTGCGCGGCGCGACCGCGGAGATGCCGCCTGCGCGCGAGATATCGCCAAGCAACGTGTCGATCCGATGCGCCGACTCGTTCAATTGTGTGTCGAGCATGCGCCCTGTCGGATCGACCGGCTCGGCCTGGGTCGCACAGCCCGCGAGAACGCAGGCCAGCACTGAAACCGCAACGCGTACCAATTGCATTTGGGTGCTCTGTCTGTCAAAAAATGCACGAGTGACCGGGTGTGCCCATAATTCCGTATAGAGGCTATCATACGGAAACAATGCCGCGCAAGTATAGTTCGTATAGATACATTTATACGAAATGCTGACACCCACTCGGAAGGTGGTCGGCAATCCTTTCATTCCTTTCATGATGCCAAGGCGGAACACACGCGTGGCGTAACAAAGTGCAACGCTCCTTGACTGTCCGAAATTGCTTGACAGGCAAAAAATTTGCACAGCATAATTGCGTACCGTTATAACGATATAGAAATGGTGACCGGGGAAATGAGCGTAGAATCGAGACCGCTTACGCTGCTGAAGGCGTATCGAATCGTCCACAATCTGGACACGAACAAGATCTGCGAGCAGGCGAAAATATCGCGCTCGTATTTGACGAGGGTGGAACAAGGCGCGACTCCAAGCGCCGAGATCGCCGCGAGGCTCGTCGAAGTCTTGACCAACGTGGATTGCGTGCGCGCGTCGCAGCCGTCGAATACGCGCAATCAACTCGAGACGTTCGAGAGCGCGCGCCGCCTCCTCGATCGCGTGAAGGCCCTGCATGTCGAGTTCGCTCGAGAAGGCTTGCGGGAAATCCATCTGCTGTATCCGAAGCGCTTTCAGTTGGGGGAGGACGAGCATGCCGTCGCCTAAAGCCAACGCCGCAGCGCCCGCGCGCCATGCATTCGAAGTTCATCCGGCCGTCCGCCTGGTTTCCGAGACCTTCCTCTATAAGTTCAGTTGGCCCAAGCTGCTCGGCACGACGCTGATACTCGGCGTTGCATTGCTCGTCTCGATATCCGCGAACGTCGTGCTCATGACCCGGAACGTGGCCCCGGTCTATTTCGCCATTACGCCGGATGGGCGAATGACGCGGCTCTCGCCGCTGTCCGAGCCGCTGGTTTCGCCCGAGGAAGTGACGCAGTTCGCGCAGAACTGCGTAACACGATCGTTCTCGCTCGATTTCGTCGCCGATCAATTACGCAGCAAGCTCGAATCGTTGCACGACTGCTATACCGATGAGGGATTTCATGCGCTGATGATGGCATTCGACAAGAGCAATCTGCTCGCGAAGATTCGCGATGGCCGGCTCGTTTCGTCGGCCGTGGCGACGGGGGCGGGTGTGATCACCGCGATCGATGCTCACGATCCAAAAGGGTACAAGTGGACGGTGCAGCAACCGATCGCCATCACACTCGTGAACCAGACCGAGCGCCGCTCATATACCTATATCGTCGAAATGCACATTCAGCGCGTGCCGACTGTCGACAATCCTAAAGGGATCTCCGCGACGGCGCTGCAATTCCTTGGCAACGGTCAAAACAATTAGGTGACGGCATGACTGACGACTTCAAACCCTTTCCCACGGCGATAGAGATAGCCGAGGAATCGAAGGACAAGGACGGCACTCACCCCCTGGCCAGCGTCGAGGGCACCGATTGGCATCACGAGTTCGAATTGATCGATCCGTTCATCGCATCACGCAGGGAACTCGAGGAGCTGTGGTTGACCGCTCCGAACCGGCGTGCGCAAGACTGGATCACCGGGATCATGGATACGCGTCGCATGTATGCGATCGTGACCGGCAACCCGTTCTGAGGTGGCATCGATGAGCCGTCCGCTCTGGAAGTTCGCTTGCGTCGCCGCACTGATGCCTCTGGTTGGCCTAGCGCATGACGCCCATGCTCAGTTGGCGCGCGCGAGAGCAACGCCCGCGACTGGTGCTCGGAGCGGCGTCTACGCCAACCCTGATGCTCCGCGTCCGCTGCCGCCGCTTACGCAATCGAATACGAACTTCGATGCCGCGGTCGATCTCGTCACGCCGTTGACGCCAGAGCAGATCCGCGCGTTGCGCAAACGCATCGACGAGGCGAAACGCGCCGCATCGGCAAGTCCCACGCGGCCGCCCAAGCCCGTGTACTCGGTGCAAACGGTCGATTTGTCGCCGGGCGCGCCGCCGCCGATCGTGCGCGTGAGCGACCTCGGTTCGGCCGTCACGTTCATCGACAATGACGGCGCACCGTGGGACATCACGGAAGTCGACAATATGGCGAAGGGGCGCTTCGAGGTGCTGCGCCCGGTCCCTGGCGTGCCGACGATCACCATCACGGCGGAAGGCACTTATGTCGAGGGCGACGTCGCGGTGTTTCTGAAAGGGTTGCCGTTCCCGGTCGTCGTCAAAATGATTGCGGGGCAGCGCGAGACCGATTATCGCCAAGACATCCGCATCCCGCGACGAGGCCCCAACGCGCAAGCGCCGGTGGCGGCGGCGCCCGCGATTTCCCTGCCTGGCGACAGCATGCAAGCGATTCTCGACGGCACCGGCTCCCCCGATGCGAAGCCCGTCAAGATCGAGAATCCGCCGGTGGGCATGAGCGCATGGCAGATTGGCGAGCACCTCATGGTGCGCACGAGCCTGTTTCTGAGCGACCCCGCATATTACGGTGCGCTGACGGGGGCGGACGGTACCCATGTTTACGACATTCCGCGCACGCCGGTCATCACCGTCAGCGAAAACGGCATGAGCCGCAACATCGTATTGGATTTGGAGTGACGCATGGCCGACCAGCAGCGCCGTAAGATGCATCCGGGTTTTTTGCGCAATGCCAAGATCATCGCGGTCATTGCGGTGCTCGCCGCGGTCTGCGTGGCCGTCGCGTTCTTTGCGATGAGACGCCGTTCAGACAAGGCACCGGAAATCGACGTTCCGGCGGTGAGTGCGCAAGGGGGCACCCCGCAGGCGGAAACGCAGCGGTACTCTCAGACGCTCAATCAAGCAAACAAGGAAGGGCTCGCGCAAGCGCAAAAGACCGGGGCGACGTTCATACCCGCATTTTCCGATCGCAATGCGCAAATCGAGAAGGTGTTGGCGGACAGAGCGTCGGAAGCCGCGGCGCAACCCGAAAAGATCGATTATCAGCATCCGAACGGCTTGCCGCCGGGGCAGTCTGCGCCAGCGTCGCAACAGCCCTTGCCGAGCCTGCCTTCGCCGACACAAGGCGTCGGCTTGCAGGTGCAGCAACTCGTCAATCAATGGGACAACCCGCCGCAATCTCAAGAGGTGCTTGGCCTGCAGAAGGAAGCGCAGGGTGCCGCATCGAGCAGGGGCGCGCTTTCGTCGGCGGATGGCGCAGGCGCCGCGCAGGCGGTTGCCGCGACGCAAACCAAGCCCGCAACGATTCATTCGAGCGATCGCTTTTACGCGCATCTCGAGAATGCCATCGATACCGATACGCCGTCGGATATCCTGGCGGTGCTCGATCAAGGGCCCTGCAAGGGAGGCGAACTGATGGGCAACGGCAAACTGAGCGCCGAGGCCGTGACCGCGACCTTCACTTCATTGCACTGCGGCGGCAAGACGGTGGCGGTCACGGCGGTCGCATTGAACGATCAAACGCTGAGCAACGCGTTGCCTGCCGACATGGATCATCACTTGATGGCGCGCGTCGCGATCCCCGCATTGCTCGGGGCGCTCGGCACGGCCGGCAGCGTGTACAGCAACGCGGGCTCGACGATTTCCAACAACCCGCTTGGCGGCACGACCACGATTCAAAACCCCAATCCAAGCGCTAAGCAACTCGAAGGCGCGATGGTATCGGGCGGGGTGACCGGTGTGCAGGGCGTCATCCAGCGAGAAGTAGCGGGCATACCACCGGTGACAGGGCACGTGGAAGCCAATACGCCGCTCATCATTCTGTTCAAGGCCGATGTCGTCCTCTAAACAGAGTCTCGTCATGCGCGAATGTTTACGTATAATACATGCGATACGAACTGTAATCGAGCGACTACCATGAACGAACACGATCACTTTTCAAGCGTGCTGGACGTAGAGGCCGTCGAGGAGTCGCTCGAGCACCACTTCGGCGACAACGAAGGCGGCATCGCGGCCGACGCTGACGAGGCGCAAGCACATGAACAGCAAGCCCCGCGTAAGAGGCCGATTCCAAAGGCATTGTTGCTGATTGGCGGCATGGTGGGATTCGTCGTCGTGGGGGCCGGGTATCAGCATTTCTTCGGAGCACACCCGCAAAGCGCGCCGCCGGCGGCGATGATGGGAAGTAGCGGCCTCGAGGGCGGAGATACGCCGCTGCCGGCCGGCACTGCGATCACGCAGCAGGCGCAAAATGGAATGCTCGCGCACGGCACGGTGGCGCCGCCGCTGCCGAATCCCATGCCGGGACAGGTATCCGAGCCTATCGGGCCGATCCCTTCGCAGCAGAGCAGCCGCGCGACATGGGCCGACGCCGCCATGGCGGCGTCGGCCGGATCGCTTGGCGGCGAAGCCCAGCGAAACAGCGCGATGTCGGCGGTGGTGATGGCATCCGGATCAACGGCAGCCGCGCCGCAGGCCGCTGCCTCGATGGAGCCGTCGCCGTCGCCCGCGGCGGCGTTCAGCCATACGAACGCATCCAGTGCCGCGACGATGATTCCGACATCGGCGGAGGGCGGTACTGCATCGGGCGGCCTGGCCACAGGTGCGGCAGCGCCCGCGGCCCCGGATGCCTCGACGTCGATGAATGCCGTCTCGGCGCCCGACCCGAAAGATGTGGAGATCGCGAAGTTGCAGGCCGAGGTCGACGCGCTGAAAAGTCGCGATCGCGGTTCCAACTCCACGTCCGCAACGGGTCACGCCGCAGCACACCGCACCGCGAAGCATGCGAGCCGCGATGCGCGACCCGCCAAGACGCATCCGCATGGGACGGATTCGGCGACTCACGCCGTTCGCTCCGCGCAGCACCGCAAGCGCACGGGCACGGAGGTGCTCGCCGGCTATGCGATCAAGCAAGTGATTCCGGGGCAGGGCTGGGTTCAGGACGAGCAGAGCGGCAAGCAGCAGGTCGTGGCCGTCGGCGATTTCATCGGCACGGCGAAGGTCGTGCGCATCGACCCCGACCAGTATCGAATCGTAACGACGGCCGGGGTCATTCAATAATGGACTTGACGACGATCGCGACCAGCATCGCCTCCGACATCCTCGCATTCCGCGATCTCGCGCAGATGTTGGCAATCGGTATCGGCATCCTCTATTGCGGCAATTCGCTTCGCCAAGCGATTCGCAAATCGGCATCGCCCGGCATCGACATCAGCGGTCAAAGCATTTTCGCGTCGTTCTTCATCGGTGCGTTGATCGTCAATTTTGCTAGCACGATGGACAGCACGCTCGGCTCGCTAGGCGAATCCGACACGACCTACGGCAGCCTGATCTCGTACGTGAACCTTTCCTCGGCGGGGCAATTCGCCCCCGTCATCGCTGCGATCCTCACGATCGTCTCGACCTTCGGCTGGTGGTATGCCCTCAAGGGCTGGACGATGTTGCGCAAGGCATCGAGCGGCGGTGGCGGGGGCGGATACGAAGACTACGCGTGGAAAGGATTCATTCACATCCTAGGCGGGGCGGCGCTCGTGAACATCAACGAAACGCTCGCCGCGTTCCAGGGAACACTCGGCATTAGCTCTTTCAATTAACGGAGAAACCACACCATGCCACAAGCTATCCTCATCCATCCGCTGGCTCGCCTGCACTTGTACGCATCGGAGCACGCGCGAACGTTCGTCGTCGGTGCGATGGTGCTGGCGGGAATCGGTCGTCTCATGATGACCGACATGCCGCTTGCGGTAGCAGCGGTGCTGTTCATTGCCACTGCGCTTTGGCACGCCTCGCTGCCGCGCGCGACGCGCCTGTCGAACAAGCAGGTTGCCCTGACGGGGTTGATGCTGTTCATCGTGACGAGTCTCGTGTTCGCGGGTGTCGCCGACGCGCAATCGAGCGGCAGCACGCTCGGCGGCATGGCGACGAGCCTGAAGAACGACATGGCATCCGTCTACAACATGATCATCTACGCGTTCTATGGCGGCGGCATCGTGAGCACGGGGATCGGCGTGAACAACGGGATCAAGAAGTCGAAGGGCGACCAGCAAGTCACGACGGGCTCGATCTTCGGTTACGGCCTGGGAGGCCCTGCACTCGGCATGGTCGGTTACATCATGAACTCGGCCGCCGGTTCGATGGGCGCAAGCTCGAGCAACCTCAACGCGCTCCCCGCGGCCGCGCACTGAGGCCCTCGGTACTCGGCATATGAACGAGACCGGCGAAGACGGCTTCGGCATGCTGGCGCTGCCTTTGTTCGCGGCGGCACGGCATCTCGGCGAAGTAGGGCAGGCCAAGCACGGCGTGCTCGTTCATGCCGATGGCCTGCCGCAAGCCGAAATCAATCATCTGCAGCGCACGATCGCTGTCGTGCTCGAGATCGGCGACGACGCGCAACGCGCCGAGGCGAATGCGGTGCTGCAGCATCTCGCGAGCCGCAGCGAGATCGTTGCTGGAACGTGGGGCAGCGCCAATCCGAGCGAATTCGCTCGCGCGTTGCGATCATCGGCGGTGGACGATCGCGGCGTCGCCGCGACGGCTCGATTGGTGCTGCTCTACCGGCCCTCCCGCTTTGGCAGGGTCGTCAAGCAATGGATCGAAACACGTTACGGAGCGCTACCCCTCGAAGCGTGGAAGGACGTCCATGCGCGCGTGATGGCGCGCATGGGGCGTGCCTAATCAGCCGAGCCAGATGCCTTCGCCACATGATCCACATGAGCCGCATACGCCGAGCCATAACGGTATCGGCTGCAGGAGAACAGTTTCATGACCGTGATGAGTGCGCTGCTCGAGAACGTCGAGGCCTTGATCGCCTGGATCTCGAGCCATGCGCTAGGGGCAGACTTGCCCTCCTATTGCCAACTCGAGACGGCCATCGGCCTTGATTTCGACGATCCGCGTGCCCGGCAAATGGCTGCGATCGATCCGAAAGGGGCACGCCCGTACATCTTGATCACCCGTCAATGCGCGATGTTGACGCTGTTCGAGCTGACGGGCTCGATGGATGTCGTGGGCGACGTCGAATTCGAGCAGATCACGGACGACTTGCGGCGCGCGATGACGTCGTATTTCCAGAAAGCAGGCCACTCGATCGAACTGTCGTTCGAGCGCGATCCCGAGATGATCCGGCACAAGGTCAAGACGCTCATGCAGCCGTCCTACGATACGTGCGAGCGGGTGGGACTCGATCTGAAGGACATGCTGGACGACCGCTGCGAGCGTGTCGCTTCCCTGTGCTCGCACGAGTCGTGCTACGTCCTGCTCTACACGCATCTATCGTCGCTCACGCCCGACGAACTGAAGCGCGAGATGGAAACGCACCGCCTGCGCATGAAAGAGCACAAGGTGCAGCCGATGCTCGAAGCGCAGTCGGTCACGGCGATCCTCAAAGGTTTGTTGAGCCGTCACGAGACGTTCGTCGATGCGATGGAACGCGACTTCGTCCACGCGAAGCTGCACGTCGAGCGTTTGTCCACGCACGAAGCCGTGCGTGCGATTCGGCAGTCGTACGATCGGCGCAGAACCGATCACAAATGGAAACCCGTGTTGCCCGGCGATCGCTATACGCCGCGTGACACGCGCAACAAGTCGGTGTCGGGGCTTTATCTGCCGAAGCTTTCCGAGCAAATGTGCTCGGGCAAGGTCCATACCGAGAGTGATTTCGTCTGCATCAACGGCGAATATCACGGCTCCGCCTACATGGAGGTCGGGCCGCAGGAAATCCACGACTTCATGATGCTGTTCAACCGTGTGGGCAAAGAGATTCCGTGGCGCGTGAAGTTCTCGATCGAACCCGGCGGCCTCGAAGCGGCGAAGCTGAAGAACTTGGCGGTCAGCATCATCGGCTTCATGGGCAGCACGAACAAAGCCATCAAGCGATCGTTCGATGCGCTCGAGCAAGCGCAGCGCGACGGGGAATGCAACGTGTCGCTGCGCTTGACGGCGGCAACCTGGGGCCCCGACAAGAAGACCTGCGAAGACAGGCTCTCGGCGCTCGTGGCCGCCTTGCAAGGGTGGGGCGTGTCGCAAGTCAGCACCGACACTGGCGATCCGGTGCAAGGCCTCGCCTCTACGGTGCCGGGCTTTACCGACAAATCGGTCGCGCCGCGAATGATCCCGCCGCTCAGCGATCTCGTGCGTCTGCTGCCGATTCAACGCGCCGCGTCGCCCTGGTTCGCCGGTGGGTCGATTCTGCTGCGCACGCTGGACGGCAAGGTGTATCCGTTCCAGCCCAACTCGTCGCTGCAAACGGCATGGATCGATTTGATCTGGGCCGTCATGGGCTCGGGCAAATCGGTTTGGCTCAACACGCTCAACCTGGGCGCGATTCTTTCGCCGGGCCTCAAGCGTTTGCCGCTGATCACGATCATCGACGTCGGCGTGAGTTCGAGCGGTTTGATCGAATTGATCCAAAACGCGCTGCCCGAAGACCGGAAGCATGAGGCGATCTATGTGCGCTTGCGCAACACGGGCGAATTCTCGATCAATCCGTTTGATACGTTGCCGGGCTGCCGCAAGCCCACGGCATTCGATCGAGAGTTCTTGATCTCGCTGTTGACTGCGCTCGCGACGCCCGTGGGTCAAAAGCAACCGTACGCGAATTCATCGGAACTGGCGGGCATGGTCGTCGATGAAGTCTACGAGCGCTACTCGACACGCGGGTCCGAGAAGCGCTATGAGCCGACCATCGATGCGCTCGTCGATGCGGCGCTGGCCGAGACGGGCTTCGTGCACGACGAATACACGTCCTGGTGGGACGTGACCGATCATTTGACGGCGACGGGGCATACGCGCGCGGCGCGGCTCGCGCAGCGGTTCGCCGTGCCGGTGCTGGCCGATCTCATCGAATCGCTGGGCGCCGAGCGCATCCGCAGCGTGTTCGAGCCGAAGGAAGATTCGAAGGCGCGCGTCGACAACGGCATGACGTTGCTCGACGCGATGCGAATGGTCATCACCTCCGCATTGCGCGATTTTCCGATCATCGCATCGCATACGCGCTTCGAGCTGAACGAGCAATCGCGAGTCGTTGCGCTCGACCTCGAGGAAGTCACGCGCGGCGCGGGCGAAGACGGGGAGAAGCGCGCCGAAATCATGTACGTGTTCGCGCGGCAGATCGCCGCGCGCCAATACTATCTTCCCGAAAGCATCGCCGATCTCGCGCCAGCGATGTATCACGATGCGCATCGTCAACGCTACGAAGACATCAAGGACGAGATGAAAGCGATCTGCGTCGATGAAGTGCACCGGACGGCGGGCAAGAAATCGTTTCGGCGGCTCCTGTCGCTCGATCGTCGCGAAGGGCGGAAGCACGGCATCCGGGTGTCGTTGGCGAGCCAGTTCATGGCCGATTTCGAAACCGACGGCGAGTCGATCACCGAGTCGGCGTTCTCGGCTTACATCATGAATGCGGGCAGTCCGAATTCGCGTGCCGAGGCGCAGCGGATGTTCGGCTTGTCGAATTCAGCGATGGCGGCACTTCAGCGCGACGTGCGCGGCGCGGGGAAATTCCTCGTCTGGCATCAGACGAAAAGCGGCGTGGTCACGCAAGTGCTGCACAACGCGCCGGGGGCGATCGAGTTGTGGGCGTTTTCGACGACGGCAAAAGACGTGGGATTACGGCGGCGCCTATATCGGCGCACCTCGCCCGCCGTTGCACGGCGCATTCTCGCTAAAGAGTTTCCGAGCGGGACAGCAGCGCAATACTTGGAAAGCCGGCAAGCCGAGCAGGGCGCACGCGACGACGACAACATCATCGACACCGTCGTGCACGAGCTCGTCGTCAAATACGGCCTCGAGCGCGCAGGAATGCCCGTATGAGCGGGCGCGAGCGGACGACAGACAAGCCGCGAGCGCTCCGTCGCGCCTCGCGGGCCGGGCTGTATCTCGTGCCCGGCTATCCGGTGATCAAGGCGGTGGCATCGGTGAGGGACGCCGCGGCGGGCGGTATCAGGACGATCGCCGATCGGCATCAAGAGCTCGCCGCCCAGCGCGCCGATCCGCGTTCTCGCACGTTCAACGAAGCGATGGCGCTGCGCTCGCAGGACGCGTTGTCGCTCGAGGCGATCGAGCGTTCGTGCATGCGTAGGAAACAAGTCTCCATGGCGTTCGCGTTCGTGGCGGTGAGTTTCGTCATCGGCAGCCTCGGGGGGCACAACGTATTCGGCGCCTTTCTCGGCGTCCTGTTCGTCGCGCTTTGCGGCTTGTTCGCGCTGAAATACGAACATCGCGTCTGGCAGATCGAAACGGGTCGCGCGGCGCCCAACGAGCCGCTCGGCGGTTACCGGCAATTCTTCGCGCGCAAGGGGGCAATCAAGCGGTTGCTCGATCCGCATCTGTTCGATTGATGTGGACCAATGTGCGCCGCCTTCCACCGCCAATCAATCGGAGCTACGAAATGACGGGAATCGCTCGGCGAGTACGTGGCGCTGCCGCTTTTGCCTCGCTGTGGGCACTGTCGGGTGCGGCACTGGCCCAAGTTGCGTCGGCGCAATCGATCGGCTCGATCACGAGTGCCGCGTCGAACGGCACCGACAAGTCGATGTCCGCGCTGCAGCTCATCTACGGGGCAATCGCATCGAATCCGTTATCGGGTGGCTCGGCCACGACCGGAACGGCTTCGAGCGGGTTGATCTCGCAAGTCTTCCTCGTGCTGAATTCGTGCATTCTGGCCGTCGGGGTCCTTTGGGCCATGTACCACTTCGGCTCGGCGATGATCGCCACGGCGCAGGACGGCGAGTTTCTCGGGCAAAAGAAGTCGTCGCCTTGGTTCATCATTCGCATGGGCGTGGGCTTCACAGGGCTCGTGCCGATGTTCGGCGGTTATTGCGGCGCCCAGGTCATCATGCTGTGGGCGACGATGATGGGCGTGGGCATCGCGAACCTCTCGATGACTTCCGCGGTGAGCGTGTTGACGAACGGCGGAACGCTCATTGCGACGCCGGTCGTGCCGCAGGTAACGGCGCTCGCGCGGAGCTTGTTCGAGTCGAACCTGTGCGCGGCGGCTGCAAATCAGGCTGTCGCGAACCTGGACGGCGACGCTGGCGTCGCCGCAGACGCCGGTGAACTATTCAGCGCGAACACGACGGACATGAAAGTCGTGCTGATGAATCGAAACGGGCTGTCGTGCGGCGGCGCACAGGTAATGGGGAATGTGCAGACATCGTCGAATGCGTCCCCCGCTTCCGGCTTGTCGGCTTATTCGACCGATATGGCCTCGGCGCAACAACAGCTTTTGTCCGCGCAGGGGCAAGCGCTCGTTTCGCTGCAGGCGACGCTGGCGAGCGCCGCTCAGGCGTATGTTTCCGCCGTCAACAACCAAACACAGCCGGTGGACCCGCAAGCCACGATCGACGAAGCGGCGAAAGCGTATCAAAGCGAAGTGCAGGCCACGGTGACGAGCGTATCGAGCTCGCTCACCGGGGTCGCCGGCGACATCGGGGCGGAGCTCGCGCGCGACGGCTGGATCATGCTCGGCTCCTGGTATCAAACCTTTGCGCAGACGAGCTCGCAGCTCGAGGAGTTGGCCGACGCCGTTCCGGTTGCCGTACCTCCGACGGATCTGTCGAATTTGCCCTACCCGCAGCTCTATCAGAGCGTGATGGCGAGCTACGCGCTGCAGCTGCAGCAGGATACGTCGGTCTCGGCGAGCACGTCGACCATGGCGACGTCGAACAACTTGTACGCGGGGAACGTGACGCAAGATTTCGATATCGATATCCTCGCGCAGTTGTTCCCGGGCGCCGATCTCGTCGACCAGATCAAGGATCTAATGGTGAGCGCGACTCAACCCAGCAACGGCTTGCCCCTCAATCCGCTGATCGTGATGAAGAGCGTGGGTGACAAGATCGTCCACGAGACGGTGGAGTTCCTCAAACAATTCCTTCATTTCGATAAAGGCACGGACGATGCAGCCGCTAAAGCCGGCTCGGGCTCGACGGACGGCAGGGGCGCGATGAAGCCTGCCGGAGCGAACGGAGCGGCAGCCGGTTCGATCGAACCGTTCGTGATCGGAATGGCCGTCACCCTGCTGTTCTTCGGCGTGATGCTCTCCGTCTATATGCCAATGCTGCCGTTCATCGTCTGGTTCGGCGGAGTCGTGTCATGGTTCATGGTGGTGGCCGAGGCGATGGTGGCGTCTCCGCTATGGGCGATGACCCACCTCGACGGCGACGGAGATGGGCTCGGTCATCGGACGCAGCATGGCTATGTCTTCTTGCTCAACGTCATGCTGCGCCCCGTCGTCATGGTGTTCGGTTTCCTGCTGGCGGGCGCGAGCGTCATCGTGCTCGGCAGCCTGCTCAATACGATGTTCGGCATCGCGGTGAAAAACGCTCAGTATGGCTCGATGGCCGGGATGGCGGGGCTCATTGGTTTCGTCGTGCTGTACGTGGGGATGTGCCAGACGCTTTGCAATTCGGCATTCAGCCTCGTGCATACGCTGCCCGACAACCTGTTCTCGTGGATCGGCGGGCAATTGGCGTCCGCGCGCACAGGCTTCGGCGAACACGTCAAGCAAGGCTTCGAATCGGATATGCATCAAGGTAACGCGGAAGGGCATTCGCTGAGGCGATCCGCTAAACCCGGCCAAAATCCGCCGGGCTCGGGCCGGTCGGCCGCAGCCGGCGGCGTGTCGAGCGAGTGAGGAGCGAGTGAGGAGCGAGTGAGGAGCGACGGCCGGCCAACCGCGGCGGCACTGGCGCCGGCCTACTACCGCCGCGCCCGCATCGCCAAATGATCGACGAGCCTTTGCGCCGCCGGCTGCAATGCTTCGTAGCCCTTGAAACAAATGGCGAAGCGTCGCGCCGCCCATTCATCCGTCAGCGGCACGACCTTCATATCGAAGATCCGCGCATAGGCCCGGCCCACTTCGGCAGGCACCACGCTGATTCCGAGATTGGCCACCACCACGCGAAACGTCGCGTCGAACGTCGATACGATCATGCGGTACGACACGCTGCGCCCGATCGCGCCCGCCGCCCGTCGCAACATCGTATGAACGGCGGTCGAGGGCGGCATGCCTACGTGCTCGAAGTCGAGCGTTTGCTCGAGCGAGACCGACGCATGCCGCGCCAGCGGGTGGTCGGGGTGCACGACCAGCGCGAGATGATCCTGCCGATAGGGCCGATGCGAGAGTCCTTGCAGATCGACGGTATCCCAGCACACGCCGATCGACGTTTCGCCGTCGCGCACCCGCCGCACGATTTCGAGTGAGATCAGCTCTTCGACGCTGACCTTGACGTTCTCGTGCTCGGGCTGCCGCATGAACGCGGCGATGTCGTCGAGCAGGGTCTCGGCGATCGCCGATGCCGACGCGCAAACGGAGACGCTACCGACGAGCCCGCGCTTGAAACCGGAGACGTCGGTGGCGATGCGCTCCATCGTAAATAGCGCGTTGCGCGCGTGCTCGAGCAGGACGATGCCGGCCGGCGTCGGTTGAACGCCGCGGCGCGCCCGTACCAGCAGGGGGACGCCGAGATCGCTTTCGAGCTGCGCGATGCGTTTGCTGATCGCCGACGGCTCGATGTGCATCTCTTGCGCGGCGCGCGCCATGTTACGGTGTTCGCAAACGGCGACGAACAGCCGCAGCGTCTTCAAATCGATATCGCGCATGGCTTGGGGGCGCCGAACGGCGGCCGGATGGGTGGGAGGTCGAGAGCTTCCAATTCGGAACGATTCCGGTTCCAAAATATCGCTTGATGGTTCGTCGGGAATGGCTAAAGTTATCAACCATCGAGCAGGCGCGCAAGCCGTCGGCCCTCCCCGGAGAGATTACCCATGACGCCCTTCCCATCGCATGCCGTCATCCGAGAAGTCGGGTTGCGCGACGGCTTGCAAAGCATTCAGACGATTTTGCCTATCGGGCTCAAGTGCGAGTGGATTCGCCGCGCTTACGAGGCCGGTCAACGCGAAATCGAGGTCGGCTCGTTCGTTCCCCCGCGCCTGCTGCCGCAATTGGCCGATACGGCCGACGTGGTCGAATTCGCGAAGACGCTGCCGGGGCTCGTCGTTTCGGTGCTGGTGCCGAACCTGAAAGGCGCGCAGCGGGCGCTGGAAACCGGCGCTCACGGCATGCTCGTTCCATTGTCGGCGAGCCACGCGCATAGCCTGGCGAATCTCCGTAAGACGCCCGATGAGGTCGTGGCCGAAATCGCTTCGATGCGGGCGGCGCGCGATGCGGCGGGATCGAAGACGCGAATCGAGGTGGGTATCAGCACGGCATTCGGATGCACGATCCAAGGCGAGGTGCCGCATCGAGACGTGTTGCGTTGTCTGCAGGCCGTGCTCGATGCCGGTGCCGATCAGGTGGGTCTGGCGGATACGGTCGGCTATGCGGGGCCGCGCGCGGTGCGCGAGTTGTTCGAGAAGGCGAAGCGGATCGCCGGAGACCGGCTGGCCTGTGCGCACTTTCACGACACGCGCGGGCTCGCGCTGGCCAATGTCCACGCTGCCCTCGACGTTGGCATCGAGCGGTTCGATGCCTCGCTCGGCGGCATCGGCGGATGTCCTCATGCACCGGGGGCGAGCGGCAACGCATCGACGGAGGATCTCGCGTTCATGCTCGGCGAAATGGGCATCGAGACTGGGTTGAACATCGAGGGATTGCTGGCGCTGCGCGCCGACCTCGCTCGTTGGCTGCCTAAAGAGACGCTCCACGGCAACCTCGCGCGAGCCGGCTTGCCGAAAACGTTCGCCGTTCATTCCGTTCATTCTTCCAACGATCCGACTGCGGAAATCCGATGAACACCGCTGCCTCGCTTCCGCTCGACGGCATTCGCGTCGTCGAATTCACGCATATGGTCATGGGACCGACGTGCGGCATGATTCTCGCCGACCTCGGGGCCGAAGTCATCAAGATCGAGCCGCCCGGCGGCGACAAGACGCGCCGGCTCCCGGGTCTCGGGATCGGTTTTTTCCGCACGTTCAACCGGAACAAGAAGAGCGTCGTGATCGATATCTCCACGCCTGCCGGTCAGGCTGCGGCCGTCGATCTGATCGGCGAATGCGATGTGGTGATCGAGAATTTCCGGCCCGGTCTCATGCGCGAGTTCGGGCTCGATTACGAGGCGTTGGCCAAGCGCTATCCGCGGCTCGTCTATGCCTCGCACAAGGGCTTTCTGCCGGGACCTTACGACAAAAGGCTCGCACTCGACGAAGTCGTGCAGATGATGGGCGGCTTGGCGTACATGACGGGGCCGGTCGGCCGTCCGCTGCGCGCCGGCGCATCGGTCAACGACATCATGGGCGGAATGTTCGGTGCGATCGGCATCTTGGCCGCATTGCGCGAGCGCGATCGCACGGGGTGCGGGCAGGAAGTGCAGAGTGCGTTGTTCGAAAACTGCGTGTTCCTATGCGCGCAGCACATGATGCAGTACGCGATGACGCGACAGCCGTTGCCGCCGATGCCGGCGCGCGTCTCGGCCTGGAGCGTCTATGACGTCTTTGCGCTCGCAGGCGGCGAGCAGTTGTTCATCGGCGCGGTCAGCGACAAGCAGTTCGTCGCACTGTGCGGCGTGCTCGAGCGTGCCGATCTTGCCGCCGATCCCCGCTTCGCGACGAATTCGTCGCGCGTCGCGGCACGGGCCGATTTGATTCCGATGCTGGCCGGCATCGTGCGGGACCATCGCGTGGACGAACTCGTGCCGAAGCTCGAAGCGGCTGGGATTCCCTATGCACCGATCGTCCGGCCGGAGCAACTGCTCGACGATCCGCACTTGAAAGCGAGCGGCGGCCTCGCGCCGATGACGACCGAAGATGGCGGAACGACCGATACGGTATTGCTACCGCTCACGATGGGTGGACGGCGCCCGGGCGTGCGGCACGCGCTCGCCAAGGTCGGCGAGCACACGCAGGAGGTTTTGGGGCGGTTGATCGAGCGGGCGCACGAAAACGGCAACGAATGACACGACTTTCATGATGGCCCTGAGTTCGCGTTCAGCGCCCTCTGATCTCCGCACTCACGGCGGCATCGGCTTCGCTATGCGGCTTCAGATAGCGCGGTAGCAAGGCGATCTCGCGCTTCGGCAACGGCCTGCTGTAAAGGAATCCCTGCGCGATCTCGCAACCATACACGTTCAGAAACGCAGCTTGCTCCATCGTTTCGACGCCTTCCGCTACGACGCGGTGCCCGAGGCAGCGGGAGATCGACAGGATCGCTTTGACGAGCTCGGCATGGCGACGATCGGTCGTGACTTTCTGCACGAAGCTCCGATCGATCTTGAGCGTGTCGATCGGAAAGCGCGTCAGATAACTGAGCGCCGAATAACCGGTGCCGAAGTCGTCGATCGCAATCGATAGCCCAATGCGCTTGAAGGCGGACAACGCATAGGCCACCGAATCGTCTTCGTCGAGCAGCAAGCTTTCGGTGATTTCCAACTCGAGCCATTCGGGGCGGCAGCCCGTA
>NZ_JBQCIF010000078.1:0-18298 GCF_051953955.1 Trinickia sp. | reverse complement strand
AAATTACAATATTCATATATATTTAAATATTTTTTGTTTATTTTGTTCATGTGGCGGGGCGTTTGGGGGTCGCGGCCGCGCGCGGCCGCGAGCTCCGCAGCCATCACGTAAAAGGTTTGGATTGCCGCGATCGGATCGAGCGACACATGCCGGCTCGCCGCAAGCGTCAACTGCGCGTCGAGCCCCGCATCGGCGACGTCGGCGGGCGCGGCGAGCAGCACGCGCGCCCCGCGCGCGCGCATGTCGGCGGCCAGCCGAATCAGGCCCGCTTGCTCGGGGCCGCGCGGCGCGAACACGAGTAGCGGGTAGTCGCGATCGATCAGCTCCATCGGGCCATGGCGCACTTCCGCGCTCGAGAACGCTTCGGCTTGAATGCCCGAGGTCTCCTTCAGTTTGAGCGCCGCCTCCTGCGCGATCGCGAGCCCGAGCCCGCGGCCGATCACGATCATGCGCTCGACGTCGCGCAACATATCGACGGCCACACTCCAATCGAGCGCGGCAGCCTCGCGCAGCGTCTCGGGCAGCGCACGCAGCGCATCGAGCAGCATCGGATCGCGCTGCCAATGCGCGACGAGTTGCGCCGACATCGACAGCATCGCGATATAGCTCTTCGTGGCGGCGACCGAGCGCTCCGGCCCGGCCAACAACGGCAACTGCCACTCGCAGGTATCGGCGAGCGGTGAATCGGGCGCGTTGACGGCGCTGACGGTCAGCGCGCCGGCGTCCCGCAGAGCCTTCATCGTCTCGACGAGATCGGGGCTTCGGCCCGACTGCGAAAACGCGATCGCCAATTCGCCGGCCACGCGCAGGGGCGCCGCTTGCAGCGTCGCGATCGACATCGGCAACGAGGCGACGGGCAGGCCGATGCGGCTCATCGCCAGGCTCGCAAAATAGCTGGCGGCATGATCGGAGCTGCCGCGAGCGACCGTCAGCGCGACGTGGCGCGGCGCTGACGCGAGCTGCGCCGCCAATTGCTCGACGCGGCCGCTGTCGGCGCACTGCGCCTGCACCACGGCACTGGCGGCGAGCGCCTCTTTAAGCATATTCGACAATCTGCTCCCCTTCGACGTAGGTGGCGGCCAGCGTGAGATCGCGCTCGAATACGACGGTATCGGCCCAGGCGCCGCGCACGAGGCGGCCGCGGTCTTCGATGCCGAGATAGTCGGCGGCGTAGCGGGACATGCGGTTGGAAACGTCGGCGAGCGGCAAGCCGAGCGACACGAGGTTGCGCAACGCTTCGTCCATCGTCAGCGTGCTGCCGGCCAGCGTGCCGTCGGCCAAGCGCACGCCGCCCAGGCACTTCGTGACGTGCTGGCTGCCGAGGCGGTATTCGCCGTCGGGCATGCCCGTCGCCGACGTGCTGTCGGTCACGACGTAAAGGCGCGGAATCGCTCGCAGCGCCGCGCGGATCGCGCCGGGATGCACGTGCAGCAGGTCGGGAATGATTTCGGCGAACTCGGCGTGCGCGAAAGCCGCGCCGACGAGGCCAGGATTGCGGTGATGCATCGGCGACATCGCATTGAACAAATGCGTGAAGCCGCAAGCGCCATGCTTGAGGGCCGCGACCGCATCGTCATACGTCGCGAGCGAGTGGCCGAGCTGGACGCGTACGCCGCGCGCGACCATCTCCGAGATGATTTCCATGTGGCCCGCGATCTCGGGCGCCAGCGTGACGACGCGGATCGGCGCGACGGACAGATACTTCAAGACTTCATCGAGCACGGCGCAGACGGCCGCGTCGGGCTGCGCACCAAGCTTGCCCGGATTGATGTAGGGGCCTTCGAGGTGAACGCCGAGCACGCGTGCGCCGCCGGGCGTGCGCGTGCGCGTGACTTCGCCGAGGCCCGCTACGACGGCTAGCAGCTCGTCGCGCGGTGCCGTCATCGTCGTGGCGAGCAGGCTCGTCGTGCCGTGGCGCGCGTGCGTGCGTGCGATCGTTTCGATGGCCGAGCCCGATTCCATGACGTCGGCCCCGCCACCGCCGTGAACGTGCAAATCGATGAAGCCCGGCAGAACGTACGGGTCGCCGTTGTTCGCCGGATCGACGGCCGAGCCTTCGAGCGCGGTGATGCGCCCGTTCTCGCAATGCAGCGTGCCGTGAATCCAACCGTCCGGCGTGAGGATGTTTCCGTTCAGCATGGGGTTGCTATCTCAATAAAGCTCGCGCGCTTGACGCCATGCGCGCGGTCGTGAATTAGGTGATGCGCCCGCAGGTATCGCACGCGGGTGCGTCCTCGTGGTGGGCGATGAAATTGGAGCCCATTATATAACCAGAATAGGACCAGTCAATTTAACCTACGAGCGCCCGGAAAAATGTCTCCAAGCCTTGCCGGGCAAGGCCCAACGCGCCAAACGCCCACGGGCGGCGATGCGTTCGACGTATCGGGATTTACCCGAGGTGCATACCAATGGTGCTCTCCTCGGGTGGCTAGGCAATGACGCCCGACCGATACATAGACGGAAGATACCTGTTTAGTACCACTCCGCTTGTTCAGTAAAACTTGTTTGTTGACGGCGATCCCATATAGTTCTGATTAATTTAGACGATACGGTGACGCCCGCATTGACTGAAACCACTCTGCAGCGCCGCGCGGAAGCGGTGCGCCGTTTCAATCGTTTCTACACGCAGCACATCGGCGTACTGCACGAATTTCTACAGAAAAGTCCGTTCTCGCTGACGGAGGTTCGGGTATTACGCGAACTGACGCTCGGCACGGCCTCCACGGCTACTGAACTTGCCCGTGCGCTGGGTCTCGATAGCGGGTATCTGAGTCGTTTGCTGACGAGCTTCGAGCGCCGTGAATTGATCACGCGCCGCCAATCGGAAGCCGACGCGCGCCAGTCGCTGCTCGAGTTGACGCCGGCTGGGCGCGCGGCGTATGCGCCGCTCGAAGTGGCAGCCATCAATGAAGCATGCAGCGTGTTGAACGGGCTGTCGGCCGCGGGGCAGGAGCAGTTGATCGCCGCGATGCGCACCATCGAGCGGCTGCTCGATCGGCTGCCGCCGCTGGCGGCTGCTTCGCTACGAGCGCCAAGGCTCGGCGATTACGGATGGCTCGTGCATCGCCAAGCGCTGCTGTTCGGTGCGGAATATGGCGGGGATATCGGGTTCGAGGTGTTTGCGGCTCAGGAGATGGCGGAATTTTCGCGACTGAGCGATCGCGAGCGCGCGATGTGCTGGATTGCAGAGCAACAAGAAAGCGTCGTCGGGGCGGCTTTCGTTGCACCGTTGTCCGAGCGCGCGGCACGCATGCGGCTACTGTACGTGGAACCCGATGCGCGCGGCCTGGGCATCGCGACGATGCTCGTCGAGCAGAGCGTCTCTTTTGCGCAGCGAGCCGGCTACGACGTGCTGACGCTGACGACGTGCGGCGTGCTCAATGATGGGCGCCGCGTGTTCGAGCGTGCGGGGTTCCACTGCGTCGCGACCGAGCCCGAGCGGCGCTTCGGGCGCAATCTCATTGCCCAGACTTGGGAGCGGAAGCTGTGAAGGCGTAAGGCCCGGCGTGCCCGGCCGACAACGCGTAATTCGTGTTGGTCACGGCCGCATCGGAGATCGGAACCGGCAGTGAAATGCCGAAGAAGGAAACGGACCGGAATCAGTCGAGCAACAGCTTCAGATCGTGAACCCACGGCTGAACGCCCTGCCCATCGCGGGCGAACAAACGCAACTGGCCGGAGGGATCGAACACGTAGCTCGCGGCCGTGTGATTCATCGTGTAGCTATCGGGCGTCTTGCCCGGGACCTTCGCGTAATAGACGCGAAAATCCTTGGCGACCTTGGCGAGCTGGGCGTCGTCGGGCCGCAAGGCCACGAACGTGGGATTGAACGCGTGCACGTATTGCGAAAGCACTTGCGGCGTATCGCGGGCCGGGTCGACCGTCACGAACAGCACCTGCACGCGCTTGGCATCGGGGCCGAGCTGCTGCATCGCTTGCGCAAGCTCCGCCATCGTCGTCGGGCAAACGTCGGGGCAGTGTGTATAGCCGAAGAACAGCACGACGGCCTTGCCCTTGTAATCGGCGAGCGTGCGAATCTTGCCGTCCGTGTCCGGCAGCGAAAAATCGGTGCCGAACTGCTTGTTGCCCGTGAGGTCGAGGTTCTGGAAGGCGGGCTCGCTCTTGCCGCAGCCGGCAACGAGCAGCGTGCCGCCGACGACGCACGCGACGAACAGCGCGCGCGCGGCGCGCATCATCGAAAGCTTGGGCATGAGGCGCATCAAAGGCCGATCAAGCCGCGCGCGTAGTGATCGACGAGCAGCGCGGCGAACAGCAACGATAGGTAGACGATCGAATACCGGAACGTCTTGCGCGCGAGCGCATCCGAATATTCACGATGGATTTTCCAGGCGTAGCCGAGGAACACGGCGCCCAGCACGATAGCGGACGCCAGATAGACGAGCCCACTCATGCCGGAGATGAACGGCATCAGCGTAACGACGAACAAGATCACCGTGTACAGCAAGATATGCAAGCGCGTGTATTGCTCGCCGTGCGTATTCGGCAGCATCGGCAGCCCGGCGTTTTCGTAGTCTTTTCGGCGATAGAGCGCGAGCGCCCAGAAGTGCGGCGGTGTCCACACGAAAATGATCAAGACGAGAATCCAGGCGTCGCCGGGCACGTGCCCCGTGACGGCCGCCCATCCGAGCGCCGGAGGCATCGCGCCCGATGCGCCGCCGATCACGATGTTTTGCGGCGTGGCCGGTTTGAGCAGCAGCGTATAGATGACGGCATAGCCGACGAACGTGGCGACCGTCAGCCACATCGTCAGCGCATTCGTGAGCGCGTACAGCGTCCACATGCCGATGCCGCCCAAAACGGCCGAGAACAGCAGAATCTGAGGGGCGGTGATCTCGCCGCGCGCCGACGGGCGCCACGCCGTGCGGCGCATCTTCGCATCGATCTTCTGCTCGACGAGACAATTGATCGCGAAGGCGGCGCCGGCCGTCAGCGCGATGCCGACGGTGCCGCCGATCAGCACCGTCCACGGCACCATGCCCGGCGTCGACAAGAACATGCCGATGACCGCACAGAACACGGCGAGCTGCGTGACACGCGGCTTCGTCAGCGCAAGGTATTGGGAGATTCGAGAGCCCGGATGGCGGGCGAGTGTCGTGCTTTCCATGGGATCACGCAGGTGCGGCCTCGCGCGGCGAATGAGCGGCGCGGCCAAGTCGGCTGGAAGCGGTTCGGAAGTTTAGCACAACGACGAGCAGCAGCAGGACGGCCGCGCCGCCGTTGTGGGCAACGGCGATCGGCAGCGGCCACTGCAAGACGATGTTCGACAGGCCCGTCGCGAACTGCAGCGCGAGCACGATCAGCACGCCCGTCGCCGGGCGGCGCAATGATTCATAGCGGCGCAGCGTCACGGCGAGCCCCGCGAGGTAAGCGATTACGACGAACGCGAACGTGCGGTGCGTCCAGTGAATCGCCACGAGTGCGTCTTGCGTGATGACCTCGCCATCGCCCGTCATGCCGAGCGCACGCCAAAGGTGAAATCCTTGCGCAAAATTCATCGGGGGCACCCATTGACCGTTGCAGGTCGGGAAATCGGTACAGGCGAGCACAGCATAATTCGTGCTCACCCAGCCGCCGAGCGCAAGCTGAATGACGAGCAGCACGAGGCCGACTAACGCCGCCGCACGGTAGCGCGCGATCTCGGGCTCGTAAGCCGGCAGCGGCGTGAGGCGCGCGGCGAACCACGCCAACGCGCCGAGCAGCGTCAGACCGAGCAGCAAATGCGTGGTCACGATCACGGGCTGCAGCTTCAACGTCACCGTCCACGCGCCGAAGACGCCTTGCACGACGATCAAGAGCAGCAGCGACGTCGGCCACCACGGCGACACATGGAGCGGCTTGCACTTGATGCGCGCGATCCAGGCGCTGGCCGTCTGGGCGATGATCAGCACGCCGATCGCCATGGCGAAGTAGCGATGGATCATCTCGATCCACGCTTTCACCATGCTTACCGGGCCGCTCGGCAGCGCGGCGTGCGCGGCTGCGATCTGCGCGTGCGCGAGGAACGGCGAGGCCGTGCCGTAACAGCCCGGCCAGTCGGGGCACCCGAGCCCCGAATCCGTCAGCCGCGTGAAGCCGCCGAACATGATGAGGTCGAGCGTGAGAAACGTCGTGACCCACACGAGCTTGCGGAATTTATCGTCGCTCGCCTTGATCCAGACATAGCTCAACGGAAGCAGCGCGATACAAAGCCCCGTCGCGCCCAGTTGCAGCAAGAACATCGTGTTACCTCCACCGAATCGGCCGCGCCGCGCGTCAGCCGATGCTCGACCACTTCAATAGCTTCGTCACGTCGCCCTTGATCTTGTTCGGATCGGGTTGCTTCGGAAACCGCATCATCAGATTACCGTTCGGATCGACGAGGTAGATGTGATCCGCGTCGGTCGTCCCCGTGTCCGCCGGCAGCCATGCCGACAACGCGGCCGGGTCGGCGATGAGCTTGAGCGTATCGGGGTACGCCTGTTCGATGACGGCCGGCACGGCGTCGGCATCGGTGCGCAGCCACACGGTCAGCATGCGTTCTCGCTCGCCGCCCTGCGTGGCGCGAATCTGACGCATGAAATAGAGCTTGGTCGCGCACGCCTGATCGCAAGCGCTGCGATCCACGCTGATCATGAGCCAGCGCCCGCGCAACGAGGCGAGCGGCATCGTCTTGCCGGTCTCGTCCTTGACGAGCAGCGCGTCCGAAATCGGGCGTTGCGGTTCGATCAGCGTGCCGTAGTTCGTCGCCCCGCCCTTCGGTTTGATCACGTAGTAGGTGAAATACGACGCGATGATCGGTGCGGCGCACATGAGCCCGATCGCCAGCACGATCCACCGGCCGCGCGTCCAGGAACCGCGCGGCGCCGGCTGCTGCCCGGACGTCGTACGCCCTTGGTCGATGGCGCCGCCGTGCGGGCGGGCGCGTTCAGATGACTTCGACAAACCCATGCTCCCTCAATGTCCTTTCTTCGCGGCGCGCCTGGCCGCGTACAAGCCAAAGCCCAAAGCCGCTGCTGCCATGCCCCACCATTGGAACATGTATCCGTAGTTGGTCTCGACGCCCATCGTCGGCACGGGCCAGTCGCGCACGAGCGTATCGCCGTCGTCGCTCGTCTGCTCGATGACGAACGGCTGAAGCGCGAGGCCCGTTTCCTTGCTGAACGCGCCGACATCCAAGTTTTGGCGGATGCGTTGATGCGCTGCCGAGCCGCCCTCGCCGAGCTCGAATGCACGCGACGCGTTGGCGCGCGCGATGCCTTCGATCTCGACTTGGCCCGTCGGCGTGCGATACGGGGCGATCGCCGTGCGCACGTCGGCGTTGCGCGGGATCCAGCCCCGGTTGACGAGCACATACCCGCCGCCGGCGAGCGCGAGCGGCATCACGACATAAAAGCCGGGCCGGTCTTGGTACGGACGATTGTCGAGATAGACGACGTGCTCGGGCATGAACCGGCCGACGGCCCGCACGCGATGATATTCGATCGACGCGAGCGGGATCGGCTGCGCGCCCACGCTCTGAGCCGGCGCGTGCTCGTATTGCTCGATGTGCGCCTGCAGCGCTTCCTTCTGATGCGCGCGATCACGCTGCCAAAATCCCAGCCGGATCGTCACGGCCATGACCAGCAGGATCAGCAGCGTGGGAACGAGACGGATCTTCATGTCAGATGCGCCGCCCCTCGAGGCTCAACGCACGCTGCGGCGCATCGACGCAGGGGACATGCCCCCGATCACCTGCATGCGCGGGCACGGCCGGTGCGATAATTGCATCGATTGTTTCACGTCGTCGATTCCGAACATCGGTTGGTTCCATGCACATTTTCGTTGCCGTCGCTTTCATCCTCATCATCGCCAGTATGGTGTCGGCCCTATATTTCATGATGCACGATCAAGGCAAGACCAAGCGTATGGTCTGGTCTCTTGCCACACGCGTCGGGCTGTCGATCTCGCTGTTCCTGTTCCTCTGGCTCGCACACTGGCTCGGCTGGATTCAATACAGTCACGTGCCGCTCGGCCGCTGACCTCTCAATCCTGCCGGTGCGCCGAGAACGGTCCCGCGGCCTTTCATGGCCGCGGCAAACGGTTGCGACAAATTGCCACGGCATCCTGCCCAGAAAGCCAAACGCCGCCTCGATCGACTCGTAGGCGGCGCCCAAAGATTTGCACATCAGCTAGATCGCACACCGTGACGGGTGTGATGGACTGCGGCCCGCCCTCGTCAACGAGACGGGCCCGGTTCCGCATTACAGCCAGTAGACGACGACGTACAAGCCAAGCCAGACGACGTCCACGAAGTGCCAGTACCATGCGGCGCCTTCGAACGCGAAGTGGTGATCCGCCGTGAAATGGCCGCGGATCAACCGGACCATCACGACCGTCAACATCGTGCCGCCGAGGAACACGTGGAAACCGTGGAAACCCGTCAGCAAGAAGAACGTCGAGCCGTACACGCCCGAGGCCAGCGTGAGGTTCAGTTCGTTGTACGCATGGATGTACTCGAACGCTTGCATGAACAAGAAGCACACGCCGAGGGCCACCGTCGCGGCGAGCCAGGCGATCGCCTTCTTGCGGTGATCGTCGCGCAGTGCGTGGTGCGAAACCGTCAGCGTCGCGCCCGAGCTGAGCAGCAATGCCGTGTTGATCGTCGGCACGGGCCACGGCACCATGCGCTTGAAGTGGCCGGCCAGCGCGGCCGGGCCTTCGTTCGGCCACACCGCCGTGAAGTCGGGCCAAATGAGCTTGTAATCGAGGCTGCCGAGCTGATGCATCGCGATTTCACGCGCATAGAACAGCGCGCCGAAAAATGCACCGAAGAACATCACTTCGGAGAAGATGAACCAACTCATGCTCCAGCGGTACGACGTGTCCACACGCTTGCCGTACATGCCCGTTTCCGATTCGGAGATCGCATCGCCGAACCAATGCCACAGCACGAAAAGCAGCCACAGCAAGCCCGCGAACAGCGTGTAGGGAGCCCAGGGCGTATCGTTGATCCACAGGCCCAACGATCCGAGCATCACGAAGACGCCGATGGACGCCGTGACTGGGTGCCGAGACGGGTTCGGCACGAAGTAATACGGGCTCTCGTTTTGACCGCTCATTGTTGATTCTCCACTTCAGTCCAATTGTTTCGCTATTTGTCGGCGTTTGTCGGTGCGTCTGACACCGCACCGCTTCGCTTCGAGTTGCTTCGCCCTTGCCGCCGCGTGATCAGGTCGTTACCGCATGCACGACGGCAATCAGCACCGCGATGAACACGGCCGCCGCAATCAGCGCGGCCGCGATCAGATGCAGCGGATCGAGCTTCATGTCGGTTTCGTGGTCGGCCCGCCGGCGAACGCCGAAGAACGACCAGAGCACGGCTTTCATCGTCCTGGCAAAACTGCTTTTGCCCTCAGCGGCCATCGCGCACCTCTCCCATCCCTGCTCCGTCTTCATCTGTCACGCGCCCCGAGGCGACGCTCCCACCCGAGCCGCGTCGATCGCCGGCACGGCATCGCCCGCGCTCGCCGTCTTCCCCGCCGGCACGTTCAATTCGAAGAACGTGTACGACAACGTGATGGTTTTCACGTCGCGCGGCAGCTTAGGATCGACGAAGAACACCACCTGCATCTCGCGCGTTTCATTCGGCGCGAGCGTTTGCTGCGTGAAGCAAAAACATTCGATCTTCTCGAAATACTCACCGGCAACGCGCGGCGCGAAGCTCGGGATCGCCTGTGCATGCACGGTGCGGCCCCGCCCGTTCGTCACGCGATACTTCACGACCGTGACGGCTCCCGGGTGCACGTCGAGCGCGTTCTGCTCGGGCTCGAACGTCAGCGCGCCGCGCGCATTCGCGTCGAACTCCACCGAAACCGTGCGGGCCGTATCGACCTGCGTGTTCCTCGCATCGGCCGCCGTCGCATCGCGCTTGACGAGGTTGTTGGCGCCCGTGATCTGGCAGATCGCCCGATAAAACGGCACGAGCGCAAACCCGAATGCGAACATCACGGCCGCCATCACGACGAGCTTGATCAGCATCGATCGATTCAGCGATCGATCGCCGTCGTGCGGAGCGGGCGTCGACATGTCTTCCTCGCTAAGCGTCCGGCGCACGGCTCAATGCAACAGCCACTGCCTCAGAACGATACCCAGAAAGAAGACGGCGGCGATGCCAAGCAAGATCAAACCGAGCCGCAGATTGCCGGCGCGGACCTCATCCGGCGTACGTCTTTTTTGTGGGTGGTTCATCGTCTATTTCTCTGCCAAGCGCCCCCGAACCTTTCGCTGCGCTCCCGCCCCGAGGGCAAGACAACGTGGGGCGGCCCGGCGTTTCCGAGAGACGAGGACGGCACGCCGCCGTCGCCTCCGTTGTTCACGGCCCGCTTGCCGGCTCGCCCGTGCGTTTCCGCCGCGCGAGCCGGCAAGCCGTCGGCCCGATCCGTTACTCCACCGTCGGCGGATTCTCGAACGTATGGAACGGAGCCGGGCTCGGGATCGTCCATTCGAGGCCCGTCGCGCCGTCCCACGGCTTGTCCGACGCCTTCTCGAGTTCGCCACCGCCGCGGTATGCGGGCAGCACCACGGCGAACAGGAAGTAGACCTGCGCCAAGCCGAAACCGAATGCACCGATCGTGATCACTTGGTTCCAATCCGTGAACTGCGCCGGGTAATCGGCGTAGCGACGCGGCATGCCGGCCAGACCGACGAAGTGCATCGGGAAGAACGTCAAGTTGAAGAAGATCATCGACGCCCAGAAGTGGATCTTGCCGCGCGTCTCGTTGTACATCCAGCCGGTCCACTTCGGCGCCCAGTAGTACCACCCTGAGAAGAGCGCGAACAGCGACCCCGCAACGAGCACGTAGTGGAAGTGCGCCACCACGAAATAGGTGCCGTGGTATTGGATGTCGATCGGCGCCATCGCGAGCATCAGGCCCGTGAAGCCGCCCATCGTGAACACGAACAGGAAGCCGATCGCGAACAGCATCGGCGATTCGAACGACAGCGAACCGCGCCACATCGTGGCCAGCCAGTTGAACACCTTCACGCCCGTCGGAACGGCGATCAGCATCGTCGCGTACATGAAGAACAGCTGGCCCGTGACCGGCATGCCCGTCACGAACATGTGGTGCGCCCAGACCATGAACGACAGGATCGCGATCGAGGCCGTGGCGTACACCATCGAGCTATAGCCGAACAGCGGCTTGCGCGAGAAGGCCGGAATCACCTGCGACACGATCCCGAACGCCGGCAAGATCATGATGTAGACCTCGGGGTGCCCGAAGAACCAGAAGATGTGCTGGTACATGATCGGGTCGCCGCCGCCGGCCGCGTTGAAGAACGAGGTGCCGAAGTGGCGGTCGAACAGCACCATCGTGATCGCGCCCGCGAGCACCGGCATCACGGCGATCAGCAGATAGGCCGTGATGAGCCACGTCCACACGAACATCGGCATTTTCATGAGCGTCATGCCCGGCGCGCGCAGGTTCAGGATCGTCACGATGATGTTGATCGAACCCATGATCGACGACGCACCCATGATGTGCAGCGCGAAGATCGCGAAGTCCATGCCCGGGCCCATCTGCGTCGAGAGCGGCGCATAGAGCGTCCAGCCGGCGGCCGTCGCGCCGCCCGGCGCGAAGAACGAGCCGACGAGCAAGCAGGCTGCAACCGGCAATAGCCAGAAACTGAAGTTGTTCATCCGCGCGAAAGCCATGTCGGCCGCGCCGATCTGCAGCGGAATCATCCAGTTCGCGAAGCCGACGAACGCCGGCATGATCGCGCCGAACACCATGATCAGACCGTGCATCGTGGTGAGCTGGTTGAAGAACTCGGGACGCATGATCCACAGGTACGGATGGAACAGCTCGGCCCGGATCCCCAGCGCGGCGACGCCACCCGCGAGGAACATCGTGAACGAAAACACCAGGTACATCGTCCCGATGTCCTTGTGATTGGTGGCGAACAGCCACCGGCGCCAGCCGTGCGGCGTAGCGTGCGCATGGTCGTCGTGGCCATGGCCCGCGGCTACATCGTGTCCGATGCTAGACATGAGAATCTCCTAATGCGAATAGTGCGGCGACACGTCAAGCCGCCGGCGCGGGGCGGGCAGCGACCCCTTCCGACTGAACCTTGCCCACCCGGCTGACCAGCACGGCGCGCTTCGCGCCGATCGAGGCCGTCGGCCCGCTCGCTGCCGCGGCACCGCTGGCGGCCGGTGCCGCGCTCGCTCCCGCAGGCGCGGCAGCCGCGCCCGACAGGTGATTGCCGCCTTCGGGCATCTTGCCGTTGCGGGCATCCGCCACCTGACGCGGCTGCAGGATGTCGCCGGTGTGGTTGCCCCACGAGTTGCGTTCGAACGTGATGACCGATGCGATCTCGACGTCGTTGAGCGTCTTGCCCCAGGTCGGCATCGCACCCTTGCCATTCAGCACGATGCTGACGTGGTTGGCGATCGGGCCGTTCACGATCTTGCTGCCGTCGAGCGCCGGGAAGACACCCGCGCCCTTGCCCGTAGGCTGGTGGCACACGGCGCAGTTCGACTTGTACACCTCGGCGCCGCGGGCCATGAGCTCAGCCATCGTGTAGGTACGGTTCGGATCGTCGTTCTCGTTCGCCATCTTCTTCTTTTGATCGTCGACCCACTTGGCGTAGTCCTCGTCGGACAGCACCGTCACGACCACCGGCATGAACGCGTGCTCCTTGCCGCACAGTTCGGTACAGAAGCCGCGGTAGGTCCCCGTCTTCTCGGCCTTGAACCAGGTGTCGCGCAAGAAGCCCGGAATCGCATCTTGCTTGACGCCGAACGCCGGCACGTACCACGAGTGAACGACGTCGTTGGCCGTCGTGATGATGCGGATCTTCTTGTTCACCGGCACGACGAGCGGATTGTCGACCTCCTGCAGGTACGTATCGGTGAGCGGCGCTTTGCCGTCGATCTCGGCGCGCGGCGTCGTGAGCGTGGAGAAGAAGTTGATGCCTTCGCCCGGACCCTTCACGTAGGTGTAGCCCCACTTCCACTGGTAGCCCGTGACCTTGACCGTGAGATCGGCGTTGCTCGTGTCCTTCATCGCAACGACCGTTTTCGTGGCCGGCAGCGCCATCAGCACGACGATGATGAACGGCACGATCGTCCAAATGATTTCGACAGTCGTGCTTTCATGGAAATTGGCGGCTTTGTAGCCCTTCGACTTCCGGTGAACGATGATCGAATAGAACATCACACCGAACACGCCGATGAAAATCACCGTGCACAGCAGCAACATCCACATGTGCAGGTGATAGAGCTCCTCAGCGATTTTCGTCACGGGCGGCTGGAAATTGATCTCGTTGACGGCGGGGCCGCCCGGACTATCGCCGACTGCCAAGGCGGCATGCGCGCTGAGCAGCCCGCACGACGCCAGCACGCCCATGAGGGCTCGCTTGATTGTTTTCATAGCTTCCTTACCCAAAATTTCCATTCAAACCCTCGCCCCGCTCGAGCCGCTTCACGAGCACCGTGTCAGCGCCGCGCGCAACTCGCTCGCGAACGATGCGCGCCGGTATTGCGCCAGGTGCACGCCGACCACCACCGTTTGCCCGCGCGACACCACCCTGACCGGATCGCGCGGCGATACGCCGCGCTCGACCCGCACCCAACGCGGATTGAATTCGTACCGCGTCAACCGCTGCCCGCTCATCTGCTCGATGACGAGCCGATTCGGAAACAGCCGAATCCGCTCGTAATCGATCGCATGGCGCGCATGAATCACGAACGCGACACCGACAGCCAACAGCTCGACGCCCGTGAACGGCAAGACGGGCCACGCGCCGCGCACCACCAGCAAAACTGCGATGACCGCCGAAAACAAAGCCAAAGATGCATAGAACCCAACGAACTGCCGCGGCGACACCGCACAATTGCGCTTCATCAGCCAGTCTCGAAGGACCGGCTCCGCGTCCGTCAGCAAGGTTGTCGCTTCCATCGCCGCCTCCCGCGCATGCCGCCCTGCACGCCGCGTCATTCGGGGCCTGCCGCCGCGGATGTGGGGAACTCCGGGCGACAAACTGACGCATTATAGGCGCGTTCAATGGCATCCACAAGCAAACGGCTATCGCCCTGCAAGCCAGGTCCGACAAGCCTTTGCGGGGTTTCCCCCGTTATTTTTGCAGCGCTTCACGCCCCCTGATTTCGACCATAACGGATCGCAACTTTACGATCCGCGACAAAGCGTCGCAGCCTGCCATTTTTTTTCGCGGCGCGCTTCGACGCCGCATCGGCGACCCCCGCCCGCCGCGCTTTCAGCCCGGCCGGCGGCGCCCGATATCCTCCACTCGCACGATCGCGTGACCGTCGGCCGTCGTGCGAGGCACGGCTTTCCAAGCGTGACCGTAAATCACTTCGAAGGTCAGCGCGATCGTGCCGTCCGCGCGGCGCCGCGCCTCCAACGCCTCGGTCAGCGCCGCATGCACGCGCCGCGCATGAGCCTTGCCTGCCGCGCCCGCCTCAGCCGCGTCTTCGCGCCGATGCGGATAGGCGCCCCAGCGGCGCACGTCGGCGAGCAGCGACCGTGGCGACTGGTACGTGATCGTCAGCGTCTCCTGGTCCATCACGGGAATCTCGAATCCGCTTTCGACGAGCATATCGCCGAGATCGTGCATATCGACGAAGTCGATCACGTGCGGCTTGCCGGGCAAGCCGTGAGCGGCCTCGACTTCGGCATACGCGCCGCGCAGCTCGCGCAGCGTGTCGGGACCCAGCGTGCTGAACATCAGCAGGCCGCTGGGCTCGAGCACGCGCTGCCATTCGGGCAGCACGAGATCGGGCTGCGAATGCCAGTGAAGCGCGAGATTCGACCAAATGAAATCGAACGAGCCCGACGCGAACGGCAGGGCCGCGAAGTTCGCCTGAGCGAGCCGCGGCCCGCGCACGCCGAGCGAGCGCTGCAGCGCGGCCGGCAACAAGCGGCGCCAGCCGGCTTCGCCGCCCGCATGGGGCAGCGCGCGCTCGAGCATCGAACGAGACAGATCGACGCCGACGAGGGGCGCCTCGGGGAAGCGCTCGCGCAAGCGCGGCAGATCGTCGCCCAGGCCGCAGCCCGCGTCGAGCATGCTCGTCGGGCTGATCTTGATGTATTCGAGCCGCTCGCGCATCCGCTCGGCAATTTCGCGCGGCAAGAAGGCCACCTCGCCGAACTGCGCCGCGCGGCGGTCGAAAATGCGCCGCACAAGTCGGGGATCGTAGGCCGGACGGCCGGACTTTGCGGATGAGAGGGACATGACGGTCGAACGTGCGAGGAGCCCGAAGTATACTCGCTCGCTCAGATCCGTCCAGCGAGAGAGGTCGCCCATGGCTCACGCATCGAATCGCCGTGCCGGCCGCACCGACCCTGCTGCCAGCGGCGGCCCCGCGCGCGCCAGCGCGAGCGTCGCGGCGCTCGTGCGGCGCCTGATTGCGCGGGCGCTGCCCCGTCACTGTCTGTTGTGCGGCTCATCGTGCGGCACAATGCCGCAAGGCCCGATCTGCCCGGCCTGCGACGCAGCGTATTGGAACGAGCCGCGGCTGCGCTGCACGGTATGCGCGCTGCCGTTGGCGGGACTGCCCGCGCGGCGCAGCGGCCCGCTCCGGTTTCGCTGCGCAGCATGCACACGCACGCCGCCGGCGTTCGACGCAACGCTCGCGCTGGCGGACTATCGGCCGCCGCTCGAGCGGCTTGCGCTCGGGCTGAAGTTTCACTCGCGGCTCGCCGTCGCCCGCGAGTTCGGGGAACGCCTCGCGCGGCTGGCCGACGATCACCCGGCCTGCATGCCGGCGCCAGACGTCCTCGCGCCGATGCCGCTCGCGCATGAGCGGCTCGTCGCGCGCGGCTTCAATCAGGCGTGGGAGATCGCGCGCCCGCTCGGACGGATACTCGGCGTGACGGCCGACGCCACGCTTTTACGGCGCGTTGGCGACACGCGGCCACAATCACGCCTTGACCGCGAGGCGCGGCGCCGCAACGTGGCGCGCGCGTTTCGCGTGACGCGGCGCGTGCGCGGGTTGCACGTGGGCCTCGTCGACGACGTCATGACGTCGGGCGCCACGCTCGAAGCCGCGGCCTATGCACTGAAGGCGGCGGGCGCACGGCGCGTGACGAATTTCGTCGCGCTGCGCACGCCACAAGATTGATTTTTTGAACCGAAGCCATGTTCAACGTCGTTCTCGTCGAACCCGAAATCCCGCCGAACACCGGCAACGTGATCCGCTTGTGCGCCAACACCGGTGCTCGGCTGCACCTCGTCGAGCCGCTCGGCTTTCCGCTCGACGACGCGAAGATGCGCCGCGCGGGCCTCGACTATCACGAGTACGCGCAAATGCGCGTGCATGGGAGTTGGGATGAGCTCGTCGCGGCCGAGTCTCCCGACCCGTCCCGGATGTTCGCGTTCACGACGCGCGGGTCGGGCCGCTTTCACGACGCGAGCTTCCTGCCGGGAGACTGGTTCGTCTTCGGTGCCGAAACGCGCGGGCTGCCCGCGGCGCTGCTGGAACGCTTTGCTCCCGCGCAACGCGTGCGGCTGCCGATGCGGCCCGGCAACCGCAGCATGAATTTATCGAATACGGTCGCGATCGTCGTTTTCGAAGCGTGGCGTCAGTTGGGGTTCGAGGGCGGGGCCTGACGGCGCGATCGCTCACCCGATCGATTCGGCGCGCGCGTCGCGACGCAAAAGCGCATGCACGGCATCGCGCGGCGCCACGCCGTCGAACAGCACGGCGCACACCGCCTGCGTGATCGGCACGTCGACCCCATGGGATTCGGCGATCGCGAGCACCGCCTTCGCGCAGCGAACGCCCTCGGCCACGTGCCCGAGCGCGAGCAGGATGTCGTCGAGCGTGCGTCCCTGCGCGAGCTGCAGCCCGACGCTGCGGTTGCGCGACAAGTCTCCCGTGGCCGTGAGGATGAGATCGCCCAGACCCGTCAAGCCCGTGAACGTTTCGGGGCGGCCACCGAGCGCGGCGCCGAGCCGCGACATTTCGGCGAGCCCACGCGTGATGAGCGCCGCGCGGGCATTCATGCCGAGCGCGAGGCCGTCTGCAATGCCCGTCGCGATGGCCAGCACGTTCTTTACCGCTCCGCCAACCTCGACGCCGACGAGGTCGTCCCCCGTGTAGATGCGCATCGCCCCATGATGGAATGCGGTAAGCGTGCGCTCACGGCACACGGCGGACACGCTCGCCACCGTCAGCGCGACCGGTAGCCCCGCCGCGACTTCGCGCGCGAAGCTCGGCCCCGAGAGCACGCCAATGCTCGGATGGCCGGCGAGTTCTTCGGCGACGACCTGGTGCGGCAGCCTCTGCGTGTCCGCCTCGAACCCCTTGCAGACCCAAACGAGATGCCTGGGCACGCAGCGCGCCTCGTCGCGCATCGCGCGGCACAGCGCGCGCAGCCCCGCAACGGGTGTCGCGACGACAGCCAGCGATGCATCGTCGCTCGCATGCGCGAGGGCGGCCGGCAGGCTGGCCTCGTAACGCAGTGCGGCCGGCAGCGCGACGCCGGCGAGGTAGTCCGCGTTCTCGTGCGTGGCCGCGAGTTCAGCCACGAGCGCTGCATCGCGAGCCCACAGCACCGTGTCGTGCTCGAGGGCGAGATGCGCCGCGAGCGCGGTACCCCACGCCCCGGCCCCTAGCACGGTGACCTTCATGGCCGCCACCGCTTGCGCTCGCTCAATGCTGCGTGGCGTTCGCCGCCGCGCCGCCTTCGGGCTGCGCGTTGATCTGCGCGAGCCGCTGCTCATACAGCGCCTGGAAATTGATTTCGGCCAGGTGGATCGGCGGGAAGCCGGCGCGCGTGATCGCATCGGCGATGTTCGAGCGCAGGTACGGGAAGATGATCGTCGGGCAGGCGATGCCGACGAGCGGGTCGATCTGCTCCGCGGGAATGTTGCGGATGTCGAAGATGCCAGCTTGCTTGGCCTCGATGAGGAAGGCGACCTTATCGTTGACCTTCGCCGTGACCGTTCCCGTCACGAGAATTTCGTAGATGCTCTCGGCAAGACGCTCGGCCTTGACGTCGACTTCCACTTCGACCGACGGCATGTCCTGCTCGAGGAAGATCGCCGGCGAATTCGGCTGCTCGAGCGACAGATCCTTCAGATAGACGCGCTGGATGTTGAAGAACGGCTGGTTGTTCTGGTCCGACATGGTGACTCCGATGGGTAAAGGGTGTGGCGGCAACGAGCAAACCGGCCGCGTGGATGTGTGGCGCTCGAGCGACGCTTCTACTCGCCTACTCGCGCGCGTGCAACTTGGAAAACCGTGAAGAAAGCGGGGCGTGGGGGGGCCCGGGCGGCCGCCCCCGCCGGCCCC
>NZ_JBQCIF010000077.1:0-17755 GCF_051953955.1 Trinickia sp. | reverse complement strand
CGCCCACCACGGGGCGCTCCACCGGACGCATTTCCCAGTAGATCTTGTCGCGGTACATGCGCAGGCGTGCGCCCCCATGCATGACGCTGAGCCCATGTCCGTTACGCGCTTCGCGCAGTTGACGCAGCATGTCGGCCAAGCGCGCCGCGGACGGCGTCGGCAATGCCGCCAAGCGAATCCAGACGCGCATCAGATTCGTCGCGCGCGCATCGTCGAGCGCCGTCAAACCCTTGCGCGACAGCGCTTCGCCATCGTCGCGACCGACCGTCCGCAAATCGATGCGCGCCAAATCGTCGAGCAGCCGCTGGGCAGTGGCGGCGTGGCGGGCCGTGCGCGAAAGCGCGTCGCGAAAACCGGGAAAACGTGTGGCGAGCGCCGGCATGACGTCGTGCCGCAGCGCATTGCGCGCATAACGGGTATCGGCGTTCGATTCGTCCTCGATCCAGCGCAGGCCGCGCACATGGGCATAGCGCTCGAGTTGCGCCCGCAACACAGGCAAGAACGGGCGCACGCGCGGCACGGCCGACGATTCGTCGATGCGCTGCGGCGCCATCGCCGCGAGCCCGGCCACGCCGGCACCGCGCAGCAACTGCAGCAGCACGGTCTCGGCTTGATCGTCGGCATGATGCGCGAGCCATAACGCTGCCGCGCCCTGACGCGCGCACATCGCATCGAGCGCGCGATAGCGCGCTTCGCGCGCGGCCGCCTCGAGGCTCTCGCCGTGCTCTCGCCGCACGCGCACGCGCTCGGCATCGAATCGAACGCCCAGCGCCAGCGCAGCCGCTTCGCAATGCGCCAACCAACGATCGGCATTCGGGCTCAGTCCATGATGAACGTGCAACGCCACACAGCGCGCCGCGCCCGCGACGCGCGCAGCGGCATCGAGCAGCACAGTGGAGTCGAGCCCGCCGCTGTAGGCGACGGCGATCGTCGCACCGGAGGGCACCGCGGAAAGCGCACCGCCGAGCGCATCTAGGACGATGCGCTCGGCGGCGGAATCGACGGAACCGTTCACGTCAAGGACCCATGAGGAAATGTGCGGCCGGCACCCCGTACCCGCCGCGATGCCCGGTCACTCAAGCGCCGGGGAACGATTCCTTGAACTTGCCGTAAGACATGAGCCGCTCGAAGCGGCGTTCTCGCAAATCGGGGATGCTCATGCCTTGGAACTGGCGCAGCGTATCGGCCAGCGCGCGACGCAGCAGCGCCGCCATGCCCTTGACGTCGCGGTGCGCCCCGCCGAGCGGCTCGTTGACGATCTTATCGATGAGGCCCAGCGCCTTCAAGCGATGCGCCGTCAAGCCGAGCGCTTCGGCGGCTTCGGGCGCCTTCGCCGCGCTCTTCCAAAGAATGGACGCGCAGCCTTCGGGGGAAATCACCGAATACGTGGAGAACTGCAGCATCAACACGCTGTCCGCCACGGCAATCGCCAGTGCGCCGCCCGAGCCGCCCTCGCCGATCACCGTCGCGATGACGGGCGTTTTCAGCTCGGCCATGACATAGAGGTTGCGGCCGATCGCTTCCGATTGCCCCCGCTCCTCCGCACCCACGCCCGGGTAGGCGCCCGGCGTATCGATGAACGTGAAGATCGGCAAACCGAACTTCTCGGCCAGGCGCATCAGCCGTTCGGCCTTGCGATAGCCTTCCGGACGCGGCATGCCGAAGTTGCGCGCTGCACGCTCTTTGGTATCGCGGCCCTTCTGCTGACCGATGATCATGCACGGGTGGCCGTTGAAGCGGGCCAAGCCGCCGACGATCGACAGGTCGTCGGCAAACGACCTGTCGCCATGCAATTCGTGAAAATCGGTGAAAAGCTCGTTCACGTAGTCGAGCGTGTACGGGCGCTGCGGATGACGTGCGATCTGCGAGACCTGCCACGGGGACAGATTCGCGTAGAGGTCCTTCGTGAGCTGCTGGCTCTTCTTCGACAACCGCTCGATCTCTTCCGAAATATCGACAGCCGAATCGTCCTGCACGAAGCGCAATTCTTCGATCTTCGCTTCGAGCTCCGCGATGGGCTGTTCGAAATCCAGAAAGGTCGTTTTCATATGTTCGTTCCTAGAATCCTGCGGCAGCGCGTATTCTAACCGTCCGCGCCCCCTCTGAGATCGAGCAAAACTATCGGTTCTCAATGATGATAGCTTGCCCAGCCGTCGACTCGGCCATCTACTCAGCCACCCCTTCGAGGCTGCGCCACATGTACCAGGTCGCCACCGTCCGCCACGGTTCCCAGTTCGCCGCGACCTCGCGCACTTCGCTGCGCGTCACGGGCTCGCCGCTGAAGTAATTGATGCTGATGGCGCGCGTGAGACTGGGATCGTCGAGCGGCAAGACATCGGGGCGCGACAGATTGAAGATCAGGAACATCTCGGCGGTCCACCGTCCGATGCCGCGGATTTGCGTCAACTCGGCGATGACGGCTTCGTCGTCCATCGACATCCATTTGTCGACGTGCAACGCGCCCGACACGAAATGCTGCGCAAGATCGAGCAGGTAGTCCGATTTGCGCTTCGACAGCCCGCAGGCCATCAGTTTTTCCTGGCCGAGCTTGATGAACTGCTGCGGCGCGAGCTTGGGACAAGCATCTTCGATGCGCTCCCACACTGCTTGGGCGACCTGCACCGACACCTGCTGACCGACGACGGAACGCGCGAGGGTCACGAACGGATCGTTGCCGTTGACGAGATGCACGGGGCCGAACTTCGGGATCAGTCGTTTGAGAATGCGGTCGCGCTTGACGAGGTCCGCGCATGCGCGATCCCAGTACGCGGGACGCGTTTTTGCCTGCTCGGCTTGCGCGCCGATCGTCACGGGCGCCGCGGCGCCGTTCGGCTTCGCCGCGCTCGCCTTCTTCGAGCCGGCGGCGCGCTTGGCCGCCGCCTTCTCGTTCATTTCAGCGGTTGCCGCCGCTGCGCTCGCTCGCACGTCGCTCTTGCGACTGGCGCGTGCGGGCGCCTTCCTGGCCGTTGCCATCTTGCCTCCTGCCTGGCGAGTCGATCAGCGCGACGTGCGATGCACGGTCGTCATACGCGGCGCCATTCGGTCAGCCCGCCCGGTTTGTCTTCAAGTGCAACACCGGCATCGAGCAATTCATCTCGAATCCGGTCTGCCTCGGCGTAGTTTTTCGCCTGCTTGGCGGCCGTGCGCTCGGCGATCTTCGCTTCGATCGCGGCCGCATCGAGCCCCTCTCCATCGCGCGCGCCCGCCGCTTGCTGCAAGAAAGCGCGCGGCTCGCGGCCGAGCAATCCCAACGTGCCCGCCAGCAGCCGCAGTTGTCGTGCCAATGCCGCATCGCGCGTGCGATTGACTTCCGTCGCGAGCTCGAACAGCACCGCCACGGCGACCGGCGTATTGAAGTCGTCGTTCATCGCCTCGCGAAAGCGCACCGCATGGGCCTCGCTCCAATCGAGCGGGGCACCGTCGGCTACGACGTCCGTGAGCGCGGTGTACAGGCGAGTCAGTGCGGCGCGCGCATCGTCGAGATGCACGTCGCTATAGTTGATCGGCGAACGATAGTGCGCGCGCGCGAGAAAAAATCGCACGACTTCCGGATCGTACTTCGCGAGTACCTCGCGAATCGTGAAGAAGTTGCCGAGCGATTTCGACATCTTCTCGTTGTCGATCTGCACGAAGCCGTTGTGCATCCAATAATTGACGAACGTCTGCCCCGTCGCACCTTCGCTCTGGGCAATCTCGTTCTCGTGGTGCGGAAACTGCAGGTCCTGCCCGCCGCCGTGCAGATCGAAGTGCTCGCCGAGCAGCGCGCAACCCATCGCCGAACATTCGATGTGCCAGCCCGGGCGGCCCGGCCCGTAATTCGACGCCCACGTGCACTCGGGCGGCTCGCCCGCCTTCGCATGCTTCCACAGCACGAAATCGAGCGGATCTTGCTTGGCATCGTTGGCCACGACGCGCTCGCCCGCGCGCAGATCCTCGAGCGACTTGCCCGACAGCGCGCCGTAGCGCGCGAACTTGCGCACGGCGTAGTTCACGTCGCCGTCCTTCGCTTGATACGCGTATCCGTTCGCGACGAGCGTATCGATCATGCCCAGCATCTGAGGAATGTAGTCGGTCGCGCGCGGCTCGATGTCGGGGCGCGCCACCCCGAGCGCGTCGGCATCTTCGTACATGGCCGCGATATAGCGATCGGTGACGGCCTTGATCGTCTCGCCGTTTTCGACGGCGCGCCGGATGATCTTGTCGTCGACGTCGGTAATGTTGCGCACGTATGTCACGTTGTAGCCCAGCGCGCGCAGCCAGCGCTGCACGAGATCGAATACGACCAACAGCCGCGCGTGCCCGATGTGGCAGTAGTCGTAGACGGTGATCCCGCAGACGTACATCCGGACTTCGCCTGGACGGCGCGGCGCGAACGTTTGCTTGTCACGCGCGAGCGTGTTGTAGATGCGCAGTGATTCCATAGAGACGATGCGTGAGCCTTGAGCAATCCGCACTCGGCGACGCGCGCTTCGGAGCAGGTCGCGGTGAAGCGCAAACGGCTTGCGCGGTGCGAATGTCTTCGCGCGACGAGTGCTTCGGGGCGAGCGTCGCGAAAGGCGACCACGACTGGCGGAAGGACCGTTTGCCGTTCGAGGAAACGAGCAAACGTTTTGTTAGAATGGGCCGGAGTATAACATCCAGACCCGAGCCTATGAAACCTTCCCGCGGCCGCACGCACCGTAGCGCGGCCCTTGTCGCCGCTTCCGTTTTGAGCTTCGCGCTCGCGGCTTTCGCGAGCGCGGCGGCACATGCGCAAACGCCGCCGGCGGTGCGCGACGACACCCCGCAGATCGACGCATCGATCGCCTCGCAAGACTGGCGAGCCGCGCTGACCGAGCTCGACGCGCGCATCGCCGCCCATCCGCAAGACGCCCAGGCAAAGTTCAAGCGCGGCACCGTGCTCGCGCGCCTGAACCGCGACGACGACGCCATCCGTCAGTTCACCGAATTGACGCAGCTGTACCCCGAACTGCCCGAGCCGTACAACAATCTGGCCGCGCTCTACGCGAAGCAGGGGCGCTACCAAGATGCGCGTACGGCACTCGAAACGGCCGTGCACGCAAACCCGAGCTACGGCCTCGCCTATGAGAACCTGGGCGACTTGTACCTGCATCTGGCCGAGCAGTCGTACAAGCGCGCGCAAAACCTCGGTCAAGCAAGTCCCGCGGTAGCGCAGCGCGTGGCGGCGATCGACAGGATCGTGGCGCCCGGGGCGGCACCTTCGCCGGCCGCCGCCGAGCAGCACCCGCATAGGACGGTCCCAGTCCCGGCGATCAATGCGCCGGGCGTCGAGTTCGGCGGCTCGAACGGCCCGTTCCCGGCTCAGCCCTATGTCGCGCCGTCGCACTAGCGCGGCTTTCGCATCGACCCTTCTCACATCGAGGACACACATGAAAAGCCTTTTGTTGGCGCTCGGCAGCGCCGCTCTCATTGCGAACGCCCCCGCCTTCGCGCAAACGAACGCCGCTGCCGCGCACCCGCAAGTGCTGCTGAAAACGTCGGACGGCGACATCAAGGTCGAGCTCTATCCCCAGCAGGCGCCCAAGACGGTCGCGAACTTCCTCGCTTACGTGAAATCCGGCCAGTACAGCGGCACGATTTTTCATCGCGTGATCAAGGGCTTCATGATTCAAGGCGGCGGCTACACGACGAGCTTCGCGGAGAAACCCACGCGTGCTCCGATTCCGCTCGAAAGCCGCAACGGCCTGAAGAACACGACGGGTACGATCGCCATGGCGCGCACGAGCGATCCGAACTCGGCGACGGCGCAGTTCTTCATCAACACCGTCGACAACGCGGGGCTCGACTATCCGAATCCGGACGGCAACGGCTATGCGGTATTCGGCAAGGTCGTCTCCGGCATGGACGTCGTCAAGAAGATCGAAGCTGCGCCCACCACGACGCGCGGCCCCATGGCGGACGTGCCGCAACAGCCGATCGTGATCGAATCGGCAAGCGTCGTATCGAAATAACGCCCCTCTCGGCCGGCGCTTCCCGCGCCGGCTCGGTTTTTTTGGAAAGGAATCCATCATGGTCGAACTGCATACGAATCACGGCGTCATCAAGCTCCAACTCGATGCCGAGAAGGCGCCGAAAACGGTCGAGAATTTCCTCAGCTACGTGAAGAAAGGTCATTACGACAACACCGTCTTTCACCGCGTCATCGACGGCTTCATGATTCAAGGCGGCGGCTTCGAGCCCGGCATGAAGCAAAAGCCGACCGACGCCCCGATCGACAACGAGGCGAACAACGGCCTGAAGAACGTCAAGGGTTCGGTCGCCATGGCGCGCACGAACGATCCGCATTCCGCAACAGCCCAATTCTTCATCAACGTGAACGACAACGACTTCCTCAACCACACGTCGCCGACGCCGCAAGGCTGGGGCTACGCCGTGTTCGGAAGCGTCGTCGAAGGGCTCGACGTCGTGGAGAAGATCAAGAAAGTGCGCACGGGCTCGAAGGGTTTCCACCAGGACGTACCGCTCGACGATGTCGTGATCGAGAAAGCGGTCGTAGTCGATTGAGCACGAGCATCATCCGGGATGCCGGGATCTCGGCGCGGCAAGACGCAGGGCCTCGCAACATCGAGGCCAGCGTGCCGCGCGAGCACGGCCACGCGCGCCCCCACGCGCCGCGGCCGCTCTTGCTCATCTCCGATCTGCATCTGAGCACGTCGATCCCGCATACGGTCGACGCGTTCGAGCATTTCATTCTGGTCACGGCCGACAGCGCCGATTCCGTTTTCGTGCTCGGGGATCTGTTCGAGTATTGGATCGGGGACGACATGCTCGCGGCCGATCCGTTCGCGGCGCGCATCGCCGCGGTTCTGCACACGCTGTCAGAACGCGGAATCGCCCTGTACGTGATGCATGGCAATCGCGATTTCTTGCTCGGCAAGCGGTTCATGAAGGCGGCCGGCGCGATTTGGCTGCCCGATCCGTTCGTGATGACCGCGTTCGGTTCGCGCATCGTGCTCGCACATGGCGACGCGCTGTGCACGGCCGATCGCAAGTATCAAACGTTTCGCCGCTTCGCGCGCTGGCGCGCGGCGCAACTGATGTTCCTCGCCTGGCCATTCAGATGGCGGCATGCCCTCGCCGAGCGCATGCGCGCGTCGAGCCAGGAAGGCCGGACGCGGCCGCCCTCACCGCTCTACGATGTCACGCACGAAAGCGTCGAGGCGCTGTTCCGTTCGAGCCATACGACGACGATGATTCACGGCCACACGCACAAGCCCGCGCGCCATCAGGAAATGGGCGGCACGCGGTGGGTCCTGCCCGATTGGGATCTCGATCACGGCGCTCGCCGAGGCGGCTATCTGCGTATCGATGCCGAAGGCATCCACGCCTTTCCGCTCGATTGAGCGATCATTCGGCGCTTTCGGCACGGCTGCGGCTTTTGTTGGCTGCGCTGCCGCTGCTGTTGCGCCGCCCTCAGGCCTGGCTTGCACGCGCCTCGGCATGCGCCACCGCCGCGCCGTGGATCGCGGCCGATAGGCGCTGTAGATCCACGACTGCCACATCGACGCTCTGCAGCGCTTCCAGCCGCGTGCCGAGCCGCTCGAGCGCGGCCACGATCTCGTCGACGCGCTGCTTTTCGTTGGCGGCGTGATCGATGAGTCCGTGCAGCGCGAGCGATACCGGGTCCTCGGCATTGGGCGTGATGCCGTAGGCGCAGAATGCGGCACGTTCCGGCGAGCGCTTAGGATCGCCCGGCGACACCACGCGCGCCGGATTGCCGACGGCCGTGGCGCCTGCCGGAACCGGTTTGACGACCACCGCGTTCGAGCCGATCTTCGCGTTTTCGCCGATCGTGAAGCCGCCCAGCACTTTCGCGCCAGCCCCGACGATCACGCCACGCTCGAGGGTCGGGTGACGCTTGGCCCCGCGCGTGAGCGACGTGCCCCCGAGCGTGACGCCTTGATAGATCGTGCAGTCGTCGCCGACTTCCGCGGTCTCGCCCACGACGACGCCCATGCCGTGGTCGATGAACACGCGGCGCCCGATCGTCGCACCCGGATGGATTTCGATCCCCGTCATGAACCGTGCGACCTGGGAAATGACGCGGGCGAGCCAGCGGCGCCGCGCTCGCCAGCACGCATTCGCGAGCCGATGCAAAACGAGCGCATGGAGCCCCGGATAACAGGTGAGGACTTCCCAGGCACTGCGAGCCGCGGGATCCCGCTGACGAATCGTGGCAATGTCTTCGCGAAGTCTCTTGAACATGATGGGGCTCGCTGGAATGAAGTCGTTATGACAGGACGCAACGGCGGGCGCGTCGATATGACATCCTGCGATTTGCTTATGAGGAGCGGTTCGATTGTAGATGCATCATGCGAAACGTGCAGAACGCATGAAAATCGCCCCTGTCGAGACAGGGGCATTGACGGCAGTGGGCGCCGCGTTCACGTCGTTTTGCGACGGCTTCGTCGCCCGGCAAGCTCAGCACCCGTGCCGGCCGCCCTGCGGACCTGTTATGGAGACGATCGATCGCGGCCCGGTGTCTTCAGCAAAATATGCTTCGCGATCCCGCGCACGATGTTGACTTCCTCGCGCTCCAAGCCGGCGCGAGCGAACAGCCTGCGCAAGCGCGACATCAGCTTCTTCGGATTGGCCGGATCGAGGAACTCGAGTGCGATCAGCGCGTTCTCGAGATGGACGTACATGCGCTCGATCTCATCGTTCGGGGCCCGGGCGCCCGCGGCAACCTCGTCGGTCTGCTCGCCTGCCGGCTCGCCCTCCTGCGCGAGATAGGCAATTCGCAACTCGTAGGCGAGCACTTGCACCGCCTGCGCGAGATTGAGCGAACTGTAGGCCGGATTGGCGGGAATATGCGCAAGCGCGCTGCAGCGCTCGACGTGCTCGTTGGACAATCCCGTTCGCTCGTTGCCGAAGACGAACGCGATATCGCCGGAGAGCGCATGGACGCGGGCGCAGCTCGCCGCCTCGCGCGGCGCGAGCTGCGGCGGCCCGTACTCGCGCATGCGAGCCGTCAGGGCGACGGACCAGGTGACGCCCGCTAGGGCGTCGGCGAGGCTCGGTACGATGCGCGCCGAGGCGAGGACGTCTTCCGCACCGCTGGCCATGGCGATCGCTTCCGGGTCGGTCTGCACATGGGCGAGGCGGGGGGCGACGAGCACGAGCCGCGAAAACCCCATCGTCTTGAGCGCACGCGCGGCGGCGCCGACGTTGCCGGGATGGCTGGGCTCGACGAGCACGAACAGCGTCGAGGTGAAACCGCCGTGGGGGCCCGATGCACAGGTATGAACGGTGGCCGACGGAGAAAGCGAAGTGGGATGATTCAAGGTGACGAAATCGGCGAAGAACGGTAAAGGCCGGCACAGGAGGTCGATGCGCCGGACACTGGCTTTCATATGGTAACGCGCTGGCCGGGCGGATGCGAACCGTCGGCAGCCGGCAACGAGCGGGCCGGGTTGCCTTGCCGCAACTTTGAGCCGGGCACCGCCGGACTCAGGTAAAATCACATGACTCGCGCCTCGCACGCAGGCCGATCGCATGACTGCGTGCATGCGCATTGCTCTTCTTCAATTCGCTTTCGTCGACGGAATGCTCGCGCGTTCCGGGCGGTTTGGCCCACTCGCCGCAGCACTCGCACCGCCGCGGCATAAGGAATCCGTTTTATGCACCCGATGCTCAACATTGCCGTCAAGGCTGCCCGTCGCGCCGGACAAATCATCAACCGCGCCTCGCTCGATCTGGATCTCGTCCAGGTCAGCAAGAAGCAGCACAACGATTTTGTGACCGAAGTCGACAAAGCGGCCGAAGCGGCCATCATCGATACGCTCAAAACGGCGTACCCCGACCACGCGATCCTGGCCGAAGAGTCGGGCCGCTCCGACAACGAATCCGACTACGTCTGGATCATCGATCCGCTCGACGGCACCACCAATTTCATTCACGGCCTGCCCTACTACGGCGTGTCCATCGCGCTGGCGCACCGCGGTGTCATGACGCAAGCGGTGGTCTACGATCCCAACAGCAACGACCTGTTCACGGCCTCGCGCGGCCGCGGCGCCTATTTGAACGACCGCCGCATTCGCGTCGGCCGGCGCGATAGATTGGCCGACGGCCTCATTGGTACGGGGTTCCCGTTCCGCGAAGACGACGGCATCGAGAAGTATTGCCGCCTGTTCGCCGAAATGACGCGCGCGTGCACGGGCCTGCGCCGCCCTGGCGCCGCCGCGCTCGATCTCGCCAACGTGGCGGCTGGACGCCTCGACGGCTTCTTCGAGCAAGGGCTCAGCCCGTGGGACATGGCTGCGGGCAGCTTGCTGATTACCGAGGCAGGCGGCCTCGTCGGCAATTACACGGGCGATTCGGAGTTTCTGCAGCTTGGCGAAATCGTCGCGGGCAACCCGAAGATCTACGCTCAGATGGTGCCGATCCTGAGCTCCTACAGCCGCGCGGCAAAAACGAGCGGCGAGTAACGGGCGGCTCGCTGCCGCTCGAACGGCGGCAGCGCATGACGGCACGGCAAAGGCGGCTTCGGCCGTCTTTTTTCATTCAGGCCTTGCTTCGTTCCGGCACGCGCCCAGGGCCCCGGCCCCCGCCAGTTTCGGCCTCGAAAAGCGATGAGACTTGCTACGCTCGGCCCCGGCCGCGACCGAGCTTCATGCGCACCTCGGTGTCTTCGATGTCGGAATCGCTGTCCGTGTCGTGATCGGTCGTCACCCTGCCCGCGCGCGTCTTGGTGACGTAGGTGCCGATTCCCTTGTCGATATTGCGCTCGATGATTCGCGGCGTATCGGAGAGCGCCTGTGCCGCGTGCGACAACCAAAACGGCCCGCGGCGCTCTTCGTCGCCGAGCCCGAGTTCGTCGGCGCAAGTCCCGCAAGGCCGCATCGTGCCCGCCAACAGCCGTCGGTCCAGCGCTTCGCCGAACGTCTCGCGCACGTAGTTCAGGATGCGGCGCTCGGCATGCAGGCGCACCGTCTTGCCGCGATCGCTGACGCTCGCGTGCGGGACGACGAAACGTCCGGCCGCGATCGCGGCGCGCACCTGCTTTTGCAGAGCACCGTCTCCTACGGCCGAATCAGCCGCACCCGCGAGCGCGATGCGCAGTTTGCCCGAATGCCGCGCTTCCCGCGCATCCGATTGGGGCTCGGCAACGTCGATAAGCTGACGCGCCCCGCCCTCGGCGAAGAATTCCGCCAGTTTCGTGTTCACCTCGTTGTGGTTCGATGCGACCACGATCTGCCGTGTGGGAACGTGGTAATAGCATTGAACCTCGCTCGTGTCGGGAAAGCGGTCTTTCAGGACCGTCGACAGCCAGCGCAGCATCTGCCGGGGACGCTCCGTCTCGTAGGAGCGCGGCGGCCGGACCAGATCCGCGTTGTTCGCATAGATCTTTTCGAGGCGATTCTTTGCCTTGGGCCCCGGGTCACCAGTGCTCGGCCTGACGATGAAGACCTTGGCGGGGATCGTGCCGCGTGCTGGGAGCTCGAAGCGGGCCATCTCGCGCGGCGCAGCGGCGACAGGCGCCTTCCCTAGCGCCGTCGCACGCAGTCGCGCGAGTTCCTCGTCGAGGCCCGGCACGAGATGACGGCCGACGCGCGCGAGCGTGGCGTAAACGTCGCCGCGCTCGCGCAGCACGCCCCCGGCGCCTATCACGGCCGTGAACGCCTCGGGGAGCAGGCCGGCCTGTTTGGCGGCATCGAACGGCGACAGCTTGGGATGGGTTTGCATCGCCTTCATCGCGCCGACGAAGCGCGGCATGTCGTCGCGTAGGGCGTTCAGCAAGTACTCGGCATCGACCAACGGCAGCGGCAGGCCTCGAGCCTGCTCTTGATTCCCGAGCGCGGCGAGCGCCGCGGCGAGCGATTCCCGATGCTGCGCATAGTCAGGCATTTTGCGCACGACGTCGAGCGAGCGCAGGCTGGCATCCTCGAGCGCGACGTATACCCGAACCAACGAAGGCTGCACGCCCAGTGCACCGCCGATCGCTCTGGATGAGCCGGCACGGTCCGCCTTGATGTTTTGCAGGATATCCACGAGCAGCGCGGCGGTCATCTTATGCGTCGTGTCCTCGCCGGGTGCGCGCAAGCCGTCGGCGACCGCTTGATGTCCGTGGCGCGAGAACAGCGCTTGCAGATCGCCGCGCACCTGTTCGTAGCCCGGCAGGCGCGCGACGGCGTCGAGCGGCTTGGCTGGCGTGCCGTCGGCGTTCAACCAGCCGACCAGCATTTTGCGGTCCATTCCGATCACGCCCGCCACCGCCGACAGAATCCCCGGCGTCCGGCCGCGCCCGACTAGCCCCTCGCCTCGCTTCGCGAGCATCAGCTCCAGCGCTTGCTTCAGCAGATCCGCCGTCATTTGGCCGCGTGATCTCGCGGGTGGCGGCGGCAAATCTTCGCTCGTCAAGCCCATCGTTTTGACGAGCGCATCGATCGCGTCGCGGTGCTGCGCATAGTCGGACATCTTGGCCAGCGTGGCTTGAACCTCGCCGGACTGCCATCGCTTCGCGTTGATCCACCTGCCGATCGTTCCGTCCGCCACCGAAACGGCACCCGCGATCTCCGACGTGGAAGCGCCCCGCGACCGTTCGACGAGGATGCGATACACCATGTCAGCGGTCGTGCTCTGCCGCGATCCCTTTGGGGGCCGCGCAAGGGTTCGCGCGCTCTGGCCTGTCGCACGCTCACCCGCACTCCCCGGCTCGCCGCGCGGCTCTTCGTTGCGGAGCCTAGCGCCCGGCTCGGCACCGGCAGGGCGCAAGCGCTTGGCGGCGGGCGCAGGACCGGCTGCCGGCGACGGCGCCAACGGCCGCTTTCCCTTTGGGTCCGACACGGCCTGCGATGACGCCGTCGCCGATGCGGTGCGGCGCGCGCTCAATTGGGCGAGCGCACCGCTGCGAGCCGGCGCGCTGCGACCGCTTTCGGTCGAACTGGCGTCAGTCGACCCCGCTTCACCGCGCGGCGCGGACGCGCCAGCCGTACGCGTGTCGTCGGCACTGCTCGATCCGATGCGCATGATGAAATCCGAAAGACCCCGGCGTGGAGAAAGGTGGAATGCGCGAAGGAGGCATGCACGCACCCTCGTGATCGTCGCGTAACGGCGACGCCGGTTGCTCGCACGGCGCGAATTTCGTGCGCCGGCGGCGAAACGAGCCGCCAGGTTGCCGTGTTCGAAAAGCCGTCGCGATGACGCCGCCAGATCACGCCGAGTCCCGCGATCGGAACGGCGAAAGCCCAAATGCCGCCTGTCTCGGAAAAGGTTTCATCGCCCCACATAAGCCGACAGCCTCGCCCCAATTCGCTGTCGGCTTAGGGCAGATATCCCCTGCGATTCCGGGCTGGTAGCCCCCGCAATAATGCACATCGCTAGCGACCACCCGGCATGGCGAGCGTTCGCCGCTGCCTGCCGTGGCTCGTCTAGAACATCACCTTGACGTGACATCATGCGGAGATGATAATTGACTTCAAAAAACTGGATCGTCGTGTTCCACGACGAGTTCGAACCCGAGTTTCGGATGCTGGCCCCAGGAGTCTGAAGAGAACTGCTTTCAACCGCCTTGGCAGTCCAACGAATGGGCCCGGAGGCAGGCCTTACGTTGGAACGTTGTCCAACGCCAAACATCCGAACATGAAGGAGCTGCGTTTCAGCTCGAACGGCGGCGCGGACGTTTGGCGAGTAGCGTTTGCATTCGATCCGGAACGAAAGGCTATCGTGCTAGTCGCGGGAGCCAAGCAAGGCATGAACGAAAGATCGTTCTACAGAAGGCTCCTGCATGTCGCAAACGCTCGATTCGATCGTCATTTGGCCAGTCTGATCGATGTAGCCAAGCCCGTAAAAGCGGCGAAGCGACCGCCCGCATCAACGCCCGGAAAGGGGAGATAGAGATGGGAAGAACACTGAACGAGATCATCGGCGAACTGCCCGACGCCGAGCAAGCGGACATCCGAACCGGAGCGGACCGCAAGGTCAAAGAAATGTTGCGAGAGGCCGGCAACCTTGGTGCCATCCGTAAGGCCTTAGGCAAAACGCAGGCCGATGTGGCCGAGAAGTTAGGTGTGAGGCAAAACGCGATCTCGCAACTGGAAAAGCGCCAGGAGATTTATCTCTCGACGTTTAGGAAGTTCCTCAAGACGTTGGGAATGGAACTTGAAATAGTCCTCGTCGGGAAGAACGGGGAACGTTATGCGTTGAGCAACTTCGACCCATCCAGAGACGTCGAATACCTCTGTGCCGAAGAGGGTCGCTCGACGGAATCGAACGTCCGACGCATACCGGCCAGAAGTACGGTCGGGAAAGTGGCCGCGGCGGCCAAATGTGCTCCGAAGGCACAGGCGACCACCTCGACGGCTCCCGCGAAAAAGAGAGCGGCCGCCAAGCGCGCTCGTTGAAGATCGGGGTTCCCTGGCTGTCGCTCGCCGCTTTCACGCGCGCGGTCGCCACCGGGCGGGCCGACCCACATACAAAAGCTGCGCTCAAACGTTCTCGTCGCTTCGCGGCTCCTCGGTACCGGCTCGCGCCGCTTCCTCACGGGCTCGCTCACTCTCCGCCCGCCGCACCTCGCCTGCGCCGTCCCACACCTCGACGATCATGTTGTACGTCTGGCCCGCCAAAATGGCAGGGCCGCCGTTGGACAGCAAGCTGTTCAGCCAGGGCGGCGCGTGCAGCGCAGTGGCGGCCATCGATAGTGCGCTGCCGAGCGCAATGTTCGAGGACACCGCCGCGAGACGCGCGATCCCTTTGTCCAGCGCCGCCGGTAAGTCGATCGGATTCAGTGCGGGCTCGAAGCGCTGCCGCGTCCCCGCCTCGTTCGCCTGGACTTGCGTGAGGTTGATCCAGTCGGACGTCTCCACCAGCGTATTGATCATCGCTTTGACGGCCGACGAATGCGCGACGGTACCGATTGCCTGCGCCGTCGACAACGGAGAGGGATGCGTAGCCAGCGCCGCTCGTGCGCGCTCGTCACCGAAGTGCGCCGCGAGCTTGGTGCGCGCATCTCCCAGCCCTGCTGGCACAGCGCCGTAGGAATAGTTGCCTATGAGGTTCATCTTCGCGTAAAACTCGGCTGCCGAATTCAGCGGCGCGCCTCTGGCACTGCTCGTGGGAACCTCTGTGTTGACCATTTGCAACATTGTCTGAATCGAATCGCGCGCCCCGGCATACGCCAGCGCCTTGATGTCGGTCGCGAGCACCTGCGCGGCCAGTTCGGGCCGCCCCATGCTCGGTCCCGCCAAGCTCATCGCCACGTTCGTGATCGCGGCCGCGGCCGCGAGCGTCGTCACGGCGTCGGAGTAGCTGCGCTGCTGCGCCATCTTGGCTTGCTTCTCCTCGGCGGGCAGCGCCGCCCACTGTTCGACGCTAAGGTTGTGATAGCCACGCGCCGCCGCTTCGGGGTTCCGCTGCTCGCGCGCTTGCCGCAATCGCTGCAGCCCGATCTGCGTTACGCCGGACGTGACTTGCATCGCGGTCAAAGCGGGCTGCGGCAGTTGGCGCAGCGCCGCGGCAAGCGCTTCGTAGAGCATTTCGCGCGCGAACGTAGGCAGGCCGGTGGAGATCGTCTGGTGGACCAAGTGCCCGGCCGCTGCGCCGGCCAATCGCGGCGGGACACCCATGACGCGAAGCCCCGACACCGCGCTCGTTCCCGCCTGGACGACATGCCGGCCGCCCGCGCTGAGCAGCCGCTGACCGCCTTGGGCAGTCGCCACTACACCGTCTTTCGCCACGGTAAGCCCGGCCGCCGCGGCGCCCTTGGCCTTCGTCCCGAGTTCGGCAGCCTTGCCGTACGCAGCTTGGAGAGAAGCGGTCAGCGAGCGCCCGCCACCGCTCGGCGCTGTATGTGTTTCCGTTTGTGTTTCCGTTTGTGTTTCCGTTCGCGCCTGCTCGCGTGCGACACTCGTCTCTTCGCGCGCGACGCCCGGCCGCCCCTCGGGGACAGTCATCCGCATCGATGAAAAGTCGGTCTCCAATGCGTGGCGCATCCGCGCCGAACCGAAGCGCGAGGACGGCACTCCCTGGAACAACGACGAGCTCTCGCTTTCGTCGCTTTCGTTGCCGTCGCTGTCGCTCTCGCGGATCTCCGACGGCAAGGGGCCGCGCCGCCCTGACGGCAATCCTTGCAATCGCGAGTCGGTCGTACGCACGGAGTGCTCACCGGCAGGCGGTGTCCAGCGCGGCGGGTGCGACGTGCTTTCATGCGCGGATTGCTCATGCTGCGCCGAAGAAGCGCCCGATGTGCCCGCGATACCTTTGTTGTGCATGGCCTCTACCCCATTTCGAAACTACCGGACTACTGGTCGAACGATCGGTCCGGTCCGATCGCGGCGCACGTCACTGTCAGGCGCGCACGGCTTGTAAATCGATCGCGAGCTCGGCGAATTTGCGCAGCCATTGCGCGAGCGCGTCGGGCCTGCGGGGAGCCAGGTGCCATCTGGACAGCAACTGGGGGCCGCCGAGACCGATGGCAAAGCTGATACCGGCATTCAGCAGCAAGTGCGCATTGGCCTTCAAAAGCTGCGCACGCCGCTCGCGCGAGCCGGCCCAGTTCTCGTCGAGCAATGCGCTCACGATCAGCGCCGATTCATCGGGCGCCAAGACCAGCAGCAAGCGCTGCGTCCCGAGCTGTACGCGTCCCGTGCGGGCCGCTTCTCGAGCCGTATCCGGCGCGGCGCCGAGCGCCGTCATGACTTCGACGACAAGATCGAGCACGGCCTGGGGGGCGTCGAATTCCTGCTCGGGTGGAGCGGCAACATTCATCGGCCGCGTTTCGACTGTCTCGCGCGTATCGATCGTTTTCATTGGGAGACCCTCAGCGAAGCGAGCAGTGCCGATGCGCCCGCGCGCACCGGCCAAGCTCCATCGAGAGCGCCGCATCGTCGCGATGCGGTGGGCGTTGCGAGGCGTGCGCCTGTTGGCCGGTGTTCGCCATATCCATGTCCCTTCCAGTCCGGTTACGCATGTCACGTTGAATCCGGGATCCAACCATGCGAATCGAGTCTAGGCGGGCAAAATGCCGGCGCCACCGCTAGCCGGCGAAATGCTTCGCTCGGTAGCGAACGGTATCGTTTACGCCGAGGAGCGGACCCATGCAGCTCGAGCCGTGGCGTTCGGTGCGCCGCGAGACCGTGGCGAATGGAATAAGGGATGAATTCGGCTCCGCGGTCGTGGGGCCTTCGCGTTGAGCGCCTCGAAGGCGTCCACGATTCTCCTCGTCCAGCAGGTCGTTGATCCGTTTGCTCTTCCAAGCCGCGAGTTTGTGCACGGCCTTGTCATAACTCTTTAAACTACTGGCTTTCGCCGGACGCTTTCGGTGCACGAGGTCGTGCCTGTAAGCGCCCTGCGCTTCGCCAAGCGTCAAGTCCCGTTCGTCGCGGTTGCGTTTGTCCGGCCCCGGTGCCCGCCCCGTTTCAACGATGCCGTCCAGTACCTCGTGCGCCTTTTTTTGCGCCTGCTGAACCGTCATCTCCATGACTCGGCGCAGGGTCGCGCGCGTCAGCGCGCCCAGACCAGACCGGCCGCACGCACGCGCTTTCGAACGATGAACGCACCTGCACCGAACCGTTGAAGAGGCCCGCCCAGTATGGCGCTGAAGGAAACAGACCACACAAAGCCCGAAGCAAGCGAGGGGGTAAAGCCCCACACGCCGTACATGCAGCAATACCTGCGCATCAAAGCCGATCACCCCGGCACGCTGCTGTTCTTCCGCATGGGCGACTTCTACGAGCTCTTCTTCGACGATGCCGAAAAAGCCGCACGCCTGCTCGATCTGACGCTCACGCAGCGCGGG
>NZ_JBQCIF010000076.1:0-19664 GCF_051953955.1 Trinickia sp. | reverse complement strand
AAGCAGACCTTCAGCGGCACGCCGACCGATCTGACGACGGGCGCGCTTGCCGTCACGGTCACGGCGACCGATAGGGGGGGCTTGTCGGCGAGCTCGACCCTGAACCTTCAGGTCAACCCGACATACAGCGCGCCTACCGTCACGCAAACCCTGAGCAACCAGACTGCCAAGAACGGCACGAGCTGGACCTACGCGTTGCCTTCGACGTTGTTCTCGGAATCGATCGCGGGCGATACGCTCACATATGCGGCCACGCTCGCTGATGGCTCCGCGTTGCCGTCGTGGCTGTCGTTCGACGCGCAGAAGCAGGCCTTCACGGGTACACCGCCGGCAGAGGCCAGCGGGACGTTGGTGATCAACATCACGGCAACGGATATGGGCGGCCTTTCGGCGAGCACGACGCTGAGCGTGACGCCGAATGGCGCATACCAGGCGCCAACCGTGACGCAGGCGCTGTCGTCGCAGACGTTGCCTGCCGGCACCACTTGGACCTATGCGCTGCCGGCGACGCTGTTCAGCGAACCGGTGGCCGGCGATACGCTGACCTACACGGCCACGTTGGGCGACGGTACTCCTCTTCCGAGCTGGTTGTCCTTCGATCCTGTGAAGCAGACGTTGAGCGGGGTGCCGACCGATCAAACGACGGGACCGATGACGGTCAAGATCACAGCGACGGATCAGAGCGGGCTCTCGGCAAGCACGACGCTCGGCCTGCAGGTGAATCCGACGTATCGCGCGCCTATGCCCGGGCAGACTGCCTACCAGATGGCATCCCTGGGCAAAGCGTGGACTTACGCGCTGCCGTCGACGCTCTTCTACGCGTCGGTGCCAGGTGACACGTTGGCTTATTCGGCGACGATGCCGGACGGCAGCCCGCTGCCGAGTTGGTTGAGCTTCGATCCGATCAAGCAGACGTTCAGCGGAACGCCGCCGGGGCAGAGCGCAACGTCGATGGACATCAAGGTTACCGCTACCGACATGGGTGGCCTGTCCGCGAGCACGACGTTGAACCTGCAGTTGCAGCCCAACGTACTGGACGTGTCCACTACTTTTCAGACGGTTACGATCGCAGCGGGTCAAACGGCGATTTCCGAAAGCGGCTCGTTCGATAAGGTCACGGCCAACGACGAAGACCACGTCGTGCTCGTCACAGGCGCCTTCTCATCGGCAACGTTGGGCAACGGCGGCAACGAGGCCATCCTCACGGCCTCGTTCAATGCGCTAAGCGTGGGCAATGGCGACAATTCGATCACGCTTGCGGGGTCGTCCGAGACGTTGACCGCGGGCACCGGCAAAAACACGGTGCTAGTCTCCGGTGGGTCCGATACCGTCACGGTTGGCGACGGCGACAATTCGATCACGCTTGCGGGGTCGTCGGATACGTTGACTGCGGGCACCGGCAAAAACACGGTGGTAGCCTCCGGCGGCTCCGATACCGTCACGGTTGGCGACGGTGACAATTCAATCACGCTCGGTTCGTCCGATACGCTGACTGCCGGCAACGGCAATAACACGGTAGTAGCCTCCGGTACGTTCGATACCGTCAAGCTCGGCAACGGCAACAACACGGTTGCAGCCTCCGGTACGTTCGATACCGTCAAGGCCGGCAACGGCAACAACACGGTTGTAGCGTCGGGCACCTTCGACACCGTCACGGTCGGTACTGGCACCAACGCGATCACGGCGACCGGAACCTTCGCCACGCTTAACCTCGGTGACGGCACGGACACGGCCACGCTGAAGAACACGTTCGCCACAGTGAACGTCGGCCATGGGACCTACAACCTGGAATTCACCTCTGGGTTCGGCTCGAAGCTGGCGTTCGGTTCCGACGTTGCCTCCGATCACCTCTGGTTCGAGCATGTCGGGCAGGACTTGCGGATCGACGTCATCGGTTCTTCGGAGCAGATCACGCTGAAGAACTGGTATGCGAGTTCGCCCGAGCATGTCGGGCAAATCTCCTCCGGTGATGGCAAGGCGCTCTCGGACTTCAATGTCGAGAAGCTCGTGCAGGCGATGGCCTCTTTTGCACCGCCGGCTGCGGGACAAACGGCCATGTCGGCGGACGAGCAGAAGGCACTCCAGCCGGTCTTGGCCGCGAACTGGCGTTAATCGAAGTTCCCGCTGCCTGCCTCCGGCAGCGGGCGTCCGTCTTACCCCGGGCCTCCGGGTAGCAGGAAACCCGGAGGTCTTTTACGCGCCGTGCTTGCACGGCGCTTTTTTTAGCTCCCAGACGCGTAGGAGCAGCCGAGCGGCGCTCAGCAACCCATCAAAGCGAATCGAGCACCGTGCGCAGCATCGCCATCATCTGATCGATCTCGTCGTTCGTCACGTTCAGCGCCGGCATGAAGCGCAGCAGGTTCGGCCGCGCAGCGTTCAGCAGCAGCCCCACGGGTTGCATGTCGCGCGCCTTCTCCACGATCTGCGGCCCGATGTCCTTGCCGAGCAGCAGCGCGCGCAGCAAACCTTCCCCGCGTTCGCCCTCGAAGCCCCGTTCGGCCGACAACTCGAGCAGCTTCGCGCGCAAGTACTCGCCGCGCGCCCGAACGCCTTCGAGAAAGCCCGGCGCGACGAGCGTCTTGATCACGGCCGATCCCACGGCCGTCATCAGCGGATTGCCGTTGTACGTGCCGCCTTGATCGCCGGCTTCGAACACCGCCACCTCCGCCTTCGAGAGCAGGGCCGCGAGCGGCACGCCGCCGCCGATGCCCTTGCCGAGCGTCATGATGTCGGGCTCGATGCCGGCCAGTTCATAGGCGAACAGCGTGCCGGCACGGCCGCAGCCGCTCTGCACTTCATCGACGATGAGCAGCAGGCCATGCCGCTTCGTCAACTCGCGCAACTCGCGCATGAACGCGCGCGTGGCAGGAACCACGCCGCCCTCGCCTTGAATCGGCTCGAGCATCACCGCCACCGTCTTTTCGCCGATCAGCTTCTCCACCGATGCGATGTCGTTCAGCTCGGCCTTCGGAAAGCCCGGCACCTGCGGCGCGTAAAGCGTGTCCCAGCCAGGCTTGCCGCTGGCCGACATCGTCGCGATCGTGCGGCCGTGAAAGCCATGATCGAACGTGATGATTTCGTAGGCGCCGTTCTTATGCTTCCTGCCCCACTTGCGCGCGAGCTTGATCGCCCCTTCGTTGGCCTCGGCGCCGCTGTTGGCGAAGAAAACCTTGTCGAACACGCTGTACTCGGTCAAGAGCGCGGCAAGACTTCCCATCTGCTCGTTGTAGAACGCCGGCGAGGGGTTGAAGAGCTTGCGTGCCTGCGTCTCGAGCGCTTCGATCATCGCCGGGTGGCAATGGCCGAGGCAGTTGACGGCCCAGCCTTGAATGAAATCGAGGTAGCGCTTTCCTTCACTGTCGAAAAGCCAGGAGCCCGAGCCGCGCGTGAACACGATGTCCGGCCGGTTGGTGATGTACATCAGCGACTGCGTCGGGTTCTGCGTCGATTGCATGGCACGGCTCCGCGATAAATGGATGAAGGAAAAATGAACGGGAAATGAAAAAAGCCACGGTAGTCCGTGGCTTTCGCGGTTTGACCGATTACGCGCTGTCGCTAGGCTAGCTGGTGCTTGGCGAGGCGCGCGTCCGCTACGAGCCGACGGCTTCCCGTGAGGGGAGCGAGCGGCGACGTCGGAGGGCGGACAGGATGCGGTTCATGGGGGCAAGAATACGACACGGTGCGGATCGATGCAATGCCGGCCGCGCATTCGATGCATCCGGTGTCGCATTTTCGTCGCCGTGAGTGTCCGTCAAACGGCGTTGACGAGGTCGGCCTCGCTCGTGAACGAATCGGCGTAGAACTCGTCGGCCGGCAATCCGTGATGCGCGGTGAAGTCGCGCATGGCCGATTCGACCATGACCGGCGCGCCGCACGCATAGACCTGATGGCCCGACAGGTCGGGCAAATCCTCGATCACGGCACGATGTACGAACCCGGTCCGGCCCGTCCAGCCGTCGCTCGGCTCCGGCTCGGACAGCACGGGCACGAACTTGAAGTTCGGGTGATCCTTGGCCCAGCTTTCCGCCAGATCGAGCATGTAGAGATCTTTCTTGCGGCGTGCGCCCCAGTAGAGCGTGATCGGCCGTTCGAGGTTCTTGAAGAACGCGTGCTCGGCAATCGCCTTGATCGGGGCGAAGCCCGTGCCCGACGCCAGCAGGACGATCGGCTTGTCGGAATCCTCGCGCAGGAAGAAGGTGCCGAGCGGGCCTTCGAAACGCAAAATCTCGCGCTCCTTCATCGTGTTGAAGACGTGATCGGTGAAGACCCCGCCCGGCATGTGCCGGATATGCAGTTCGATCGGACCTTCCTCGTGCGGCGCGCTCGCCATCGAATAGCTGCGGCGCTTGCCGTCCTTGAGGATGAATTCGACGTACTGGCCGGCCAGGTATTGCAGCCGCTCGTTCGCGGGCAATTGCAGCTTCAGGACCATCACGTCGTCGGCCTTGCGCTCGAGCGCGTTCACGCGGCAAGGCAGCTTCTTCACCTGAACGTCGCCCACGCCCGCGATTTCGCGCACGTCGATGACGAGATCCGATTGCGCCGTCGCGCAGCAGAGCAGGGCCATGCCGCGCGTCTTTTCGTCGTTCGAGAGTGCCGACGAAGAATGGGCGCCCTGTTCGACTTCGCCCGACACCACGGAGCCCTTGCACGACCCGCACGCGCCGTTCTTGCAGCCGTACGGCAGGCCGATGCCCTGGCGCAGCGCTGCGACGAGCACCGGCTCGTCGGGTTCTACTTGAAACTGCCGGCCGCTTTGCCGGAGGGATACGTTATATGCCATAGCTCGATCGAACGAAAAATCAAAAAATCCCAAGTCGGAGCGCGTGCGGTGGCGGCCCGCTACAATGCGCCCACATGAACGCCACACGAATCTTGCGCCGGCCGCGCGTGCTCATCGTCGGATGCGGCGACGTCGGACTGCGCTGCGCGCAGCGCCTGCTCGCGCGTGCCGCTCGCCCGCGCGTCATCGCATTGACGACACGCACCGAACGTGCCGCTCAGTTGCGCGCCGCGGGACTGATGCCGATCGTCGGCGATCTCGACGCGCCGCGCACGCTGCGGCGCTTGGCCGGGCTCGCGCGGACGGTGTTGCATCTGGCGCCGCCGCCGCCGGACGGAAACGACGATCCGCGCACACGGGCGCTGATCGCCGCGCTCGGCGCGCGGCGCGGTCATCGCGCGGCGCGTCCCGCAGGGCTCGCGCCGCTGCGCTCGCGCCATCTCCACGCGCGAGGCGTCAGCGGTCAGGCTGACGGCCGTATTGTACCCGAGGGCTTTTCACGGGCCGGGCGGCTGCCGAGCGTCGCAGTGCGCGTCGTCTATGCCAGCACCACCGGCGTCTACGGCGATTGCGGCGGCGCTTTCATCGACGAAACGCGGCCGGTGAGCCCCGCCAATGCGCGGGCGAAACGGCGCGTGGCCGCGGAACGTAGGCTGAGGCAGGCCAATGCGCGTGCGGCGACGGCGGCGAGCATCGTGCGCATTCCGGGCATCTACGCGCGCGAGCGCCTACCGCTCGCGCGCATCCGCCAGGGCAAGCCCGCGCTCGTGGATCAGGACGACGTCTATACGAACCACATCCATGCCGACGACCTCGCCGCGATCATGCTGCGGGCAGCCGTGCGCGGACGCATCGGGCGCGTCGTCCACGCGTCGGACGACACGGTGCTGAAGATGGGGGACTATTTCGATCGCGTCGCCGATGCGTTCGGATTGCCGCGCGTGCCACGCCTCACGCGCGCGGCGGCCGAAGCGAGCCTCGATCCGTCGACGCTCTCGTTCATGCGCGAATCGCGGCGTTTGTCGAATGCACGGCTCAAACGAGAGCTGCGCGTCGTGCTTCGCTATCCGACCGTCGAGGCTTTCCTGCGCGGCGGCCTCAGTTCGACAGGCACGCCCTGATGCCCGGTCCCGCAAGGTCCTTCGATATGAAAGCGCCCAGTCGACCGCAAGGCGGCGTCGCTCGTCGGGCAGGGCACTAGAGCAGGGCCGGCAGCGCTTCCAGCAATAGGAAGCAGAGAAGGGCGCCGAGCACGGCGCCGATCAGGTTCGGATCGTATCGGCGCTTGACATGCATTACCGTGAGCAACGCGCCGATGACGATCGCTCCGAGCGCCGCGAACGCGAGCATCACGTACGAAATCTCGAACGTGTGGTTGATGGCCACGACACACCTCCCTCCTACGTCTCTTTGGACTCGCGCTCACTCGCTGAGCGGAAATCTCGTTTTGATGGAGAAAGTATAGGCATGGCACCGTCCGCGCCCATAGGGAGCGGACCTGATTTCGAGGATTCCTTCGCTTCGGATGTGTGCTGCCCCACCATCGACGGGGCGCGCGTCATGCGCGCAATGCCAGCAACGCTTCCTCTTCGAGCCATTGCCACGCGCCGGGCGCCAGCGCTTCCGGCAGCGCGAGACCGCCGATTCGATCGCGATGCAACGCTTCGCAGCGGTTGCCCGCTGCCGCGATCATGCGCTTGACCTGGTGATACTTGCCCTCGTTGACCGTGATCTCGAGCTGCCTCTCGCCGCGGATCCGAACGGCGGCTGCCGCAATCGGCGCTTTTTCGCCGTGCAGCAGCACGCCGTCCGTCAGCGCTTGGATCTGACGGTCGTCGAGGGCATGGCGCGTGGTGGCGACGTAGGTTTTCGGCACTTTGCGCTTGGGCGACGTATAGGCGTGCACGAACTGGCCGTCGTCGGAGAGCAGCAACAGCCCGGTGGTGTCTTCGTCGAGACGGCCGACGCATTGCACGCCGCGCGTGGCCAACTGTGCCGGCAGCAACGCGAATACGCTCGGATGATGCTGCGGTTCGCGCGAACACTCGTACCCGGCCGGCTTGTTCAGCATCAGATAGGCACGCTCGCGGTAGCGCCAAGGCGTGCCGTCGACCTCGAACGTCAGATCGCCCGGCGCGAGATCCTCGCCCGCGTCGGTGCAGACCTCGCCGGCCACGCGGACACGGCCTTCGGCGATCAGCGCGCGGCATTGACGCCGCGAGCCGAAGCCTTGTCTGAAGAGGATGCTTTCGAGGTCCATGCTTCGCAATCGAGTCGGAGTGGCGCGATTGTACGTCGCGCGGTGCGCTCGAAGACACCATCGATTCGGCGACGCGGCTCCCCGGTGAGCCCTCCGGTTCGGCTGCAGGTTGTCAAAGTGGTCACTTGATTACAAATGTTGTTTGACAAGATGGATTTGCGGGTGATACCGTCCGACCTGTTAGTCAATCAAAACACTCGCTTCGAGGCCCCATGAAAGTGTCCCCACTTGTCGAGAGCGAATTCGCCTCGTCCGTGATGGCGGTGCCGCCGCTTGCTCGCCGCGCCGATTTGTCGATCGATGTCGCCGAAAACCAAAAGCTGATCCGTCACATCGAAGCCGGCGGCGTGACCACGCTGCTCTATGGCGGCAACGCGAACTTCTATCACGTTGCGGTCAGCGAATATCGCGATCTGCTCGACATGCTCGCCGAAAGCGCGGCACCGACGACGCGCGTGATTCCGTCGATCGGCCCCGACTACGGCAAGATGCTCGATCAAGCGCGGATCCTCTCGCAGACGTCTTACCGCACGGCCATGGTGCTGCCGTTCGCCAACTTCGCCACGCCGGCCGGCGTCGAAACGGGGCTGAAGCGTATCGCCGATGCGGCGGGCATCCCGCTGACGCTCTACGTGAAGAGCGAGCAGTACGTCGACGTCGACACGCTGGCGCGGCTCGTCGACGGCGGCACGCTCGCGGCCGTGAAGTACGCGATCGAGCGCGACGATCCGTCGAACGATCCGTACCTGCGCCGTCTGCTGCAAAGCGTGAATCCGGCCCAGGTGGTATCCGGCATGGGCGAGGGTCCGGCCGTGGTTCATTTGCGCGATTTCGGCCTTGCCGCTTGGACGACCGGCTCCGGTTGCATCGCGTCGCACGCCGTCGCCGAGCTCATGCGTGCGATTCGCGAGTCGCGCGCGGCGGACACGCAGCGGCTGTACGACGCCTTCATGCCGCTCGAGACGCTGCGCGAAGACATTTCGTTGATCCGCGTGCTGCATGACGCCGTGACGTTCTCCGGCGTGGCCGATATGGGGACGATCCAGCCGCTGCTGAGCGAGACGCCCAAGGAGCACCATGAGGCGGTGCGTGCGGCGGCGCAGGCATTGCTCGCGTTCGAGCGCGCGCTGCGTGCCGAGCACGGCGTTGCGGCGTAACGGCGCGCGATCGGCGACGGAGGGATGATGCGGATTGCAGGCGAGATGTTGTTGGGTGCGTCCTCCGTGCGGGGAGCGCAAGGTGCGATGCGCGCGTTCGATCCCGCGCGCAACCTCGAGATCGAGCCGTCGTTCGGCATGGGCGGGGTGGTGGAAGTCGATTGCGCGTGTGTGCTGGCTGCGCAGGCGTTCGATGCGTTCCGGTCGGCATCGCTCGATGCGCGCGCGCGGCTGCTCGAGGCGATCGCCGATAACGTCGCCGCGCTCGGCGATCTTTTGATCGATCGCGCGCAGAGCGAATCGGCGCTGCCGAAGGCACGCCTCGAGGGCGAGCGGGCGCGCACGATCGGACAGCTCAGGCTATTCGCTTCACTCGTGCGCGAGGGCCGCTGGTGTGGTGCGGTGCTCGACTCGGCGCAGCCCGAGCGCCAGCCGATCCCGCGTTCGGATCTGCGCGCGCGCCGAATCCCGCTCGGTCCGGTGGCCGTATTCGGCGCGAGCAATTTCCCGCTCGCGTTTTCCGTCGCCGGTGGCGACACGGCATCCGCGCTGGCGGCGGGTTGTCCCGTCGTCGTGAAGGCTCACCCCGCGCATCTGGGTACGTCCGAGCTCGTCGGCCGCGCGATTCAAAAGGCGGTTGCCGATGCCGGTCTGCCCGAAGGCGTGTTCTCGCTCGTGATCGGCGCCGGCAACGCGATCGGTGAAGCGCTCGTCGCGCATCCGGCGATCAAGGCCGTCGGCTTCACGGGCTCGCGCCACGGTGGCATTGCCTTGATGAAGATCGCCGCCTCGCGGCACGAGCCGATTCCCGTCTACGCGGAAATGAGCAGCGTGAACCCGATGTTCTTGCTGCCTGCGGCGCTGGCTGCACGCGGGCAGGCGCTGGCTCGCGGTTTCGTCGACTCGCTGACGCTCGGCGTCGGCCAGTTCTGCACGAACCCGGGGCTCGTCATCGCGCTCGAGGGGCCGGCGCTCGACGCGTTCGTCGAGGCGGCCGCGGGGGCGCTCGAAACGAAAAGCGCGCAGACGATGCTGACGGCCGGGATCGCAGCGGCCTATCGCGGCGGTGTCGATGCGCGTGCACGGACGCCGGGTGTGTCCCGTGCGGCCGACGGCGCGCAAAGCGAGGCGCACTGCGCCGGCCGCGGGGCGTTGTTCACGACGAGCGCGACGCGATTTCTTGCGAACGCACAGTTGCAAGACGAGATCTTCGGGCCCGCTTCGCTGATCGTCGCATGCGCCGACGTGGATGAATTGCTGCGCGTCGCCGAGCATCTCGAAGGGCAGCTGACCGCCACGCTGCAGCTCGACGAACCCGATTACGTGCTCGCGGCGCGGCTCTTGCCGACGCTCGAGCGTAAAGCTGGACGCATTCTCGCGAACGGCTTCCCGACCGGCGTCGAGGTCTCGCACGCGATGGTGCACGGCGGCCCGTTCCCAGCCACGTCCGACGCGCGTACGACCTCGGTGGGCGCCATGGCCATCGAGCGCTTCCTGCGCCCGGTCTGCTATCAAGACTTGCCCGAGGCCCTATTGCCGCAAGCGCTGCGGGACGATAATCCCCTGGGCCTTTGGCGCTTGCGCGACGGCGAGCTGATGCGCCGCTGATCGCGCCGCTCCGTGGCCGGCCCTTTCATCGATTGAGTATTGCGGAGTCGTACGAAGTGAGCACGAACAGAAAGAAACCTGAGGAACTGCGCAGCCATCGCTGGTACGGCGTGAACGACCTGCGCTCGTTCGGCCATCGCTCGCGCAGCTCGCAGATGGGCTACAGCCGCGAGGAATACGCCGGCAAGCCCGTGATCGCGATTCTGAATACGTGGAGCGAAATCAACCCGTGCCACACGCACTTCAAGGTGCGCGTGGAAGAGGTGAAGCGCGGCATCTGGCAAGCCGGCGGATTTCCGATCGAGCTCCCCGTGCAAACGCTCTCCGAGCCGTTTCAAAAGCCGACGACGATGCTGTACCGGAACTTCCTGGCAATGGAGGTCGAGGAAACGCTGCGCTCGTATCCGGCCGACGGCGTCGTCTTGATGGGCGGCTGCGACAAGACCACGCCGGCGTTGCTGATGGGTGCGATCTCGATGGACTTGCCCGCGATCTTTCTGCCGGCCGGCCCCATGCTCAACGGCAATTGGAACGGGCGCACGCTCGGTTCGGGCTCCGATACGTGGAAGTATTGGGCCGATCTGCGCGCGGGCAAGATCACGGAAGACGACTGGAAGGGCGTGGAAGGCGGCATCGCGCGCTCCCCAGGGCACTGCATGACGATGGGCACGGCTTCGACGATGACGAGCGCCGCGGAAGCGTTGGGTTTCACGCTGCCGGGCTTCGCATCGATCCCCGCGGCGGATTCGCGCCATGCGCAAATGGCCGCGAAAACAGGCATGCGTATCGTCGACATGGTGTGGGAGGACCTCAAGCCGTCGGACATCATCACGCAGCGCTCGGTCGACAACGCCGTGACGACCTGTCTCGCGCTGTCGGGATCGACCAATGCGATCGTGCACATGATCGCGCTCGCGCGCCGCGCCGGCATCCCGTTGACGCTCGACCACTACGATGACCTCTCGCGCCGCACGCCCGTGCTCGCGAACATTCGCCCCACGGGCCAGTACCTGATGGAGGACTACTACTACGCAGGCGGCTTGCGCGCGATGCTAAAGGAGCTCGGCGAACTCATCGACGGGACGCAGCGCACGGTCAACGGCAAGACGCTCGGCGAGAACATCGCCGATGCCGAGATCTTCAACGATGAGGTCATCCGCCGCCGCACCGCGCCTCTCATGCCCGACAACGGGCTCGCGGTGCTGCGCGGCAACCTCGCGCCGGACGGCGCGGTGATCAAGCCCGGTGCGGCCGACCCGAAGCTGCACGTGCATACGGGCCGCGCGGTGGTGTTCAAGGACTACAACGACATGGCGGCGCGCATTGACGACGATGCCCTCGACGTCGACGAGCACTGCGTGATCGTGCTGCAGCACGCCGGCCCGGTCGGTGCGCCCGGCATGCCCGAATGGGGGCAGTTGCCGATTCCCAAGAAGCTGTTGCAAAAGGGCGTGCGCGACATGGTCCGGATTTCGGACGCGCGCATGAGCGGAACGAGCTATGGCGCATGCGTGCTGCACGTCGCGCCGGAATCGTTCATCGGCGGCCCGCTGGCGCTCGTCGAGGACGGCGATCTGATCGAGCTCGACGTGCCTCAGCGCAAGCTCAACGTGCTCATCAGCGATGAGGAACTGGCCCGCCGCAAGGTGGCCTGGGTGGCGCCGGCCCCGCGTTTCACGCGCGGCTACGGCGCCATGCATCAGATCCACGTCATGCAGGCCGACAAGGGCTGCGACTTCGACTTCCTGCAGCGCGACGGCGTGGACGGCGCGTGCGGGAACAGCGGCGAGCCGGAGATTCACTAAGCGGCCGGCGGCGTAGCGAGGCGACAAAGGCGCAATAGGACGAGACGGAAACGACCGGGACGAGGGCGTTCGCAAGGAGGCGGATGCGCACCGTTCCGCGTCTCATGACAACGCAGGCTGATTAGACCCGCTAGTGGATGGGCGGGTGGCGTCCGCGCGGATTCAGACCGGTCCGCATCGAGGATACGCCACCGCAAATCTCCTGACGCCGCGACGCGCAAATCCCGTGCCCTCGGGTATCTCCTAAGCCGCAAGCGGGCAAGATGTTAATACAATCACCAACATTGTCAGACAACATTATCGGTCCGAACAAAAGATGTCAGTGGCGGTGCGATTAGGCCTCAACGTATCCGACGCGCGTACACGCAGTAACACGATCCATATTCTCGAGGAGATCACACAATGAAACGGAAATTCGCCTTGTCGACCATCGCCATGACGTTGGCCGCCTCCTGCTTGGCGCTCGCGGCGGGGACGGCGCAGGCGCGTACGTTCCGCGCCGCCGACGTGCACAGCGACACGTTCCCGACCACGATGGCGTTGAAGTTCATGGGCCAGGAAATTTCGAAGGAGACGAATGGCAAGGACAGCCTGAAGGTCTTCGCCAACAGCGCGCTCGGCTCGGAGAACGACACGATCGATCAGGTGCGGATCGGCGCGATCGACATGGTGCGCGCGAACGCGGCTGCATTCAACGACATCGTGCCCGAATCGATGATTCCGTCGCTGCCGTTCCTGTTCCGCGATTTCGATCATTTCCACAAGGCCATGTATGGCCCGGCCGGACAGAAGATCCTCGATGCGTTCGCCGCGAAAGGCATGATCGCGCTGACGTTCTACGAGAGCGGCTCGCGTTCGGTGTACAGCAAGAAGGCGATCCTTTCGCCGGCCGACATGAAGGGCGTGAAAGTGCGCGTGCAGCCCTCTGACTTGATGGTCGACGAAATCAAGGCGATGGGCGGCACGCCCACGCCGATGCCGTTCTCGGAGGTCTACACCGGCTTGAAGACGGGCCTCGTCGACGCAGCCGAAAACAACATCCCCTCGTATGTCGAAACGAAGCACTACGAGGTTGCGCCCGTGTACTCGGAAACGCAGCATTCGATGACGCCGGAAGTCCTCGTGTTTTCGAAAAAAATCTGGGACACGCTGACGCCGCAAGAGCAACAAGCGATCCGCAAGGCGGCCGCCGACTCGGTGCCGTACTACGAAAAGCTTTGGACGGCGAAAGTGGAGGACGGCACGCAGACGCTGAAAAAGGCCGGCGTGAAGATCATCCCCGCGGCGCAGGTCGATCGCGCGGCCTTCGTGAAGGCGATGCAGCCGGTGTGGGCGAAGTATGAAAAGACCCCTGCCATGAAGAGCATCGTCGAGGAAATCGTGAACACGAAGTAAGCACTGAGACGGCTCGGTGCGCGCCCGCGCGCTTCATTTCGGCGAGCGGACCGAGCCGAGCCGTCGTGGCGCCTACCGGCACGCGCGAGGCCCCGCCGCAGTGCGGGGCTTGCACGAGCGGCCGCATGGTCTTGTGTGAGAACTGTCCCATGAAATTCATCAAGCGTCCGAGCGGCGCGATCGCGCTGCTGATTACGGTGCTCGCCTCGATTTGCCTGGCGGTGCTCTGCGCCCTCGTCATGTACAGCGTCGTGATGCGTTATCTCTTCGACAACGCCCCCGATTACGTCGAGCCGATCGGCTTGCTGATGGTGCTCGTCGTCGCCTTCATGGGCGCCGCGCTGAAGGTGCGCGACGGCGGCCACATCGGCTTGGACTCGCTCGCGAAGGCGTTGCCGCCGCGCGGGCGGCTGGCGCTCGAAGTGCTGCAACAGCTGTGCCTCGTCGCGTTTTCCATCGCGGTTTGCTTCGGTACCAAGGAAATGGCGATGACGACGTTCGACGACAAAATCCCGATTCTCGGCTTGCCCGAGGCCATTCGCTACGCGATCCCATTCGTCGCCAGCGCCTGCACCATTCTTTTTTCGATCGAGCGCTTGCTGGCGCTCTTCGCGGCTAAGCGGACGTGATTCAAATGGAACTTTTGATTCTTGTCGTCAGTTTTCTGGTTTTCCTCGTACTTGGGGTCCCGGTCTCGTTCGGGCTAGGCCTCGCTTGCGTGCTGACTTATCTCTATGAAGGGCTGCCGCTCGCCACGGCGATGCAGTCGATGGTCTCCGGCATCAACGCATTTTCGTTCCTCGCCGTGCCGTTTTTCATCTTGTCCGGCGAGCTGATGCTGCACGGCGGCATCGCCGACCGCATCCTGCGCTTCGCGCAAGCCACCGTCGGTCATTTCCGCGGCGGCCTCGGCATGGCGAACGTCGTCGCCTGCACGTTGTTCGGTGGCGTGTCGGGCTCGCCGACGGCCGATACGTCAGCGATGGGCGGCGTCGTCATCCCGCTGATGAAGCGTGAAGGATATAGCGCCGCCTATGCGGTCAACGTCACGACGCACGCGTCGCTCGCGGGTGCGCTGATGCCGACTTCGACGAACATGATCATCTACGCGCTCGCCGCGCAGGGCATTACGGGCATCGTCGCGGGCCATGCGGTGAATGGCGTGTCGATCGGCGATTTGTTGTTCTCGGGCCTGCTTCCCGTGCTGTGGGTCATGGGCTTCGTGCTGGTCGCCGCATACTGGCAAGCGGTGCGCTATCGCTTCCCGCAGCGGGCGGACGGCAACGCCGAACTACCGATGTTCCCCGGGTGGGGCACGGTGGCGAAGTCGTTCGTCGGTGCGATTCCCGGGCTCTTCGTGATTCTGATCATTCTCACGTGCGTGGCCAAGGGCATTGCCACGGCGACGGAGGCCGCGGCGATCGCGGTGGCCTACTCGCTCGTGCTGACGCTGTTCGTCTATCGGACGCTGACGCTCAAGACGCTGTGCGTCTGCCTCGCGCGCGCCACGCGAACGACCGGCGTCGTGCTGCTGCTGATCGGCGTATCGAATATGCTGCGCTTCCAGATGGCCTACCTCGAGATTCCCGATGCGATTCAGCATGCGCTCGAACACGCGACGACGGTGCCCTGGCTGATGCTGCTCTACATCAACATCATCCAGGTGTTCCTCGGCACGTTCGTCGACATGGCCGCGCACATTCTGATCACGACGCCGCTGTTCCTGCCGATGGCGATGCATTACGGCGTAGGCCCCGTCCAGTTCGGCATCATGATCCTGCTGAATTGCTCGCTCGGGCTCGTGCATCCGCCGATCGGATCGGTGCAGTTCATCGGCTGCGCGATCGGCGACGTGTCGATCGGCGAGACGACGAAGATCGCCTGGCCGTACTACCTCGCCATCTTCAGTGCGATCAACATCGTCACGTACTTCCCGTATTTCTCGACGTGGCTGCCGAGTCTCATCAACTCGCATCCGGTCTTCTGATCGCAAGCTCGTCGCGACCCGCACAGCCTCGTCGATAGGGCCCGCTCGCGCGGGCCTTTTTTTCGGGACGTCTTTATATGCGGGGCGACGGCGGCACGCCGCGAACGACGGACCCTAGCGCATAAGAACGAACGACAGCGAATAACGGCACACCAGGACGAATCAGGAGACGCCTCATGCTCGACAACATCAAGATCCGTGCGGGGATCACGGCGACGGTCTGTGTTTTTACCGCTCTGTTGATGACGGTGATCGGGATCGGCTACGACACGCTGACGCACGCCATGGACGGCTTCGCGCAAACGCAGCGCAGCGGGGCCGCGCTCGAGTCGCTGAATGCCAGCTCCGAAAAGCTGCTGCAGACACGGCTCACGTTGTCGAACTACGAAATCTTGTTCCATGTCGGCAAGCCGACGGACGGCCTGCTCGACGAAGCACGGCGTTTCCTCGACGAATCGAATCGCGACTTCACGGCATACGCGGCGCAGCCTTACGCGAGCGAAGCCGAGCGCGGGCTCGCCGCGAGCGTGGGCAAGGCGCGCGCCGCGCTCGTCAAGGACGCGATCGAGCCGGAATACAAGGCGCTCGTCGACGGTGATTTCTCGACGTTCCGCACGATCCAAGGCGATATCGCCGACCGCAGCTACCGCACGTATGCGAAAGCCATCGGCGCGCTCGAAACGCTGCACTCGGACGCGCAGCGCAGCAACGCCGAGGCGTTGACACAGCGCTTCAGAACATCGGTGCTGCTGTTCGCGGGCATCGGCGCGGCGGCGATGGCGCTGGCGTTTGCGACGCGGCTGTTGCTCACGCGTGCGCTCGTCAGACCGATCGATCGCGCCATCGGACACTTCGGGCGGATCGCGGCAGGCGATTTGACCGGCTCCATCGAACAAGGCGCTCGCAACGAAATGGGGCAACTGCTCGGCGCATTGCGGCAGATGCGCGATGGCCTCGCGGCGACGGTGTCGGCGGTGCGCGGCGGCGCCGGCATCATTGCCGACGGCGTCAAGGAGATCGCCGCGGGCAACCGCGATTTGTCGGAGCGTACCGCGCAGCAAGCGGCATCGCTTCAGCAAACGGCCGCGACGATGGGGACGCTCTCATCGACCGTGAAGCACAACGCCGATCACGCGAAGGAGGCGAACGAGTTGGCGCGCGGCGCGCTGGAAACGGTGACGCGCGGCAGCGACGTCGTCACGCGCGTGGTCGAAACGATGAACGACATCACCACCTCGTCGCGGAAGGTGACCGACATCACCGGCATGATCGAGGGCATCGCGTTCCAGACGAACATCTTGTCGCTGAACGCCGCCGTCGAAGCCGCACGCGCGGGCGAGCAGGGACGGGGCTTTGCGGTGGTCGCCTCGGAAGTGCGCTCGCTGGCGCAGCGTGCGGCGACGGCCGCGAAGGAGATCAAGGAACTGCTCGGTCAATCGTCGGCGCAGATCGAGGAAGGTGCGGCGCTCGTCGCGGTGGCAGGCGGAACGATGAGCGAGGCGATGCTTGCGGTCGAGCGCGTGACGCAGATCGTGATCGAGATCGAAGCGGCGGCGAGCGAGCAGCGCGCCGGCATCGAGCAGGTCAACGGGGCGATTGGGCAGATCGACGACGTCACGCAGAACAACGTCGCGCTCGTCGAGCAAGCGGCGGCAGCGGCGAAATCGCTCGAAGAGCAAGCGACGCTGCTGCTCGACGCCGTCGCGGTGTTTCACGTCGAGTGATCAGCCGCCGCCTTTGAAGCGTGCCGCGAGCTGTTCGGCGCCGCGGCCGAGGAGGCCGATGTCGGACCCGACGGCCGTGAACAGGCAGCCCAATTCGATGTAGCGGCGCGCGAACGTCTCGTTCGGCGTCAAGATGCCGGCGGGCTTGCCTGTTGCGACGATGCGGCGGATCGTCGCCTCGATGACGGCTTGCACCTCGGGATGGCCGATCTCGCCGGTATGGCCGAGCGCGGCCGCGAGATCGCCGGGGCCGATGAAGACGCCGTCGATACCGTCCACCGCAGCGATCCGCTCCAGGTTCTCGAGCCCGAGCCGGCTCTCCACCTGCACGAGCACGCAGAGCTCGTTCGCGCAGTGCTTCGTGTAATCGGCGACGCGCCCGTACCCGGTAGCGCGTGCCCCCGATGCATAGCCGCGCACGCCCTCGGGCGGATAGCGCGTGAAAGCGACGGCGTCTCTCGCCTGCGCTTCGGTTTCGACGTAGGGAAGCAACAGCGTTTGCACGCCGATATCGAGCAGTCGCTTGATCGTCACCATCTCGTTCCACGGCGGCCGCACAATCGCGTGCGTTGACGAGCCGGCCATCGCGTGCAGCTGGCTGAGCACCATCGGCAACTCGTTCGGCGCGTGCTCCATATCGAGCAAGAGCCAATCGAAGCCCGCGCCCGCGAGCAGCTCGACCGACGTATGGCTTGCGAGGCTCGACCACAAGCCGATCTGTTGCCGGCCTGCCGCGAGCGCACGCTTGAAGCGATTCTCAGGAAGTTTCATCGTCGGTTCCCCGTGACGTCGAACGAAGCCGGCTCAGCGCGGCTGTGGGCTCGGGTCCTTGCGCGAGAAATCGAAGCTCGCGAAGCTGCCGCCTTGGTAGAGCTGGCCCGTGGCGCTGATCGGGTTCGGCTTGCCAACGATTTCGGCTGCGTAGTCCTCGGCGTTCTGACGCGGCGCATAGCCGAGGCGTGCAGCGCCGGCGTTGTCCCAATAGCTGCGCGTGTTCGCCGAAACGCCCCATACGACTTGAAAACCGATCTCGGACACGTTGATCGAGCGATCGATGAGCTGCAGCAGGTCGTCGAATCCGAGCCACGTGCTCAAGTGGCGGAACTCCGTCGGCTTTTCGACGCAGCTGCCGATGCGGATGCAAACGCTCTCGATGCCGTGCTTGTCCCAGTATAAGCGCGCCACACCCTCGCCCCACATCTTGCTGAGGCCGTAAAACCCGTCGGGCCGGAAATCGCAGTCGAGGCCGAGCTTCGATTCCACGGAGTGCATACCGATGGCATGGTTCGAGCTTGCGAAAACGATGCGCTTCACGCCGTGGCGGCGCGCGCCTTCATACACTTCGACGAGCGCGCGCAGGTTGTTCTCGATGATTTCCGGCAGCGGCCGTTCCACGCTCGTGCCGGCCATGTGGATCAGCACGTCGACACCGGCGAGCAGGCGATCGACGACAGCCGCCTCGCGCAGGTCGCCGTGCATGATGTCCTCGCCGTCGACGAGCGGCTCGAGCGGCTTCGTCCCGGCCGCCGATCTGAGGTTCACGCCGCGCTCGAGCAGCGCTTTGCGCAATACGCGGCCGAGCTGGCCCGCCGCGCCGGTCAATGCAACTTTCTTCACGATACAAGTCCTTGTCGAAGGGGGCTTCAAAGAGGGATTCACGAACGAATGGGCGGACGGGCGGATGGGGCGATCTTCGGCGTGGCGCCCTAGGCTTTTGCCGCGGAGGCCATCGAGAAGTTCGCCATCGTTTCGAGCGCGCGAACGATCGCGGAATGGTCCCAGCCATGCCCGCCCTGGGCTGCGCACGCGCTGAACAACTGCTGCGTGCTCGCGGTGTTGGGCAGTGCCATCTTCAGGCTGCGCGCGCTGTCGAGCGCGAGGTTCAGGTCCTTCTGGTGCAATTCGACGCGGAAACCGGGATCGAACGTGCGCTTGATCATGCGTTCGCCGTGCACTTCGAGCACGCGCGAGGAAGCGAAGCCGCCCATCAACGCCTCGCGCACCTTGGCTGGGTCGGCGCCCGCCTTGGCGGCGAATAGCAGCGCTTCGCCGACGGCCTCGATCGTCAGCGCGACGATGATCTGGTTCGCGACCTTCGCGGTCTGGCCGTCGCCGTTGCCGCCGACGAGCGTGACGTTGCGGCCCATGAGCTCGAACAGCGGCTTGGCGCGCACGAAGGCTTCCTGCGGGCCGCCCACCATGATCGTCAGCGTGGCGGCCTTCGCGCCGACCTCGCCGCCCGACACGGGCGCGTCGAGGTAGTCGCAGCCGAGCGCGTTGATGCGCTCGGCGAACTCGCGCGTCGCGAGCGGCGAAATCGAGCTCATGTCGATCACGAGCTTGCCGGGTGAGAGGCCTGTGCACACGCCGTTCTCGCCGAATAGCACCTTTTCGACGTCGGGCGTATCGGGCAGCATCGTGATGACGATGTCGGCCGCCTGCGCGACGGCCTTCGCGTTTTCGCATGGGCTCGCGCCGGCAGCCGTCAGTTCGCTCGGTACCTGGCGGCGCGTGTGCGCGAACAACGCATGCCCGCCTTTCAGGAGATTGAGGGCCATGGGCGCACCCATGATGCCCAAGCCGATGAAGCCGACCTTGCTCATGTCTTTCCTCGATGAAGCGCTCGCGCGCCCGGTTGGATGCGGTTAGAGATAGCTTGCGGCCCAGCCGAGCCCGGCGCTCGTCGTGGCGGCCGGCTTGTACTCGCAGCCGATCCAGCCGGCGTACCCCTGCGCGGCGAGCTGACCGAACAGCGCCTGGAAGTCCAGCTCGCCCGTGCCGGGCGCGCCCCGGTCCGGCACGTCGGCGACCTGGATGTGCGCGATGGCGGCCGCCTCGCGGGCCAGCACGCCCGGCAGGTCCTCACCCATCTTGCCCAGGTGATACAGGTCAGCCAGGAACGCCACGTTGGTGACGCCGGCCTGCGCTCGCACCAGGTTGATCAC
>NZ_JBQCIF010000075.1:0-48533 GCF_051953955.1 Trinickia sp. | reverse complement strand
GTGGACGTCACTCGTTGAATGAACGACCACGAGCGGACCCCGTCCGCCTCCTGCGAACCGGCTTTGTCCTGGTAGGGAATCTTGGGGCTTTCGCCATCGATGACCGGCTCCAGGCGCGCCGGATCGGAGATGATCAGCGTGTGCTGCGTCGCCGTGTGCTCGTACCAGTAGCACAGCCCCATGTGCTCCCAGCGGCGATGGACGTAGTTATGGTCGTGCTCGTCGAATTGGCACGCCATCGTCATCGAAGGGTCCTTCTGTCGGACCTTCCACTGCCAGACCGCCAGCGTGCCGTAATCGGCGAAGATCGTGGCGGTTTGGCCACCGATGCTCTCATCCAAGAACAGCCGGTTGTTCTTGCGCAGCGTCAGATACCGGGTCCACGGGCCCATCTCCGCTTCGTAAAAGACGATGCCTCCGTCGGTTCGCACGAGCCTGAACGAGAAGATGTGTCCGTTGAAATAGCGACAGCTGCCGTCGTTGCGCAGCAATTTCACCGTCATGAGCTTGCCGACGAACTCATTCGGATCGAGCTTGACGTTATCCGACAGAATCTCGATCACGAATCGGAAATCGCGCGAAAGCGATTCCTCGCCTTCGAGGCGATTCACCAATAGGATCTCGTACGGGGCATTGTCATCCGGGAACGACAGCGTCAATAGCCGGTTGTGCTGCATCCCCGTGGCGATCTTTCGCAGATCTTGAACAGACAAGTTCGTATTCATTGGCAAGCCTGACGAAGAAATCGGCATTCAGAGGCGGGCGATTTTACATAGATTTTCTTCAAGCCAAACACCTCAAAGCATTGTTAGGACTGGCGAATCGTTCGCAAGGCAAATATTTCCGGATCACTGATGAATTACGGCAAAAATTTCCCATTTACAGCGCCGATCTTTACCATCGTGCGGTTCCGCCTTTCACCGGTTCGCCCCGCCATAACACCGTGCCGATATCGCTACTCGAGCCGATGACCAATTGAACGAAACTGTTGGATGGCGCGTACGGCGCAAAGAAGCGCTCCATGACGCGGGCGAACACGGCCACGCTGTGCGCGGCGAAGCGTTGCTCGTCGATTTCCAGCGTGACCTCGATTCCACGCACCATCGCCGGCTGCGGTGCTCGCGCCATGAGCGTCATGACCGACCGGTGCTTTAGGCCCCTGATGCCGTCGATGTGCTGCGCCTGAACAGGCGAAGCTTGCGCGAATTGCTGAAACAGTTGCTTCAGGGGCGGCAACCCGGCTTGGATCAATCGCACTGCGTGAGGGGTCTGCTGCCCGATCAGCCGCCACAGTGCGCCGTTGGTCCGCGGTAGCTGAACGACCGCCGTCGGCGCGTGCAACAACGCGATCTGCTCCGTCGAAGACTTCTTGGCTGCCAGCAGCATGTCGCCACCCGATGCGCCGAACGGCAACGAGTGCGGTAGGTCTCCATTGGAGCATGTCACATCGGCTACCAGCGCGTCGAACGACGGCCCTCTCCTCGCTGGACCGTCGGCGCCGTCAAGACGCAACGCCGCAGCGGGTCCGGCATCAAGCGAGGCGGGGCCGCTACGCTGTATGAATGTCCATAGCGGGTGTGCATCGTCCACGTGACGGGTCATCAGGGCAGCCGATGAGCGAAGCCGATTGCCTTGCTCGGTGCAAACCTGATCGACCGACCAAACCTCGGTGTGTGCGTCGTTCTTGACCTGCGCCTGAATCGGCCACACACCGCTTTGCCGATCGTACTTGAGCGAGACGTTTTTCCTTTCAAATAGATTGACGACCGGCGTACAGGACAACCTCAGGTAATCCGCCGATAAATGCGCGAGCTGCTGAGCGGCGCGCGAATTCGGCGGCACGCCCGTCACCACCCAATGCAGCGTCAGTCGTTCGCCGCGCAGTTCGCCCGCCGGTTCGCCCAGCGCGGCTGCACACGCCGACGCAAAGTCGACGTCGACAAAATGGAAGCGCTCGGCATACGCGAAATATTCTGCAAGCAGCCCGAACGGCTGGCCCGGCTCCTTTGCATCGGTGACCAGCCAATCGTTCGAACCGAACCCCACCGGGGCAACGGCAATCGTCGGCAGCCGAGTCCAGCGCCCCTCGCTGTCTTCGACATACGCCCTCGCCGTGTGCAGCAGCAGCGTATCCATCAACGTTGCGACCACGGACGGTTGACCGGCGAGATGGACACGTAGCGAAGCCGGGGCAACCGCATCGAGACGCTCGCCGAACTTGGCCGAGCGAAAGGCCACGGAGAGTATGCCGCTAGCATCGGGCGGCAGCTCGACGCTGAGCGGAGCCGTTGGCGTGGACGCGTACTGGGCACGCACGATTTCCACCGGCGCCAGCATGACGTCATACGTCGTTCGGAACAGGCACCCTCCCTCCGTCGTCTTCACCTGCGTCCCGCGCGCAATACGGACGGGCTCCGTCAGACTACCGAACATCGCCGCCACGTCGAATTGCGCGACGGAGTATGACGGGAACGGCCGGAGGTACTGCGGAAACGTGCGTTCGATCAGCGCCTCGGACAACTCGGGATAATCGTCGTCGATCTTCGCGCTGTGGCGAGCGTTCAGAATGGCGGTCGATTGCACCATGCGCTCCACGCCTGCATCGTCCGAACGCCCATCGCTATTGATCGACAGTCGCGTAGCCGCCTCGGGATTGCGCTGAGCGAACGCGCGCAAGTCCCGACGCAAGATTTCCAGTTCTCGCTCGTAATAGTGGCGAAGTCGATCGTCGTCGAATGCGTCGTGGTGGGTCGTCATCGGCTCGAGTCTCCTTCCTCGATCACCCGAGAATCAGGTGGCAGTTGCGCGGCTTGCATCGCACGATCGGTTCGCCCGTATGTTTCGAGACGACGACCAGCTGAACGAAGCGGTTCAATTCCACGCAGTCGCCGAGAAACGCATCGACCGCGCCGACGAACGTGGCGATGCTGGCGCCGGCGAAATGCTTCTCGTCGAGGGTCATTCGCAATTCGTCGCCGTGCACGGCCGTCATGAATGGGCGACCCGGCAATTCGATAACCGCGTCGCGCACTTCGAGGCCTACGATCCCTTCGATATGACGCAATGTCACGGGGGAACGGCGCACGTCGTATAACACCAACGCCGCCTTGAGCGCTTCGATATCCATATCCGCGAGCGAAAGCTGATCGAGCGTCAGATGCGAAGCAAGCCGCATACGCAACGCGTCGGTGCGCTCGAAGCGCAGCGTCTGGATGGGACGGCGCAGCATGGCGGCGCTGATCGACAGATCATGGTTGTCGTTGTCGTAGCGGTCCCCTAAGAACAGGTCGCCGCCCTCGAGCCCGACGGCGAGCCTCGACGGCAAATCCCGGTTCGTGCAGGTCAATTCGAGACTCAACGTATCCGTTTGCGATGCCATCGGATCGAAATCCGTCTCGATCACCGAAATCGCCGTCTCATAGCCGGGGCTCGCCGAAGCCACCAACGGGTCGCGACGCGCGAACCAATAATGTACGGAACGTGGGTCGTCGCCATGGCGCTGCGAGAAAATCGGCCGAAATTCGATGACGCGGCTATGCGTTTGCGTTCGGCGCACGAGGTGGACCGAATCGATCGAATGGATGTCGTAAGCAGCCGCGTGGCCGGCATCGGCCACGACCGGATACGCGACCTCGCGATGCGTCACGTGAATCGGTTCGCCGGGCCGGCGAAATAAGTTGACGACAGGTGCAGCGAACAGGCGAAAGTGTGTGGCCGACAAGGCATCCAACAGCCGTGCAGCGTGCGGGTTACCGTGGCCCTCCTTCAGGACCACGTGAAGCGTCATGCGCCGGCACGCCCCCGCCGTATCGAGCATCGCCCCGAGATCGAAGTCGGCGAAATCGTGTTTCTCCGGGAAGCCGAAATATTCGGCCAGGGGACGGTATGCCGGGTTCGATTTCCATGGATAGTCGAGCAATGCATCGTCGCGGTCGAAACCGGCCTGCGCAACGGGTACGGTCGGCAACGGCTTCCAAAGGCCATCGCCCTCAGCTTCCACATAGCCTGCCATCGCGTGGATGAACAGGCCATCGGCGAGCGCCGCAATGAACGAGGCTTCACCGTTCAAATACGTGCGGACAGTACGCAGCCCGAGCGATCGCAAATCCAGCTGCGGCGCCGTCGATTCGAAGGTAATCGAAACGATCCCAGCCGCCTTCAAGGGCAAAACGACGGGGGCGACAGCCGACGGCATGTAGTGCGCCTCGCTGATCGCAAGCGGTGCGAGCGTCACGTCGTAGGCCGTCCTGAATCGGCATTGGACGCCGTTGATCGACCGGCTGACCAATTCGGTGCCTCGTGCAAGCCTAAGGGAGTTCGGCCCACCTTCCGTTGCGCTCGTCATGGAAAACTGCGCGATCGTGCATGCCGGGAACGGTCGCAGATAGTGCGGATGCATCACGTCCAAGAGCGCCTCGACACACTGCACGTAATCGTCCTCGAGCTTCTTGGCGATTCTCGCATCGAGCAGCGCGATGGCCTGGACGAATTGCTCGATGGCCGGATCGTCAACGTGCTCATCCGCCGGCAAAAGATGCCCCGCAATCTTGGGAAAGCGCTGCGCGAAGTCCTCGGAATATTCGCGCAAATGCGATAGTTCGCGCTCGTAGTACGGCAGCAATTCGTCCATCTATCTCTCGGAATCTTGTTATATCGTTGGAGGCACAAACCGGTGCGCAGGGCTTCCTTCAAGACCGCTTGGGGCGCGCCCGCGTGACCGAATATTGCAGCGTGGACGGTTGCAGCATCGCGTCGAAGCTGACTGGCTCCGCAGTCGGATGCACGACGAGCATCGCCTTGATGGCGAAGCACAGCACGTTCGTGGACTGTGCGTTCACTTCCAGTTTGACATCGACCTGCTGGAGTCTGCGCTCGTGGCGTTCGATCGCGCTTCGAATCGACTTGCAGATGGTTTCCCGGTCATCGTGACTGGCAAGGCTGAGCCCCGTGAAATCGTTCAGCCCGTAAGTCAGCACCGACCGCTGGCATTCGTCGAACCCTGCAAGGCGTTCGTCGGTGAATGTAATTCGAGCATTCAGAAGAGACTCGATATGGCGCGCGACCGTGCCTTTGAGTTCGTCCAGCGACAATTGCCGCACGACGGCTGACGCTGGCTGATGCGCGCCATCCCCGAATAATTTATCGAGCAAACCAGGTTCGAAACGGGTCATTTAATTATTTGAAAGAATCGGTAGTGACACACGCTCTCACGTGCGGGCCGTATGATACAGGACCGACTCCCATCTCTGTCGGAATACCGATGCTGCTGACGATAAATAAGAAAAACCCGAAATGGTCGTCGCTCGCATTGAATCGAAGCACGGAAAATGCATGACGACTTCACACGACGGGCGGCATGGCGGATAGCAATAGCAGCCAAGCAATCGTAGCCGCGAATTCGACCGCAACGACCCTATCAAGGAAGAGAGTCGAGCGTTGAAAGCCTACCCGTTACGGCATTCCCGGCTGGGATGGAAGGCAACCCGTGCTTTAGTCACGGCGCGCGCGAACGGTCAACCGCCCCGACACGTCTTCGACGAGCGCGCGTAGCCAGGCAATATCATCCGGCCGGTCCGGCTGCGGATGCCACATCTGATAACACTTGATGCGGGGGAACGGAATGGGCGCATCGCGAACGGCCAGCGGCAACATGCGCGCATAGTGCGTCGCGAAGCGGCGCGTCGTCGTGAAGATCAGATCGGAATGCAGCAGCACCTGCGGCACGAGGCCGAAGTACGGCAGCGTCGTGACGATGCGCCGAGCGATACCGGCCCGTGCAAGACCGATCTCGATCGCGTTGCGCCGCGCCCCGCTGTACGGCGTAGGCGCAAGATGCGCCGCAGCCACGTAGGCCTCGACCGTAAGCGGTTCGCCCGCAAGCGGATGGTCGGCGCGCATCATGCACACGACCGTATCGCTGAACAGATCGCTGCGCTCGAAGCGGGGCTCGGGCTTGGGCCAATTGCCGACGACGAGATCGAGCTCGCCCGCATCGAGCGCCGCCCCATGATCGAGCGCGGGATTGAGCGAATCGATTTCGAGCCGCGCTTGCGGCGCCGCCTCGCGAAAACGCGCGACCAGCGTCGGCATGAAGAAGTCGTTCAGATAATCGGGAGCAGCCACGCGAAAGGTGCGCCGCGTGCCCGACGGATCGAAGTGGCCGTGCGGCGTCGCAACGAAGTCGACCTCGCGCAGCGCGCGCTGCGTCGGCCCGAGCAGCGAGGCGCCGAATTCGGTCGGCACCATGCCCGACTTGCCGCGCACGAGGATGGGATCGTTCAGCATCTCGCGCAGCTTGCGCAGCGCCGTGCTGATCGCCGGCTGCGTTTGGTTCAAACGCAACGCCGCTTGCGTCACGCTGCGCTCGGTCAAGAGCGTGCGCAGCACGCGCAGCAGCCAGATATCGAGCCCGTCGGCGCCGCGGCCCGCGTCGGGCAGCGACCCTTCACCCGCTTCGCGGCGAGTCGGCAGCGTCACGAGGTCAACCCGCTCGGCAACGCGCCGATGCGCTTGATCTCGGGCGATTCGAGCCAGCCCGGCGAGCGCGCGCAATAGAGCACCATCGGCAACGCGTCCTCGCCCCAGAAGAGTTGCCGATGCAGCCGGAAAGTCGGCACACCGAACACCCCCAGCGCAACCGCATCGTCGAAATTGCGCTGCAGCCGGGCTTTCGTATCGGGATGCTCGATGAGCCGCTCGCCATGCGGCAAATTCAAGAGCTGGCACAGATCGGCAAAGCCGTCGGGGGTCGACGGATCGCGCCCGTCGCGCCAGATGAAACGGAACATCGCGCAGACGGTATGAACGTCGGCGTCGATCGCGGTGGCCAGCAGCAGCGCCTTCGTCGAATCGAACGGATGCGCCGGCGGCATCTTGAACGGAATGCCGAGCTGCTCGGCGCGAAAGAGCGCGTGACGGTGGACGAACATCCGCTTTTGCGGCACTTCGTTCGTCGGACGCTGGCCCCAATGCCGATAGAGCGCGTAGACCGAGATCGGGATGAGCGAGAACGGCATGCTCGGCCACTTGTCGTGCTGCTCGAGCAGCAGATACGAAAACGGCGACACGAAATCGTAAAGCCAGAGCGGCGACGCCGCGTCGATCGATGCGTTCATGACATTCTCCGGTGGATCCGGTTGCTGCTCGTCGCTGCCGAGGCTCTCCGCCCGCATACAAGCATCTTACGCGCCGCCCGCCTCCGCGTGGGTGCGCTCGTCATAGGCTTGGGCCAGCCTCGCCCGCACGAATCCGATATGTTGCCGCAGCACGTAGAACTGGTCGGCGTAGGCAAGCGGCATCTTGAGCCGGTTCACGGCCGCTTCGATCTCGACGAGCTTGACCATCGAAGCCGCGCGTTCATCCTCGCTCGCCGTTTCGTCCAGTGCCGAACGCTCGATAGCAATCAGTGCGCCGTACCAGCGATAGATGCGCGACTTTACGCGCCAGGCGTAAAGGGACGGGATCAGCCTCGCCCCGGGGATCAGCACGACGACGATCGGCACGATCAGCACGATCAAGCGGTCGACGAGACTCGCCAGCCAGAACGGCAGCAGCCGGTACAGGAAGCTTTTGCCCGATTTGTAGTAGCGCGCGGCATCGTCGCTGATCGGAAAATCATGCATGACCGGCGACGGGAATTCGCCCGCGTTCTGCAGCAGGTTCGCGCGGCCGTGCACCTCCTTGGCCGCTTCGATCAGCAGATCGGACAGCGCCGGATGCAGCGAATCGCGCGCGACGAGCTCGGCCGTCGGCGCGATCGTGTGCACGGGCGCGGGCGGCAGATTCTTGCCGAGATCGAAAGCCCCCATCGGCAACGCAATGTCGGTCAAATACGGGAAGCGGCGCGCGTAGGCCTGCGCCTGCGAAAACGAGAACAACCGCACGCCCGGCGTGCGCAGCAGCGCCGCCATGACGGGCGGCTGCGCCGAATCGCCGGCCAGGAACGCCGCATCGATCCGATGCGTCGTCAGGGCATGGGCGGCCGCTTCTCCCGTCAGCGGCAGCAGCGTCGTGCCGTCCCCGGGCACGATGCCGTTGGCCTTCAAGAGCGCGAGCGCCAATGCGCGCGTCCCGCTGCCCTCGGGGCCGATTGCGATCCGCTCTCCCGCGAACGCCGACAAGCGCGAGCGCTCGCGCCCTTCGTAAAAGATGACGAGCGGCACGTAGGAGACGCTGCCGAGGGAGACCAGGTGCTCGGTCGACGGCTGTGACGAACTCGTACTCGATGCGCCCAATGCAGCGGATGCGTCCGTTTCGCTGGGCGCGTTCGCCACGCCGGCGCCGCTTGCGCCGCTTGCCCCGTCCGCCTCTCCCGCCCGTTGCGTCGAAGCCGCTGGCCCCGACGCCGTCGCACCGTCTGCCGCCGTGCCTACCGGCCCGCTGGCCACGGGCGCCTCCGCCGCGCTCGCCCCCGCCGCGGCTCGGGCCACGAGCGTCACGCCGCTCTGGACGAAGCCGACGTCGACGTCCGCCTCGGGATCGGACAATCGTTCGAGGTTTTGCAGCGACCCCGCCGACGGCAACACCTTCACCGTGATGCCGTTGCGCGCGAGAATCGTCTTGTAGCGCTGGGCCGCGTTCCAGAACGAGCTGCCCGGCGGGCCCGCCGAAATCGTCAACGTACTGGGCGGCGCCGGTTGGATCAGACGAATGGCGAGCCAGATCGCCGCGGCGGAGATCAGAACGATCGGCCCCATGGAGACGGCGAGATCGCGCCAGGAAACGGCGATCACGCGCGCCATGAAACGCGGAGGCCGCGGCGGACGCAGCATGCGCGGTACTCTGGGCATGCGCGGCAGCCTCGACTTCCTCTGCCCGTCGTGATCGGGGTTGTGATTGGGGTGCTCGTGGTTATCCGACATCGTCATCGCTGACCGAACCCGGCTCCGAGAAACAGATCCTTGTGCTCGCGCGGCTGCGAGCGCCAGTATTGCTTGGGCGCGTGCACCTGCGCGCCGAGCTTTGCCGCGGCGTGCCACGGCCAGCGCGGATCGTAGAGCATGGCGCGAGCGAGCGAAACAGCGTCGGCCTCGCCGTTCGCGATGATCGCTTCAGCCTGTTCCGGTTCGGTGATGAGACCGACGGCGATCGTCGGCAGGCCTACCTCGGCTTTCACGCGCTGGGCGTACGGCACTTGATAGCCGGGGCCGAGCTTGATCGCCTGCTCGGGCGAGACACCGCCCGTCGTCACATGAATGGCGGCGCAGCCGCGCACCTTCAATGCTTGCGAGAGCGCGACGGTGCCTTCGACGTCCCATCCCCCCGGTACCCAATCCGTGGCCGAAATCCGCGCCCATACCGGGCGATCGGCCGGAAACGCCGCACGTACCGCCTCGAACACCTCGATCGGAAAGCGCATGCGGTTTTCCAAGCTGCCGCCGTATTCGTCGTCGCGATGATTGGCGATCGGCGAGAGAAACTGGTGCAGCAAATAGCCGTGGGCCGCGTGGATTTCGATGCCGTCGATACCGAGCCGAGCCGCCCGCTTGGCCGCGGCCACGAAATCGTCGCGCACTGTGTCGAGGCCGGCGCGATCGAGCATGGCAGGCGCTTCTTCCTCCTTGGCGTGCGGCACGGCCGAGGGTGCGACCGTCTTCCAGCCGAGCGGCTCGTCGGAGCGGATCTGAGCGCCGCCGTCCCACGGCGAACGGCTCGACCCCTTGCGCCCCGCATGGGCGAGCTGCACGGCTACGGCGATCGGGGAATACGTGCGCACGGCCTTCAGCACGCGCGCCAGCGCCGTTTCGTTTTCGTCCGAGTAGAGGCCGAGGTCGCCCGGGGAAATGCGGCCCTCGGGCGAGACGGCGGTGGCCTCGAGAATCAGCATGCCGGCACCGGAGAGCGCGAGATGTCCGAGGTGAATCATGTGCCAATCGGTGGCGGAGCCGCCTTCGGCCGAGTATTGGCACATCGGGGCAATGACGATGCGGTTGGACAACGTAAGCTTGCCGAGGGTCATCGGCTCGAATAAACGGCTCATGGCGGTTCCTCATCGGTTGGCGCCCATGGCAGGCGGCTGGCGGGACTCGAGCGGGCGTGACGGCCCGGCTTCGAGCCGGGCGCGGGGCAACGCCGAGCCGCGCAGCGTATCGCCGTGCAGCATAAGGGATACCGGGGGAAAATGCTGCACCGGCGCTCGGACGGCACCGATGAGTCGTGCCGGGAATGCCGCGCGGGCGCCGATGTAGGAGCGCGCCGCACAGGCCACGCCCGCCCAAGGTTTGCGCGGGCCGCCGGCGACTAGGCCGAGCGCCGCAGGCCGGCTAGACGTGCGCCGGCACGAAAGGTGACGGCATGCCGGACGTCGAAGCGGACACATGCGCGCGCACCCGAACCTGCATCAACTGCGCGCAAACGGCCACGGCAATCGAAGACGGCGCCTTGTCGACGATGCCCGGCACGCCGATCGGGCAGACCATCTCCTGCAGCCGCTCCGGCTCGACCCCGCGCTCGATCAGACGGCGCTCGAATTTCACGCGCTTGGTCTTGGAGCCGATCATGCCGAAGTAGGCGAAATCGTTGCGCCGCATGATGTGCAAAGCCAGCGCGAAGTCGAGCGCATGGTTGTGCGTCATGACGAGAAAACAGGCCCCCGCGGGCGCGGCATCGATCACGGCCTCGGGGGTATCGGTGGCTTCGATTTGCACGTTCGCCGGCACTTCGTCGGGAAAACACTCGTCGCGCGCATCGACCCACTCGACGACGCACGGCAGCGCCGCGAGCAACGTCACGAGCGCATGGCCGACGTGCCCGGCGCCGAACAGCACGACGTGCAGCGGCGGCACACTCGCACTCGGCGCGAACGAGCACGGTTTCATGCGGTGACCTCCACGGCGGGCCGCGTGCCGGCGCCGGCTTGCGCATCCGTTCGGGCCGCCGCCCGCACGGCCATGACGGCCTTCAGAATCGCTTCGGCCGTCGCCGGCGCGCTCAGCGGCGGGTTGATCTCGTCGTTGCCGACGGCCGCTATCGCATCGCGAATCGCGAAGAAGACCGAGAACGGCAGCAGCAGCGGCGGCTCGCCAACGGCTTTCGATCGATGAATGCTGTCCTCGGCGTTGCGGTTCTCGAACAGCCGCACGCGCAGATCGGGCGGGCAATCGTTGACGGTCGGAATCTTGTACGTCGAAGGCGCATGCGTCATGAGCTTGCCGTCGGCGTTCCACCAGAGCTCTTCGGTCGTGAGCCAGCCCATCCCTTGTATGAAGCCGCCTTCAACCTGCCCGACGTCCAGCGCCGGATTGATCGACGCCCCGACATCGTGCAGCGCGTCGGCACGCACCACGCGCATTTCGCCCGTCAGCGTATCGATCACCACTTCCGACACCGCCGCACCGTATGCGTAGTAGTAGAACGGCCGGCCCTGCAGCTTGGCCTGATCCCAGTACAGCTTCGGCGTCGCATAGAAACCGTCCGACCACAACTGCACGCGTGCGAGATATGCCTTGGCGATCACGTCTTCGAAAGCCATCGAAACATCGCCGACATGGACCGTATCGTTTTCGAATACGACGTCGCTCGGCTTCACCGTGCCCGCGCCGAACCGGTCCGCCGCGAACGTGGACAGCCGCTCGCGCAACTGGCGAGCCGCGTCTTGCGCGGCCTTTCCGTTCAGGTCGGAGCCCGTCGACGCCGCCGTCGCGGACGTGTTCGCCACTTTGCTCGTATCGGTCGCCGTTACCCGCACACGCCCGAAGGCGATGCCGAGCTCGTGGGCCACGACTTGCGCCACCTTCGTGTTGAGCCCCTGACCCATTTCGGTCCCGCCGTGATTCACGAGCACCGAGCCGTCCGTATAGATGTGCACGAGCGCACCGGCCTGGTTGAAGTGCGTGACGTTGAACGCGATCCCGAACTTCACGGGCGTGAGCGCAATGCCCTTCTTCAAGACGGGGCTCGCGGCGTTGAACGCGCGCACTTGCTCACGGCGACGGTGGTAGTCGCTCGTCGCGACCAGTTCGTCGACGAGCTCGTGGATCACATTGTCCTCGATCGTCTGTCCGTAGGGCGTCACATTGCGCTCGGCCTTGCCGTAGAAGTTGCGCCGGCGCACTTCGAGCGGATCGAGCTTCAACGAGCGTGCCACGTTGTCGATGATGTATTCGATCGCGAACGCGCCTTGCGGCCCGCCGAAGCCGCGGAACGCCGTGTTCGACTGCGTGTTCGTCTTGCCGCAAAAGCCCGCGATGCCGACGTTCGGCAGCCAGTAGGCGTTGTCGAAATGACAGAGTGCGCGCGTCATCACGGGGCCGGACAAGTCGGCCGAGAAACCGCAGCGCGACGTCATGTCGACGCTGACGCCGTCGATCAAGCCTTCGTCGCTGTAGCCGACCTCGTACTTGAAATGAAAGTCGTGACGCTTGCCCGTGATCATCATGTCGTCGTCGCGATCGGGGCGCAGCTTGATCGGGCGCAGCAGCTTCCAAGCCGCGATCGCCACGCAACAGGCGAACAGTCCCGACTGCGATTCCTTGCCCCCGAAGCCGCCGCCCATGCGCCGGCATTCGATCAGCACGTTGTGCGAAGGGACGCCCAGCGCGTGCGCGACGAGGTGCTGCATCTCGGAAGGGTGCTGCGTCGAGCACCAGACGTGCATGCCGTCGTCGTCTTTCGGAACCGCGTAGGCGATTTGCCCTTCGAGGTAGAACTGTTCTTGGCCGCCGAGCGAGATTTCGCCGGCATCGCGATGCGGCGCACGCGCCATCTCGGCGACCGGCTCGCCGCGCGTGAGCTTCATCGGCGGCAAGACCGACTGATTGGCCGCGCGTGCCGCTTGGGCCGTCAACACGGCCGGCAGCTCGTCCCATTCGATCTGGGCGCGGCGTGCGGCGAGGCGCGCCGTATCGTGCGACGTCGCGACGACGATGAACATCGGCTGTCCGACGTACTGAACGATGCCCTCGGCCAGGATCGGATCGTCGTGGACGATCGGCCCGCAGTCGTTGCCGCCGGGGATATCGTCGGCCGTGAAGACGGCGACGACGCCCGGCGTCGCGCGCACGGCATCGAGGTTCATCGACACGATTTTCGCGTGGGCCTTCGGCGACATGCCGAGCGCCGCGTGCAGCGTGCCCTCGACGACCGGGATGTCGTCCGTGTAAGTGGCGCGGCCGCTGACGTGCAGGTGCGCGGATTCATGCGGGCGCGACACGTGCACTTGGCGAAAGGCGGAGCGCTCGCGCTCTTCACGGGCGAGGTCGGTCAAGAACGGTTCGGCTTGCTGGTTCATCGTCTGTCTCTCTTGCGGGCTTTTTTGGGCTCTCGTATGCGGTTCGGCCGGTGCACGGCACCCGGCGGCGCGGCGCCGAGCGGCTAGGGCCGGCTGACGTCAGGCGGGCGTATCGAGTTCGGCCAGCCGGACGTTCAGCGCCTCGGCCGGCAGCGGATCGTGCGGACGCGTTTCGAGCCAGAAGCGGTACAGCAGATTCTGCGCGGTCTGCAGTCGATAATCGCTCGTCGCACGCATGTCCGAGAGCGGTGCATAGTCCTTGGTCAAGGCCTGCATCGCCGCCTGCGCCGTCGCTTCGTGCCAGGTCGCGCCGGCCAGCACGGCTTCCGCGTGCGAAGCGCGCTTCGGCGTGGCCGCCATGCCGCCGAACGCAATGCGCGGCGAGCGGATTGCATCGCCGTCCGCGATGTACGAGAAGGCGGCGCACACGGCCGAGATGTCGGAATCGAAGCGCTTGGACAACTTGTAAGTCCTAAAGCGCAGCGCCTCGCGCTCCCCCGTGCGCGCCGGCACCTTCAGCGCGGCCACGAATTCGTGCTCGGCCATGTCCTTCTTCTGATAGGCGAGGTAGAGATCCTCGAGCGCCAGCTCGCGCTCGAGTTCGCCGCCGCGCAATACCACGCGCGCGCCGAGTGCGATCAGCCCCGGCATCGAATCGCCGATCGGCGAGCCGTTCGCGACGTTGCCGCCGAGCGTGCCCGCGTTGCGGATCGGCAGCGAGGCGAAGCGCTTCCACATTTCCGTCAGTTCGGGATAGTGGCGCACGAGCTCGGCATACGCACGCTCGACCGAAACGCCGGCGCCGATCTCGATCCAGTCCGCCGATGTGCTGACCTGCTGCAGTTCGGCCACGCGGCCGACATAGATGAGATCGCCGAGGGCGCGCAACTGCTTGGTCACCCACAGGCCCATGTCGGTGCTGCCCGCGAGCAGGCGCGCATGAGGCCGCTCGGCCTTGAGCACGGCCAGCGCATCGAGCGTGCGGGGCGCGTAAAACGCGTCACCGCCGTCTTCGTAGTGGAATGTATCGCCCCGCTGAATCGCGGCGAGCGTGCGCGCGAGCGCGGCCACGTCGATGGGCGCCTTCGGGGTCGGCAACGCGAACATCCGTTCGCCGGCGTCGATGATCGGGCGATAGCCGGTGCAGCGGCACAGGTTGCCCGTCAACGCATCGGCGATTTCGGCTCGCGAAGGCGTGCAGGCGCAGCCGCTTGCTTCACCCGGCACCGCGCCTTCGCCGCCGTGCTTGCGATAGAGCGCCCACATCGACATGACGAACCCCGGCGTGCAAAAGCCGCACTGCGAGCCGTGACAGTCGACCATCGCTTGCTGCACGGGATGCAGCGAGCCGTCCGGCTGGCGCAGATCCTCGACCGTGAACAACGCCTTGCCGTCAAGCGTCGGCAAGAACTGAATGCAGGCGTTGACTGCGGAGAACCGCAGGCTTCCCGCGCCGTCCGGCTCGGCCACGACGACCGTGCAAGCGCCGCAATCGCCCTCGGCGCAGCCCTCTTTCGTGCCGGTGCAGCGCACGTCTTCGCGCAGGTATTGCAAGACCGTGCGCGTGACGGGCACGCCGCTGACTTCACGGATGGCATTGCGATGATAAAAGCGGATCGATTGGCTCATGGTCGTGGGAGAAGGCTGGAAAACCGGAAAACACGTTCGTTCATCGTTTGATCGAAAACTAACACTGCCAATATCCGCAACCCATAGGCGGCGTCGCATGCCGCTCATATTCTTGCGCCGATATGGAGAGCCTGTAGCGCCACGACTACTGGCCCCATTTGATCGCGGCCGATTCGTGCTGCACTGCAAAGAAACCGGTTCCATGTCACAATAACGACTCTCGCCATAGAGTCGGCCTGGCTTCAAGTCTGGTTTTCCCTTACCATCGCCGCCGCACCGTTATTCCGTCTGCCCATGTCCGCCCCCTCGCCTGCTTTGTCCGATCGCGCCGCCACGGCGCAAATCGTCCCGATCGTCTTCTTCACGTTCATCTGCTACCTCGTCATCGGCCTGCCGCTGCCCGTGCTGCCCGGCTTCGTGCAGAGCCAGCTCGGCCTCGGTTCGGTGCTGGCCGGCGCGGCGGTCAGCGTCCAGTACGCGGCGACGCTGTTTTCGCGCACCTATGCGGGACGCTTTTCCGACACGCTGGGACCCAAGCGCACGGTCGCGATCGGCCTCGTCGCCTGCGGCGCGAGCGGAGCATTGCTCGCACTGGCCATGGCCTGCCATGCGTGGCCCGTCGTGAGCCTGGCGATCATGGTCGCTAGCCGGTTCGCGCTCGGCTTCGGCGAGAGCTGCGTCGGCACCGGCGCGATTCTCTGGGGCATCGGCCGGGTCGGGAACGTGCACAATGCGCGCGTCATCTCGTGGAACGGGGTCGCCACGTATGGCGGCTTGGCACTCGGCGCCCCCATCGGCGCCACGCTCGACCATTCGATCGGACCCTGGGCGCTCGGCGCCGTGACGATCGCCCTCGCCGCCATCGGTTATGGGCTCGCGCGGCGCTTGCAAGCCGTGCCGCTCGTCCACGGCGAACGCATGGGCTACGCGAGCGTGTTCATGCGCGTGCTGCCGCACGGCGTCGGCCTGGCATTGGGCGCGGCAGGCTTCGGCTCGATTGCAACGTTCATCGCCCTCTACTACGAGGCGCGCGGCTGGTCGCACGCGGCGCTCGCGCTGACCTTGTTCGGCGTGTTCTTCATCTGCGCCCGCCTGCTGTTCTCCAACGCCATTCGCACCTACGGCGGCTTTCGCGTGGCGCTCGTCTCGCTCGCGCTCGAATGCGCCGGCCTCGTGACGCTATGGCTCGCCGGCGCTCCCCATACCGCGCTGATCGGGGCGGCCGTGACTGGTTTCGGCTTCGCGCTCGTGTTTCCGTCGCTGGGCGTCGAAGCGGTCGAGCTCGTCCCGCCGGCCAGCCGCGGCGCGGCGCTCGCGGCCTACTCGGTGTTTTTCGATCTCTCGCTCGGCATCATGGGCCCGCTGGCCGGCTATGTGGCCGGCGCGTTCGGCTACCCGTCGGTGTTCTTCGTCTCGGCCGTCGCGGCAGCCGCGGCCGCACTGCTCTCGCTCGCGCTCCATTTGCGGCACGCTCGCGGGGCAGGCATGGCCGCAGCGGTCTAGTGCGGCGGCCTGCCTTCGGCCCGGCATTCTTGCTTCATTCGAAATACGAATTAGCGCTCGGAACCGATCCATACCGAGCGCTAATTAACAACCCGCAGAACCGATAGGCAAAAACGAATAAAAAAATATCCGCCTCTGGTTCTTTTATTCTTATTCCATTTCGTTTCTTGCTTTCCAGCACGAGCAAATCCTACGATATCTGCCTCGCTCCATAAAAAGAGGAAGAGGCTCATGTCGTCCTGGAAACCCGATCCGACGTTCTACCCTTCCGCGCGCCTAGCCGCAGAGGCCCCCAAGGAGACGCTCGCCTATGTCGCCAGCTTCGATCCGACGCGCCGCGTTCCGGACGAGCTCGCCGTCGTCGATCTCGATGCCGGCTCGCCCGATTACGGGAAAATCGTGGAACGCGTCGCCATGCCCAATACCGGCGATGAATTGCATCATTTCGGCTGGAATGCATGCAGTTCGCATCTTTGTCCCAATGCACCGCATCCGCATTCCGAACGCCGCTATCTGATCGTGCCCGGCTTGCGCAGTTCGCGCATCCACGTCCTCGACACCAAGCCCCATCCGCGCCGTCCACGCATCGTGCGTGTGCTCGAGCCCGAGGAAGTAGCACGCAAGTCCGGCTACACGCGTCCGCATACCGTCCATTGCGGCCCGCAAGGCATCTTCGTCGTCTCGCTCGCGAACGCCGAGGGCGACGCGCCCGGCGGCATTTTTCTCATGGACCACGACACGTTCGACATTCGCGGCCAGTGGGAGATCGATCGCGGCCCCCAGCGGCTCGCCTACGACGCCTGGTGGCATTTGGGCTTCGATACGCTCGTTTCGAGCGAATGGGGGCTACCCGCGACGTTCGAAAGCGGCCTCGTGCCGGAAATCCTGCTCGGCGGCAAGTACGGGCATCAACTGCACTTCTGGGATCTCAACACGCGCAAGCACAAACAGACGATCGACTTCGGTGAAGAAAACCAGCTCGTCTTCGAGTTGCGCCCCGCGCACGATCCCACTCGAGCGCACGGCTTCGTCAACTCCGTCATCAGCTTGAAGGACTTGTCGGCGTCGATCTGGACCTGGTATCGCGACGGCGATCGATGGGCGGCGCGCAAGGTCATCGAAATCCCCGCCGAGCCCGCCGATCCGGCGCTGCTGCCGCCGATGCTCAAGCGCTTCGGCGCGGTGCCGCCGCTCGTGACCGACATCGCGCTCTCGCTCGACGATCGCTTCCTGTACGTCGCCTGCTGGGGCACCGGTGAAATGCGCCGCTACGACGTTTCCGATCCGCACCATCCCGAGCTCGTCGGCGCGGTGCGGATCGGCGGCATCGCCGGACGCACGCCCCATCCGAACGGCGGCAATCGACCGTTGAACGGCGGGCCGCAGATGGTCGAGGTGAGCCGCGACGGCCGCCGCGTCTATTTCACGAACTCGCTGTACGGCGCCATCGACGAGCAGTTCTACCCCGACGGCATCGACGGCTGGATGGTCAAGCTCGACGTGCCCGACGGTAGCGGCCTCGCGTTCGACCGCGAGTTCTTTCTGGAATGGCCGGACACCCATCGCCCGCATCAGATCAGGCTCGAAGGCGGCGATGCGTCGTCCGATTCGTACTGCTATCCGTGAACGCGCTCATGCGAGCGGTCTTCGATAATGCGAGGCAGGCAGCGGCGGGGGCGAACGCTAGGGCTACCGCAGCCGCCGTCGCCTTGGCCACGGCAGGACGGCACCGATGAGCCTCTTCTCGCACGCCGACGCCGCGATGGGCTGGCTAGCCGTCGTCGGCAGCGGCGTCTTTCATGGCGTCAATCCGGCGATGGGCTGGCTGTTCGCTACCGCGCTCGGCCTGCAGCGCAACAGCCGCCGGGCATTGGCAGCGGCCTTGCCGCCGCTCGCGCTCGGCCACGCCGCGTCGATCTTTGCCGTCACGTCGTCGGCGCTCGTGCTCGGGCTCGCGCTGCACGCCGCCACGCTCGAGCGCGGTGCCGGGATCATCTTGCTCGGATGGGCCGCCTATCACCTGCTCTATGGCCACCGGCATAGCGTGCGCGTGGGCATGACGGACGGCGCCGCCGGGCTCGCGATTTGGTCGGCGGCCACGGCCACCGTGCACGGCGCGGGGCTCATGCTCGTGCCGGCCCTCATGCCGATCTGCGGCGCCGCGGCCACGGCCGGTCTCGCCGGTGCGCTCGGCCCCGCCGCGCTCGTCACGCTCGTGCACACGCTCGTGGCAACGGCCACGAGTGCGGCGATCGCGTTCGCGGCTTACGAGTACCTCGGCCTCAGCATGCTGCGGCGAGGCTGGATCAACTTCGATTGGATCTGGTCGGGCGCGCTCGCGCTGACGGGCGCCGCGTTGCTGGCGCTCGCATGAGCTATGCCGGGAGCGCGGGCTGGCGCCGGCATGGGCTCCTCACGTGAGCCTGCGGACGGCGACCGCGTGATTCAACGTCCTCGCGCGTTTTCCGACAGCGACTGCTCGAGCGCCGCAACGCCGGCCGGCAAATCCACGCGCGCGCCGAGTTCGAGCATCGTCCGGCCGAGCGCGTGCAGCGTGCGAAACAAGTTGTGCTCGCGGCATTGCTCGCCCATCTGGCCGATGCGCACGATCGGCAATCCGAACGACCCCGCGATTTCGACCTGGTGATGGCTCGAGATATGGCCGCAGACATCGGCCGGGCTCAAGCCCGCCGGCGTCGATATGCCGACCACCGAGTTCAGACGGCAGGGCTCGGGCGCGAACAGCGCAAGCCCCATCGCCGAAACGCCCGCCTGCAGTGCCAGCGAGCACTTCAGATGGCGCGCGAAGCGCTTTTCGAGGGTTTCCGCGCACACGAGCCGCAGCGCTTCGTGCAAAGCGAGCACGCCCGAGACGGGTGCCGTGTAGTGATAGCCGGCGTTGTGCCAGAAGTTCTCGGCCAGCGACGCATCGAGGCACCAGTGCGCGTTCGGCTGTTCGCGCGACTTCATACGCGCCCATGCCGCATCCGAAAACGCGATCAGCGAGACACCGGGGATCGACGACAAGCCCTTTTGACCGCCCGTGATGACGGCGTCGATGCCCCAAGCATCCATCTCGAGCGGCATCGTGCTCAGCGTGCAGACCGCATCGACGATGACGAGCGCGCCCGCCGCCTTCGCCAGCGCCGCGATCTCTTTGAGCTGATGGTTCCAAACCGTGTTCGACGTTTCGCCTTGAACGATCGTCACGATCTCGGGACGCTCCCGCACAAGGGCCTGCCGGACGTCGTCGAGGCTGGCCACGGCGCCGTCGGCCACGTCGAGCGTCGCCACTTGCGCGCCGCAGCGCTTGGCCATCTCGGCCATGCGCGCGCTGAAAAAGCCGTTCTTGATCGAGAGCACGCGGGTGCCGGGCCATGCCAGATTGGAGATCGCCATCTCCATCGCCGCGGAGCCAGGACCAGCCACCCCCAAGACCCATTTCGAGCGCGTCTGGAACACGTAGCGCGCCATCGCCTTCACTTGCCCGATCACCTTCGACATCGTCGCCCCCAGGTGATTGATGACGATCGCATTCGCCTTGGCCACGGCGGCTGGAATCGGCACGGGGCCGGCGCCCATCATCAACAACGGTTCTTCGGGGAGGATCGCGTCGAGCGACACGACGTCGGGGCATGGGATCGAGGACTCGGTGATTGTCATGGCTGCGCGTGAAGGCGGTTCGAGGAAGAAGGGTTTCCGCCCCGCCGCGCTCACCGTCTCAGCGTCTCGACATTTGCTTGGCTGCTCTGGCGCACAGTGAGTTGCGCCCGTACCGGAATAGTGCAATGCGGCGAAGGGGAAGCCGATGATTGCCCCATTTTCGCCCATCCGCAAGTACTTTCGGCCGAGCCGAAGCGTTGGTCGAGGGGTCGCGGCGGTCAACCGCCGCAACGAACCACCGCGCCGTCGTCAAAGATCGCCAAGGTGGAGTCCCTGCACCGTATCCGCGGTGGGTGCCGGCATGGCCGGTGCCACATACCCGCACCAACTCTCGAGCAAAGCCGCCTCGCGCTCGTGCACCTCGACGGGAAACGCCGCGGCGCCCGCATCGGCCAGATAGCGCGCCCGGTGCTGGCCGTTGCGGAACGCGACGACCCCTTCGCGCTGGAGCCCGAGCCACCCGAGCACCCCGCGCACGCGACGTGCCGCGATCGTCACGTACGGCATGGCGGGAATGCTTTCGTTGTCGGGATCGAGATAGCCGCGGATACCCTTGACCTTCCCGCTGTGCCAGTTGCCGACGGGAGGCAGCACGTAGTCCGTATCGTCGCGCGCGGCGCATTCGAGCAGCTTGTGCGCATCGACGACGACGACGCGATGGCGGCTTTGGTCGTCCTCGAAGACGCGCTTTAGGCGAACGTGGTCGTAGTAGGGATGACGGGGAAGCGGGACGAGCCAAACCGAGCCCGGGCCGGCAGAAGGTGCGAGAGCAACCGCATGGAGCGATGCGGACGTGGACATGACGAACGTATGATTGTTGGAATCCCTGGCGCGGCTACGCCAAGCCCATCGGCGTTCACGTCGCCGAGGAAAAACGCGAAGGCTATCGCCAGGTCATGACAGTACCGTGACAAATCGAATCATTCCTTCTGAACTTTGCGCGATCGAGCGTGCGGTCCATGGGAGACGAGAAATGCAAGAAAGCTTTGGCCCCTACGTCCGAATCGAGGCGTCCGCTAACAATGTAGCAACTATCGTGCTCGACCGGCCGGACTGCAAGAACGCCGTCGATGGGCCGACGGCGTCCGCACTCGCCAGCGCATTCGCGCGCTTCGAGGCCGAGCCGCAATGGCGTGCAGCGGTGCTGTTCGGTGCCGGCGGGACGTTCTGTGCGGGGGCCGATTTGACGGCCGTGGGCAACGAGAAGCGCCGCCACGCGCTGCGCCCCGACGGCAGCGGCGCCGGCCCGATGGGGCCTACGCGGATGATGCTCGCCAAGCCCGTCGTCGCGGCCATCGCGGGCCACGCCGTCGCGGGCGGCCTCGAACTCGCGGCGATGTGCGATTTGCGCGTGGTGGAAAAAGACGCCGTGCTCGGCGTCTTTTGCAGGCGGTTCGGTGTGCCGCTCATCGACGGCGGGACGATCCGGCTGCCGCGGCTGATCGGCCTTTCGCGCGCGCTCGACTTGATTCTGACGGGACGTGCCGTCGATGCGGAAGAAGCGCTCGCGATCGGGCTCGCCAATCGAATCGTACCGAACGGCGAGGCAAGAACAGCCGCCGAAGCATTGGCCGCGCAGCTCGCCGCGTTTCCGCAAGCGGCTCTGCTGGCCGATCGCCGATCGGCCGTCGAGAACAGCATGCTGGATGACATCGCCGAGGCGCTGCGCCGAGAAGGCGCCGGCGGCTATCGGGCCGTGCTCGACGAGGGCATCGCGGGTGCGGCACGATTCGCCGCCGGTGCGGGGCGCCACGGGCAGCCGGTGAAGGACACCGGGAGCGGCCGGCCGTAGATGCAGCGGTGGCGGTGGCCGATGCCCGTCTCTAAGCTATGTCGATGGACCGTCCGACGACGGCGGCTGCCTGCTGCACGCGATCAACCCCGGGCCGGCAAGATCTTGCCGACGCACGTTCCGAAGCCGACGCGATAACCGTCGCCCTGACACCAGCCGGCGAGCGTCAATTCGTCGCCATCGACGATGAACGTGCGCGTGCCCCCGCTGTCGAGCTCGATCGGCCGCGCGCCGTTCCACGTGAGCTCCAACAGCGAGCCGAACGAATCGGGCGTCGGCCCGCTGATCGTACCCGAGCCCATCAGGTCGCCCACGCGGGTGTTGCAGCCGGAGACGGTGTGATGCGCGAGCTGCTGCGCCATCGTCCAGTACATGTGCCTGAAGTTCGTGCGCGCGATCGTCGTCGCACAGTCGGTGCCGTCGGGCCGCAACCGCACTTCGAGTGCGACGTCGAACGCATGCTGGCCCGCGTGCCGCAGATACGGCAACGGCTCCGGCGTCTGCTCCGGCTGGGCGACGCGGAACGGCTCGAGCGCGTCGAGCGTCACGATCCAGGGCGAGATCGTCGTCGCAAACGACTTCGCGTTGAACGGACCTAGCGGGACATACTCCCATTGCTGGATATCGCGCGCGCTCCAATCGTTGAGCAGCACCATCCCGAAGATATGGTCCTGCGCGTCGTCGCAGGCGATCGGCTCGCCGAGCGCGTTGCCGCGTCCGACGATGAAGCCCGTCTCGAGCTCGATGTCGAGCTTGCGGCACGCACCATAGATCGGGCGCTCGTGATCGGGCAGCTTCAATTGCCCCATCGGCCGGCGCACGCTCGTGCCGCTGACGACGACCGACGACGCGCGCCCGTTGTAGCCGATCGGCATCTCCGACCAATTCGGCAGCAGCGCATTCTTCGGATCGCGGAACATCGAACCGACGTTCGTCGCATGTTCCTTAGACGAATAGAAATCGGTATAGCCGGGGATGTCGACCGGCAAATGCATCGTCGCGCTTTGCATCGGCACGAGCACGCGCTCGCGCAGCGCCGCATCGTCGCGCAAGGCCGGATTCGCCGCATCGAGCAGCATGCTCAGTTGCATGCGGACGCCGCGCCATGCGTCGCGGCCCAGCGTGATGAACGCGTTGAGCGATGCACGCGCGAAGACGTCTTCGCGTTCATCGGCATCGATGCCGCCATCGAGCTCAAGGTGCCCCGCCGCGCGCAACGCGGCGAGATCGACGATCGCATCGCCGATCGCGACGCCCACCCGGGGCCTCGCATCGCGCGCTTCGCTGAAGATGCCGAACGGCAGGTTTTGAATCGGGAAGTCGCACGTCGGCACGTTCGCCGACGCGAGCCAACTGCGCTTGGCGGGATCGCGCGTCGCCGCCAGCTCCTTCGAAAAATCGCTCATCATGCCCATGCTCATGCTCACGGCCGCTCCGCGTTGAAATGCTTTTTCAATCCTTGCCAGCACTCGAAGTAATGCGCTTGCAGCTGTGCGCTGCCGAGCGCGAACCGCGTCGGCTTGAGCAGCGTGCGCGTCTCGAACATGAATGCGAGCGTATCGCCGACCTTTTGGGGCTGCGACGTATCGGCGCTCGATGCCTTCTCGAACGTGGCGGCATCGGGACCGTGGCCCGACATGCAGTTGTGCAGGCTCGCGCCGCCCGGCTGGAAGCCTTCGGCCTTGGCGTCGTAGACACCGTGCACGAGCCCCATGAACTCACTGGCGACGTTGCGGTGGAACCAGGGCGGACGGAACGTGTCTTCGCCGACGAGCCAGCGCGGTGGAAAAATGACGAAGTCGAGCGTGTCGACGCCCGGCGTATCGCTTTGCGCCTGCAGCACGAGAAAGATCGAGGGATCGGGATGATCGTGGCTGATCGAGCCGATCGTGTTGAACAGCCGCAAATCGTACTTGTAGGGCGCGTAGTTGCCATGCCAGGCGACGACGTCGAGCGGCGAATGGCCGATGTCGGCACGCCATAGGCACCCGTTCAATTTGGCAATGAGCTCGAACGCGCCTTCGCGGTCCTCGTAGGACGCGTGCGGCGTCAGGAAATCGCGCGGATTGGCGAGGCCGTTCGAGCCGATCGGCCCGAGATCCGGCAGACGCAAGAGCGCGCCGAAGTTCTCGCAGACGTAGCCACGCGCTTCTCCGTCGACGAGCGCGACGGCGAAGCGAATGCCGCGCGGCACGACGGCGATCTCGCAAGGCTCCACGTCGAGCACGCCCATCTCGGTTGCGATGCGCAGGCGCCCTTCCTGCGGAACGATCAGCAGTTCGCCGTCCGCGGTGTAGAAGAAGCGATCGTGCATCGACCGATTTGCCGCGTACAGATGGATCGCGCAGCCCGACATCGCCTCGGCCGCACCGTTGCCCGCCATCGTGACGAGTCCTTCGACGAAGTCCGTCGGTTGCGCGGGCATGGGCAGCGGGTCCCAGCGCAGTTGATTGGGCGGCGTCGCGGGCATATCCGCGAAATTGGCGATGAGTCGAGGCTGGCCCGCGCTCGCACCGGGCGCTCCGCTACCCTGCGCCTCGAACGGCACGAATGGCCGATGGACGGCGGCCGGCCGAATCCGATAGAGCCACGAGCGACGGTTGTGCGCGCGCGGCGCCGTGAAAGCCGTGCCCGAGAGCTGCTCCGCATAGAGGCCATAAGGCACACGCTGCGGCGAGTTGCGGCCGGCCGGCAGCGCGCCCGGCAGCGCTTCGGTAGCGAATTCGTTGGCGAAGCCCGACTGATAGCCGGCTCGGGTATCGCGGCGAGAGGCGTCCTGCATGATTGAGTTCTCCGTTGAAACGATGAAGCGCTGCTCAGGCCTTCGCTTTAGCGGGCGCGCGCACAATTTACGAATAGTAAAACGGATTACGTATTGTTAAATAAACGTAAACCCCGATGGAACAATGGCCGGTACTGTCGATATAAGTATTTGGCTGATGCCGATGACGCGCGGCCTGGTACTATCGAAGCTGCGCTTCCATTTCTCCGATGATCCCGCCGACCATTCCCGCGCTCGTTGCGCGAGCCGCCGAACACCCCACTTTGCGCGAGCACGTATCGCTCGACGAACGCGAGGCGGTGGCGTTCGCGCGTTTTCGGGACGTGCGGCTGCAAAGCGTTTATCAGCCGATCTTCGACGTCAGCATGAGCGGCATGCAGACGCTTTGGAGCTCGCCCGGGCAGGCGGACCGCTTCGGCGACGAACTCGGCTTCCAGGCGCTGACCGAACGCGCCGACGGCCTACCGTTCGATCCGTTCGACGCCGCCGGCGACGACCGCGACCTCGTCGCGCTGGACCGCCTGGCGCGCACGCTCCATGCGATCAATTTCTTCGGCGCGCAGCGTCACGGAATGCTGTTCCTGCGCGTGCACGAGCGGCTGCTCAAGAGCGTGAAATACGATCACGGGCAGCACTTCTCCTCGGTGCTGATCGGGTTCGGGCTCAATCCCGGGCGGGTGATCATCGAATTGCCCAGCGCGGCCGTCGCGCACCGCACGTTCCTCGGCTATCTCGCGAACAGCTATCAGCGCTACGGCTTCAAGGTCGCCGGCAATCTGCCCAATGCCGGGCATATCTTGTCGGTATCCGACATGGCCCGGCTCGATTTCATCAAGATCGACGGCGGGGCCGTGCTGCGCGACGCCATGGCCAAGCCGCTGATCGCTTACGCCAACCGGCTCGGCATTCCGCTCATTTTCGATCGCGTCGCCACGGAAATGCAGTTCGACGCGCTGGCCCAGTTCGGGGCCCGCTTCGTTCAAGGCCCGCTGTTCGAGCCGAAGAAGGCCTGCGTCGAGCGTTGAGCCCGCCCCGGCGGCCGGCATCGCACACGGCCGACGCGCGAACGCCTTCGTTTCGCCTCGGTCTCAGCGGTTGTCCACCGTCCCTTCCGCCATCTCCCCTTTGTAATTTCGCCGCGATCGCGCGACACTGCTCGATGTCTCGGCCATTGCCGCACACCATGCGCAAGCTGCGGACATGCCACGCGTTCGCCGACGGGAACGATTCATGCACATCGCAAACCAATCGCTGTGGTGGCGCAGTCGCAGGCCTATCTTTGGTACGATGCTCGCGTGAAAGGTACAAGGGGGCACTTATGTCAGAAGTCAACAAGGAGAGATTGATGTCCGATATCAGAAACGTCCTCGCGGACGCCGAGGATCTGTTGAAGCAAGCCGCGAGCGCGACGGGCGAACGTGCCTCCGAGCTGCGCGAAACGGCGCTGAGCCGCTTGAAGCAAGCGAGGGAAAAAGCGGCGGACGTCCAAGTCGTCGTCGTCGAAAAAGGCAAAAAGGCGGTGCGCGCCACGGACGACTACGTCCATGAACATCCATGGACGGCCATCGGCATCGCGGCCGGTGTCGGCGTCGTCGTCGGCCTGCTGATCAACCGCAAGTAACCGCGCTCGCGCGCGAAGAGAGGGTGGCTCGCGCCTTTGCCTCTCTTCGCGTTCTCGCCGAGCCGCGGACGGCGCCGGGCAGCGAATGCCCGGCTGATGCCGCCGCTGTGCGCGGCCGTCGCATAGCACGCTTTTTCGCCCATCCATGCCAAACGATACGCATTCACAGCAGCATGCCGGCCACGGGCCGTTGCGCCGCATGATCGCATCGGTCGTCGCGTTGTTCCACGCGCGGCTCGAGTTGATCGGCATCGAGCTGGCCGAGGAGCGCGAACGGCTCATCGCCGTGATCTTCCTCGGGCTCGTTGCCGCCATCTTCGCGATGATGGCGCTCATCAGCTTGACCGCCTTGATCGCCGCCGCCTTCTGGGACACCTATCGCTGGCAAGTGCTGGCCGGCATTACGGCCGTCTACGCGCTAGGGGCGGTGATTTGCGCCATCCGAGCGCGCGCCGGCTTGCATGCCGCGCCGATCGTCTTTGAAGCCACGTTGCGCGAATTCGAGAAGGACCGCGACATGTTCCGCGAACCGTGAGCACAGGCCGGCCCGCGAAGCAGATCGCGCTGCGCGGACCGCCTCGGCTCTCGGCCCTTTTGCTCGACTGCTCCCTCCTCCCATGAACGAATCCACCTCGCCCAACTCGGCCCATCGCCAGCGCTCCCCGATTCGGGACGCGAGCACGCCGCAAATGCGCGCGGTCCGCAAAGAGTTGCTGCTGCTGCGCGCGGAAGTCGAACGTGCGGAGTTCGTGCAGGCGCGCGCGGAGCTTCATCGAAAATTCTCGAACCTCGGCTGGCTCAAGCTGCTCGTGCCAGGCCTCGGCGTCATGCGCAGCAAGCGCTCGCGACAGGGCGTGAATGCGACGCTCAGCGACTGGGTCTTTCAGCATCCGCTCGTCAGCTCACTCGTTTCGATCGCGCTAGGCAAGCCGCTGCGCGCGACGGTCGCCACCGTCGCGGCAGGCGCGAAACCCGTGCTCAAGTGGGGAGCCGTGGGCGCCGCCGCTTGGGCGGGACTGCGCGCGGTGAGCTACTTCTCTCGTAAGGGCGGCGAGCAGCGCGAGGAGGCGCCGCAGCAAGCGGACGAGGATGCCCCTGGCGGCGCGTCTTAACGGCACGGCCCTGCTCGAACAGCAGACTTCCCTTTCTGCTTTGCTGCTTTGCTGCTTTGCTGCTTTGCTACAAGACCGGGCAGCGCAGCAGCGGCCGCTCATGCGGCGCGACCCGACCAACATCTTTCGACGCTTCGAGCGTTTGCCGCCGGGCTCGAATTGGACCGCGTGCCGAGCCCATCGAGCACAAACGTGCCGCACGCGTCGCCGCGCATCGGGCCATCGTCCGTTGGGACCGCGCGCAACTCGTAACCGCCGTTGAGCGGTGAGGCAGGCACCAGCTCCAGCCGATAAGCGACACGCCCGAGTGCCGGTGCCCGGTCCAAACCGGGCGGCAGAGCGGGCACCGGCCCGATGCCAACGCCGCTCGCGCCGCCGTTGGCCATCGCCGCCACATACTGCGCGGCTCGATGGAGCGCAACGACCGCGTCGACCCGATGGCCGCGCGCCGCATAAGTCTGATACGACGGCACGGCATAGGCCGCCAGCACCGCGGCCATGGCAAGCGCGATGATGAGTTCGAGCAACGAAAAACCGCTCGACGATTTGCTCGGCTCCATGCGCCTCCTTGCTGTTCAACCCACGATCGGGGCCACCACGATGCGCCGCCACGCTCGCCGCTCCCGGCCGCCCTGATGCACGATCATCAGTTGGAGCCATGCCTGCGAGGAGCGCGCCGCGCCGAATCCGCGCGCGGTAATCCAATAGGCGCGCGCATCCGGATCGCCTTCCACCCGCGCCGCTTCGATGACGCACTGTGGAGCGCGAGCCGACCCAGGCCACGACTGCACCGGCTCGTACGCCCATGAGCTCCCGAATATTTCGGCGTGCCTCCATTGCATGGGCGCACCGCTGCGCGCGGGCACGACGGGGGCGACGCCCGCGTGCAAGTCGCGCGCGCAGAGGGTCAACGCGCCGTTTGCCGCCTGCGTCGCGCGCAGGTGCTCATGCACGTTGATGCCGTGACCCCTGTGAGCGATCGACGCTTCGAGCCAGACGGCCGACGTCGTCAGCATCATCGAGGCAAGCAGCAATGCGCCGGGCAACGCGACGCCTCGATGTTGCCGGCAAACGCGCACACGCTGGCCGGCGATAGCGGCAGCCTGCGGTGGCATTGCGCCTTGGTCAGCGTCCGCCCGCCATCGTCGGCGCACCGCTCGTCTCCGCGCGCTCACGGCGCGCCGCCCTCTGGCCGATGTCTTTTCGGCCGATTCATGGCGCTGCGCCCCCTGCTGGATTACGGAGGGCAAGATGTCGCGACAACGCGAGCCTTTCGCGCCCGTCCCAGCTTGGCACCTGCCTCCCCCGGCAATCGATGAAACCGCGAGCCGCGCTTGTTCGCCGCCCGCGCACGACGACGCACAGATCGACCGCCACGACGTCGGCCCACTGCATGGACGCAACGGCGTCTGCTCGTACCGGCTCGTCCGCGCCGCGCAACCAATAGCGCAGCTCCATGCGATCGACGCCCTCGACGATGGGTTGCGGACCGCGCGCGCTTCCGTTGCCCACGCAATAGAGCTCGGGTTCGGCTCGCCGATTGGGCCGCCCGACATAGAACCGATTGACGATCACAGCGTGGCCACCGTGGCGCGGCACGCCCTGGCCCAAACAATCGGTCGGTTCACCGGACGCGTCGGGCCAGGTGGCCACCCCGTCGTCCGCATAGCGCACGATCGCTGCATCGGAGCCGGCGCCATCCGACGACTCGCTCATGCAGCCAACGTTCTCGTGAGTCATGCCGACAGCAGGCAACGCGGACTGACAGCCGATGAGGCCCGGCGTCACGCGCACACGAAGCGCCGGCTGATCAAGAGGCGCATACCCGGCCATTTGGATCTGTTGCCCAACGAGCGTCAGCGCGGCAGCACCCGCTTCGCGCATCCGGGCAGCGTCAGCAGCACGCATGAACGACTCATGCTGCATGCGATACAGCGTCAGCGCGCCGGCGAGGACGACGAGCCCTAGCGCTGCCGCGATCAGCCATTCGAGCAGCAGATACCCCGCCTGACGCCGCTGCCTCGGTTCAGCGGCGGCAGTCGCAGTCGCATTCCCGTTGGCATTCGCGACGGGCGCCATCATTCGCCTCTCGCGAACGGCAATGCGATGCAATTCGCAAACGCGTGTCCCTCTAAACGCGCGCAAGCACCGCCATTCGATGACCATGCTTGCTCAGATGCCCTGACGGCGTTTTCCCAATGCACGACGACCGCACCGATATCCTTCGTATCTTCGACGATCGAAACGCGCGCAGCGGGCAACACCTGAGCCGCGTGCGCATGCCAGCGCCCTGGAATGGCCGCGGGGCGCACGGATGAGTCTTTCGCTTCGGCAATCGACACCGCGATCCAAACGGCACGCTCGCGCTCGGACTGCGCATCGGCGTCGCGCAGCGCCGCGAGTTGAGCCGCCGCGAGGCCAAGAAGAGAGATCGCGAGCAACGAAATGGCAACGAGCACTTCGAGCAGCGAGGCACCTGTGCACGGGCCCCCTCGGGCGCCGACGACTCGCGGGGGAAGAGCCGTCGCACGGAAGCCATTCGCTCGGACCGCACTCATGCTCCGGCCGGCTCCTTGCAAGTGCCTTGTGCGAGCCTCGTGCGCCCACCCGCTGCAATGCGAATGCATCGGCGCAATCGAGCCTCGCTGCCTCTGACGCGAACGCCTACCGCCGTGAATTCAAAGTGGCGAAAGCCGCCGATCACTTGGCCGGCAGGCGGCGTGAATGCAACTGCACTTCGCGCCGCGGCGATCGAAACCCCGGTCAAGCGTGGATGAACGCGCAACGCTTTGCCGACGCCCGCCTGCTCCGCGATCACAGCCCATCCGCACGACCACGGCGGCGCATTGCGAGCGCAAGCGTGCCCCACTGTCGGACAGCGCGCCACGCTGCCGATTGGACATACGAACACGGGTGTTCCGCGGGCGATGGCCTCGCCGCGAGCGAACGTCAGGCTCGCGAGCAGCGCCCTGGCCGCACCGTCCACACGATCACGCGCCTGCCACTCGGAGAACATCGGACCCGCCAACACCGCTGCGGATGCCGCGAGCACAGTGACGATCAGCAGTTCGACGAGCGAGAACCCGCGGCAACGCGACCGCTTACGCCAAGGCCCGCCGCCACAGCCTCCCTTGAATCGTTGTTGCATGTTGCATCACTCCCGCATCGGCATGTCGCCAATCTATCGGGAGTACGCACACGGCACCATCCTCCGTTCGGCCTAGTAGCGCGCGAGTGCGCGTGCGGCCGAGAATGGTGCATCGATTGATTGCATCAATCTTTTGGGCGCCCGCTTACGGATACGAACTACCGCTTACGCGCGGCCTTCTCTTGCTTGGGCCGGCGAAACTCCTCGATCACGTCCTCGAATTCGGACACGTCTTCGAAGCGCCGGTACACGGAAGCAAAACGCACGTAGGCGATCTTGTCGAGTTGGAGCAACTCGTTCATTACGAGCTCGCCGAGCCGCTCGCTGCGAACTTCGCGCTCCCCGCTGCCGAGCAGTTGGTATTCGATGCGAGCCACCGCCGCATCGATCGCCTCGGCGGACACAGGCCGCTTGCGCAGCGCAAGCCGCATGCTCGCGGCGATCTTGCGGCGGTCGAACTCGCTGCGGCTGCCATCCTTCTTGACGACGGCCGGCAGCGTGAGCTCCACCCGCTCGTACGTCGTGAAACGCTTGTCGCAGGCGGGGCAGCGGCGGCGCCGCCGAATCGCGGCGCCGTCCTCCGATACGCGTGAGTCGATGACTTGCGTATCTTCGTGCCGGCAGAAGGGGCAGCGCATGGGCGATCAGCGATAAACGGGGAACCGCTTCGTGAGCTCGGCCACTTGCGCGCGCACGCGCTCGATCGTGGCGGCGTCTTCCGGATTCTCGAGCACGTCGGCGATCAAGTTGCCCACTTGCTCGGCTTCCTTCGTGCCGAAGCCGCGCGTCGTCATCGCGGGCGAGCCCAGGCGAATGCCGCTCGTCACGAACGGCTTTTCCGGATCGTTCGGAATCGCGTTCTTGTTGACCGTGATGTGCGCCGCACCGAGCGCGGCTTCCGCCGCCTTGCCCGTAATTTTCTTGGCGCGCAGATCGACGAGCATCACATGGCTTTCCGTACGGCCCGAGACGATGCGCAGGCCGCGCTTCACGAGCGTCTCGGCAAGCACGCGCGCGTTCTCCACCACTTGCTGCTGGTACGTCTTGAACTCGGGCGAGAGCGCTTCCTTGAACGCGACGGCCTTGCCGGCAATGACGTGCATGAGCGGGCCGCCTTGAATGCCCGGGAAGATCGCCGAGTTGATCTGCTTTTCGAATTCGGCCTTCATGAGGATGACGCCGCCGCGCGGGCCGCGCAGGCTCTTGTGCGTCGTCGTCGTGACGAAATCCGCGTGCGGCACCGGGTTCGGGTACACGCCAGCCGCGATCAGGCCCGCGTAGTGCGCCATGTCGACCATCAGATAGGCACCGACCGACTTCGCGATCTTAGCGAGGCGCTCGAAATCGATCCGCAGCGCGAACGCCGACGCGCCGGCCACGATCAGCTTCGGCTTGTGCTCGTTCGCCAATGCCTCGGCCTTGTCGTAGTCGATGTCTTCCGCCGCGTTCAGGCCATAGCTCACGACGTTGAACCACTTGCCCGACATGTTCACGGGCGAGCCGTGCGTCAGATGACCGCCTTCCGCGAGGCTCATGCCCATGATCGTATCGCCGGGCTTGAGCATCGCGAAGAACACGCCCTGATTGGCCTGCGAGCCCGAGTTCGGCTGCACGTTCGCCGCCTCGGCGCCGAACAGCGCCTTCACGCGATCGATCGCGAGCTGCTCCACTACGTCGACGTATTCGCAGCCGCCGTAATAGCGCTTGCCCGGATAGCCCTCGGCGTATTTATTCGTCAATTGCGAGCCTTGCGCGGCCATCACGGCCGGGCTCGTGTAGTTTTCCGACGCGATGAGCTCGATGTGCTCTTCTTGGCGGTGGTTTTCCTGCTGGATGGTGTTCCAGAGTTCAGGATCGACATTGGCGATGGTGCTTTGGGCTCTGTCAAACATACGCGTTCCGTTAAGGGTGAACAGGTTGGCCGAATCGTGCGCGGAATACGTACAGGCCGTACGCTTGCGCGGCTGGCGGAAGGCCAGCCCGGACGTGGCGGATGATTCCGTTGCGCGGGCAAGACAACCGCGGGCGACGCGAACGTCGGCGCCCCATGACTCGGCTGCCCAGGCGAACGGCAAAACGGCACCCTGCGCTTCACGGTGGGTCGCTCCACCTTGACCCCGGAGGGTTTTATCGCCAGTCACGCAGGGATGAGCGCGTTAGTGTATGTGAAGCGCAACCAATAGGCAATTGGCTCGGGGCGCGTAGCTCGGGGCGCGTAGCTCGGGGCTCGTAGCTCCGGGCACCTAGCTCGGGTAGCCCAGGGGGCGCCTAGCCGCGTCTTGGCCGCGTCGCCTCACGCAATTTCGAGGCCAACCCGCGCATCCGGTAAAATACCGCGCCATGAACCAGCCAACCCACCATCGCGGCGTGCAATTCAGCTTCGATTGGCCGATCCGCGTCTACTACGAAGACACCGATGCGGGCGGCATCGTCTTTTTCGTGAACTATCTGAAGTTCTTCGAGCGAGCACGCACGGAATGGCTTCGGGCGTGCGGCGTCGATCAGCGCAGGCTGGCCGAGGGCAACGGCATCGTCTTCATCGTCAGCGAAACGGCCGTGCAATATCGTGCGCCAGCGCGGCTGGACGACACCCTGACGATCACGAGCCGCATCGAGCGCCTCGGAAAGGCCAGCGTCGAGTTCGTCCAAGAAGCGCGGCGCGGCAGCGAGCTACTTGCCGTCGGCAAGATCCGCGTCGGCTGCGTCGATCTCGCCACGCTCAAGCCGGTCGCCCTGCCCGTATCGGTTTCGGAGGCACTGCGCCGCGATCCCAATGCATTTATCGAGGGCGTGTCAACGGCAAACGCCTGAATTCCGTTGAGGACTACGTCATGAACTAGTATCGTGCCGGTCGATACCGAGCCGGGCTCCGCCCTGATGCGACAAGGCTTTCAAGCAGCCAACCAATACCCTTTACGCAGCTTGCAGCGACCCTCGCCGTTCTGACGCATAAGCATACATTTATGAACAACGCACAAGATTTGTCGATCGTTACTCTCGTCCTCAACGCGAGCGTGCTCGCGCAAGCGGTAATGGGGCTGCTGCTCTTGCTGTCGCTGATGTCGTGGACGTTCATCTTCCGCAAGTGGTTTGCCATCCGGCGCGCGCGGGCGCAAACTGAGCAATTCGAGCGCGATTTCTGGTCGGGCGGGGATTTGCAGGCGCTCTATCAAAGCGCGGCCAACAATCGCCACACGATCGGCGGGCTCGAGCGAATCTTCGAATCGGGCATGCGCGAGTTCTTGAAAGGCAAGGAAAGACGGATCAACGATCCGGGCGCAATCCTCGACGGCGCGCGCCGTGCGATGCGCGCCGCCTTCCAGCGCGAGATGGACGTGCTCGAGGCCAACCTCGCGTTCCTCGCGTCGGTCGGCTCCGTGAGCCCCTATATCGGTCTGTTCGGTACTGTGTGGGGCATCATGAACGCGTTCCGCGGTCTGGCGAACGTGCAGCAGGCCACGCTCGCCAACGTCGCCCCCGGCATCGCCGAAGCGCTGACGGCCACCGCCATTGGCCTCTTTGCGGCGATTCCGGCCGTCGTCGCGTACAACCGCTACGCGCACGACATCGATCGCCTCGCGATTCGCTTCGAAACGTTCATCGAAGAGTTCTCGAACATCTTGCAGCGCCAGGCGCACTAAGGAGCACGCGATGGCCGGCACCACCAACCGATCCAGCATGCGCAGCGGCCGTTCGCGCCGCGCGATGGCCGACATCAACGTCGTTCCGTACATCGACGTCATGCTGGTGCTGCTCGTCATCTTCATGGTGACGGCGCCGCTCGTCGCGCCCTCGATCGTGAATCTGCCCACGGTCGGCGGCGCCGCGCCCCAGCAGCAAACGCCCCCCGTCGTCGTCGATATCCGTGCCGACGGCAAGATGAGCGTGCGCTACAAGGACGACTCGGGCGGCTCCGAGGAGCAACAAATGACGCGCGCCGATCTGAACGCGTTCGTCACCGAGCGACAGGCTTCGCATCCCGACCAACCGGTCGTGATCGCCGCCGACAAGACCGTGCAGTACGACGCGGTCATGAACGTGATGTCCGACTTGAAGGCGCGCGGCGTCAAACGCGTGGGCCTGCTCGTCAAATCGCAATGAACCGCAAGAAGTCCACTTATCCGCTTCAACCGCCTCGCGAGCGCGGCACCTGGCGCGCATTCGCGCTGGCGCTCGTGATGCACGTGTTGCTCGGGCTCTTCCTCTACCACGGCATCCAGTGGCAAAACAGCACGCCGGCCGGTGCCGAGGCGGAGCTTTGGACCGACGTCACCCCCACGCCGACGCAGCCACCCCCTCCCCCCGCTCCGCCCGTACGCGTGCAACCGGCGCCGCCCGTCGACCAAGAGCAAGCCGATATCGCGTTGCAGGAGAAGAAGCGCAAAGAGCAGGAAGCGCAACGCGCCGCTCAGCTGGCCGAGGAGCAGCGTCAAAAGGCGCTGCAAGAGCAGCAGGAGCAAGCCAAACGTCAGGAAGCGCTCGCCCGCCAGCAAGCCGCGCAACTCGCGGCGCAAAAGGCCGCGGCGGAAAAGCTCAAGCAGCAGCAGGCGCAGGCCGAGAAGCAACGCGAGCAGCAGGAGCAGCAAAAGCAGGCGCAACTGAAACAGCAGCAGTTGGAAGCGCAGAAAAAGGCCGAGGCGGAAAAGGCTGCCGCCGAAAAAGCCGCGAAGGCGAAGGCATTGGCCCAGCAGCAAGCCAAACAGAAGCAGCAGCTCGAGCAGGAGCGGCGCGCACGGCTCGCGCAATTGCAGGGCATGGCCGGCCAAACCGAAGGGGGCAATGGCCTCGCGAAGAGCGGAACTGGCAGCGGGTCGGGCGGCACGGCCGCTTCGCCCGGCTATTCCGACAAGGTGCGGCGGCGCGTGCGGCCCAACATCATTTGGGCGGGCGAAACGGCGGGCCTCGAGACTGTCGTCTCGGTCCACTGCGCGCCAGACGGGCAGTTGTTGTCGGCCTCGATCCAGAAAGGCAGCGGCAATCCGCAGTGGGATCAGGCCGCGCTGAACGCCGTGAACGCGTCCAACCCGATGCCGCTCGACGTCAACGGGAAAGCGCCGGCGTCGTTCCTGATCACGTTGCGGCCGGCGGGCTGAGCGGCAAGCCCCATGCCGGCGGACTCGACGAACCCGACCCCGTCAGGAACGATTCCTGCATTGCGTAGTCTCTTTGCTGTCGTGCCATTTTTTCGTTTTTTGGGATTTCCAGCATGAGTTTGATGACGAAGCTAGGCTTGAGGACTTTGTTGGCATCGTGCCTGATCGCGGCGGCCGGTGCGGCGCACGCCCAACTGAACGTTCTCGTCACGGGCGTCGGCTCCACGCAGTATCCGATCGCGACGGCCAACTTCGCGGGCGAAACGGGTGCGCCGCAATCCATCAGTGAAATCGTGCGTCAGGACTTGCAGCGCAGCGGCAAGTTTTCGATCGTCGATGCCGGCTCCACGCCCGTCTCCGAAACCGATTCCGTCGATTTGGGCGCCTGGAAGGCCAAGGGCGCCAACGCGTTCGTCGCGGGCAGCGTGCAGCGCAATGCGAACGGCCAGTACGACGTGCGATTCCGGCTGTACGACACGGTCAAGGGGCAGAGCCTCGGCGGCCTGTCGTTCACGACGCCCGCGGACAGCATGCGACTGACCGCGCACAAGATCGCCGATTACATTTATCAGAAGCTGCTCGGCACGCGCGGCGTCTTTGCGACGCGGCTGTCGTACGTCGTCAAAGTCGGCAACCGTTATCAACTGCAGATTTCCGACTCGGACGGCCAAGACGCGCATATCGCACTCTCGAGCCCCGAGCCGATCATCTCGCCGGCCTGGTCGCCCGACGGCACGAAGGTGGCCTACGTCTCGTTCGAAAAGCGCAAGCCGATCGTCTACATTCACGATCTGCCGACGGGGCGCCGCGTGATCATCTCCGATCAGAAGGGCAGCAACAGCGCGCCCGCCTGGTCGCCGGACGGCAAGACGGTCGCCGTTGCATTGACGCTGACGGGCAACACGCAGATCTACGCGGTCAATGCGAACGGGACGGGCCTGCGGCGCCTGTCGCACAGCACGTCGATCGATACGGAGCCGTTCTACTCGCCCGACGGCCAGTGGATCTACTTCACGAGCGACCGGGGCGGCCAGCCGCAGATCTACAAGATGCCCGCGCAAGGCGAAAGCGCCGGCGCGGCGCAGCGCGTGACGTTCACGGGCAACTACAATACGAGCCCGCGCGTGAGCCCGGACGGCAAGGAACTCGCCTATATTTCGCGCGTGGGCGGGGCGTTCAAGCTATATGTCCAGGACCTGGAGACCGGCGTCGCCACGGCGCTGACCGATACGACACATGACGAATCGCCGAGCTTCGCGGCGAATGGTCAGTACATTCTTTACGCCACTCAGGTGAACGGCCGTGGCGTGTTGGCCGCTGTTTCGACCGATGGTCGAACGCGGCAGATCTTGTCCGTTCGGGGCGGCACTGTGACCGAGCCGTCTTGGGGTCCTTTTATGCAATGACACACAAGGAGAGTAAAAAATGAAGTCCAAACTTCGTATCGCGTTTGCCGTGGCACTCGTTAGCGCATTGGCAGCTTGCCACTCGGGCACGAAGCTGAACGAGAACCCGACGCAAGGCGCGGTCAGCACGCAACCGAACCCGAACGCGGTCGCGCCCGTGACGGTTGACGAACTGAACAACCCGAACAGCCCGCTGGCCAAGCGCAGCGTGTACTTCGACTTCGACAGCTACTCGGTCAAGGACGAATACCAGTCGCTGCTGCAAGCGCATGCTCATTACCTGACGAGCCACCCGGCACGCCACATCCTGATCCAAGGCAACACGGATGAGCGCGGCACGGCCGAGTACAACCTCGCGCTGGGTCAGAAGCGTGCGCAAGCCGTGGCGCAAGCGCTGGAAGCCGACGGCGTGCCTGCGTCGCAAATCGAAGCCGTGAGCCTCGGCAAGGAAAAGCCGGTGGCGCTCGGTCATGATGAAGCTTCGTGGGCGCAAAACCGCCGTGCGGATATCATCTATCAGTAATTCGTAACGGGTGACAACGCGTATGACGCACCGTTTCTCCTGGCTGCGCGGTACCGCAGCCGCATGCGTGGCCGCCTCGGCGTTTGTCGCGGGGCCGGCCCACGCCGGTCTGTTCGACGATGACCAGGCGCGCCAAGCCATTCTCGACTTGCGCGCGAAGACGGATAACCTCACGACTCAGCTTTCCGCGGCACAGCGCACCCTGATCGATCAGCAGGGGCGCCTCGATCAGCTCAATCAGCAGATCGCGACGCTGCGGGGACAAAATGAGGATCTGGCGAACCAGGTCGCGACCTTGCAGAAGCAGCAAAAGGACTACTACACCGATCTGGATGGGCGGCTCAAGAAGCTCGAGCCGCAGACGCAGACGGTCGACGGCGTCCAAGGCACGGTGCAGCCTGGTGAAACGGATGCGTTCAACGCGGCCTCGCAGCAGTTTCGCAGCGGCGATTTCAAAGGTGCGGCGGCGGCATTCCGCAGCTTCATCGCCAAATATCCGCAGAGCCCTTATCAGCCGACCGCGCAGTACTGGCTCGGCAACGCGCTGTATGCGCTGCACGACTACAAGGGCTCGACGGCCATTTGGCAGGGCATCGTGAAGAACTATCCGCAGCATCCGCGGGCGCCGGAGGCACTGCTGGCGATTGCGAACAACCAACTCGAGCAGGGGCAAAAGGCCGCGGCTCGCAGGACGTTGCAGCAGATCCTGTCGGAGTACAGCGGATCGGACGTCGCGCAAGCGGCGCAGCAAAAGCTCGCGCAGACCAAGTAGTGGCAGAGGGTCGCGGCTCCGGGTTCGATGTTGACGAGCCCAGTCGGGGCCGATATAATCTCGCCTCTTTGGGTCGTTAGCTCAGCTGGTAGAGCAGCGGACTTTTAATCCGTTGGTCACTGGTTCGAATCCAGTACGGCCTACCAAGAAGTCGAGGGGTTGCGTGTGAGCGCAACCCCTTTTTCTTTTCCGACTGTCAATGAAGTGTCAACCGCATTGACGCACCGGCGAGCCGGTGTCCCAGCTCAGTTGCCAATGTTCGTGGTCGCCTCGATCTCCGCCGTATCCCATTTTCCGCGACGCATGGCCTCGGCCAGCATACCCAAGGTATCGTTTCCAGCGCCACCGGCTAGCCCATCCATTTGATTATTTTACGTTTTCAGCATAAGTTCAAAAACATGGAAACTTTACTGAAAAAGTACCTGATCACCGATATCGAGGAAGATGCGCGACGCCAGTACATCGATGCGCAGTCGGTCTTCGTCGAGCGAGAGCGCACGCGAAAAGAAGCAAGCAGCGTGAGCGGATCGATGTTCTGGCGCCAACAATCGGGCCGCGAGTACCTCATTCGCCAAACTGCCTCAAATGCTCAGAAGAGTCTCGGGCCGCGCTCGACTGATACAGAGAACACACTAGAGCGCTTCACGGTCCATTACAGGCCGAGGTCGTTCAGCAACTGATGCTGGAATACCTCCCCCATCTCATACCGCGGGTTACTCGGTAATCCTCCCGCTTTTAACGCGAGCCAGAAGTAGAGACTATGCCGCGGCCACATACGGCCTCTCTGGCATCCCGAGTAACCGCGTCCTGATCCAGCCTGGTTTCGCAAGGCGGTCATCGGTCACGACTGTATTGCGAGCATAAGGACATCCCGTCAAGAATCGAAGCGCTTGACCACGTCACTTCGTCCGAAAAAACGTCCACCATAGCCGCTTCTCCTCCCGTTGCGTCACACTGCTTGGCGCTACCGGACTACTCGATCGCAGAGTCCGGCACCCATAGCGCCGAGCACGACGCCCGAGAAGTTTCGCGTCCGCGCCCCGCCAATTTTTGAAGGACGAACATGGACACCACGATGGACAGGCCGATGGCCGACCCAGAGATCGCAAGGCTCCACGCGGACATCCACAAGCTGCAGGTGGAAACCATGAAGCTCGTCGCCGAGAGGCTAAAGGCCGATGCCGAAAAGCTGAAGCTCGACACCGAGAAATCGAAGCTCGAATCCGAGAAGCTGAAGGCCGATGCCGAAAAGTCTAAGCTCGACACCGAAAAGTCTAAGCTCGACACCGAAAAGTCGAAGCTCGACACCGAAAAGTCGAAGCTCGAATCCGAAAAGCTGAAGGCCGACGCCGAAAAGTCGAAGCTCGAATCCGAAACGCGCAAGCTGAACCTCCAAACGCGCTGGATTCCCATGATCGAGGGAGCAGGATTGCTTGGCGTCGCCCTCGCACTCGTCAAGCTCTACTTCCCCGGCGCCTAACGACGACCCGGCCACCCTGGCGGGGCCTTCTTCGCCCGCGCCCTAGTCGCCCTAGTCGCCCAAACAAAAGCGCATTTTTCGGACAACAAATATTGCTTTTAAGTACATCCATTTTTTTTCGATGACCGGGTTGCTAGCCTTCCTGCCGAGCAATCGGTGGTAACCGCGGCGGCAATCGCATTTCCCGCACACCGCGCTTGCAACACTCCCCACAAGAAATCGCTACGCGGAGTTTATTCATGCGGTCACTCACTCGGGTCATTGCCGCGGTGGCGGCCTGCGCGTCGTTGTCGCTCGCCACGCTCGCATCGGCAGCGCCCAGTTCGGCTCGCTCGTTCGTCGATTTGGAGGGCGCACCGGGCGCCGCCCCCGCTTCAGCGCAGCCGCTCATGCGCGCGAGTACCCAGCCAACGGCCATCCCGGCACGCTGCAGCGGCCCTGGCTACGTCGCCGACACTTCCCGCACGGTTACGCTCGATGCAAGCTACTCGTCGTACAGCATCTACAACCCGTCGACGAACGCCTACGATCAGGTCAGGGTGCGTGGCTACAACGGCTGCCCCACAGGCCCGACGATCAACGTCGTTCCAGGGCAAACGCTCAAGGTGCGGCTCAACAACACGCTGCCGCCCGAATCGGCTACGACCTGCCCGCCCAACGCCGCCCACGACACGCCGCACTGCTTCAACACGGTCAACCTGCACACGCACGGTCTGCACGTCTCGCCGTCGGGCAATAGCGACAACGTGTTCATCAGCGTGCCGCCAGGCGATTCGGCCAACTACGTCTATCAGATCCCGGCCGATCATCCGGCCGGGACGTTCTGGTATCACTCGCACCATCACGGCTCGGTCGCCATCGACGCCGCGAGCGGCATGGAAGGCGTGCTGATCGTCCGCGGTCATCGCACGGCGGCGCGTCGTGCCGCGAACGGCGGCATGGCCGACATCGACACGATCCTTCACGAACGCTGGGGAACGTCGTTCCCCGAGCACGTTTTCCTGTTCCAGCAAATCGAATACGGCTGTTTCGCCAACGCACAAGCCACCGTGCCCCTCGCCGATCCCACGACCTTCGAATGGCTCTGCCCGTCCGGGAGCGTCGGCGAGTTGCGCAACTACACGGGGCAGTTGAATTTCGTCGCCGATCCGCGCGCGGATCACGCGGGGCAGCACAATTCGACGTGGGCGATCTCGGGCCGCTATACGCAGATCAACGGCGTCGTGCAGCCGCTGTTCCCGTCCGCCAACGGATTCTTGCCAGCAGGCCAAATCCAGCGTTGGCGACTCGTTCACGGCGGCGCTCGCGATACGATCAACCTGAAGGTCGTCCAAGCGAACCTCGCCGCACTGGGCCGCACCAATGCGGCGGCGGCCAATGCGCAAGACGTCAACGAAGCTACGCAAGCGGCCAGCGCGCTTCTCTCCGGCCAGCGCAGCCCCGCACAACGCGTAACGACGCTCGATCAGTTGTGCAGCGGCGAAGTCGTGAAGCAGATCGACATCGCCGACGACGGCTTGACGCGCAGCGCGATGGTCGAACAAGACGTGACGACGCTCAATCCCGGCTATCGCCGCGACGTGCTGACGGCGTTTCCGAGGCCTGGCCTCTACTGCGTGCTCGACGAAGCGGCCGATGCCGCCACCACGATCGCCTATCAGGCCGGCGCGAGCAAAGTGAAAGATCGGCGCCTGCTCGCCTTCCTGCGCGTCGGCCCGGGCAACGACATTCCCGACTACGCGCCCGATGGCCTTGGCCATTCGAAGTACTGGCAATACGTGCGCAATCGTCTCGTCGACGCAAATCGCGATCTGCCGGCCGACGTGCTCGCCGATCTGCGCACGCTCGACACCCATGTCTTCGCGCCGGAAAAGCCGCTCGTCGGACCGATCGATAAGCAAGTGCCGATGGTCATGAACGTCGGCTTCGCGGGCGGCGCACCGCAATTCACGATGAACGGCCAGACCTACGATCCGTCGCGCATCGACTACACCGGCGTATTGGGCACGACTGACGAGTGGCACCTGACGGCCGGCGCCAACGGCGGTCACGTCTTCCACATTCACGTCAATCCGTTCGAGGTCGTCGATATTCTCGACCCGCACGGCGTCTCGATCTACGATTCGAGCGGCAATTGCACGGCTGCGGAGCTTGCCACGGGCGATCGGCAATACTGTTCGCTGCACGGCGTGTTTCTGGACACCGTCTTCATCAAGCCCGGGTACACGGTCGTCATGCGCACGCAGTACAAGGATTTCACAGGCGAGTTCGTCATGCACTGCCATGTGCTCGACCATGAGGATGCGGGGATGATGGGCAACGTTCAGATCATTACGCCCTCCCAGGCGTTCATCTCGCGCATTGCCACGCCACTCGCGAGAGCGAAGGCGGACGTCGCCGGGTTCGTGGACGCGCTGCGCTACGGCAGGCGCCCCTCGACGCAGCTCGCGCTCTCGGCGCCGATCTGCGGAGCCGGCAACAACGACGCTGAAACGATCGTGGCGAAGTGACGGCGGCATGGAGGGCATGGGCCGAGGAGCATTGGGGTCATCGGCAAATCGGCGCCGGCCTTCGGGTCGCTGCCGTCTTGCGATGCGCCCGCGTCTTCGACACGACACGACACGACACGGCGCGACGAGCAGCATCGCAAATCGCACATAGCCTCCATGTGAGCCCGCCGATGGCGTGAACGGGTTCCTCCGCTATATGCTGCTTCCAAGCATACGGAGGAGTGATGAGCGATGAGCAATGTCGAAGGGCCGCACCGCCCGGTCTCGTTCCCCCCGCGCGACGCCGATGTCCGTATCGATATCGCGAGCGCGCCGCCTGCCGGATTCGCGCCGCTGACCGATCGTGAGTGCACGGTGCTCGATTGGTTGAAGGAAGGCAAGACCAACTGGGAGATCGCGGCGATTCTCGGCATCAGCGAACGCACGGTCAAATTTCACGTCGCGAACATCCGCACGAAACTAAGCGCATCGAGCCGCAGCCATGCGGTAGCGCTCGCCTATTCGAACAACCTAATCAAGCGCTGACGGCGCTCATGCCGCTTCCCTCGCTCGTCTGCCCATCCGTCTCTTCGAGCGCTCGCATGAAATGGCGCATGCCTGCCGTTTGTGCCCGGGCGCGCCACAGTATGTGAATGTGGACAGAGAGCGGCAGCCAATCGATCGGCTTGAATACGACGCCGGGCGGGCTCATCCGCCGCATGCTCGCCTGCATGACCGCTGCGCCGAGCCGCGCGCTGACGAGCCCGAGCGTCGTCGACACCTGCGCGACTTCGAATTGGATATCGGGCGTGAAGCCGCTGGCCGCGCAGGCGTCGAGAAAGCGCTCGCGCGCTGCCGGGTTGATCGATTTCGGCAGTGCGATCCACGGCATGCCGTCGAGATCGCTCGGCGCGATCATGCTCTTCTTCGCCAATGGGTGGTCGTCGGCCAGCGCGAGGACGAACGGCTCGCTCGTCAAGAGGCGGCTCGCCAGCGATTCGCTCGGCTTCGGCAAGTTGTAGACGAAAGCGATGTCGATCAGCGCGCGCTCGAGCGCATCGATCTGCTCGCCCGAGCGCATGGCGGCCAACTTCAGGCTCACGCGCGGGTGCGCCGAGCGGAAATGGCGCAGCGCGGCCGGCAGCCGCCCGTTGTGGATGATGCCTTCGCAATAGCCGATCGACAGCGAGCAGGCCTCGCCCTTGCCGACCTGCCGTGCCCGGTCCTCCATCCGCTCGGCGCGACTCAACAGATCACGCGCCTGCTCCAGGAAGTCGCGCCCGGCCGGCGTCAGCCGCACGCGTTGCTTGACGCGCTCGAACAGTTGCAGCCCGAGATGATCCTCGAGTTGACGGATCTGGCGGGAGAGCGGCGATTGCGAAATATGAAGCCGCTCGGCGGCACGCGCGACGTGCTCGCTTTCCGCCACCGCCACGAAATACCGGAGCTGCTGCAGTTCCATGTTATGTCCTTTTTTGCATCAAGTCTGACGCATTAAGTCTTGGACTGCATTATATCCCCTCATTAAGCTTCGATCCTGTACCCGATGCATTCGGCCCGCGCACGCGAGCTTCGCCCCCGTCCTCCACGACTGGCGCTCCTCCACAGCCGGCAAGATCGCAAGAAAAGGAACCATTGCCATGAACCCGTCTCGTATCGCCATCCCTCAAGGCGTGCTGCTCGTCACGCTCGTGCTGCTGAGCGCGAGCGGACTCGTCGCCTCCGACATCAACCTGCCCGGGATGCCGCTCGCCGCGCACGCCTTCGGCGCGCCGATCTCGTCGCTGCAGCACACGTTCAGCGTCTACATCGTCGGCCTCGCGCTCGCGCAGGCGCTCTACGGGCCGCTCTCCGATGCCTATGGACGGCGCCGTCTCGTCATCGGCGGCATGTTGCTCTATGCGGCGGCCTCGATCGGCTGCGCCCTCGCCCCGAACGTCGAGGCATTCGGGCTCGCACGCGTGATCCAGGCGCTCGGCGCGGGCGCCGGCATGGTGATCGGCCGAGCGATCGTCAGCGACATCTTCGATACGAAGAAGGCCGCTCACACGTTCACGACGATCATGCCGATCGTCGGTGCTTCGCCGGCGCTCTCTCCGCTCGTCGGCGGCTACATCACGGCCTACGTGTCGTGGCGTGCGCCGTTCCTCTTCACGGCCGCGCTTGGCGTCATCGCCGCGCTGCTGCTCATCGCCTATATCCCCGAGACGGTGCCGAAGACGGCACGCCACAGCAACGTGGCGCGCACGTTCCTCAGCTATCCGATGCTGCTCGTCAAGCCGCAGTTCTGGCAGTACGCGCTCAATCTGTGCGTCGGCTATGCCGTCTATCTCGGATATCTGGCGGCCTCACCGGTGATTCTCGTCGGCATGGGGTTATCGACGAAGACGATCAGCTACTGCTACATGAGCCTGTCGGTCACGTATATCGCCGGCAATCTGATCTCTCGGCGACTCGCCAAGACGTACGGCATCGACCGGCTGATCGGCGTCGGGCTCGCGATACTCGCGGCCGGCGCGCTGTGCCTGCTCCTCGCCGGTGCGCTCCATGGGACGACACCGGTGCCGATGATTCTTGCGATGTCGGTCGTGGCATTGGCGAATGGCTTCATGCTGCCGCTCTCGTTCGCGGGCGGCGTCACGAGCTTTCCCGACAACGCGGGAGCCGCCTCGGGGCTCATGGGCGCGATGCACATGATCGCGGGCTCGCTCGCCATTTACCTCGTCGCGGCGCTGCCGGGCACCGTCGCTTCCCTCGCCGCGTTCGTCACCGCCGTCGCCGCTATCGGATGCGTCGGGTTTCCGCTCTTGCTGCGCTGGTCGCGGATGCCGCGTCGGAGCGCGACGATCGTTTGCTCCGCCAAGAGCACCGCGTAACGGCTGACGGCGGTTCACTAGTTGGCACAATGCCCAGAAAACGGCTGCGGCTTGATGCATCGCTAAACCGAACACGGTATGCCGCACGCTGAATCCCCGCTCGCGCACGGCCCGCCCGGGCCAAACGTAGTGGGTCACGGCGTTGATCGCTCATCGAAGGGATGAAGGCGTTCTCGGCGGGATTGAAGCGGACGGTCGACAGACCGATTTCGGCTTTTACGGGGAAACCGAGCTCTGCATAGGCCGCTATGAAGACAAAAGACCACTGGTGCCGGATCAATTGACTTCCAGCAAGTCTACGCAGGCCAATGGCGACTCTCGACTGACGAGCGCGAGCGCCAGGTTGGCCTTGGCGACCAACTCGAGTGGCCTCAAATTTTGAACATAGTGTCCGTGCGTGATGCGATCCATTCCGGCACCGACGAGCTTCGCTACTGTGCGAAGACTAGCGGTAAGCGCCACGCTATCGAGGCGAGCGCCGTGAAGGATCAAGTTACGCTGCCGATAAAGCCGGTGAAACGACTCCCCGATCGCTTCGCGAATGGTCTGCAACTCATGGCCGGGATTCGCAAACAGCTTCTTCAATCGAGCCACGGCCGCCTGGTCCGAAACCCCCGGCATCTCCGGCATCCGTCCGTCGATGATCATCTTGGCCACGATGCGGGAGCGCTCGCGATTTGTCTGGCTGCTCTCGAGCTCTGCGCACTGGTCAGGGTGCCGATACTGCGCACGATAAGACAACGCCGTGAGTTCAGCACGCGGAAAAGAACACGTGACGAGCGTGGCAAGATTGTCCGCCGCGGTGGCGCGGTCACTCGGGTCGGCGAGTAACCCTTCGATCGCGCCCCAACCGCCGGCCACCGCGGCCGGCGGAGAACTGCCTTCCAGATGCGCCAGCAGCTCCAGCGCAGCATCCACACTCTGGCTCGCATCGGCCGAAAAAACGCGGTCCTCTCGAAACAGCTCCTTTACCCCCACGCCTCTGGAGTCCCTTTTCATGAAGACCGGGGCGGCACTCCCTTTGACCCAAAGCATCGGGATGCGGTTCAATGGCTCCCCTGTAGCAATAAGAGCGCGAGCGGCGTAGCGGTCAGCCTCGTCGCGCGCGGCTTGCGCGGCGCCAATGTCATCTCTGGCCTGCACCTTGACGACCATCGCTACCGGGGATCGGACTCCGGCTGTGTCGAAGCCCTGTTCTCTCAGCCACGCCGTGACGGCCGCGCCCTGCAGCCATGAGGAGGGCACGCCGTTGGGCAGTTGCGGAATAGTGGCAAAGGCCAGCAACACGTCGAACTCCCGCAAAGGGTTTGCCGACATCTCCTCCTGCAGCGCATCGCAAAGCTCTGGCAGCGTGATGGGCTCCGGCGCAGCGAGCCTAGCCTTAATGATGTCGTGTAGATATTGACCCGCAAACCCTGAATCGAGCAGATGAGCGGCAACGCTGCGAGCGAAGCGCTCGACCGTGAACTTCCCTGCAGCGACTGCCCTCCCCCATCGCGCGAGGTAATCGGCTGCGACGCGAACGGAAAGCTCTCGAATCCCGAAGTGAGCCGCGCTGTCAGCGCGCGGCACTTGCTGCATTTGCTGACGCAGAAACTGCTTTTCCGATTCGGTAAAGGCAGGATGCACCCCAACTCGTTTCTGGATCGAAGACGCCATCCGCCTAATTGCCGCTTCACTGAGATGGCCTTGTCTCACAACAGCACAGGCCTCGTACAGCTCATCCATGGCTAACACGACGTCGATGCCCCATAAGCACCGATACCAGGGCTTTCGGTCCGAAAGAAACTCTAAAAGCCTTACAACAGCGGTTTTCTCCAGCGAATTGACGACTGTGAGCATACGAGATAGTATTAGCGTTCGGTCAACGGGCAAACTAGCGTTGATCCACAGTCTACGTGGGGCGCGACCCGTACGGGTGTGGTAGCACATTTGCTGCATCCCATCGGCTCAAGCCCCCAATTCTTGAGGGCCCTGCATACGCAGGGCCTTTATTCTTGCGCACTTGGATTGGACAGATAGTCGGCACGCCGCCCTCTATCCCCTGTCACTGTCAAGCCCCACCCTCGCGTTCGAACACCGACGCAAGCCATTTGAGTCCACGCCAAGCGAAGCTTTGCCGTGCGCCGCCGATCGTCGCCGTACCGGTGATCTCGCGCGGCCACGCGTTGCCCGCCGGGCACTCGCCGATTCGCACGCGATAGGTTGCCGCCAACGGCACGAGTTGGTGCGTACCCGGCTGCTGCTGGACCGGCAGCGGCCCGCCATAGACGCTCGCGAGCGAAGGCACATCGAGCGTACCGAGGTTGACGCGATCCACTGCCGTCACCACGCAATCGACTGCGCCCGTTTCAGGCAACGAGGCAACGAACGTCACGCGGTCACCGGGCGCGACACGCGCCGCATCGTTCTCGCCGATGAACGCTTCGCCTTTCACGCCCTTAGCCCCGACGACGTCGAATATGTGCTCGCCACGCGGCAGCCAAGTGCCGGGGGCCAGCGCTTCATCGGTTTGCACGAGGCCGTCGAACGGCGCGCGCAGCGTCAATTGCGCGACTTCCGCCTCGAGCCCCGCGACCGTTTGCCGAGCCGCATCCCAGCGGCGATGCAGCGCCACGCCCTGCTCGAGCAGCCGCTGATCGAACGCCTGCTGCTCGACTTCCCAGCGCAGCAATGCTTCATCGGCTTGCGCCGCCTTCAGCTTATGTACGAGATCAGGCGACGCCAGCACGGCCAGCACGTCACCCGCACGCGCTCGCTGCCCGTCGCGCGCAATCGGCGCGTCGGTGAGGTATGCGCCTTCCGGCACATAGAGCCCTTGCGCGTGCAACGGTCCGAGCACGGCCGGCGCGCCGACCCCACCGTGCCACGGCAGCACGACGAACGCGAGCAACATTGCGCCCACCGCCGCGGTGCGCCGCGTCTCGCGGCACCAGCGCAACGCGGTGCGGTGCTGCCAGGACGCCGTCACTTCACGCACGATCGGCCGCGCGATGAACCACCCGAACTCGACGCAAAACAGCGCCAGTCCCAGCGCCTTGAAAAACGTGTGATAAACGACCAGGGCGATCGAGAAGAACACCACGAGCCGATAGAGCCAAGTCGCAAACGAGAACCCGATCAAGAAGCGCCGGCGCCGCGGCGCACACGGCTCGGGCTGCGGATCGCGCAGACCGAACAGCCGCTCGCGCATCCACCACCGGCCGAAGGCAAAAGCGCGGTCGTGCAGATTCGGCATGTCGAGCCAATCGGACAGCAGGAAGTAGCCGTCGAAACGCATGAACGGACTGGCATTGATCGTCAGCGTGCCGATCCACGTCGTCGTTGCCAGTAGGAACGCACCCGCGCGCACCGGCCCGTCCGGCAATAGGCTCCACGCCAACGTAGCGAACGCGGCCAGCGTCAGTTCGGTCAGC